>JAFSEX010000013.1 GCA_017435465.1 Bacilli bacterium
CAATTACTGCTTTTACAAAATCTATTGTACCCATTATTATTAATATTATTGGGACTACAATCATTATAATATCTACTAACTGTCCTAAAAAACTAAATATTTGTTTTCCTGCATTTGAATTACACAATGCATTTAATATTAGCATACAATTCACACTCCTACTATATATAAAAATTATAACATAATTATATTTGTTATACAATTTTATTTCAAATATTTTAAAACTTTTGTCATTTTTTTGCAAACATGTTAAAATATACATATTGAAGGTGATATCATGGACAATTTAGCGCTTAAATTAAGACCTAAAAAACTAGAAGATGTAATTGGACAAAAACATCTAATTGGAGAAGGAAAAATTCTAACTAATTTAATTAACAATAAAAAAATAATGTCTATGATTTTATATGGTAAACCTGGAATTGGTAAAACTACTATTGCTTTATCTATCGCAAATGAATTGGATATTAGATATAAAGTTTTAAATGCAGTAATAAATTCTAAAAAAGATTTTGATATTGCAATTGAAGAGGCTAAAATGTATGGAAATCTTTTGTTAATTTTGGATGAAATCCATAGATTAAATAAAGATAAACAAGATATTTTATTACCTCATTTAGAATCTGGTTTAATAACTTTAATTGGTATGACTACTTCTAATCCATATCATAAAATTAACCCTGCAATAAGAAGTAGATGTCATATTTTTGAACTAAAAGAACATGATGATGAGGATATTATTTATGCTTTAAATAAAGCAATTAAATGTGATTATTTAGAAGGTATAACAATTGATGATGATGCAATTAAATATATTATGAATCTATCTAGTGGGGATTTAAGATATGCATATAATCTTTTAGAAATAGCATACTTCTCTTCTTCTGATAAAATTATTACTGTAGATTACTTAAAAGGGATAAATGCTAAACCTGTATTTTTTCATGATAATAGTGAAGATGGACATTATGATGTTTTAAGTGCTTTACAAAAATCTATTCGTGGTAGCGATGTTAATGCGTCTTTACATTATCTTGCTAGATTAATAGAAGCTCAAGATTTAGATTCAATTTGTAGAAGATTAAATGTTATTGCGTATGAAGATATAGGACTTGCTAATCCTAGTATTGGACCTAAAATTGACGCAGTAATAAATAGTGTTGAAAGATTAGGACTTCCAGAAGCTAGAATTCCTTTAAGTGTGATTGTTATTGAACTTGCACTATCCCCTAAAAGTAATTCTGCTTACTTAGCTTTAGATAAGGCATTAAATGATATACATAGCGGAAATACTTCAAATGTTCCTAATCATATCAAGACTAATTCTAAAGATTATAAATATCCACATGATTATCCAAATCATTATGTTAAGCAACAATATTTACCTGATAAATTAGTTGGTAAAGAATACTATATTCCACAAAATAATAAGAATGAAAAAATATTGAAAGAAATTTATGATAAATTAAAAAATATGTCTTAATCAAGGCATATTTTTTTATAGATCAATACCATCAATGGTAGTATTATATATCCATTGTTTTAAATCTATCATATCATTTGTTTCATAATACTTAATTAATTTTTCAAAAAAGGTTGGTTGATTTTCTTGAAAAATAGTTATTGTTCCACAACCATTATCAATCATTATTTTATTTGCAATTTCAGTTTTAGTTTTTTCTTTTTGATTTAATAATTCTTCTTTTATTTGACTTTCAATTGGAAATTGTGGTTTCCAAGAAGTACCACCAATATTAACTGGTGTAGTTCTAATCCT
Source organism: Bacilli bacterium (assembly GCA_017435465.1). GTDB lineage: Bacteria > Bacillota_I > Bacilli_A > RF39 > UBA660 > JAFSEX01. The sequence goes on from JAFSEX010000013.1 coordinate 1,778, forward strand.
ACCCAGGTGTTGTTCTAAAATCAATTTGTCTGTAGTTAATTTATGTAACTTCTATTCCTTCTAGATTTGCACTTTTCCATATATAATCTACTATATTTCTTTTGGCAATAAATATATTTTTTATTTAATTTTTTTACTCATATTATTTTCTATTTCAATTCTTTGTACTATACCAAATGATATCATAAGATTTAGAGCAAAACTTCCTCCATAACTTAAGAATGGTAATGGAACCCCTGTCATTGGTGCCATTCCTAATATTCCGATTAAATTAATCACTATATGACTAAAAATATATGCAGCTATCCCATAAGCCATAACAGAAGATCCTAAATTATTACTTTTTCTAGATATTTTTAAAATTCTATAAAGAATAAAAATATATCCTAATATTACCAATATGCCTGTTACTACTCCAAGTTCTTCAATAACTATTGGAAAAATAAAATCGGTATGAGCTTCTGGTAAATATAAATATTTTTGAGTACTATTTCCAAGCCCTACTCCAAGTAAACCACCAGAGCTAATCGCTATATATCCATTACATACTTGATATCCTGTAGATTCAGTATATCTTTTACATGGTTCTTTATATTCAAATCTTTTCATTTGGGTTGATGTCAACATTTTTTCGGCTCCAAATGTTAAAAATAAACTTCCTAATAATACTAATATAAGTAATAATAAAAACATATTTTTTTTATTGATTTTATCCATAGGTAGTGAAAAGAAAATAAACATACATATTAGCGCAATTATAATTCCGGTTCCTAAATCTGGTTGTAAAAATACTAATCCAAAAATTACAAAAGCAATCATCATTGGTTTTAATACAGTCCATTGATTATTTAAATCATTTTTATGTTGCAAATAGTAACTACCTAAATACATTATAAGAATAGTTTTTGCAAACTCACTTGGTTGCAGGGAAAATGGTCCAATATAATACCAACTCTTTGCATTATTAGTTATTTCTCCATAAACAATAAGACCTAATAGTGCTAATATAACAATAAATAATAATATTTTTGATATTCCTTTATATGTTTTTGTAGGAATAAATAAAATAAAGAAAAATGCTATTAATCCTATAGTTAAGAATAGTGCTTGTTTCATAAAATATGTATATGGTGCTTTATTACCTACCACTGAAACTATTGTTGATGAACTAAATATCATAATAAGTCCAAAAACAAAAAAGATAAGCATTGCTAGAAGTAAAGGTTTATCTACTTTAGATAATACTTTTTTCATGTTACCACTCCTATATTCTATATAATATATTATCATATATTTTTAATTTTGTAATTATATTTTTTTAAATTAGGCAAATGCTATCACATATTTTGAATACATGTAATAAATTATATTAGAAAAATAAAGGAGGGATTAAGTATGTATTACTACGGATATCAAGGCGGATACGGTTATGGTGGATACCCTAACTATGGATGTTGTCAACAAGGCGGTGGATATGGATATGGTGGCGGATATAGTTATGGAGCCGCAATCATATTAGTATTATTCATTTTATTAGTAATCATTATTGGTTCTAGAATTGCAAATTGTTAATTTTGGGGAAGACTTCTTCCCTTTTTTTGATTTTATATTTATTTTATGGTAAAATACTAACTAGAACTGGGGTGAAATATATGTTTAAACCTATAAAAATATTAGATGAAAATGATCCTATTGTAAGAGAAAAGAATATTGATGTTACATTTCCTTTATCTAAAGAAGATAAAAAAATGATTCAACATATGATTGATCATTTAACAAATAGTCAAATTGAAGAATTATCTATAAAATATGATTTAAGACCTGGTATGGGACTTGCTGCTCCACAAGTTGGTATAAATAAAAATTATTTTGTTGTAGTTCATGAAGTTGATGAACAAGTATTTGATAATTATGTTTTAATTAATCCTAAAATTGTTAGTCACTCTGAAGAATTAATTTATGCTTCTACTGGCGAAGGATGTTTAAGTGTTAATCGTGAAGTTGAAGGTATTGTTCCTAGATTCGCTAGAGTTACTATTGAAGCATATGATGAAGATGGTAATAAAATAAGAGTTCGTGCACGTGAAGAACTAGCAATTGCTTTCCAACATGAATTTGATCATTTAAATGGAATTTTATTTACTGATAGAATTGATAAAGATAATCCATTTAAAGATAAAGATAAAATGAGAATGATTTAAACCTCAAAGTAAAATCTACTTTGAGGTTTTATAATACTCTCTGATATCATTAATTAAATTATTATTAAATTCTTTATTTTTTATCATATCTATTTCAAATTTATACGGAGGATATATTCTTTCTTTACTATTATCATCTAATGATACATATGGTGTTTCTAAGATTTTTGGAATATTTTTTATTCGTTCATTATAAATAATATTAATTAAATTTTCAAAACCAATATACCCATATCCAAAATTTTCATGTCTATCTTTTTTCGCACCTATATTATTTTTACTATCATTTATATGAATACATTCTAAATACTTTAAGCCAATTAATTCGTCAAATTTATCTAGCACTTTATCAAAATTGCTCATATCATATCCAGAATCATGTAAATGGCAAGTATCCATGCACACTCCAATTCTATTTTTATTATTAACTCCATCAATAATTTCAGCAATTTGTTCTAAAGTATATGCACATTCTGTACCTTTACCACTCATTGTTTCTAAACATATTTTAACAATGCTTGGTTTATTTAAAACTATATTTAAACCATTAATAATGTTTTCAATTCCCATATCAATACCACATCCTACATGACTTCCTGGATGTAATATTAATTTATTTATTCCTAGTGTTTCGCATCTTTCAATTTCTTGTTTTAAGAAATTAATCGCAAAATTATATTTTTCATCATCATTTGCATTAGCAAGATTAATTATATATGGAGCATGAACTACTACGTTATTATAATCTATATTATTTTCTTTCATCAAATTCATTCCAAGTATAGTTTTATTCACATCAATACTAGCTCTATTCGTATTTTGAGGCGCACCTGTATAAAACATAAATGTATTTGCACCATACGATAATGTTTCTTCCACACATCCCAATAATTGTTTGTCTTTTGTGAATGATACATGTGATCCAATTATTAAATCCATATCTATTACCTACTTTCTTTTGTAACAATTTTCATACAATCATTTTCAAATATTACCTTTATATTTTCATAATTATCTATTTCATTTTCTTCATCACTTGATTTAAAAATAACTAAATTTTTAGTACCATAATCATAATCATACCACCAACTAATAATGTAAGGATACCAATATTCTACTAAATTTCCCTGATAATTATTTTTAGGAAATATATCAGTAAGTGCTTCAATCCATCTAAGTTGCCAGTAATTACCTATTGTTGAAATCTCGTTGTTTCCATTTATTAAATCTTTTTTATTATCTACTAAATATTTAATTCCTTCAACACATCTATTATCTAATGTATTAATAGGTTCTTTAATTAAATCAAAATTGTGTATATATATATCCATTGTTGTATCTAGTACTGTTTTATTTGTTATCTCATTATTAAATTTTGTTAATCTATTTTCAAGATTAGAAATTGCTAGGGCAAATAATAATAAATATGAAATTAAAAATGATTTTACAATTGTGATATTTTTATAATATAAATCTACTAGTCCAATATATACTAAATACCAGGCTATTAACCAGATTAAAAAATATGTTTTATGAAAATAATATGCACTTAAAATATAAGTAGCTGTTGCTAATAGAAATAGTGTTGTAACCAAAATTGTAATTATAGATAACAATTGAAAAAAAGAATTTTTCTTAAGTTTACTATATCCATATACTATAAATGGTAGAATTAATACAAAATTAGATATCAAGTTTTTATATGACATTCCTTCTCCAGATATTCCCTTACTAAATTTAGTATATTCAAATAAATTAGGTAATACAAAGTATGTAAATCCAAATATAAATGGTACAATTAGTGTTAATATTATTAATGATATATTTTCTTTTGAAAATATTTTTTTCTTTTCATAATAATTATAACAATAATATATAAATAGTGTTAAATAAATAATTGGTATAAAAATATAATAAGAACAAAATAATCCAAATGTTAATAAACTCATTATTCCAATAAATAAATATTTATTATAATCATTACTTTTATGTATATTAATTAAATGTATAATTGTATTAATAATAAGTATCCCAATCCCCCAATAAAATAATCCATATAATAAATTATTTAACGGATAACCTAAAGCATATAAAAGTGTTATTATAAATGATATAATTGTCAATTTTAAATTTTTTGCTTTATCACTTAATAAAAAGTAGAAACTATAACTAGTTAAAACAAATAAAAATAAATTATATATTACAAATATTTTATATAAATCAAAATTTGATAAAAAACTTAAACATTTAAATAACATACCAACATTTACAAATCCTAAAAATTGAAATCCATTACCATAATTTTGGGCATGTTTAATATTAATTGTTGCATCTAAAGAATTACTTAAAGCAAAATATCTAGCAGACGTAAAATGGGCTGCAGCATCTGGCGAATTATATCCAAATAAGAAATCTTTAGTAAAAAACATTATAAATACTATTACTGAAACAATAATTAATATTACTAACATTATCAAATCTTTTTTTTGAAAATAAAATTTATTAATATTCTTATTTTTAAATATATCATATAAAAAATACAATGATGGTAATAGATTTACAATTGTCATTGAAAAAAGTGTAATAGGTATATGTATTAAATCAAAAATATATGCTAAACATGATGTATAACACATAACTATTACTATATTTATTGTTATTAATTTTAAAATATTTATTTTTTTATCCGTAAGCTTTTTTAACGTTATACTAAATAATAACATTAATATTGAAATTATATATATTATATTCATACAAAACCCCCCTATTAATTAAAAAGCAAACATATTTGTTTGCTTTTTCTATAAATACATCTAATTATTAACTATTTTGATAATGAAGCGTTATTAATATTTTCAACGTCAGCAGTTGTTATACCATTAGCATCTGAAATAGTAACAGTATATCCAGTTTTTGGATCAATAAATGTTAATGAAGTAACTTTGTTACTACCACTAGAAATACTTACAGATGGCTCTTTTCCACTTTCGAATTTACCATCATAATAAGTACCTACAATACTACCTGAGTCATCACAATTTTCTCCATCAGCAGAAATACACATTTGAACTGATTTTAAATATGAAGCAGCAGCAGCTTTTGCAAGATCCTTAGTTGAATTTGTTCTAATATTTAATACAGCTGGAACAGCTAACACAATTAGAATCGCTAAAATAACGATAACTGCTAATAATTCGATTAATGTAAATCCTTTCTTATTTAATTTTTTCATAATAAAATTTCCTCCCTCTATTTTTTACAATATAAATATACCACAGGTTGTCTAAATATGCAATAATTTTGACAAATTATTTGGAAGATTTTACATAAATATAAACATATGTAGTTCCATATTTTTTTTCTTTTATAAGATTTAAATTACCATATTTATTGTTTAAATATTTATCATCTACTTCACAAACAACTATCCCATCATCTAATAATAAGTCATTTGATGAAATATATTCTAATATATTATCTATAATATGCATATTATATGGAGGATCTAAAAATATTACATCAAACTTTATATTGTTATTATTAAAATATTGCAAAGCATTATTATAATCATTTTGAATTATAATTGATTTATCTTGAATATTAAAATTTTTAACATTTTCATTAATTGTGTTGAATGCTATTTTATTTTTATCTACAAAATAACATTTTTTAGCACCATTACTTATTGCTTCAATACCTAAAGAGCCACTACCTGCAAATAAATCTAAGCAAATAGAATTTGGAATATAATTTTGAATACTGCCAAATAAACTTTCCTTTACCCTATCCATTGTAGGTCTAGTTCCATCAATTGTAAATCCTTTTATGTTTCTTCCTTTTAATATTCCACTAATAACACGCATATATATCACCACTAAAAGTATATACTAAATTACAAATAAAATAAATACTTGAAATGTATTAATTAATATTGTATAATTAGTATGTAAGCAAGGAATCTTGCATAAAATAAAAATGAGATACTTAACTTTCTCGTGTTGAGTACTCACCAAATTGGGTTGTACTTAATTTACGATTTGTAAATTGAGTACTTTTTTTTATACATAGAATCATTAAAGAGACTATTAATAAAATGATAATTAATATTAGAAATGTGATTAGTAAATCTTTTTTCTTCATAAAAATCTAGCCTCCTTTCAAAAGAAAGTTGGCTAGTACGTAAAACAGTTAAATATCTCTAAATATAATATACCATAAGTTAACTTTCTATTACAATAAAAATTCAAAAAAAGATACGATATAATCCATCGTATCTTTTAACTATTATATTACCCTATAATAGTTTAATTATTTAGATTGTGTATTGTAGTTTCCAGAGATTTGAGATTGTCCCATACGAACTAATCTTTTAGTGATTTCACCACCTACAGATCCATTAGCTCTTGAAGTAGCATCTGGTCCTAAGTTTACACCAAATTCGTTAGCTATTTCATATTTCATTTTATCGATAGCTTGTTTTGCTCCAGGTACAACTAAATTGTTAGTATTACTGTTATTGCTATATTTGTTGTTCATTGTTTTCACCTCCTACACTAATAGAATGTGAAAAAATTAACAAAACATACATTTTTTTCTTTGGTAATTTATAACAATTCTTTGTAATCTGAATAAATATCTTCAGTAACCGAAATTACTTCAATATTATTTACTGCTTCTTCAATTAATTCTTCAAAATTGAATCTATTTTCAATATCTATACATTTTTCTAAAATTGGTTTTATAACTGGGTGTTTAGGTAAGAAAATTGTACAACAATCTTCAAATGGTAAAATACTTATATCATAAGTATCTATTTTTTTTGCAATATCTATTATTTCTAATTTATCTAAACATGCAACTGGTCTTATAACTGGCATATTAGTTACATCATTAATAACACTCATACTTTCTAGTGTTTGACTTGCTACTTGTCCAATGCTTTCACCATTTATTAAAACTTTTAAATTATTTTTTTTTGCAACTTCAACTGCAATTCTATACATCATTCTACGCATTATGGTTATCATATAACTAGATGCATTAACTTTATATATGGTTTCTTGAATTTTAGTAAAAGGAACAACATGTATTTTTACTTTATTAGTATATTGACATAGTTTTCTTGCTAAAGATATAACTTTATTTTTAGCTTCTAATGATGTATGTGGTGGAGATTCGAAATAAATACATTCAATACTTATACCACGTTTCATTGCTAGGTATCCTGCAACTGGAGAATCAATTCCCCCACTAAGCATAAGTAATCCTTTTCCTTGAATACCTACAGGATATCCACCAATACCTTTTACTTCATTAGTATATATAAAACATCCTTCACTTCTTAAATCAATATGCAAAGTTTCATCTGGATTATGTACATCAACACTAATATTTTTTAGTTGACTTAAAATATATCCTCCTACTACTCTAGATATTTCCATACTATCCATTGGATATTCTTTTAATGCACGATTAGTAACAACTTTAAAAGTATTAAAAGTTTTTTCTTTAATGATATCCAAAGCACTAGCTTTAATATCATCTATATTATTAGTATTAATTTTATAAGCAATTACTATACCATGTACACCAAATATATTTTTTAAAATTTCAATAATTTTATCTATCTCATTACTTGTAATATACATACGAGCTCTATCTTTTTGGATTTTATAATCCAAACCATTTAATTTATTATGTATATTATTTAAAAGTGAATTAATAAAATGATCTCTATTACCTTTTTTAGTAGTTAATTCACCATATTTAATCATTATTAATTTTTGCATTGTTATTCTCCTTTAATACTATTTAAATCATTATATACTTGATCAAATATTTCATTAAATTTTTCTATTTCTTCTAATGTGGTTTTGTTAGAAATACTTATTCTAATTGATGTTGTACTCACACTATCATCTTTGTTCATTGCTTTAAGTGTAGTTGATGGAACATTCGGATTAGAACATGCACTTTTTGTTGATATATATATTTCATGTTCTTCCATTGCATGTATAAATGTTTCAGGCCTAATATCACTTAAACTAATATTAAGAATATGTGGTATACAATTCTCATTACTATTAATCATTATCTTATTATATTTTTTTAAGTTTTCTTTAATTTTATTATTTAGATTATTAACTATTTCATATTTTTGATTTATGTTTTCTAGTGAAAGACGAAGTGCTTTTGCTAGTGATACAATAAGTGGTAATGATGGTGTTCCACTTCTAAATGGACTTTCACTTTTTCCACCATGCATTAAAGGTATTAAAGATATTTTATCTTTTTTTATTAAACAACCTATTCCTTTTGGTCCATAAATTTTATGAGATGAAAAACTAAATAAATCTATATTATTTAAATCTACATTTATCTTTCCAATTGCTTGCGTACCATCTACATGGAAAAAAGTTTTTGGATAATTTTCAAGTATATTTGATATTTCTTCAATATTTTGTCTAATACCAAGTTCACTATTTATATATCCAATTGATACTAATATTGTTTCATCAGTTATAAGACTTTTTAAATTTTCAATATCAATAAGTCCATTATCTAAAACTTTAACATATGATATTTTATAACCAATACTTTCCAAATATTTTAAAGTTTCACTAACTGAAGAATGTTCTAATGGTGTAGATATTATATGTTTTCCTCTATTCTTATAATTAAAAGCAATACCTTTTAATGCTAAATTATTTGATTCAGTTGCGCCACTTGTATAAATTATTTCAGTTGGTTTTATATTTAATAAACTTGCAATTTGGTTAGTTGAACTATTTAATAATTCTTTACTTTTTATTCCTAAGGAATGTATTGAATTAGCATTCCCAATAAAATTTTTACTAACATTTATATATGTTTCTAACACACTATCTTCAATGGGAGTTGTTGCTGAATAATCTAAATAAATCATAATAAATCACCACTTGAAATTATATATTAGTATTAATAAAAAGTAAAGTTATATAGTTTCTTTTATTAGATGTTCTAAATTTTTAATTAGGTTTTCTTCATCTATTATATTTCTTTTTTTTGGCCCTTTTACATGTGTACCCATTTTTCTTAATTTTTGATTTATATGTCTATTTAATAAAAGTCTATCTATATTACTTTCATCATATATTATACCTTTTGGATTAATAATTTTAGCTTTCTTTCCTAAACACATAACTGCTAATCCATAATCTTGTGTAACTACAATATCGTTTTCTTTAGAATTTGATGCGATAAATATATCTACACTTTGATTTCCTTTATCAACAATTATGACATTAGAATATTGACTATCTATAATATGTGATGTATCTGTAACTATATCTACATCAATATTGTAAGATTTTGCTAAAAGTTCAATTTTATTGATACTCGGACATGCATCTCCATCAATTATTATTTTCATATTATCAAATCCTTTATTTTGGTTAAAAAAAGATTAATCATACGACTAATCTTAATCTGTAACTATGAATGCAGTAGGAATTCTTCTAAGTCCTGTATTTTTATTTGCGGTAGGTTTATTTATTATTTTATTATCAATTATTAGTGCCGTTGAAGAACCACCATCTAAGTTTACAGCATTATATGCTTTATATCTAACCATAATTTCTGATAAGTCAACCATACTAGCACCAATACTATGAGTTTGTCTACCATCAATTATTAGAAATAATACTATTCCATCCTGTCTTTGCCCTATTGCAGTTCTAGGAGCAATACCCCATCCACCATTTCCTTTTATGAATGATGATTTACCATTCACTACTAAGAATGGACCAAATTCCATACCTTCTTTAATTCCCTTATTTAAAGCTTCTTGAGCACTCATTTTTCCTAAAATAAATTTACCCTCTTTAGTAAATCCTAAGAATCCACCACCAACACCAGTAGCTCTTCCTTGCCATACAATTTTACCATTTTGAATAATTGTACCTAATGGTTCAGCACCATTACCAGCCCATGTTGGATCATAAAATCCACTTCCATTTATCGCAATTCTAGCATTATTATCTTTTGCGATTGTAGTTAATAATTGTCCAGTAGTTCCCATTGTTTTAGCAGTCGCAACTTTAACTTTAGTTGGATCATATATTACTACTAAATAACCTTTATATCCAGTACCACTAATATTTACAACTTTAAATAAATCGTTATCAGGATCTTTTTTTAAAATTTCTTCTTCATATTTTGATTCAAATACTGTTATATTTTTATTGTATTTTTTTATTTTAATTAAACTTTCATCAGTAATGTCTTTATTTTCAACAACACCATGTTTTGCTAAAACTTCTTGAATGGTTTCATCATCATAAAACCAAGTAGCTAAATATTGGTGTGTCATTGTTGACATCGCAGTTGTTATTAATAATTCTCTAAAATATGCCCATGGCCCATATAATAAGAATAACCCACTACTCATACAAAATACAAAGATTGAAGAAATTGTAATTATTAATTTCTTTTTTTTACTCATTTTCTTCTTTTCTTTTTTATCTGTTTTTATATTATCAATTGTTTCTGATATATCAGTTTTCTTTAAATTCTTTTTTTTCATAATCCACCTACTACTGTTTTATTCTTTTCCTAAATATTCGTTGTCTTTATTATAATCTATATATTCATTAATATCACTGTTAAATTTTTCTATTGTTTTTGTACCATCTGTATTATTATTTTTTAATTTCCACTCATTATATTTTTCAATATGCTCATTATACAATTCAATATCAGTTATATAAGAATTAAGAGCTATCTCATATGTTTCTATGAATATTTCACATTTCTGATTTATAGATGTATTAAGATATGTTTTATTCAAACATTTTTCACCTAATAATTTATCGAATTTAGTTATATTAGTAATTATTTCACCATATTCAACAAATTTGTTATTCCAAGCATCAATATTATTTTCAAATGTTTCATAATATATTTGATTTAATATATTTTCATATATTTCATCACGGATTAAAGAAAATTCATCTACTTCAGCTTTGAATGTTTCAAATTCATCATTAATTATGTTTGTATTCTGTTCCATTTCTTTTTTACTATTCTTATAATCTAATATAAAATTAATTATTCCATACGAAATAATTCCAATTATAATTAAAATTATCGATATAATGATTATTATTTTTTTCTTTTTCATTATCTCACAACCTTGCATATTATTTATTATATCATATATAGGACAAATTTGTAGTACTAATTTTGTTTTTTTTATAAAATGAAACCCAATAATTAGTTTTGAGTTTCATTTGTAAATAATATTATTAATTTATATTAAATTTATTTTTTAAAACTTTTTCTTTTGTATCTTTATCTATTGAAAGTCCATATCTTACTCTATCTTCTATTGGTATATCTTCATCTTTAGGTAGAGCATTATATAAAGATTTTTGCCAAGTTTTTTTGTATGATTCTTCGATTGCTCCATTATAAAAACCATTATATCCATATTTTAAATAAGTATTTTCTTGCATTTTTATAAATTTTTGCAGTTCAGAATTATTTTCATATTTTGCTACTTTATATAGTATATCATATGACTCCACATTTGCATTTCTTTCAAGTAAAAATCCATGTTTATTTATTTGTTTAAAATAATTTTTAATCATCATTAGAGCATATATTGGATTTGTATCTTTACTTATTTTTAATTCTGTTAAATCTTTATATGCTTCAACAATTATTTGATAAGGAAATTCTATATATTTGTTTCCTATTAAATGTTGATATACATGTTCTACTTCATGAATTAACGTATGTAAAACAAAATTATTAAATAAATCTTCTTTTTTCATATTTGAATTTATTTTTAAAGTAGGATTAATAATTTTTAAAATATAATTTTCTAAATTTTCAGAAAATATGTTTATTGTTTTGGAAGTGTAGTCAAAACTTGCAGGTGGCATTACATCATTACGATTTTCAATATTTAATTTTATTGGATAATTTTTGTTATTTGGAACTATTGTATTTAATATTTGATCTATAACATCGTTTGAATATCCTTTTTTTCTTAAGTTTTCTAAACATTTAAATAATTTATTAACATTATATTTAGATTCAAAAATTTGAAACATATTACATCCCCGATTGAGTACATATTATAACAAAAAAATTCTCGATAAGCAAGAATTAAATTACGACAGTTTAATTTGAATGCTTTCACAAAGTCTTTATAATATAGAATATAAAACGTAAAAGCCTATAAAATAATGTATTTAACGATAATATTTTGATTGTTTATGTCAATGTTATTTTAATTAAATGTATTATATATTGACTTAAAACAAGACCAAAAACAAGACCAAAAACAAGACCAAAATGCAATATATCTTCTTCCAACTTATATATAAATGAGAACATAGGATGTTCTTTTTTTATATATTTATCTTTATTAAAGCCCTCTTTTCAAAAATAGTTCGTAAACTTTTTACAACACATGTTATTTTAAATACTTAATTATATTATAGCATTAAAAAAATTAATTTTAACTCAAAATTAATTTTTTATTTTGTTTTATAATTATCTCTTTCTTTTTTTGCTATACAAGTTCCATCTGTTTTATAAATTGCAACAGAATCAATATCTAGAAATAAATCTAAACTTCTTTCTAATATATCATCATTTGAAACAAATGGTGGTATGTCATCCTCATCAATAATTGGATCACATTCAGCAAATCCAATCATAAAACCTTCTATTGTTTTGCAATATGCTCCAATTGAATATGTGTTATCATTTTTAAAATAAACCAATCTATATCCATCATCATATATTTTGCCATCTCCAGCATCAATTAATTCTTTAGGTAAAATACTCATATTTCTAACCTCCTATATTTATAATATCATTTTTTATTCAATATTTATCCTATTATTAAAATTTTTGTTTAAAGATAATACAAGTTTTTTCATTGAAATAGAATATTCATCATTTGAAATTTGAAATCCATAATGAAATCGTTCAGTTAAACTGTATTTTTCATCTTTTGCAATTGGATTAATAATATTCGATATTTTATTTTTATATCCTAAATCGAAATAATCAATTATTGGGATATTGATAGAAGAATTATTATAATGGTATCCTCTTAACAATCTTTTTAATTTTTCTGTATCTAATATTTCAGATAATGTTAATATATTATTATTGTTTAAATATTTTGTTAAATTTATTATTTCTTCATAAGATTTTATTTCTGCCAATCTTTCTTCTGGACAATATTCATATAATTTATCATTTCTATCATTTTCAATTAAAGAAGATATTCTAATAATAAATGCTTCTAGACTATTTTCTTTATATGAAATTTTTTGTTGATTTGCGTGTTCTATTTCATGCAGTAAAACTTGCAAAATAGATAAATTTTTATATAACATAATTTCAAAATTATTTGAAATTAAAATATTGTTTTCAATATTCTTTACCATTTCTTCAACTTTTTTAATATAAACTGTAATATTTTTTGTATAGGTGGAATAAGAAGCAAGGTTATTGCTTCTTATATATTGAACATTTATATTTGAAATATAGTCATTTAAACATTTATCTATTATTAATAATTCTAAAATTTTTTCAATATCTTTTAAATTTATAATATTATTATTAATTGATTTATCGTAAATGATTTTTAATATATTTTCCATATAAATTTATTTTTACTTTATTACTTGAATAAAAATTATCTTCTTTTTGATAATGGTTTATTTATATTTTCATTAGATTTAATATTTTTTTCAGCATTATATAAACAATTTAAAAATTGTGCTTCTTCTTGTGTTAGATTTAATTTACTTGCATATTTTAACCAATTATTTTTCCAATTTCTTCCGATTGAATCACTTCTTCCAGCAGGTCTATCATAATTTGTATTGTCATTTCTATGACCATGTCCTTTAGTCCAGTCTCCATCAGTTGGTGTATAAATATTTCCATGATGGTCTGCTACAATATCATATCCTTCATCATTTGTACATTCTGCTGATTCTAAATAATTAGCATATGCTTGATAGTCATAATTAAAATCTGATAAATCTTTTCTTGCCATAAATATCATCCCCCTAAAATAGTATTAAAATTAATATAATAATAAAGTAAAAATGTTTTCAATCACCACCCTTTTTTAAGGTAAAGGAACTTTTAGGATGTAGTTATTGAGTTAATAAATTATGTATAATATATCGCATATTATTCCTTCTAGTTTCATACCCTAGCACTTTTTTCATTAAAAATCAATATAAAAATGGTAAATTTTTGCAAATATATTAAAAAATAACAAAATTATGTTCATTTTTTTCCTTTATTTTTAATACCTTTTAAAATTGTACCTGTTATTCCATTTTCGACAACACCTTTTATTGTATCACGTGTATTAAATCCAACTACATTATCTACTGTATTAATGGCCTTATTAATTTTATTTGTTCCTCTTTCAACAATATTTGTTCCAGTAATTATATCAATTATCTTTGTTGTTAATTTAACTGCTTCAATTATATTCTCTAATTCAATATTAAAATTATTTTGAATAGTTTGAATATAAATTTTAGTACCCTTTTGTTTAACTTGTACACTATCATTGTATATTTTTATATTTTTTAATAATACAATATCAATAGTTTGATTTTCAATTGTAGTTTTAAATAAACCATATTTTTTCTTAACACCTTTACAAAATATTATTTTTTTTGATGTTAATATTAAATTTAGTTTTCCTTTTATATCATCTCTAAAAACTGTATTTTCATATAATAATACTTCATCATTTTCTAATTCATAATTGTTCATAAAAAACCTCCAACTTACAATTTTAATAGTTCTTCTTTCTTTTTTTGGAATTCTTCTTGCGATATTATATTTTCATCTAATAATTCCTTATATTTTCTAATTTCATCAAATGGATTATTTTCTGTTGGTATTATTTCATCTGTTTCTTCTGATTTTATTGTTTTATTTAAATTAAGAAATATTTTATTTTCTATTAAAGTTTGTATTTTTTCTAATTTTATTTTATTTTTTTTACCAGCAAATGATTATGTATTTTTGAAAAAGAAATATTCACACTTATAAGTATCTTCAGCATTAATATTATTTGGAACAAACTTTATATATCCGTTAGGAGTATCTTGATTTTCGAAAAATTCAATCATATGATAATCTTTAAATGATAATTTTTTTTCTCCTACTTTAATTATTTTGTCTAACTTTTTTTCCATTAATCTTATTTTTTTAATTCTATTTTCTTCTTGTGCTTTTTCTTTTAATTTTGAAGACATTATTGTATTTATACCAACTTTAATTATTCCATCATTAATTATATTTTCTGCTAATTGCATTTTGTTTTCTAATGACAATTTTTCACTTTCATCATTATCATCTTCATCAAAATAGTAAAAAAGATCTATTAATGAATTTTTTTTTGATTGATTTTTGGTATTTACAATGCAATAGTCTTCAAATATTTTTAATGTTTGTCCTGCTTTACCATCAAATGATGTGATAAATCCATTTTTAACATATTCATTGAAAAAATTATCAATACTTTGTACTATATTATCATTTATATTGTTAATTTTTGCATTATTTAATACCTTTTCTTTTGTTTGTAATAAATCTTCAATAGAATCAAATTCTCTTTTATTCCATAAAGAAACATTAAGTAACTTACTACATTGTGTACATAGTGTTTCTTTGTCAAAACATGTTTTTAATATAACTGGTTTGTTACATACTGAACATTTTTTCATCTTTACCCATCCTTATCTATAATTGTAATTTTATATATAACATAATATATTATTTACTAATTCAATATAATGAAAATATTTTGATGATTTTATATTAATCCCTCAATTCTAATGACATAATAGTTTTAATATTTTCAAATCCGTTTTTTTTGTATAATGAAATTGCATTATCATTATTATTACATACTTTTAATTCAATATATTTTGCATTTTTTTCTTTTGCCCATTTTTTAAATTCATCAATAAGAGCATTACCAATGCCAAGTTTTCTATATTCTTCATCAACGAACATTGCATCAAGTTGTGTAACAATATCAATATATGCATCTCCACCATTTTGAACAAAGCCATATAAATATCCCATTATAGTTTCATTATTTTCTGCAATTAAAATACAATTTTGTTCGTTTTCAATAAAATTTTCATATAATGTATGTACAATACAATTTTCGTTAATATTAATATCATATTTTTTTTCATCATGAATTAATTTTGTTAAAAAACTATTAGCAATTTTTGCATCATTTACATTTGCTTTTCTTATTATAAAATCCATCTATACCATTCTCCTTTCAAAAAAGAGGATAAAAGTCCCTATAAAGTATTTCTATCCTCATTAATAAACATTAAATATAAATTTGTAATAGTATCTAATCTCATTAATATTTCCCCTCTCACATTAACAAGTTAAAACTTTTCAAGAGATATATTATAAAAATTGGAATTATTTATCAATAGTTTTAGGGATTTTATCCATAAAATACTAGTATATTTATTATTAAAATAATTATTTTAATAATTTTTGAATTTTTTTATAACTTTTTTGTATGTAATAGGTTTAATAATAAAATCATTAAATCCCATTTTTAAATATTTTTCTTCTAGCTTTTTGTTGTTTTTAGTTACTAAAATTATTACAGGTATTTCATAGTCAAATAATTTTTTTAAATTACGTGAATTACAAGTTTTTAATATATCTTCATTTGTAATAGTAGTATTTTCAATATTAGTAACAATATCATCGATTATTATTAAATCGTATGTTTTTTCTGTTCCAAGTAAATATAACAATTCATCAATCGTATTTACAATACTAATATCTGCTTTAGTAGGTTTTAAAATATTTTTAAGTATACTAGTCTTTTCTCTGTTATCATCAAAAATAATAATTCTTTTATTACTTGCATCATAATAATTTTTTAGTTTTTTAGATATATATTTCATATTTTCATTTTTTAAATCATATTTGTTTATAATTTTTTGATTTATAACAACTTGCAATTCTGTGACTTCATTATCAATATATTTTATATCAATGTTTCCATTCATTAAATCCAATAATTTAATAATTATTTGATAATCAAGACTATCGCTATTATAATCAATTTGTTTTTTGTTTTTACATATAAAGTAGAATTTTAATCTGCATAAATTACCAACTATTTTATGTTCAACTTTTAATTGCAAATTTCCTTTTTTATTTTTATCTATTATATAGTAATATGTGTGCAAGATTATTTGTTTTATTTTTAATGGATTACCATACAGTATATTATTAATTGGTAGAAAAATATTCTCCTTTATATTTACACCATTAATATCTTTTTTATTATCAAAAAATTCATTTATTTCTAATAATAATTCATTTGGATTGTATTCTTCTTTATTTAATGAATAATTATCACTTTCAATTTTTCCTATTTCAATTAAATTTTCTATTTTATTATTTAATGCCAATGTCATTTTTCTCATATCTTTAATTTTTTGATTCATCTATTCACTACTCATATTATTAACATCAATATAACCAAAATCGACTAAACTAGTTAAAGAATCTTTTAGTTCATATTTCATATTATTTAAAATATCAACAGTACTGTTTCTTGTTTTATTTGCTAATAGTCTTGAATAATTTAATTCTTTTATTAATTTTAAATCTGGATTTTCCATTGTGAAATATATTAAAGTAGTAATAAGCGAAATAACAAATGAAATTTGTACAAATTCAGGATTATATGACTTTATCATAAATAATAAAACACTTAATACAAAAAATAAGTATATAGGATAATATTTTTTGTTATACATCTTATAAATGTTTTTAATCAAATTAAATGCAATAATAAGTGTATATGTTAAACTACAAAAATATAAATAATTAGTACTGGCACCAGTTGAATAAAACATGTTATTTTCAAAAACTATTTTTGATGGTAATATAATTACTGCTACTATATTTAATAAGTAATATAATAGCATAAATGGGAATCCAACCATTTTGTTATCATCTTAATTATAATTATTAGATACAATAATAGTATATAAAGAAAACGCTCCCATCCATGATAATATATATATTTGATATATTTTAGAAATAATATTAAATGATATTGTAAAATTATATCTTATTACAATAAACTTTAAAATTTCTAATATGATTCCAATTACATTAATTATCAATAAAAATGAATATGTCTTATTCTCTATCTTGTCTTCATGTGATTTACTAAAATATGTTATAAGAATAATAAGTGAATATATTAGAAAAATCACAGAATATATTATTTCCATAAAACCCACTACTTTCTATCATAAAAATTATATCATAAAAATAAAAAAAATAGTTAATAAAAAAATACTAGTTTACAAAACTAATATTCTCTTTTCATCTTTTCTAATGTTATAATTTCTTCATTTATAAAAATTTTAAAAAAATGGTTTGATTCAGTATCATCTGAAGAAAATTTTCAAATGGATGATTATGTTTTTGGTGGTAAACATCCACTATCAACTACTACACTAACAAATAGAAAAAATAGATATTTTAATAAATGTGGGATAAAACCAATTACTATACATCAATTTAGACATAGTCATGTTTCACTACTTATCAATGAATATATAAAAACTGGGCAAACAGATACAACAAAATTCTTTCTTATGATGTCCAATAGAATGGGACATACAATTCAAGTTATGCAAGAAACTTATATGCATCTTTTCCCAGAAGTTCAAAACGAAATAGTAAGTTTATTAAATGGTTTGGCTTAACCTTTTTCTGAAAACAAAACCTGAAACAAGACCAAAAACAAGACCAAAAAAAATAAAAACCCTTATAAAATAAGGGCAAACTTACTAATGGTCGGGAAGACAGGATTTGAACCTGCAACCTCCTGGTCCCAAACCAGGCGCACTGCCAAGTTGTGCTACTTCCCGAATTAATGGTGCGCCCGATAGGGGTCGAACCCATAACCTTTTGATCCGTAGTCAAACGCTCTATCCAATTGAGCTACGGGCGCATTTCTATCAGGCTATCTATTAAATTCAATAATAAAATGGTGGCTCCGAATGGAATCGAACCATCGACACGAGGATTTTCAGTCCTCTGCTCTACCGACTGAGCTACAGAGCCAAAAAAAATGGCGGTTCCGACGGGAATTGAACCCGCGATCTCCTGCGTGACAGGCAGGCATGTTAACCGCTACACCACGGAACCAATGGTTGCGGGAGCTGGATTTGAACC
>JAFSEX010000003.1 GCA_017435465.1 Bacilli bacterium
TTATCGACATACCTGTTATTTCTTTAAATTCATTTTCTGTTAATAAATCTAAATTATATATTTCTGTTGTCATATAAGTATTGTCATCTTTCCAAAACTTACTTGTTGCACCTTTATACTTATCATTAGATTTTTGAATCATTTCTTTGTATGCGTCAACATTGATATTGTCAGTCAATTTATTTGTATTGACTATTGAATATCTATATGCTTCCCCATCCTTAAAATCATAATAAATTTCCATTTTATTTTCTTTTGTTGCATCTTCCATTACACAGTATATTGATTTTTCATTTTTTGGTAACAAAAATATTATACCTGCTAAAATAACTACTAATCCTAAAACTAAAACAACACTATTAACCCATTTTTTATTTTTCATTAAAACTACCTACCTTTCTATTTAATTATATCATAATAAAAGCAAATCTTATTATAGATCTGCTTGATAATTTGTGTTTTTTTTATTTAATGCCTCTTTATAATTACTCATCATTACTTTCATACATAAATAATTGATTTTTTAAATTATTTATTTCTTCTCGATATTCCCACTCTTTTTGAACATACTCATCTAGTTTTTGTTGTAATTCATTTATTCTGCTTTCATAAGAGTTAATCATATTTTGTGTCTGAACTTCAATATCTGTGTAATCTTTATAGTTTCTTTTTAATATTTCAATATTTTCCTTTGTTGTATATACTTTCACATCTTTAAGTTGATTATTTATTGAAACTATCTTTTTATCATTAAATTTATTTATTACTTCTTTTACTAATTTAATTGGATTCTCACAACTTCCCCACATATGAAATACATTGTCAGATAATTCTGAATGATTTATTTCGCAATATTTATTTATAGTATATTCTATTTTAATATTGTTGTTATTAGATTCAATATATTTTACTTCTGGATAATGATATCCAAATATTAAATCATTTTTCATATCTAATTCTATATATTCAGTCTTTAACATATTTCTATCATTTTCAACATATTCAAAGTTTAATGTTCCTACTAAAACTAAACCACACCCAATTCCAAACATAATAAGTGATATAACAAATGACCATATCATTTTCTTTTTATCATTCTTTCTGTTAAATACAAAATTTAATAAAAGTAATATCAATACTACATTTATAATTGCAGCAGACAATATTGCTACTAATAAACCTATAAAAAATATACCTGTTTTAATTGTTAAAAATGAAAGTATAAATGCAACAAACAAACATATTAGAGCCACAAACAATATTATTGAAAAGCATAACGTAAAGAACTTAATAATTCCTACTATACCTTTAAATAATCCATTTATGAACTTATATTCACTATGTTTCGGATCTCTTATAATAATTTTATCTTCGTTCTTTTTAAATAGTATCTTATTCTTTTTATCTATTTTTTCATCTTTATCTGAATTATCTAAAATCTTGTCATCTTCATTTGATTTTTCTTCTTGTTCTACAACTTCTTTTTTTATTTTTTCATAATAATCTAAATATCTCGTTTTATATATATGTACCATTATTATAACCGAACTCATAATAGCGAATACACCATATACTAAATGAAGTATTGAATGCAAAATATAATATAACTTATCTGGTATAACCCCAAATATTCCTGATAGCAAATCTTGTCCTAGCGTTCCAATAATTAAACAAACTACTAATAATACTGTTCCTATAACAATTTGTTCAAATAAACATTTACATTTGCTTTTAAAATTCATATTACTAAACATATTTATAGTATTTGTAATAAAATTTAAAAAATCATCTACATATTTATTTAGGTTCTTTTTGCTCTCTTCTTCCCCTTTTACTTCTCTAATATCTTTATGTAATAAATCATCTATATTCAAATTAAATTTTTCACATAAAGTAATAATTTTATCCATCTCTGGATATGCAACTGCCGATTCCCATTTTGAGATTGCTTGTCTTGAAACACCAAGTTCATCAGCAAGTTGTTCTTGTGAAAGATTATTATCTTTTCTAATCTTTTTTAAATTTTCAGAAAACTTATTATTCATTTTCTTTTCCCTCCTTTTCACCAATATTTTATAATTTTCTACTGGTAGCAGACCACCACTTTTTGGTTGTTTTTTGTTGAAATTTGGTTGCAAATAAATTCATACATATTATACCACAAAAAAACAGTTCTTCTTATTGAACTGTCTTATGTCTTATAATTTATTTATGAAAATACAACTTTGCTTGTTCTTCTACTTCTGTTTTTAACATATCTTTAGTTGTTTTTCCTTATTAAACATTTTACTGTTTGTATTATACCAATTACAATAAACATAATTGGTATGATTATTAAAAATCCAAAAGATTTGATAGTTTCTAGTAAAGATGTCGTTGTACCTGTTTGAAATAAAATAATACCAATTCCTATTATAAAAAACAATAAACCAATATAAGTTCCAAGAATGTCAATTTTAAATTTATCAAAATAACCTAATACTGATAAAGCTGCAATTACAAATGTAAGAGCTCCAAATGTAAAAAATGCTCCGAAATAAATTAAACCATTTTTGCTATTAGTTCCAGTAATAACTGCTTCTTTAGGATTATTTGGATTGTATTTTATTTCTCTACTACTATTTTCATCTGGGATGTAATTTGTCCCATAATCTGTTGTAATTGAATATTCTTTACCATCAACTGTATAAATATATGTTAATTTATATGTTATCCCATCTTCATCTGCATCAAAAACATCATAATTATTAAAATAACCAGTAGTAGTTATATAATTTTTTGTTTTAACTTTTAAGTTATATGTATCCCTTATTCCAAAAAACATCATTACTATTCCAGATAAAAAAACTATCATTACTAAAAATACACTTATTAAAATTTTAAAATTAAATTTCGGTGTCTTTTTATCACTATTTACTTTTTGATTAAAAAATCTTTTCTTTATAATATAAATTCCCATTAGCCATAATGGTATAGAAAATAAGATTTGTAAATAATCTCTATTTTTGATACTTACAAAACACCATATTATCATAAAGCCAAACAAATAAACCAAAAATGCAATTACATTAATTTTACTAAATAATTTTGCAAGTTGTTTTTTATTAAATATTAAACATAGATTTTTTATAAAAAAACTTATTCCAAAAAGTAAAAAAGGTATAACAATAATTTTTGTAAATAAATCATTTGTTGTGATTAAAATATAGCTTAAAAAAATTGATACTATAATTGATGTTATAGTCTGTTTTATATTTCTTAAATTCACATTACCACTCCTAATACATATTATACCATAAGAAAAGCAAATCACTTATGATCTGCTTAATATTTATTCTTCATCTACATGATAATAGCATATTCGTGTTCCATCTTCTAAAGTTTTACAATCTGCTGGATGTTCTTCATCTACTTTAAATGTTAATACTTCTTTTATTTTATCAACAATTGCATTATTTGTTAAAGCATTAACAGTTATTGTTCCTGCTATAAAAAATGTAAATATTCCAAATACGCAAATCAAATTTTTAAGTTTTTTTTGTTTCATTTCTATCTCCCTTTTATACATTGAATAACCAATCATCTCATTAGTTCTTCTTTTGATGTTTTGAGTATCAATCTTTGACATTAATTATCCTCCTTTAATTTTTTTCTAATTCTAAATAGTTTTATTTTGATTGCACTTATATTTTTATTAAGTTTCTTTGATATGTCCTTTATTTTTAAACCATCAACATAATATAAATAAAATATATTTTTTTCTTCTGCTGTTAGTTTATTTAATTTTTCCTTAATGATTAGAATATTATCATATTCTACTAAATTACTAATATCTTGAACTTCAGTATATTCAAATGTTATTTTGTTTTTCCTTAATTTTTCATAAGAACAATTTCTTGCAATAGTTCCTATATATGATTTTAAATTACTTTGAATATTATTTTGGTTTTTCCACAATAAATAAAAAACATCTGAAACTATTTCTTCTTTATCTTGATATGGTAAAGAAGTACCAACAACATTATCTACTATTTTAAATATGTAATTACTATATTCATCTATTACTAGTTCAATATTAAATTGAATATTATTGCTCAAATTGATACCTCCTTTTGAATCGATTCACTATAATGATGCTTTTGGTTTATAAAAGGTTACATTTTTTAAAAAAAATGACAGTTTTTTTAATTCTGTCATTTATTCTACAACTATTTTAATTCCATAGTATGCTTTGCCTTGAGAATAATTTGCAACTATTTCCAATACATATTCTCCTTTTTGCAAATCTCCCAACATTATTGTTTCATTATCAAATGAAATCTTTTTTAATTTTTCTGTTTTATTCATATTATAAATATTTGCACTAGTAATTGTTGCATTCATAGAATCAATTTTTATTTTTGTATTTTTATATTTCAAAGTATTTACATCATCATATTTAATTTGACTAGGATGTAAAGAATCAGCTGCTATAATTTCTTCTTTTCCATCTTTAATTATTTTCCAACTATGAGTTCCAAGTAATGCTTTAGCTTTATTTGTTTCTCCATCTAAATATATAAATAATTCTGGTGGAGTTTCTTGATACATTTGAAATTTTTCTTCTTTAATGTAACTAATATTAAACTTGTCTAAAATTTGGATCTCTATATGTTCATTCTTTAATGCTTCGCTTATTAGTTCTTTAGAACCATCATCATATTTAACTACCATATAATCATTTTTTATACAACTCCAAAAATAAGTATATTTTTCATCTTCATAAAAGCTTTCTAAAGCATCATCACAAGCAAAATCTTTTTTATTTTTAGTTTCATCAACCAATGTATAATTTCCACCTTCATAATTACAAGAATAACTAAATCCTTTAATTACTGTATCATGTTTTCCATTTCCACAATGATGTGTATCTACTAATATTCCAACTTTTTTCATATTTCTAGTTTGAATTCCTATTATAGGATTATTATCAAACACTAATGCTTGTATAGAATCAAGTAAAATTATTCCAAATATAAACCCTATTACAATTAAAACTTTTTTTATAATTGTTTTCATATAATTACCTCCAACACTATTTTTTTGTATTAATTTATATATAATGGTTCCAATAAATAATCCAATAGCGGATACAACTAAATACCAAACAGAATGAATCAATGCTGATAAATTATAATATAACATAACTGTTGGTATAAAAATAACAGCCACTATAATTGGATATAAATATTTAATTTTTTCTTTGGAAATACTACCCATAATTACAGATAAAACAAAAGTAGATATAATAATTAACAATACCATTCCCATCATATCTGTCGGACCTGCAAATAATGGAAAAATATAAAACATAAATAATTGTAATACATATATAACTAATTCTTTAACATATTTTTTCATATCAATTCCTCCACACTATTTTTTATCATCTAATAATTGTATTTTCAACACATCATTTATAGATACGGGATCTTTTTCTTCAATGTTTCCTGTAAATATAATAGCAATATTATCACCAATCTCTAATTCATTAGGTTCTAACATTGTATATCTCCATTCAAGTTCAGTTGCTTCTGTAACTAAAAATTCAAAATCACCTCTAAAATTTATATCATTTATATCCAACCCTTTTACTTCTATCAATTTTGGTTCTTTTTCTAAACCAGTATCTTTAATATCAGTAATTATTGCATAAAAACTTTGATAATTTATATTCTGATTATTTAAACTATTATCTAATTTCCTATAAGTAATCAAGGCACCTAAAAAATAACTTATTACAGAAACTAAAAGCAAACTTCCTATAAATATTAAATTAAATTTTGTTTTCATATAATAACTCCTATTATTTTATATGGTTTTCTTTAATATAATCAATATTATATCTATCTAAATCACTAATTGTTATTGTCCCATACTTTAAAGCATCACTGATAGTTTCTTCAAAACCACTTTCATATTTAACAACCATATAATCATTTTTTATACAACTCCACGAATATTTATACATATCATCTTCGTAAAATTGTTCTAAAGCTGAATCACAAGCAAAGTCTTTGATTTCTTTTGTTGTATCTTTAATACTTACAACATCACCCACATCAACTCGTTCTACAGCACACGATATCTTTGTTCCTTTTGGTTTTACTTGTGGTGTAGAATATTCGTGACAATATAATGTGTCATATAATAACCCTCTATATACAATGTTTACTGAATCTCCATTATCTTCTTTTATGGCAAATAATGGTCTATGTATTGTAAAAATACAAGTTATATCAATAACCATTACTAAAACAATTATACCAATAACCCATAAAATATATTTTATCCATTTATTCATTATATCCTCCAACTATTTAATTTTTCCAAATAGAACATATTCATTATTATAAAATAATACTATACTATCTTCCGTCTTATTATAAACTTCAGCATTTAGTATTTCTTTTGTATTAGTTTCATTATCAAATTTAGGTACATATTTACTATCAACTAATCTATCAATAATACCAATTCTTTCAGATTCAATATTTCCAGCGTAATCTATTATAGCGTTTGACTTGCCATATAGAACCCCATCAAACTTAACTAAGACTTCTGTGGATGCCTTTTCATTTTTTTCAAGACTAGTAACTAAATCATAATTTTCTACTTTTATCCATTCTCCATTAGCGTTTTTCTCCAAAACTTTTTTATAACCTTTTCCACCTGTATAAAAATATATTTCATCAACATTTTGATCTAATTCTATCTCAAAAGTATCTTTTGCACCAGTCTTAGAATTAATACCGAATGTTGAATAAAAGGTATAATAATAATTTGTACTTCCACTTGTTCTTTTCATTTTTCTAATATAACCAGCACTACTTGATACTCCAACTTTTAATGTCATGGTTTTACCATCTTGCGATATTTCATAATCTTTCAAAAATACATCTGTTCTTGAACCACCAGATGCAAGAAATAACCCCACTAAGATAATTGCAACAACAATTATGCAAATAATCATGTTTCTTTTTTTCATATTTAATCAATCTCCTTATAACTAACTTCCATATTATTATTAATACTAATTTCATATTTTAAAGTATCAACTAATTCACTTGTAGAACTTTCGTAAATTTCAAAAGATAATGTTGTTGTTCCCTCTTTTTTTGGAATTATAAATACTTCCTGAGTTAATTCATTCATTCCTTGTGCTGAGTTACCCCAACCTATTTCTATAATACTTTCATCATTTATTTTTTCACGACTAATATAAACATTTCCTTTATAATAAATATCTATTCTTTTATATTTTTCTTTTTTTATAAAATTTAATCCTTCTCTTTCAAATCTATCAATTGATATTACATAATCAGTTGGATTATTTGTTAATAACTCTTTTACTAAATATTTTTCTCCATCATTAATTCTTGCATATACATAATCACTTTTAATACAATCAAAATAATATTCATATAATTCACTTTCATAAAATAATTCTAAAGCAGTATCACAGGTTTTAGTTTCATCAATTATTTCTAATTTATAATTACGTTTTGACATCCAATCATCTAAATTATTATCATAAAATCTTGAACCAATTTTATAAAATCCAAAGCATAAAACTATCACTATAATAATTGGTATTAAGACCTTTAATACTTTTTTTCTATCTACTTTATTTTTTTCTAATAAGAATATATTTCTTACTAAATTTTTAATATCTTTTATATTTAGTATCTTATACATTATAAATGCACCTAAAGTATTTAATATAACATCATCTATATCGCAACTACCTGAAAAAGTAATAAATTGTATTGACTCAATTCCTAGAGTTATACATAGTATTGTTAATATAAATTTCTTTGTATTATTTATCTTTTTAAACAACATAGGTATAAATAAGGCAAAAGGCATCATACATACTAAATTTCCTAATAAATTTACAAATATAGTTGATGTATCTAACAATGATGTAAATATATCTTTTGTATATCCTATTATTGTTTTAAATGGTATTAAATTAACAGAACTTTCTACATAATAATTAAAATATTTACTAAAGTCTGCTTGTGACCAATTAAATAAACTCAGTCCATTTCTACCCCACATAGGATCGAATAAAGTTAAAGTAATTAATAAGCCACAAAATAGTATAAAAAATATCCATAAATTAATTTTCATAGCTTTATTATCTTTTCTATATTTTGATAAAAATAATGCACCTAAATATAGAAACAAACAACTTCCACAAAGCAGAAACAATCTTCCAAAAGCAGACATAAAAATATTAGAACTTAATTCAGCATATCCATAATATAGTAAAAATATCATAGACATAATATAAAATATTATTGAAATAATTTTATTTTTCTTTTTCATTTAAAACTCCTTTTCTAACTAATTCTATAATGACCTATTATATCATCTCTTTGCTCCAATATATCTTCTTCATAATGAATTTGATATGGATTAGCATGATGGATTATAAAAGGTACTCCATTTTTATTTCTCTTATCTGATACAATTCCAATATGTTTTTTAAATACTACTATATCTCCGCCTTGCCATTCTTCTATCTTATTTATATCATTAGTAAGAACTATCGCAGTATTTTTAAAATACACATCTAAATTAACAACTCTTCTAAAATCTATATTTTTATCAATTGTATCAATATTATATAATTCTCTATTTTCTTTAACATGATTATAAACTAAATCCATTAAATCATATCCAGAATCTTTTAAACTAAATGCTACAACATCAGTACAAACACCATATTCATCATCTGGATAACCTGATGAATAATACTTACTTTTATATTTAGGTTTTGATTTAATATATTTTTTAGCATTATTTATTATATCTGTTTGATCATCTATTCCATCATTATCTTTATCAATTGAACTAATATATGTTTTTATGCCAAAGTCTTCATTTGTATATTTTTTATTAAAAATAATATAGTAAATACAAATAAAAAATAATAAGAGAAATATTATTAGTAAAAATATTTTTAACTTTCCTTTTTTCATATACCTCCAAAAACTTATAACTAAATTATAACACAAAAATTTAAATGTTTGTTTTATAAACAAAA
>JAFSEX010000014.1 GCA_017435465.1 Bacilli bacterium
AATACTTTACCATATTATTAATATTTTATCAATTATTAGTATTATTTTCTTTAGAATACCTTAAAAAATGTGCATTTTCTTTTGAAAATACACATTTTTATACCAATCGCACTTATTTGTGCACTTTAGTTTGATTTAACGAAATTTTTTTCGTTATTTTATCTTTTTTTATTATTTTAAGCAACATATATTAACTATATAGAGATTTCAATAATTTGACTATTATATTAAAAAATGATAAAATTATAATTGCCATTCAAAAATGGCATTGAGGTGAAATTGTGAAAAGTAATAGAAAAACCGTTTTTATTGCACTTACTACTGTATTTTTTTGTGTAAGTGTAGGTGTGTTTTCGGGATCTTTTGTAATTAAAACATCAAAAAAATTGAATGATAATAATAAAATAGAACACATATCAACAATATCTACACCTAGAATTGAGTATATTGCTGATTTATATCAAATAAATAATAACAAAACTACTGTTAAAGAAGAAATTCCTGAAACTGTAGAAGAAGTTAAAACTGAAGAGAAACAAGAGGAAGTTCCAAAAAAGGAAGAATCTAAGACTGAAAAGCCAAAAATCACAGAAGAAAAAAAAGAAGAAACTACTAAAGAAGAAGTTATAATTGAAACACCAAAAGAAGAACCTGTCAAACAAATAGTATATGATAATATGACTTTAGAAGAGTTATCAGTAAAAATAAATAAGTCTTTAAATTCTACTGTTGCTTTAAAAGGCGAATTATTTGCATCATACTCATTACAAGTTGGTGTTGACCCATATATTGCAGTTGCAATAATGCTTCATGAAACTGGTTGTAAATGGAATTGTAGTACTTTAGTTCAACAATGTAACAATGTTGGTGGTCAAAAAGGAACTCCAAGATGTGGTTCTGGTTCGTATAAAAAATTTGATACATTAGATGATGGTATTAGAGGATTTTTAGATAACTTAAATAAGAATTATTTCTCACAAGGTTTAAATACACCAGAAACAATTGCGAGAAAATACACAGGTCATGCTGGTACTGAATGGACTATTAAAGTAAATAATTATATTGAAGAAATTAAAAATAAATAAATTTAAAAGATATCAGATTTTTGATATCTTTTTTGTGTTTTTGGGGATAGGTTATTTATATCAATATTTTCATTTTGGAGTATTTGTTTGTTTCAATAGACATTAAAAAAACCCTCATCTAGTAAATCCACTAGTTATATTTTCTACTCTTTTTTGCACATTTATCATTTTTTGTTTTTCTGTGTTTATTAATTCAATAATATCATTTAAAATTTGTTCTTCTAATTCATTAGAAGCATTTATTTTAAGCATAAGTGCAACATCATCTAATTTATCTATTTTTTTAATTAATACATATAGTTCTTCAATATCTATCTTTTTATCAGAATTCATTAAATTATATGCTTTTGAAATATCATTTATTTGTTGTTTTAAAACATTAATTTTATCTGATTGATCTTTTTGTTTAATTTGTTGATTATTTTCTATATTATTATTTGTACTAGCATTTCTTTTTTTATTAATTTTTGGATGTATTTCATCTAAAATACTATTTTGTATATTAGTTTCAAATTCATCACTTGATAAGTCAGTTACTACTCTTTTTATTAATTCAATATATTCATCTTCATTTTTTAAACTTTTAATCATATATCCTTGATTATATACGATGCTTCCAATAATTTCTTTTTTTTCACTTTCTGTTATTTGTGATGATGTTCTTCTTCTTTCAATTTGTTTCATTAATTCTTGATAATAATATTTATAATCTTTTTCCTCAGTTTTAACAGATGTATTTCTTTCAAGTGTCTCTATGTTATTTGACAATGGGCTATTATATAATGGTGCATGATATTCTTGAATTGTAGTATTATCTATTTTTATAGATTCCAAATGTTTTAAGTTCGCATTCCAATAATTAAATAAATCATGATCATTTAAGGCTTTTGCTTCTTTCAATTTTAAGTTAATATATCTAATCTTATCTTCCCTATTCATAACATTGTACTCTGCTTCACTAACATTTAAAGGATTTTCTCTTAAAATTTTATTTATATTTTCTTGTGCATAATTATATGCTACCTCATCATTTTCTATTTGTGCTTGTCTTTTTTGATTTTCTAATTGATTTAATAAAGCAGCCTGCGGATGTGAAAATAATGATTGATTAGTAGATATACTTTGTGATTCAGTATTCTTTTTTTTGTATTTTGATATATTATATTTCACTTCGACATTTGAATTTCCTAGTTTATTGTATTCTGACAAATCAATTTCTACATTTAAATTATCAATGTGTTTTCCTTCTTTATGTGCAATTAAATTTATTAAAGCCATTGTATAGTCTTTCCTTGGCTCAACTAATATATTGTATCTTCTGCTATCTGTTAATGTATTACCTGCATAATACTCATCTAAAAAATATCCATTATTATTTATAATATTTCTTATAGTTTTATTTTCAGGAAAATCATTTATATCTCCATTAATACCAAATCTTTTAATATACAATTCTACAAAATCACTAAAAGTTTTTGTTTCACCTCTGATTTGATTATTAAATGCTTCTTTTGCATCATTAAAAATTAAAATGGATGCTTTTACATTTAATATAATATTTTCATCTAACACTATAGTATTAGTTTTTTTATCAATTACATTACCATTTTCAATCTTATAATTAGTACAATAATTTTTAATATCATCTACCTGTAACATATCACTAACTCCTTATATTTTATATATAAATTATATCATAACTATAAACATATTAATCTTTTTTTGATTACTATTTACACAATTTATTAAATTTTTATGATAAAATGTTTATAGGAGGGTTTGAAAATGTTAAACAATATAAATAAACAAGAAATATTAAATAGTTCAAAATTTGTAAGAGAACCTGTTGATAATATATGTAATGAAATAAATAATAACACTTCAAGAAAAATAATATTAACTGGTGGTAGAGGCATAGGAAAAACAACAACTTTATATAATTTGGAAAATAGAGGTGTTGGAACTAAAAAACAATGTATTTTTACTAGATTTGATAGTTGTGCGATGTCAACAGTGAATCAAAATGAAACTTTTAATGAACGTTTTTTTAATCATTATTATGAATTGATTTTATCACATAAATTGTTAAGTTATATTAAAAAGTACTATGGACTAACTTATGAAAATAATTTTAAAGAAATCAAATCATTATTAGATAATATCAGTAATGATACAAATACTTTTATAAACAATCTAATTTTCGAAAAACAAAATATGAACAGATATTTAGAATTAACTGAATATTCCAGTTTAATTATAGATAGATTAAAAAAAGATTTAGATATATCAACTATTTCTTTAGCAATCGATAGATTTGATTGGACAAATTCAAATAGTATCTTATCTCAAAATATTTTAAGTAATCTTTTTAGTATGTTTGATAAAGTAATTATTACTACTGATGATGAATCTTTAAAAAATGAAGAAAATAAAAATAAAGTTGAAAATAAAGGATATTCTTTTGTAAATGTTAATTATGGTAAGGATAAATTAGTAATAAAAGAAATTATAAGAAAAAGAGTTGAACATTATAATAAACACTCTAATATGGAAAAAACGTTTCCAATAGAAATTATTACTGATAAAATTTATCAAGATTTAATTAATAAAACAAATGGAAATATTTCATTAATGTTAGATAGTGTTAGTGAAGTAATAAATATGTGGAACTGGAAGCAAGGCAATTTAGATTTGCCAAAACAATTTGATATAGCAACTAATGATCAAATTAACACATCAATAAAAATTAAAAATATGTCTAAACAACCAAAATTATATTTATAATTTGAAATTAATAAATAAAACCACTTTCAATTAATTTGAGAGTAGTTTTTCTTTTTAATATTGAATGTTCGAGCAACTATTAATATGGTGCTGGTGTTATAGTAGCTATAACTTTTACTCATATATAACGAATTGATATATTGACTTCAATCTTTACATAAATTAAAAAATTATGACATATCCTTACCAACAAAAACATTATAAATTTCATTATATCTATAACTTAGTTTTGCATAATTAGAATCAGGCACTAATATATTAAGTTCTACTAATTTATCAATTAAAGTTGAGACTGTATTCCTTGATACTCCTGATTCTTCTTCTATTTCTTTTTTTGTGAAAACTATTTGTCTCATTATTGCAGGCATAATTCTATAAACAGCATTACTTTTTAAAATTTCTAATTTTCGCATATCTTTTATATATATTTGTTTTATTCTATTTATTTTAGCAATGTAATTATTACATTGTTCTATTATACATTGTAGAAAGAATTTTATAAAACCTATCATATTCCCTTTTCTGCTCTCGTTTAAAAATTTATGATAACTAGGTTTATATAATTCTATTATTTCTGATAAAAATAAAATTGGTTCTTCCTCTGTTAATAGAGCTAACTGAATAGGGATTAATGCTCTACCTAATCTACCATTTCCATCTCTATATGCATGTATCGTTTCAAATTGTGAATGAGAAATTGCTAAATTTATAAATAGAGGATCAATATATGCATTGTTCATATATTCAAATAAATTTTCTAATAGAATGGGAATATCTTCTGGTACTGGTGGTACAAAAATAGCTTCTTCTATAGTACATCCTTTAGGACCTATCCAGTTTTGTATATTTCTAATTTTTCCCGGTTCTTTTTCATTTCCTCTAACGCTGTTAAGTAATATTTTATGAATGTTATTTAAAAACTTAATATTTATTTTATTATTTTCTTTCAAATAATTTTTAGAATATTCAATAACTTTTTTTAAATTTTGTATTTCTAAATTATCGTCCGTTTTAGGCATGTATTTTAAATAATACATATCATCTTGAGATATTTGTGTTCCTTCAATTTGCGTTGATTTTAAGCTTTCGCTTAAAATTATAGAATCTAAAAAGAATCTTGAGTCAAACTGACTATTTTTTAAATTCGATTTGTATTCTCCATATTTTAAATTAGCTTCTGAAATTAGAGTTATTAATTCTTTATCAAGATTGTACTGGATTGGTAATTTGTCTACTTCAAATGGTTTCATATTATTTCACCTCGATAAAATTTTATCACGTTTTATGATAAAAGTAAATAAAAATGCACAGTATTTTCAAAATATTGTGCATTTTTGCATTTTTTAGACAATTTTTGCGCAGTTGTTGTGCATTTTTATATTACATTTTTTGTACATTCTTATATTACCATTGACAAACAATCAACCTGGTGGAGCTGAGGAGCATTAATAATTATTATTTTAATAAAATTTTAATACTTTTGAACTCAATAAATAATTTTAAAAATAAGATGTAATTAAGAGGTAATCCTCTTTTTTTATTTTCAAATCCTTATAAAATAAGGGATAAAATACAATTGGTGGAGCTGAGGAGAGTCGAACTCCTGTCCGAGGTTATAACAGCCTAAACGTCTACAAGTTTAGTTAGTTATTTAATTTCCTAATAAATATTAGTAACTAACAACTTATTTATTAGTAAGTCTTTAAAATTCATTGTATTACCAAGACAATAATACAATATAGCTCATTAAAATCGAGCCTCTATAATTTCCCATGAGCAAAGAAATTAAAGAAGCTTACACCAACCCTAAATTAATTAGGCAAAAGAAGGTGCAAAGTTATAATTTTTGTTTCCGTTTATTTTTTTCGGTTTGGAATTAACGCATACCTACGACTTGCGGTATTAGACATTTATAATCCCGTCGAAACCATTTACAGCCCCGTGAAAGTATTATAACACAAAATAAAAAAATAGTTAATTGTATTTAACCATTTTTCTGATTTCTCTTTCTTGATCACGTTTTTTAATAGTTTCCCGTTTATCATAGTTTTTCTTACCCTTACCTAGTCCTAGTAAAATTTTTGCTTTACCAGATTTAAAATATAATTTTAGTGGAACTAAACTATATCCTTCAATTTCAAGGGATTTTTTAATTTTTAGAATTTCTTTTTTATGTAGTAATAATTTGCGAGTTCTATTTTCATCATGATTAAATCTATTACCTTCATTATACTGAGAAATAAACATATTTAAAAGAAATATTTCGTCATACTTTATAATTGCATAACTATCTTTTAAATTTGCACTTCCTTTTCTAATAGATTTTATTTCGGTACCAGTTAATACTATTCCTGCTTCGTATTCTTCTTCTATAAAATAATCAAATTTTGCTTTTTTATTTAGTATTTCCATTTTATCACTCCAAGCTTGTTACAGGTATTGTATTATCGTATTGTTTCAATACATTAGAATATTTTTCATAATGATTTCTATAATTTGGTAGTATTTCATCTGTTAAATCTTTGTATGGAATAACCTTGAAATCTTTCCAATTTTTATAATACGTATAAATTAATTCAGCATTAATATTAGATATTTGAATTTCTGATGTTTTATCTTCATTAATTGTTTTAGTAACATCTAAACTTAGTAATGCACCTGTTAATTTATCTATTCCTATTTGTGCAGAAATAAAATTACCTAATGAATAAATAACTAATGTATCACCTACATATTCAATTGGTTCTAAAACATGTGGATGTGTACCAATAATTATATCAACACCTAGTTTTGAAAAGTAATTTGCAAGTTCTTTTTGTAATGGAACTGGGGTATGAGTATATTCTTGACCCCAGTGCATTGCAACTATAAGTAAATCCACTTTATCCCTTACATTTTCTATATCAGTTTTAGCTTTTTCATAAGTAAAAATATTTGTTAAATAGTCTTTGCCTGTTGGTGGATATAATCCATTTGTAACTGTAGTATAAGATAACATTGTGTAAGTAATTCCATTTTTTTCTTTAATTACTGGTGTGTTTCTAGCTTCTATACTATCATAAGAACCAACTGCTAAAACATTTTTCTTTTGTTTCCAATAATTTGTAGAATATAATACACCTTTTTCACCTTTATCTAAAGTATGATTTGTTGCTAAGGATATTAGATTGAATCCTGCGTCTAACATACAATCTCCTATTTCATCTGGAGAATTAAACATTGGGTATGAAGATAATCCCAAATCTTTTCCACCAATTATTGTTTCTTGATTGTAGTATGCTAAATCATATTTTTGTATAATTGGTTTAATTAATTCTACTTGTTTTGTAAAATCATAAATATTATTTCCAATATGTGCATCTTTGTAAACTGATCCATGTATTAGAGCATCACCAGTCATAATCATACTTAATTTATGCACTTTTGGATATACTTCTTTTTCAATTGGATTAACAACCACTTCTTCATTTTTTTGTTCATTATTTACACTTTTTTCAAACATATATGTCTTGGATATGTAAAACGTACCTATCCATAAACTTACCATTCCTATTATAATTAGTAAATATTTAAATACCCTTTTCATCCTTTTTTAACACCTTTTCTTTTACAAGTTCAAAATCAATTGTTTTGTTTTCTTTAGATGCCGCTTTAACTCTAATATTAACTTTGTCTCCTAGTTTATAAAATTTACCAGTTCTCTCCCCTTTTAAAAGTTTATAATAATCGTCATAAATATAATTATCATCTTGCATATCTCTTACATGTACTAATCCTTCAATTAAATTATCTAATTGTACAAACATCCCAAAATTTGTTAATGAAGAAATCATACCTGTATATTCTTCTCCAATGTGTTCTTCCATGTATTCAGCCATTTTCATGTCATCTACATCTCTTTCACACTCAATACTTGCTCTTTCTTTTTTAGAACTATGATCTGCAATATAGATTAATGCTTGTTCCCAATATGCAATTTCTTTATTTGTCATTTTTCCATTTATTATCAATTTTAAAATTCTATGTATAGTAAGGTCTGGATAACGTCTTATTGGTGAAGTAAAGTGTGAATATCTTTCACTTGCAAGTCCATAATGCCCTTTATTATCCTTTGAATAAATAGCTTTTTTCATACTTCTAAGTAACATACTTGAAAGTACTGTATATTCTGGTTTATCACTTAATTCTTTTAAAATTTCTTGAATTCTTTTTGGGTGTAAATCTTTTCTTTTTCCAGTTATTTTATATCCTAAAATACTAACAAATCTTAAGAAATCATCAATTTTTTCTTCATCTGGATATTCATGGATACGGTATACAAATGGTAATTCCATAAAACTTACATGAGTCGCAACGGTTTCATTAGTAACAATCATGAAGTCTTCAATCATATTTTCACCAATTCCACGTTCACGTGGTTTAATATCGATTGGTTTTCCAGTTTCGTCAGTTACTACTTTAACTTCGGTTTGACCAAAATCTATATACCCTCTTTTTATTTTATTTTCTCTTAAAATGTCTGAACATTCTTTCATAATATTTAAAACATCTGCATATTGTTCATATTCTTCTGGAATAACACCATCTTCTAAAACTTTATTAACGTTTTTATAAGTCATTTGAATATTAGATTTTATTACACTTTCAAAAATATCATAATCTACTACATCACCTTTTGGATTAATTTCCATTTCAATAGATACAGCAAGTCTATCAACATTTGGGTTTAACGAACAAATTCCATTTGACAATTGATGGGGTAACATTGGTATAACGGTATTTGCCAAATATACACTTGTACCCCTATCTTGAGCAGCTTTATCTAGTTCACTATTATGTGTTACATAGTGTGATACATCTGCGATATGTACTCCTAATTTATAATTTCCATTTTCTAGTTTTTCCATACTTATTGCATCATCTATATCTTTTGTATCATCACCATCAATTGTGAATATCATTTTATCACGTAAATCTCTTCTACCAATTATTTCACTATTTGCTACTTCACTTGGAATTGTTTCAAGTTCATCAATCGCTTCAGGAGGAAAATCAACGTCAATTTCATGTTTATATGCTTCTGTAATAATATCTACTCCCGGATCATCTTTATGTCCAATAATTTTTGCGATTTGGCCTTTATATCTATGATTATTAATTTGTTTTACAAGACTTACTAATACTTTATGACCATTAACTGCATTTGCACAATCCTTTTTATCAATTTCTATTTGAATTTTTATTTTTGGATCATCTAAATCGATATATCCTTTATCTTTTTTATAATAAAATTCGCCAACAAGGTTTCCTAAATCTCTTTTAACCACTTTTAAGATTTTTCCTTCTGGTTTTGGATCGTTTTCCCCAGTTAAAAGTTCTACATTAACAATATCATTATTTAATGCACCATTCATATTTTCTTCACTAATATATATGTCACCATCATTAGTAATTACAAAACCAAAACCTTTTTGATTTACATCTAATCTACCTCTTTTTAAATGACAATATTCAAACAACATAAATTTATCACGTTTAGTTCTATATACAATTCCTTCTTCTTCTAATTCATTTAATACACTAATTAATTCTTGTAAATCACTAGGATTAACTACATGAATTATTTTTTCAAACTCAAATGAAGTTTCCTCACTTTTTAAAAATTCTATAACTTGTTCTTTCATTCTATTACCACCCATTCTATTAATATTATAAAATAAAAAAGACTAAATATATAGTCTTTTTACTAATTTTACTTAAAAATATTAGTTGACATTAGGAAAGATATTAAGAAAAATGCCATTCCTAATCCAAAAGTAATTCTACTAATTAAAAGTTCTCCTCCTCTTTCTTTTCTATTTGAGAAAAGATCAGAGTTACCACCTTGTAATACATTTCCAGCACCTTCTGCTTTACCACTTTGTAAAAGTCCTAACGCAATTAATAGAACTGAAACTATCATTAATAATATTTCCATTGTAATCCCTCATTTCATGTAAATATACTTTATCATATTTAGTCATAAAAATCAAATAAAATCGGATTAATTGTTTAATTCTTCTTCAATTCTCATTAATTGATTATATTTACAAATTCTATCTGTTCTTGATAATGAACCAGTTTTAATTTGACCTAAATCAAGTCCTACTGCTAAATCAGCAATTGTAGTATCTTCTGTTTCACCACTTCTATGTGATATTACAGTTGCATATCCGTGACTTTTAGCAAGTTCAATTGTTTCAATTGTTTCTGTAATTGTACCAATTTGATTAACTTTTAATAATATTGCATTTCCCGCATGATTATCTATTCCTTGTTGTAAACATTTTTTATTAGTTACAAATAAATCATCACCTACTAATTGAATTCTATCGCCTAATTTTTCAGTAATTAATCTAAATCCTTCCCAGTCATTTTCATCTACTGGATCTTCAATTGAAATAATTGGATATCTATTAACTAATTCTTCATAGAATTCAACTAATTCAGTAGTTGTTAAACTTCTATTTTCACCTTCTAATACATATTTACCATCTTTATAGAATTCTGATGCAGCAACATCAATTCCTAAATTAACATCTACACCTGGTATGTATCCCGCTTTTTTAATTGCTTCTATTATTAATTCAAACCCTTCAGCATTACTTTCAAGGTTTGGCGCAAAACCACCTTCATCTCCAACACCTGTTGCTAAACCTTTAGAATTTAATACTTTTTTAAGGTTATGGAATACTTCTGCTCCAATTCTTACTCTTTCGTGAATAGTATTTGCATTTGGAATAATCATAAATTCTTGAAAATCAAGTTTATTATCTGCATGAGCTCCACCATTTATGATATTCATCATTGGTCTAGGTAGTGTTTTCCCATCTCCAATATATTTATATAATGGTAAATTTTGTGATTTAGCAGCAGCCTTCATCGCAGCCATTGATATACCTAATATTGCATTTGCTCCAAATTTAGATTTTGTTTCAGTTCCATCAGCTTCTATCATTGCGTAATCCAAAGCCTTTTGGTCTAAAACATCCATGCCTATAACTAGATCTCTTAATTCATTATTTACGTGTTCTACAGCCTTTAAAACACCTTTCCCCATGTAACGAGTTCCACCATCTCTAAGTTCTAATGCTTCTCTTTCTCCAGTTGATGCACCAGATGGAACAATAGCTCTACCTAATATTCCACTTTCTAATATTACATCAACTTCTACTGTTGGATTTCCTCTTGAATCTAAAACTTCACGTCCTATTACATTTTTAATTTTAGTCATTTTCTTCATTCCTTTCAATTTCATCTATTACTTTTTTAAATTCATCCCCACGGTCTTCAAACCTTTTATATTGATCCCATGATGCACATGCTGGACTAAGTAGAATTATATCTTCTTCACTACTTAGATTATATGCTAAATTGGTAGCCTCTTCTAAATTATTAACAACAGTACACTTAATATTATTTACAATACAAAAATCATTTATTCTGTTTTTAGTTTCTCCATATGAAATAATTTCTTTAACATTTTCCATATATGTTTTTAACTCATCAAAACTTTGACCTCTATCTAAACCACCCATTAAAAGAATTGTAGGTCTTGTAAATGCTGACAACGCTATCATCGTTGATTTATTATTTGTCGCTTTTGAATCATTATAAAAATCACGTTTTTTAATTCTTTTTACAAATTCTAATCTATGTTCAACACCTGTAAATGTTTCCAATACTTCATTTATATATTTGTTTTCAATATTTAGTTGTTTTGCGACGCTAATTGCACACATTATATTTTCATAGTTATGTATACCAACTAATTTAATATTTTTATTATCTATAATTTTTTCATCTTTATAGAATATTGAATTATCTTTTATATATGCATCAGTATTAGATTTTTTACTAGAAAAATAAAGCTTTGTAGAATTAATATTTTCAGTAATACACATACTATCTTTATCTTCAATATTTATAATTGCGATATCACTTTTAGTATGATGATTAAAAATTCTTTTCTTAATATTTATGTAATTTTCATAACTACCTACATGATCTATATGTGCTTCTGATAAATTTGTTAAAACGCTTATATTAGTTTTAAAATCTTCAAAATTAGTTAATTGTTGAATAGATATTTCCATTACTAATATATCATTTTCTTTAATTTTACCAATAAATGCTGATAAAGGAAAACCCATGTTTCCAGCAAAATGAACATTATCATATGCTTTTTTTATGATTTCATAAATAAGAGTTGTTGTCGTTGTCTTACCATTTGTCCCAGTTATCCCAATAAGTTTAACATTTTTAGGTAAGAAATGATAAGCCATTTCAATTTCATTTATTACTTTAATATTATGTTTTCTTGCATATTCCACATATTTGTGTGTATCTCTTATTCCTGGATTTTTAATTAAATAGTCAAAACTTTTATCAAATATTTCATCTGGATGTTCTCCTAAAACTATACTAACTCCTAAATTTTTAAGTTCTTTTAGATGATTTTCATCTTGTTTTTCATTCGCATCATTTATAACAATTTTATTATTATATTTAGATAACAATTTTGCGGCTTCATAACCACTTCTTGCCATACCTAATATAAATATCTTTTTATTTTCAAACATAATGTTTATAACCTCCCATCCTATTTAATTATACTACTAAAAATTTGATTTGTTAACCATTTAGTGGTATAATTATCTAATTTGAAAAGGAGGTGTATTACTATGAAATTATATGAGGTGTCAAAAGATGTTTTTGATGAGTTTGCTTCTAGAAATAAAATACGTAATTTTTATCAAACTAGTGAATATGGTGATTGGATGGAAAAACGTGGATATAAATGTATGTATTTAGCGTTTATGGATGATGTAAGAACTATCCATGCGGCAACTTTGATTATATATAAAAATGTTTTTGCGGATTATAAATATGGTTATGCACCAAGGGGATTTTTAATTAATTATACAGATGAAAGTATATTTAGAGAATTTACTAGACACCTTAAATTGTTTTTAAAAGCCAGAAACTTTGCTTATTTAAAAATAGATCCACCTATTATATATAAGTCTAGAGACAAAAAAGGAAATTATAATATATCGGGGAAAAACAATACACCACTTATTGAACGTATGAAAAGTTTAGGTTATATTCATTTAGGATTCAATAATAATTTTGAAGCTTTAAAACCTAGATGGAATGCAGTTATAAAACTTGATAAAAATGAAAATGAAATGTTTAAATCTTTTTCAAAAGATATTAGAAATAAAATTAACAATTCTAAAAGAAAAGGATTAATAGTTTATAAGGGTTCTAAAGAAGATATACCTGTATTTTATGAATTTATTAAAAAAAATTATGATAGGCCAATAAGCTATTATTATGATTATTATGAAATATTTAAAAGAAGAGATATGATTGATTTATATTTAGTTAAATTAGATCCAATTACATATCTTGAGACTTCTAAGTATTTATACGAAAATGAGTTAGATAATAATTCACAAATTGTTGAAAAAATGAGATTTAATTATAATAATAAGTCTTTATTAAATAAGAAGATAGAATCCGATAAACTTTTAAACACATACAAAAAAGATGTTGCACTAGCAACTAAATTACTTAGTGAGCATCCAGAAGGATTAATTATTGGTGGTTCAATGGTAATCAAATATAATAAACAATTACAATTTTTAATTGATGGTATAGATGAGAATTATAAATCATTTAATCCAAATCATTTACTAAAATGGACTGTTATAAGAGAATATTTAAATTCAAATTACTATTATATTGATTTAAATGGTATTGTTGGTAATTTTTCAAGTGAAAATAATCCTTATTATGGTTTAAATAAATTTAAGTTGGGATTTAATAGTGATGTAATTGAATATGTAGGGGAATTTAATTTACCAATTAATCAACCATTATATCATTTAATTCAAAAATCTAGCTCTTTGGGGTTTGGAGTTAATATAGGTACTAATAGAAAATAAATATTTAAAAAATAAAAAAGGGCATGCCTTTTTTATTTTTTTGATTTTCTCTTATTAGTTTTTGTTTGTTTTGATTTTTCACCTAATAATTTAGCAAGTTTAACTATATCATATGATATGATTGCTAAACATGGAATTAAAATTGCGATTAACCATCCAGCTTTTGTTGCAATAAAAGATTGTATTCTACCAAGTTGTGGAATTCTCATTACAACTTTACCTAGTATGTTATCCCCAACAGTTAACGCTTCATCTGAAACATTATTTGCATCACCCTGGGTTCTAAATATACCTTTTGATTTATCAACTTCTTGAATAATTCTATGCGTTACTGTTGCACCATAAAATCTTGTATCATTTGATA
This sequence comes from Bacilli bacterium, assembly GCA_017435465.1. GTDB lineage: Bacteria > Bacillota_I > Bacilli_A > RF39 > UBA660 > JAFSEX01. The sequence goes on from JAFSEX010000014.1 coordinate 14,226, forward strand.
AGAATGTTATTACATCTCCTTTTTCTAATGTTGAAGGGTCAACTTTTTTTGATATGATAACATCATATACATGAATATTAGGCTCCATACTACCACTAACAATTACATATGCACCTAATAATGGTTTTGCAACTCCACCTTTTGATTGTTGAATTTTTACATCAACAACATATAATGTAAAGATTATTCCAATTATAATTAATATAATTAAAGCAGAATAAGTAACAATTGTAGAAAAATATTTCCATAATTTTTTTAAAGTGTTTTTATTCATTTTATTACCTTCTTTATTCTAATCATCTAATATATCATTTACTTCTAAAACTATTTTTCCAACATAATATTTATTTTGAACTTCATTCCCTGCTTTTTCATCAATCCAAAGTCTAAATTGAAATTCTTTTGAATATCGTGGTAAAAGTTTTTCGGTTAATAAAATACCTTCCGATATTTCATTTATTTTTCCTTTTTTTAAAATTTTGTGTGTTTTTTTATCAATTAATGCATATTTAACCTTATTATGTGGCAATCTTTCTAATCCATATATTTCTTTTAATTCATTATCTGGAACTTCTTCTAATTTTAATCTATATATTAGTGGTAAAGTACCGGTATTTGTTACTCTAAATTCAAAAGGATCTAATTTTAATGCTTCTTTATCACTCATTGGATAAGTATTAAAAAGTCTTATATTAGTTTCTTTTCTATCTAAGAATTCCATGGCAACTTCGCCAACTCTTACTTCATTATATATTTTATCACGATCTTCAGAGTTTATAAACACTGAAAAAGTAAAGGCACTAGATATTATAAATAATAAAATGCTTATTATATATAGAATTATTAACAGTATTCCTTTTTTTCGCTTTTCTTCTTCATCATCAATAAGTTCATTTTTCATGGAGCACCCTCCTATTCTAAATATAATTATATAATAAAAACTCGCATTATTCAATGCAAGATAATTATTTTTTTATTATTGTTGTGCAGTTGCATTTAAAGTTGCTGTAAAACTCATATTTTGTAATTTGTTTTGTTGTTCATTTTTATTTTGAATATATATAAATAATATAAATGTTTTTGTTGCGGCTTCTTCGGTTTTTGCATTTGCAATTGCATCTATTGGAGTTGTGTTTGCAAGTACTGGGTCAGTTGCGTTTCCATCTGTAAAATCACCCTCGCCAATAACTGTATTAGTTGAATCAACTAATTTCCATTTTAAATCTGAAAGTGATCCACCAATTATATTTTCATCACTATTAAGTTCAATTCCATCAGTTGTAAAGTATATATTAAATTTTGCAGTATCTACAGTAGTACCAAATGTATTAACCGATAATTTCACCTGTGCAATATCCTCGTTTGCAACATTTGAGGCTATCACTTCACTCCATTCAGTTGGTTTTATATTTTCTGCGTTTGCTTTACTAGATGTAGCTTTAATATTGATTTTTCCAGTAGTAACACTTTGTGTGTCACTATTACCTGATGCAGAAAAATATGCAAATGACGCACCAATGGTTGCTAAAACTAGAATGGTAATACTAATAATTGTTATTATGCTCTTTTTTTTATCTTCCATAACCATTCTCCTTCTATTTAATAATATATCATGAAAATGATTTGTTTTCAATACAAAAAAAGAAAAACCCGGGTAACGGGTTTTTAAATATTATTATTCAATGATTTCTGAAACTACACCAGCACCAACTGTTCTACCACCTTCACGGATTGAGAAGTTAGTACCATTTTCAACAGCAATTGGAGCTATTAATTCAACAGTCATAGCGATGTTGTCCCCTGGCATAACCATTTCAACACCTTCTGGTAATTCAATAACACCAGTTACGTCTGTAGTTCTGAAATAGAATTGTGGTCTGTAGTTTGAGAAGAATGGAGTATGTCTTCCACCTTCTTCTTTAGAAAGAACATAAACTTCAGCTTTGAATTTTTTATGTGGATGAACACTTCCTGGTTTAGAAAGTACTTGCCCACGTTCAACTTCTTCACGAGAAATACCACGTAATAATACACCAGCATTGTCTCCTGCTTCAGCATAGTCTAATTGTTTTCTAAACATTTC
>JAFSEX010000015.1 GCA_017435465.1 Bacilli bacterium
ATATAAAGAATATAATAAACGTTGGAAAGATTTTACAAGAGAAGAAAAATCAAACTTAATAATGAGTTATGTTGATGAAATAACTTTAACTGAATCAAGTAGTAATAAGTGCGAGGTTGAATATGTTAAGTTTAGAGAAAGTATAGCAAATCCTTGTAATGAACTTTATGATAAAGGTTATATTGATAGAACTGATTATGCTTTATTTGGAAATATGGTAGGAACATTAAGATATAGTGAATATCGTGATGTCGAAGAAGTATGGCAACACATTTTAAGATTAAGAGAATTCTATGACGTAGGTTTTTATGAGGCAACTTATAATGTAGAAGATAAAATATTCCATTTTAATTTTGATTATGGAAATATTGACATTGTAAGAGTTTTCCCAATGGAAGATTATCGTAATACAGATCCAGATAGAAAATTAAAAGAATATGATTTAGGAATTTTATATATCAAAAAAGATGATGGAACATTACTAGAAGATGAAGAAGCAGTATTCAAATATATTCCTGATAAAACTGATGGCATTCTTACAAGAGAAGTAAAACCAACTTTAGTTAAACCTGCAAATGTAATGGGATTAGAAGAAATGTATGAGGAAGATGATGAAGAAGAAATAACTGATGATGAAGTTATTTCTTCATAGAAAAGTTTTTGCTAACTTTTTTCAAAAAGTTAATATGTCTAACGCACGTTTTGTTGAAACGAAGTTTCAATGAAAGTGATTAGACTAATACAAGAAAATGTTTTATGAATATAAAATATTTTCATCAATGCTTTATGTAATTTTGTTTTATTACGAAGTTTTAAAACAATATGGAATAAAGTAAAAGGGTTCTAGGTACTCCTAGCCCACGAGGTTATTTTGATGCTTGCGTCAAAATACCTAGGGGGTTAAATATTTTGTTATAACAAAATATACCTTCAAAAACCAAGTTTTAACTACTAACGAAAATATAAAAAATAAAGGAGCGTGATTATTATAGAATTAGCATATTCATTTCATTTAGGTAGTGATAAAAATAAGAAAAATAGTAGTAAAGCAAGTGCAAAATCTAATGTAAGTGGAACAACATCTAAAAGCAATAATGCAATACAAAATGCAGGTGGACTAACAAAAGTAGATAATCATAATTATAGAAAATATGATAATAAACAAGAAGATATTGAAATAATACGTGGTAGTTCTTCTCTAGTTGATGATGTTAAGAAACTTTATATTGAAGAATTTGAAGAAGCAAAAGAAGAATATAATTCTAAACAAACAAGAGAAAATAGGAAAATAAAAGATTATTTTACTCACGTTAGTAATAACTCTAAAAATGATTTGGCTTGTGAAATTATTATTGAGCTTGGAAATAAAAAATATTGGGATACTAAAGATTTAAAGTTTAAGAAGAAAATGACAAATGTTTTTAAAGAGCAAGTTATCGATTTAGAAACAATACTACCAAATTTTAAAATAGCAAGTGCAATTATTCATTATGATGAAACAAGTCCACATCTTCATATCGTAGGTGTACCAATTAAAATTGGTGGTAAAAATGGCATGAGTAAACAAGTTGGAAAAAGTGATGTTTTCACAAAAGAATCACTTCGCAAATTACAAGATAAAATGAGAATTTTATGTATTGAATCATTTAATAAAGAATATAACCTTACTAACTCTTTAAAGAAAAAACAAAAAGGTAGAAATAGAGATTATCATATAACTGAAATGGATAATTATATGGAAATGAAAGAACAACTAGAAAAGAATCAAGAAAATTTATATAAAGCTAATAAAAAATCTCTTGAACTAGATAATAAATCAAAAGAAGTTAAAGAAATAATAAGTGATTTAAAACCAACACTAATTAAGAAAGACAACTATATTTTAAAACAAGAAGATAAAGATAAAATTGAAAAATATATCAATCAAGTTGATAAAACAAATGATGAATATAAAAATATTCAAATATTATCTATTAATCTTAATAATGTAGATACTCAAATACAAGAAAATCAAAAAGAAATACAAACTCTTACTGAAAACAATGAAGCACTACAATTAAGAGTTGATACACTAACTAGAAATAACAAAGTTAAAGATAAACAAATCAAAGATTTAAAAGAAGAAAATCTATCTTTAAGACAATCATTATCATTTTGGAAAGATAAATTCTTGAAAATAATATCATTTATTAAAGATAAACTATTTGGAAAAGAAAAAGAACGAGAAAAATATATGGACGTTGCAGAAGATTTATATTCAAAGAAAATTATAGAAGAAGATACATTTGAAGATTTACAAGATACTTATGAATTTAGTAAAAACCACGATTATGACAAAGAAAAAGACGATTATGATATTAGTATCTAATCGTTCTTTTATTTATATTTTTGGTGTTGGAAATTTAAGTATTTTGCATCTAGTAAGACTAGTATGTCCACTAGACACAGTGGATTGATATTTAGATAATAATTGATTTGCAGAAGTTGCTCTAACACTTTCGTATAAAAAATCACTTTTTCTTATTGCATCTGAAATATTATCAATAGCAATACTATCAATTCCTTTCAGTAAAGCTCTAGCAAACGAATTTTCTAATATGGTTAATGAAATATCAGGGTTGTATCTTTTATCGTTATAAACACGATGCTTTTCATCTGTACATTCAGCGATATGATTAATTATCATTTTAGATGTATCAATATCAAATTCCCATTTTACTCCAGTCATTTTTTCTAGTTTTACGATAGTTTCTTCGATTATTTGGCATATTGAATCTTTTTGAGGTTCTGATATTGAAATTTTTTGAAATCGTCTATTAAATGCTTTATCACTTTTAATATGTTCCTCATATTCTTCTTCAGTAGTTGCTCCTATAACTTTAACTTGTCCACGATCAATATATGGTTTCATTATATTTGCTAAATCAAGATTCCCTTTACTTCCAAGCCCAGCACCAATTGCAGTATGGATTTCATCTACAAATAAAATAGTGTCTGGATTCTCAGATAAATATTGCATTAACTTTTCAACTTTTGCTTCAAACATACCGACAAGAGTGCATCCTCTAACTAAAGAAGATGTATTAATTTTTAATATTTGTTTGTTTTGAAGTGCCGGAGGAACTTGTCCTTTGCTTATTCTATAAGCTAATCCCTCAGTAATTGCTGTTTTTCCAACACCTGGAGGACCAACCAATATAGCAGACTTACTTGGTGTTAAGAGAGCAATTTCTAGTTCTTCAATTTCTTCTTCACAACCTATTGCTGGATTTGATAAGTAATTTTTATTTGTTAAAAATTCATAATCAACATCTAAATTATTTAAATCAATTTTTGATGAATTATAAAATTGAGCAATATATAATTGATTTAGCAAATTATTCCAATTATTGAAAGCATCATTTGATTCTTCAATATTTCCTTGACCTATTTTTTTCCATAATCTACAAGCTCTTATCAATGTTTTTTCAAATTCTTCATAGCCTTTTACTAATGTTTCAATAACATCTTTTATACTTAATATATTCAAATTGTTATCATCATATCTAGATAGATTAGCAAAAACTTGATAATCAGCATTGCTTTTAGCCAAAGATTCAATATGTCTTTTTTCTGTTGATATTATTGGCATAAGTTGACGATATAATTCGTTTACAGCAACAATTGTTAATTCTGATTTTTTTTCTCCAATATCACTAGTTAAATATACATTATCCCTTTTTCTTGCTAAATCTGCAAATGAATAGTATACTAAACATGCAATGTGAGGTAAACCTTCTTCTATGTTTAAATCGTATGCATCAATTAAATTACCATAATTAAATTCCACCCTAATATTCAGTTTGTTATCATTTCCAACATTAAATATCACTTTACAATTACGTCTATCTAAATGTAATGTAGTATTTCCAGACTTATAAATATTCTCTATGGCTTGCGTCATTAGATTCATATAAAACACCCCTCTTTGAAATTGCTACATATAATAGCACAAAAAGTGCATTTTGTCAAAATTCACCCTTAAATTATTGTTAAAACAAAATAATTATGCTAAAATGTAATTGTGATTGATTCTTATATCAATCGTCTTTGAGAGAAAGTTGTAGACTACTACGACATTCGCACCATAGGGAAATCTGTTCGAACTATTCGAACTTTGATATATGAAAGGTTAATTTCGGTTAACCTTTTTTATATGCTTAAAATGAGTATATTAGTATGCATTTAATAAATTTTATAACAGGCCTACCAAAAATTAGTAAAAAGTAGTATAATTATTTTGGAAATCATTTATAAAAGTTGTGACAAACTAATAATATTAAATTATAATATATAATCTTTGTTAAAAGAATGGAGTAATACAAATGGATAAAATAGATAATAAACCCAATTGGAATATTGGAATAGTTGGCGGTATGTCAATTGGAAAAGACTTTTACGGTGATGGTTCAGATTATGATTTTGAATATTTAGAAAAAGAAATGTTTGTAGATATAGAAAAAGGAAGTACAATACTTGTAATTGCGAGTGCTACTAACGATGGACCGAATAGGAATCAACAAGAAGAATATACCGAGGTGTTAAGAAAAAAGCTAACAGAAAATGGTTATAATTGTATATTTTTGAAAAGTAGTGAATTTAGCAATAAGGAGAGGATTAAAGAACTTCTGCAAAGTTCTGCCGTAGCTATAGAACTTGGTGGAAATACATTAGCAATGGTTGGTTATTGGAATGCTACAGGATTTTCTAAATCTTTGATAGAAGCAATAAATAATGGTATGAAGTATATTGGAATATCTGCTGGAGCAATAGCATTATTTAGTAAAGGGTTATCTGATTCATATATTTCTGAAGGATTATCTAATGATTATTATTTTGTGGATGGTATTGGATATTTTCAAAACACATTATTAGTGCCACATTATAGTTCTAGAAAAAATGATAAAATTATGCAAATGATTATAGAAGAGCCTGATAAGCCAATAATTAATATTCCTAATGGTGTAACATTACTAATTGATGAGCAAAATGGATTATACAAATTTATAGAACAACCAAATAGAAATATTGTATATGACAATGAAACCCCATCTGTTATATTTCCTGCTTTAGGAAAAAGAGATTTTCAAATCCAAAAAATCGGCTTGTTGAATGAAATTATCCTTTTTCAAGAAAATAAAAAATTTACTAGAAAGTGATAAATATATAATAGATAAAATTTGATTTACAAAAAAGAATAAAGGAACATGATTTTATAAAAAAATAAAAACAGTTCATCCTTTAGTGTTTATTGATTAGTATATCAATCGTTTTCGAGAGAGAGTTGTAGATTACTACGACACCGTACCATTAGTATGTGATACGAACCCCACAAAGGTTCGTTTTAAAATACATAAATTAACATAATATAAAATAAAAAAATGGCAGATTATGGTATAATTAAATTGTAGATTAATATGCAAATGTATAGCGTTAAGGAGGTTTTAAAATGAAAAATAAGTACGGATGGGGTTCAGAATTTAGAAGAAAAAAGTTTTTTGAAAAACATTATAATAAAAGTCAGAATGATGCAGAACTAGTCTATTTAAATATGGAAAGTATGATGCAACCATCTAAAACTATTGCAGTCATGTTAGATTTAGAAGGAACAATAGACAATATAGATGATGATAAAGCTAAGTTGTTTATGCAACAACTGGAATTTATCAGAAGAAAATTTGGAGCAGAATATGGAACTATAAGTTTATCCACTCATTACAGTGATTATAAAGAGATGGTTAAATATTTAGAAATATTAGCAAGGAATCTTTCTAAAAATATTAAAATAGGACTTAATTTTTATTATGGTGGAATTTATGATTTTGATAAAAAGACAAATGAACCTAGAGAATTTGATTATAATATAAATAAAGTAAAAACTTTTACTGAACATTATGTTCGTGATATGTTTATTCAAAATAAATGGTTTGCAATTATAGATGATCAAATAAAAGAAGAAACATATAGACAATTCCAAGATAATCACCCAATGGTGGTATGTCGTCCTTCACAAAAAGAATATTTATTAAAATACAACAACTTTATGAATAAATTTACTATGACTAAAGGATTTGATGGGGTATTAGAAGCATTACAAAGTTACATAGATCAAATTAAAAATTTATCTTCAATCCAAATTTTAGAAACTCAAAGAAATATGATGGTTCATTTAGCTAGCTATGAACTTGTAGATAAACTAAGAAAAGGTGAATTCCAATATATCGAAAGATATTTCAAAGAAGGGTTCGCAGATGAAGCAGATTATCGAGATATATTAAACTGGTTATTTATATTAAATTGTACAAACGGGGCAGATAAGGACGAATTAAAGTCTTTAAATAACATATTAGCTATGCTTGGTGAAAAATTTAAAAATAATAACAACTTAGATAATTTAGAAAGAGTAAATGAACTAAAAAGAAAGCTAAACTAAACTTATTGTTAATATTATTTAAATAATTTATAATATAAATATAATTAACATAAGGAGTATTAAATGAAAAATATATTTGCCATAATTGAAATAGGAAGTAATAATACAAAAACTCATATTTATGAAAATAGAAAATTAATATATGATAATACAACAACAATTGAATTTAAAAAAAATTATAAGATTAATCATAAAATTTACGAAAAAGATATGGAACTTTTCGAAAATGTTATTCTTAAGGCTTTAGAGTATACTAAAAATATTTATATATATGGATGTAGTATATTTAGGAGTATTGCTCAAGAAGAATTAGATAATATTAATCAAAATCTTATTAACAAATTTAATTTAAAAATTGAAGTGGTCTCTCAAGAGGATGAAGCTTTATACACTGCTGAGGGATGTTTTAATAATATGGATTATAATGGCAATATATGTATTTTTATCGGTGGAGGAGGATCCACAGAATTAATTTTTGTTAACGATAAAAAAATAATAGATAAAAAATATTATGATTTTGGAGTAGTTGATGTAACTAATAAATTTAGCGGTTTAAAAGATGATTATGCTACTTGTACATTTGATGAAGTTTATTCTTATCTGAATGATTTAGTTAACAATATTGATCTAAAAGCTGATCTTTTGATATTAGCAGGTGGTGATCATTTATACTGGTATAATAATGCAGGATATAAACTAAACAAAAATACTTTATATGATGATAAAAAACAGCAATATATGATTACCAGAGATTTAAGTGATTCTTATGATCAAGATGCTCTAGTAACGTCATTAGATAAAATAAGACAAAATAGTGATAATCCATTATGGTTTGATGGATCTAGAGCAATGAAGGTTATTACAAATTTAATATCACATAAAATAGATGCCAAATATATTATTCCAACAAAAATTAATATGGAAGACGGAATAATAAATAATATTATTAATAAAGAACAATAAATTTGAATTAGGAGTGGGTTATGGGATATTTAATAGAAGCAAAATATGATGGTATGGAATATTGGGATCGCGATAGTGAACATATAAAACAATTTATAATAATTAATAATAAGATAAGTCTTTTAAAATTATATTTATCTTACTTAGAATCAAATAAGAAAGAATATCAAGTTAATGTTAGACCTAATCAAAGATTTTATGTAACTTGTGGTCTTCATAATACGCAAGATCTTTCTTTAACTATTGCAGAATCAGATAAAATATGGGTTTGCTATGGATGCGGTTGTGGTGGAAGTATCATAGATTTTGTTATGAGAGCTTATGATATTAACATAGATAATATAGAAAAAGCTTTAAATGTATTAATGTGTTTTTGTAATAATACGCTTAATGAGCTTCTTCCGGAAGAGAAAAAAATATACGATGAATTATTTATTTTTTATAATGATCCTGATAAAGAAAAATATTTTTTAGAAAGTATGAAAAAAACAGAGAAGATTAATACTCGAATAAATAATTATTGTAATTTTCTAGAGCAACAAAATAGAACTATAAATTGTAGACAAATAGCAAATAGATTGTGCTGTAGTACCGGATATGTTACAGAAATAATTAGAAAAAGAAGTATTAAATAGAGTTTTAAAGTATACGAAAATATGCTATACTTTAAATGGAATTATTAAAAAAGAAAGGAACTATAATATGAAAGATAAGTATGATAATTGGACAAAAGAATTTATGGATTCGTGGAAGGATTTAGATTGGAAAAGAACGCTTGAAACATTATCAAAAGATGTAGAGTATTATGAAAATCCAATTGACTCTCCTTGTAAAAGCTTTGATGAAGTAATAAATTTATGGAATGTAGTTGCTGATAATCAAAAGGATATAGAATATAAATATGAAATAGTAGTATTTGATGAAAAAAATTGCATTATAAATTGGCAAATGACTAGAACTATGACTAGTAATAATGTAAAACAAGAAATAGATGGCATTTTTCAAATATCTTTAAATAATGAAGGAAAATGCACTTATTTTAAACAATGGAGATATACAAGATAAATATGATATAAATTTTCCAATAATGTTAATGATTAAATCATTTTGACTATATTAATTACTTATGATAAAATTTTTTTGAAAGGAAGATAATTTATGGTAAACAACTTATTTAATAAGATTATTAAAAATAATAAGAAGTCAATACTTAATATTGGTTGTTTTAGCATAGATTAAAATAGATTTACTAAAAAATTTATAAAAGTAAAATAGCTTAAAACAATCAACAAGTTTTAAGCTATTTTTTATAAAATAAACTATGATAGGAGAGTAAAAAATGGAACGTAAAATTAAATGGACTTGGAGAATGAGAAGAATATATTTTGGTTTTGTTCGTAAATTATATGAAACATATATAGGTATCAAAGATAAAATTCAAAAGAAATTAACATTGGAACAAATTTGTGAAAAGTTAATTAAAGATATTCCAGAAGAAAAAAAGTATTTAGATGAAAGTATCGAATTTAATCAAGAATTGTTAGGACATGTATATTTTGCTGATGATTTTACAAACCACTTGATGAAATTGCTTGAAGAATACCAAGATTTAAAAACCATCCAAAGATATTGTGACTTTATTGAGTATATGTGGCGTGAAGGAGATTCTTATGTTGTTAATATATTTGATGTAACTATTGCGGAAAAGCTTTCGGATTATCTTCTTATATGGACTAGATTTGGAAAACATATATCCAATGAATTAATAGAGTATATTAATCATGATTTAATACCTCATAATGTACTTATGACTCATGTAAGACATTTAGAAAAAAATTAAATATATATTTACTAAAATATGTTTATGTTTTAAAATGTTATTAAGGTAGATGATTATATTATGAAGAAAATAATTTTATTAGCTATGATATTATTTTTAGTTACAGGGTGTGGCAAAGAAAAAGTAACGTGTACTTATGAAAATAAGGAACTAAACTATAAAAATAAAAGAACATTGTTGATAACTTTTGAAGAAGAAAAAGTATTTAATTTAAAATCAACAATTGAAGAAGAGTATACTGATGAGATAGATGCTAATAATGCTTATATTGCTTATCAAAACAAATATAATAATTATAATGAAAATGATGTTGTTAGTGAATATAAAAAAGAAGATAAAAAAATAACAGCTATTTATACTATAAGTTATAGAGATATTCAAAATAAAAAAATCGAATTTGAATTTGATGTAAATTTATCCCAAGATGCTTTACTAAAAAATCTTAAAGAGCAAGGCTATAAATGTAAATAAAAAAGCTATATCAAAATGATGAAGTTGTAAAATAAATGTAGACACAAAAAAGTTGTCTGCATTTTTTGTTATAATAAAATAAAGGAGATGAAATTATGCCAAGTGGTAGACCAAAAGGTGGAAAAAATAATTATCATTCAAAAGAAGAAAAAATAAAAA
>JAFSEX010000016.1 GCA_017435465.1 Bacilli bacterium
CATTATTCAACTATTGGTATTCAAATATTATCAAATATAATTCATAAAGCAAGTGGAATGAATTTAAAAGAATTTGCAACAAAATATTTATTTGAACCATTAGAAATAAAAACTGTTTTAGATGCAGATGTACACGATAGAGAATCTCAAGACCACTTTTATAAAACAAGAGATATAAGAGGTTGGGTAAAAGACCCTAGTGGAAACTATACAACAGGTTGGGGCTTATCAATTACAACAGATGAGTGGGCTAGAATTGGTTTATTAGTATTAAACAAAGGTTTATATAATGGTAAAAGAATTGTATCAGAAGAATATATAAATGAAATGGTTAAGGAAAGAGAAAAAAACTATGGATACTTATGGTGGATATATCCAAAGAATCAAACAATGCAAATTATTAGAAAAGAATATAATACAGGAAAATATGATTCGTGGTGTGCTAATGGTGTTGGTGGTTCGCTTGTAGCAGTAATACCTGAAAAGAACATTGTAATATGTTGTGCTTGTTCATTAGTTTATAATCCTAAAATTAGAACAGAGTTAATAAATAATTATTTGATACCATATATAGATAGTTTAGAGTAACAAATTACAAGTTATTAGTGAAGTAAACCGAAGGTATGTGTAATTTTCTATATTAATATTATACAATTATTCTTGAAAGAAGGGATAATATGAATCAAGAAAAAATCGGAAAATTTATTGCAGAAAAAAGAAAAGAGAAGAAATTAACACAGGAGCAATTAGCAGAAAAACTTAATATAAGTAAAAATGCAGTAAGCAAATGGGAAAGAGGGTTGAATCTTCCTGATGTTTCAATTATGCAAGACTTGTGTAAAATACTAAATATTACTTTGAATGAACTATTTATTGGCGAAAAAATATTAGATGATAAATATAAGGAAGTGGCAGACAAGAACTTATTAAATGCACTAGAAAATAGTTCATTTACATTAAAAGAAAAAATAAATTTCTATAAGAAAAAGTGGAAAAAAGAGCATATATCTAAAATGATTTTATGTTTTATAAGTTGGATTGTTCTAATTATTGCTCTTAAATTTCAAAATGTGGAGGGATATATTATTGGAACAATAGCAGGAATGTTATCCATATTATTTTATATTGTGTTATATAATCAAATGATGATATATGTTGAAAATAATGCTTATAAAAAAATTGAAAAGTAACGATAAATTACAAGTATAGATTAGTCTGAAAATAGAACTAATCTATATTTTTATAAAACATTTAGAAAAATATCTAAATGACTATTGACAAAAAATGATAAAAGTAATATATTATATTTAGATAATTATCTAAATGAAAAAGAGAGGTGATAATATGGGAATGTCGGAAACACTAAAAGCTATTTCAGACCCAGCAAGAAGAGAAATATTAGAAATGCTAAAAGAAGGGAAAAAAACAGCAGGAGAAATAGCAAGTAGATTTAATTTAACAGGAGCAACAGTTTCATATCATTTATCAACATTAAAAAAAGCAGGACTAATTGCAGAAACAAAATATAAGAAGTACATTTTTTATGAACTAAACATTTCTGTATTTGAAGAAGTGTTAATATGGATAAAAGGATTAGGGGGAGATGTTAATGAAAAAAATTAATATGAAAAGTTTAATAATTACATCAATTGTTTGTTTATTGCCAATTATTTGTGGATTAATATTTTATAATGAATTGCCAGAAAGCATTGCAATACATTGGGGAATAGATAATAATCCAGATGGATATTTTTCAAAACCAGCTTTTGTTTATGGTATGCCAATAATGATGGTAGCCTTACAAGTATTTTGCTGTATAGTAAGTGATTTATCAGATAAAAATCCAGAAGCCAATAAAAAGGCTACTACAGTTTATAAATGGATTATTCCAATAATTACAGTGGTTTTATATATTGTAACTATTGCGATTGCTCTTGGAAATAATTTAGATATAAGAAAAATTGTAATGATTTTGCTAGGCATATTGTTTATAATTTCAGGTAATTATATGCCAAAGGTAAGAAACGATTATTATATGACTTCAAAAATATTTTGGGTAAAAAATAGAGATGAAAAACTAGTAAATAAAGCTGTGAAAATTTCAGCTTATAGCTTAATAATTTTTGGAATATTATTTATATTAAGCATATTATTTAAGCCAGTAGTAAGTGCGACTATTTTAGTAGCAATGATATTATTCTGTTTAATTATTTATCTATATGTATATTTAAAAAGTAGAAAATAGATGGGAGAAAAAATTATGGGAAAGATTATTCTTGAAATTCAAAATTTAACAAAATATTATGGCAAAATAAAAGGTGTAGAAAATTTATCTTTGAAACTAGAAGAAGGAGAAATCTTTGGATTTATTGGACCAAATGGAGCGGGAAAATCCACAACAATTCGTGAGGTAATGAATTTAATAAATAAAACAAGTGGGAAAGTTTTAGTAGAAAATAAAGAATTCAATAAAGATGATATAGAAATAAAAGAAAAGATAGGATATTTACCAAGTGAAATCTATTTATATGATGACTTAACAGTAAAAGAAATGCTAGATTATCATGAAAGTTTTTACAAAAAAGACATACATAAAAGAAGAATAGAATTAGTAAAAAGACTTGAACTAGATGAAAAAAAGAAAATAGAAGATTTGTCATTAGGAAATTTAAAAAAATTAGGAATCATTTTAGCATTTATGCACGAACCTAAAATACTAATTTTAGATGAGCCAACAAGTGGACTTGATCCAATTATGCAAAATGTATTTTATGACTTACTAAAAGAAGAAAAAGCAAAAGGAAATACTATATTTTACTCAACACATATTTTAAATGAAGTATCTAAAATTTGTGATAGAGTAGGAATTATTAGAAATGGAGAATTAATAAAAGTTGAAAAAATAGAGGACTTATCTAAAAAAAGTTTAACATTTGTTACGATAACATCAGAACAATCAAAAGAAATTGTTAAGGATTTAAAAGTAAATACTGTATCAGAAGATGGAAATACAATTAAATTTGGAAACAATTTGCCACATGATGAACTAATAAAGAAACTTTCAAAGTATAAAATTGATAGAATTTTAATAGAAGAAGCAACACTTGAAGATATGTTCTTACATTACTACAAATAGGAGGAAATAAAGAATGTTTAAAAGAGAATTGAAAATAAATTTAAAAAGTTTTATAATTTGGACATCTATTTTAATAGGATTATTTTTAGTAGTATTTCTAGTTTATCCATCTATCGTAAATAGTGAAAATATGGAAATGATGGATGAAATGATGAAAATGTTTCCAGAAGAAATGTTAAAAGCATTCAATATGGATATTTCTAGCATAGATTCAGCCTTTGGATGGCTTAAAACAGAAGGATTTGTATTTGTACTTTTAATAACTGGAATTTATAGTGGAATTTTAGGTTCAAATATTTTATTGAAAGAAGAAAGTGATAAAACAATTGAATATTTAAATAGTGTGCCAGTTACGAGAAAAAATATAGTATTAAACAAAATACTTTGTGGACTTTTATATATTATTTTAATGGTAGTAATAATTGGAATATTTAATTTTATAGGATTAAGTTTAAGTGGAGATTTTGATAGAAAATCATATATCTTATTAAGTATAACTCCAATATTTTCATCAATAGTTATATTTGCTGTATGCTTGTTCTTATCAACATTTACACATAAAACAAAGAAAACAATGGGAATAAGTTTAGGAATAGTATTTGCAAGTTATTTTCTAAATGTTATATCAGAAATGGGAGAAAGTACAGAATTCCTAAAATACATATCAATATTTACACTAGCAGATATACGAGATGTAATTGTAAATGTATCTATTAATCCTCTAATGGTTGTATTATCAATAGGAATTACAGTAATATTTATGATTCTGACTACAATCCGTTATGATAAAAAAGAACTTGTATAAAAAGTATTTAGTGAAAAAAGATAATATAAAATTGCTTGTCAATATCAAAAATTGGGTATTGGAAGTAAAAAAACTTAATTCTGGTATTAATGAAAAAAGATAATAAAAACGATAAAAGGAAAAAGTAATTTGAAAGTGTGGTGTGTTTTATGAATAGGAACTAAAGATTTAAAATTATCTGATGTTATATAGAGCATACCTAAAAATTACAATTTATGGAGTAGATAAAAATATCTATTCTTTTTTATGATATAATTTTAATGGATATTAAAAAAGATTAAATAAAAATTTTAAAATTATAAAATGTTAAAATTCTTTGACAAATTTCCAAAGACCTTCGCTAGATATGTTAGTTAATAATAATTTATAATTATATATGAAAGGAGAGTTAGTATGATATTAGGTAAAAAAATATTAGAATTAAGAAAAAAGAGTGGTCTTTCACAAGAGCAATTAGGGGATATGGTGAATGTTACAAGACAGACAATATCTAACTGGGAATTGGGAGAAACTGCACCAAATCCAGAACAATTAAAATTATTATCAAAGGCATTAAATATAAGTATTGATGAATTGTTAGATAATGATATTCAAAATGTTGTAGTAGAAAAAGTTAGTAATACTGAAAAATTATCTGGCTTAGTTTTAAAAATATTAAAATTTTTAGGTATAATTTTTATAATTGTTTTAGTTATTGATGTAATTTCTTTAATTATATTTTCTACATCTGGAAGATTTGTTGAATATCATGGAGCATCAACTATTTGTGAAATAGAAGATAAAGAGTATGAAATTGAATTTGGAACAGATAAAAAGTTTAGTTGTAAAAATTGCTCAAATGAAATGAAAGAACAAATTAAAGAAATAATTGATTTTAATGATATAGATAATAGTATGGTAAACATAGAAAATTATTTTATTTCTAACAATGGAACATGTAATTAAATTATTTAGTTTTTGAAAGATACAGGTGAAAATTAATAAATGAAAAATATAATTAACATTATTAAAACTTTAAATCCTTTTACCAATCAAAAGATTGATAATAAAATACTTTATGTTATCAAGATATTATTATCAGCATTATTAGTTTATTTTATTAGCTTAGTTATTGGAGAAGTTTTAATTATAGGTGGTTCTTATTTATTTGGTTATAATGCTACTGATAAACCAATGCCATTTGATATTATGCTTTTATGTAGTTATTATGGTTATTTAATTACAATTTTATTTTTTATAATTTATACTAAAAAAATTAATAAAATTGAATTAGATAAAATAGGACTTAATAAAAATGTAATAACATTTTTCAAAGGGATGTTAATAGGAATAATATCACTTTTATTAATAGTAATTCCTTTAATATTATGTAGGGCAATTGATTTTAGTGGAATAAATAATAATATAAATTGGTTATTATTAATTTTATATTTATTTGGGTATTTAATTCAAAGTTCAATGGAAGAACTTATTTGTAGAGGATATTTATTTCACAGATTAAAAAATAAAATTCCTACTTTGTTTGCAATGATAATAAGTATCTTATTTTTTTCAATAGGTCATTTATCTAAATTATTTGATGAAGGTATAATTTTAGGAATAATTGGTATTACAAATTTATTATTAATTAGTATGATATGGACAACTACTACATTAAAAGATAAAAATATTTATTCTGCAATAGGTTTTCATTTTATTTGGAATTTTATATTATTTAATATAATAGGATTAAATTTAAGTGGTTTAGAGATTACTAATTCAGTATTTAAATTTAATGTAGAAAATACATTTTTAACTGGTGGTAGTTATGGAATTGAAACAAGCATTATAACAACAATAGTATTGTCGGTAATATTGCTTATTATTAAAAGAAAAGTAATCCAAATTACAATTTAACGATTATATGTAAATGAAAACAAGATAAAATTTAAAACTTATCTTGTTTCTTTTTTTATACAAATTATATTTTAATAAGTAGATCTTATAACAAGATTTGCTTTTCTTATGATATAATATAGGTATAAGATTACTTTTGGAGGTTATATGCAAAAAAGAAAGTTGATAATTATTTTGACGGTTATATTTATATTATTAATGTTTTTCGTTATTTACTTTCTTTATGCTCTAAATATTATTCCTCATAGAAAATATACAAATAAAGATTTTGGTATAGAAACATATATTAGTTTAGTGGATAAAGATAATGATGGTATAGACGATCAAACAGATATTATAAATAATACAAGAAAATATATTAAAACGAAACCAAAGTATCAAAGTAAATATTATGCAACTGGTTATCCTGATGATGAATATGGTGTTTGTACTGATGTTGTAGCATTTAGTTTAAAGGACGCAGGATATGATTTAATGGAATTAGTTTATAATCATGTTAAAGAAAATAGAGAGTTATATGATATTGATACAATCGATAAAAATATAGATTTTAGAAGAGTTGTTAATTTAGATGTGTATTTTAAAAATACTGCAATAGTTCTTACAAATGATGTAAATAAAATAGAAGAATGGCAAGGTGGGGATATAGTAGTATTTAAAAAGCATATTGGAATCGTATCAGATAAAAGAAATAAAAATGGAGTACCTTTTATAATTCATCACGCTAATCCATATCAAGTTCATTATGAAGAAGATATATTGGAACAAAGAGATGATATAATTGGTCATTATAGAATTAGTTAGTAAAGGAGTAGTTATGAAAAATAAAAACCAAATAATTTCAATAATATTTTATATTTTATCTGTGGTATTTTTACTATACTATGGATATATTGAATTAAGTTCTAATATATTTATGTCCACATTCGGAAGATTATTTTTGCTTTGCGGAAGTTGTTTATTCTTATATTTAGGAGCATTATTTTTATCAAAATATAGAAACGATAATAAAGCTATGAAAATTAATTTATGGATATTTTTTATATTATTTTGTGGCTTATTAATTACTTTAACTTTATTCGATCCTATGTGGGGGAGAAATGGATTGAGTATATTTAATTGGTCACAAGCTGATTTTAGTAAACATTTTAATTATTATGTAAAAAGTTCAGTTAATTTAATACCTTTTAAAACAATAATAGGATACATAAAGGATATATTTACATCGTTATTAGATACATCAAATATATTTGCAAATTTATTAGGTAATTTAGTATGTATGATGCCTTTTGCTTTTTTTATACCTATGCTATTTAAAAAGATAAATAATACAAAGAAATTTATATTAACAATACTATGTATAACTTTAGGAATTGAATTAATACAATTTATTACTTTTTCAGGAAGTTGTGATATAGATGATATTATATTAAATACATTAGGTGCATTTATAATGTATAAGATATTAAATATAAAAGATATTAAAAATTTAATTAAAAATATATTTTTACTAGAAAAAAATAAAATAGATAAGAAAAAATTATTAAAGGTCTTAATACCAATTATTGTAGTAGTGGTTCTATGTTTTGGATTATATAAAATTGGTTCAAGATTTTATGATAATAATTTAGACGATTGGATGTCAAAATATAATTATAAATTAGAAATAATTGATGAAACTGAGAATTGTGATACTGCTTTAGAATTATTTTATGAAAATGAATTGTATGAATACTATTTTGATTGTATTAAAAGTGACTATGTATATGCAAGAATAAATGATGGAGAAAAATATTTAGTAAAAGAGTTATTAACAAATAATCCAACTGATTATGTTATATCAATTGACAAACTTGAAAGAGCAGGATTGAAATTTACAACAAAAGAAAAGTATAAAAAAATTAATATATATTATGAAGATAATGTTTATCTAAGTAAAGAAAAAATAGAAGATGTAAGTATTTTAGGAATAGGATGGGGTAATTCTATTCAAGGTGAAAGTTTATCGCAAGAAGTGTTTTTAATCCCTAAAAAAGAAGGGACGACATTATTATCATTAGATATTTATAATGGTTCTACAAGTGAATTGGTTGAAACTTTAAAATATGAAATTATTATTAATAGTAGTTTAGAAGTAAGTTATAAGGAGATTGATTAATTATGAAAAAAATATTAACTATTTTAATATGTGGATTTATGTGTTTAGGATTAACAGGATGTGTAACTAACAAAAATGAATTTGATATTGGAAAAGAATCTAATATTGAAATCGTTGAAAAAGGTGTAACATTATCAATAAAAGAAAATACATTAACTAATACGGGAGCTACATTAGTTTTAAAAAATGATAGCGAAGTAGATGTTCAATATGGAAATCCATACGAAATTGAAATAAAGAAAGATGGAGAATGGCATAAAATAAATGTTGAATTGAATTTCACACTCCCAGCGTTTATTTTAAAACCTAATGAAACAAAAGAATGGGAATTTAGTTGGGAAAACGGATATGGCGAGTTAGCATCAGGAAATTATAGAATTATAAAAAGTATTGATGTAGAACAAGAAGATGGAACATACAAATCATTTTATGTATCAGCTGAATTTACTATTGAATAAAAGATAATTTATAGAGCATATTCATATAAGAATTTGCTTTTTTTCATGATATAATATGTAAAAAGTGTGAATTGCAACTAAATTTCTACAAAGAACAACTAAAAAGCGATAGACTGCTACCAGTAGAAAAATATAAAATATTGTTGAAAAGGAGGGAAAAGAAAATGAATAATAAGTTTTCTGAAAATTTAAAAAAGATTAGAAAAGACAATAATCTTTCACAAGAACAACTTGCTGATGAAATTGGTGTTTCAAGACAAGCAATTTCAAAATGGGAATCAGCAGTTGCATATCCAGAGATGGATAAAATCATAATTTTATCTGAAAAGTTTAATCTTAATATTGATGATTTATTACATAAGGATATTCGAGAAGTAAAAGGTGAAGAGGAGAGTAAAAAAAATATAAATAAACATATAGAAGATTTTTTAAATTTTATTACTAACACTATAAATATGTTTTGTAATATGAATTTTAAAAGTAAATGTAAATGCTTGTTTGAACAAATTATTATAGGTTCAATACTGTTAGTTATTTGCTTAATTATAGGTTCGTTAGGAGATAGTTTATTATATTCGATACTTGATGTTATCCCAGATAAATTATTTTATATTTTACATTCAATTTTTAATTTTATTTATGTTTCATTCGCTATTACAAGTTCAGTTGTAATAATGGTACATATATTTAAAACAAGATATTTAAATTATTATGAGAACTTGAAAAAAGAAGTAATAGAAACTACAGAAGATAATAATTTAATATTAGAAGAAGTGAATAATGATACTAAAAAAGAAAAGGGAAACAAAATAAATTTTAAGAAAAATGAAGACAAAATTATAATTAGAGATCCTAAACATAGTGAGTATAAATTTATAAATGGATTATTCAAAGGAATTATAGGATTTATTAAATTCTTTGTATTATGTTTCTCGATGATATTATTTGCATCATTAATATCTTTGTTTTGTTTATTAGTAATTTCTTTTTTAGCAATAAAAACAGGATTGGTTTTCATAGGTTTATTGTTAGCAATATTATCAGCTGGAATTATAAATTTAGTATTAATATTCCTTGCATTAAATTTTGTATTTAATAGAAAAAATGATAAAAAGAAAATGATATGGTCATTTGTTATATCTTTAATAATGTTTGGTGTAGGAATAGGTTTAGTTATAGTAGGTGCTTTAAATTTTGAATATATAGAAAATGATAAAAGTATATTAAAAACAGATTATATGGAAATTGATATGAAAGACAATTTGATTTTTGGTTATCATTATCCTGAAATAGAATATATTGAATCTAATAATGAAAATATTAAGATAGAATATACTATAAATAAATATTGTGAAATAAATCGTTCTGATTTATCAGATAAAGTAATACATATATGGTCTAGTTGTGAAAATCCTATGAAGTTAGTAAAAGAAGTAATTAATAATTTTAATAATAAAAAAATTGTTTCTATAAATAATCAACTACAAGATATTAAAATTTATACAACAAAAGAAAATATTAATATATTAAAGAAAAATTATGAAAATTACACTGATGTCGAAGTTCAACATCAAAATACAATTAACGCTTATGAAAAAAGAATAAATGAATTATATCAAACAATTGATGAATATGCTGAAAGAGAATGGGAATATCAGGAAGAAATTAGTAATTTAAAAAATCAATTATCTATGTATGAAAATAATGAAGAATAATTATAAAGAGGTATTGAATGAAAAAAATTTTTAAGATAATTATTCCTAGTATATTAATGTTATTATTAATATATTTATGGAGAAGTGGTAAAGATATTTTAACTGGTATATATATTGTATTTCCGATTATATATATAATGGTAGGAATAATATGTTCAGAATCATTAGTTGAATTAATAATTAGTTTGTTCTTATTATCTGTATCATTTTTAATACCAATCAATTTGATGTTTAATATGGGTAATTGTATTGATCTAGTAATTATTTATAATGTATTAAGTTTTTTAAGCCTCTTATTAAAGAAGAAAATAGGGAAAAAATATAAATTTTTCGACTTTTTGAAAAAATGAAAAAAAATATTTTTTTCAAAATCTCGCAAACCCTTATAAAATAAGGAAAAAATAGGGGTAAAAAAATTTTGAATTTCCGTTTACCTTCCGCTTAAAATGTGCTATTATGGTAATATAGATAAATTATAATGAAATGGCAAGAGAAATAACTTTATTTCTCTTTTTTGCTGTTTAAAAATTTATCTATATATTATGACTTAAAAGGAAGGAGGAACGATCGAATAAAATATAAATAATAGTCTTAAAAGTATTTTTAGTTTTACGAGTCGTATATAGTTGAAAGGAGATTAAGAGTGAAGAAAAATTTAAAAAGGATTTTTCAAAAGACTTGTAGTATTTTTATGGTTATAGGAGTATTTTTATCGTCGTTTACAGGAATACCTTTTAAATTACCTGAAGCTCATGCGTTAGCAACAGTTGATGGTGATAAAATTATTGAAACAGCCCAAACTTATTCAGATTGGGGTTATTGGGAAATTGGTACTTGTACTGGATTTGTTACTAGAACATTAAATAAGTTAGGAATAGGTGAATCTATCGTTGGAATTCACCCCTACGATATTGATAAAGTCCAACCAGAAGGAACTGGTGCAAGATATGCTCCAGATGCAATGTATCGAAATGCTATGAACCATCCTGAAGATGCTGTATTAGTTTGGCAAGGTTATAAAAAAGATATAGAAGCAAATGCACATCTATTTAAAAATGGAGATCTTATTATAGAAAGAATTCAAGATAAAGCAGAACCAGATGGTAATGGTCATGTATCATTTATGCACATTTACGGAGATACGATTGCAAGTTATGGTGCAGGAACTAGAGGAATTTATGATTCTGTATATGCAACAGGTGTAAACTTTAATACAAATGCAACAGCTATGAGTAATACAAATAATAATAGTGGTATTATGCTTTTGGCTGCTCCATCATGGGTAAATGGTAATGATTACATTTCAGTATTTAGATTGACACAAGTTGAACCAGAATATGATAAAGTATCTTCAGAAAAATCTGCTGATGAAAAAGTAGAAGTTGCTTTTTATAAAATAGATAATGAAACTGGTAAACCTTTATCAGGAGTAACAGTTGATTTTTATAGAGATGGTGTTAAATTTGCGACAGGAACAACTGGAGAAGATGGATACGCCAAAGCGACATCAACAACAACATTTACTTCAACATCAGAAGAAAAAGAATATTGTACAAATTATGATGAACTTGATGATGAAGGAAAGCAAGAAGTAATTGATAAAGGTGCATATAAATATAAATTAGATGCACAGGCTTCAGCAGATGCAGAAGCACAACGAAATGCAAATGTACTAGCATCTCAAACTCACAGATATAGTGTTATAGAAACTCAAACAAAAACAAAATATTGGTTAGATGATAATAACAAGACTGTTAGTGATTCATTAACTGGTAGCGGAAGTATTACTTTAAATTTAAAAAATGAAAGAGTAACTGGTAGTGCTAAAATTCAAAAGATAGATTATGATTCTACTGTTGCACAAAATGAAGCAAGTTTAGATGGTGCGATTTATGGATTGTATGCTAATGAAACAATTTTAGATCCAGCAGATGCTTCAATTATTTATAAAGCAGGTGAAGAAGTAGCAAGAGTTAGAATTGAGAATGGCGAAGGATTAGTTGAAGATTTGTATTTAGGCTCTTATGTATGGAAGGAAATTACAGCAGGAGAAGGATATAAACTTGATACAAATACCTATCCAATAAATTTAGAATACGAAGGACAATCAGTAAAAACAGTAACAGCAAAAACCACTGTATCAGAAAAAGTAATTACAGGTAATTTTGAAATTGAAAAAGTAATTACAAGTGGAGATGAAGACAGCGGTGTAGTTGAAAAAGAACAAGGTGCTGAATTTATGGTAGTAGCAAAAAAATATGTAGATAAATATGGTACTATCGAAAAAGCATGGGAACACAGAACTGAATTTACAAATAAAGAGTATGATTATTTAACTACTAATAAAAATGGATATGTAAAATCTAAAGACCTTGCTTATGGAAATTTTGTTATTAAACAAGTCAAAGGACAAATGGATTTAGAAATGGTAAAGGATGAATGGACATTTACTGTTTCAAGAGAAAATCAAGATACAATAAAATATATTGTTAATAATAAAATATTTATGTCTTATGTTAGATTAGTGAAGAAAGATGCAGAAACTGATAAGACAATAACATTGTCAAATACAACATTTAAAATTTTAGATTTAAGTACAAATGAAACATTAAAACAAAAAGTTGGTGATAAAACATTAGAGGAATGGACTACTAATGAATCTGGAGAATTTGTTCTTCCTTTAGAAGTAAAAGCAGGTTCATATAAGTTAATTGAAATCAAATCACCAAATTTATATTTAATGAATAATGAAGGTGTAGAATTTAAAGTAACTAATTCTAATATCATAGAAACTGATCCTGACGGAGATGCTATTACTACTGTTGTAATGCATGATGAACCAGTAAAAGGAATTATCAATGTTGAGAAACAAGGTGAAGTATTAACTGGTGTAACTCAAAATGAAGATGGAAGTTATACTTTTGATTATAACAAAGTATGTCTTGGAGGTATGACAGTTGAAATAGAAGCAAGAGAAGATATAATTGATCCTGCTGATGGTTCAATTTTATTTGCAAAAGGAACTGTTGTTGATACAATTACAACACAAGATTATAGTTGTGATAATTTTTCTTCTGAATTGCCACTAGGCTCTTATACAGTTTACGAAACCTATGCTCCTAATGGAATGGTTTTAGATAAAAATAAATATGATATTGATTTAACATTTAAAGATAACGAAACAGAAGTTATTATAGAAACATTGTCAATTACAAATGAAAGACAAAAAGTTGAATTAGATATTACTAAATTAGATAAAGATGATGAAACGCCATTAGAAGGTGTTGTTTTTGGTTTATATGCCACAAAAGATATATTAAGACAGTATAGAGAACCAATGCCAAGATCTGTTAATAGAAATGTATTAATCGAGGCTGGTACTTTAATTGAAACAGCTATAAGTGATAAAGATGGTAAAGTAATATTCAATGCTGATTTACCTCTATCATTTGATGATGAAACTTATTTTGAAGTAAAAGAAATAGAAAGTTTAGAAGGATATTATGGTAGTGAAGATATTATTTCTATAAATACAAAATATCAAGGACAAAACAAAGAAAAAGTAGAAACATCTAATACAATTTATAATGAAGCAATTAAAAATTATATTTTAGTTAATAAGGTAGATAGTTTATCAATGGAAAACATTATTAGTAAGGATTTCTCATTTAATTTATGTACTGACGCTGAATGTGAAAATGTTGTAGATACTTTCTATGCAGATCAAGAAACAGGAACTGCTTTAATTGATATTAAATTTGGCACTTGGTTTGTAAAAGAGGCATCCGCACCATTAGGCTATTCACTTTCTGATGAAGTTGTAAAAGTAGTTTTAAATAGTGAAGGTTTATATGTTAATGATGAATTAGTAGAAACTGATGAAGAACTTACTTACAGCATTGTATATCAAAACTATCTATTACCAGTTATTCAAACTGCTTATGATGTAGATGCTAATGTATATATTGTAGTCGGATCTTTATCTATTGCTGGATTATTAGTTGGAACTATATTGCTTTGTAAAAAGAAAAAGAATAAAAGATAGGAGGAACAAATGAAAAAATATTTAGTAATTGAACAAGAGAATTCTAAATATAAAAAAGATGTTCCTTATATTACTAAAAAAGAATTTAAGAAAATTGAAAATAGTAATTTAGTCGGAGCAACAGTTCTAAAAGGATGTGATGAAAATACTAATTCAGATAAGTATGGTATTTTAAGTTATAATGAAGAACAATATAGATATAAAGAAAAATATTTTGGATGGAAAAAGGGATACATTTCAGTTGATAATAATGATTTTATTATTTTGAAAAGTCGTATTCCTTTTTTGCTTCTTTTCTTGTTTTTACTTCTTTTGTTATTATTAATGTTCTTTTTTATCAATCCTAAAGAAAGTAAAATACCAGTAGTTGATAATCCACCAATTGTTGAGGAACAAATTCCTGAACCACCGATAGAGGAAAAAGAAGAACCAAAGCAAGAGGTTAATACTAAACCATCCAAACCAAATACTCAAAAACCGAAAGTAGAAAAATATTTAGTTAAATATGATGCTAATGGTGGATATGGTAAAGTAGATGCGATTACTTGTATTAAAGGAAAAGAATGTTTAGTAACAGAAAAAACATTTTCTAAAGATGGTCATACTTTTGGAGGCTGGTCTTTAACAAAAGATGGTGATTTACTTTATGATAGTAAAAGTGTTTTTGATGAAACAAATCTGTCAAATAATGAGATTACTTTATATGCAAAATGGGAAGTAAATGAATATAAGATTTCATTTATTGATTATGATGAAACTGTTTTATCAGAGCAAACATTAACTTATGATAGTGTTATAGAAAATATTCCTGAACCTACAAGAACAGGTTATGTTTTTGATAAATGGGATAGCGAATTAAAAAGAGTTAGTGAAGATATAACTTATAAAGCAACTTATAAAATAAGTAATTATAATATATCATTTGAATTAAATGGTGGTTCGTTAGAAAATAAATTTGAAACATATAATGTTGAAAGTGAATCTTTTGAAATAGATGAACCTACTAAAGAAGGATATACATTTACAGGATGGTCAAAATCAAATGATGAAGAATTGGTAAAAAAATATAAAATAGAACAAGGAACAACTGGAGATATAAAATTAACAGCACATTATGAACCTAATAATTATTTTATTAAATATAATACTGATTCGGAAAATAATTATAATTCAAAACAAGTTGAATTTTTATCTAATTATGGAGAATTAATTGTTCCTGAAAAAAGAGGATATACATTTGTTGAATGGAATGATACAGATGGAAAGGTAGTAACAGCAAATAACATATTAGATAAAGCATCTGATGTTAATATTTATGCAAAGTGGAAGATTAATGATTATAAAATAACTTATGATTTAAATGGTGGAAAATTAAAAGATTTAGTTGAAAGTTATAATGTTGAATCTAAAACCTTTACAATAGGAACTCCAGAAAAAGAAGGATATACTTTTATTGGATGGGAAATAAATAACTCAGGCGATTTAATAAAAGAATATACCATTGAAAAAGGTACGATTGGAGATATTAATTTAGTTGCTAATTATAGTCCAAATTCATATAGTATTAAATATGATGCTAATGGTGGAAAAGGAACTATGGAAGATAGTAAATATATTTATGATAAAGAAGGTAATCTAACTAAAAATATATTTACTTATGAAGGTAAAAACTTTATTGGTTGGTCTTTAACAAAAGATGGTGATGTTTTATATAAAGATGGAGAACAAATAAAGAATTTAACAAAAGTATTGAATGATGAAGTTGTTTTATATGCAAAATGGGAAATAAAGAAATTTACTGTTAAATTTTATGATATGTTTGATATTCTACTATCAGAACAAATAGTAGAATATGGAAAGAAACCTACAATACCAAAAACTTCATTATGGGAAGGTCATACTTTTACAGGATGGACTCCAGAAATTACAACAATAAAGGATAATGTTGATTATTTTGCTAATTTTACCAAAGATAAATATACTATTACATTTGATTTTAATAGAGGTAAGGAAAATGATACAAAAGTAATTGAATATTATGTAGATACAGAAACTTTTGTATTAGAGCATCCTACAAGAGAAGGTTATACTTTTATTGGATGGACTGGAAGTAATGGTATAAGAAAGACTTTAGATGTTACAATTCAAAAAGGTAGTACAGGTAATAGAACATATAAAGCTAATTGGCAAGCAAATAGTTATAATATTACTTTAAATCCTAATGGTGGAAATGTATTAATAAGTAATGTATATGTACCATTTGATAGTGAATATGGAATATTACCGACACCAACAAGAACAGGATATACATTTGAAGGTTGGTATTATAATGATACTTTAATTAATGAAGATACTTCGTTAAAAATTAATTCTAATCATGAGTTAATTGCTAAATGGAAAGTTATTGATTATAAATTAGAATATAACTTAAATGGTGGGACAGCAAACTTACCTTCTAAATATAATGTTGAATCAAAAACATTTACTTTAGAAACTCCAATCAAAACAGGTTATATTTTTACAGGATGGACTGGTTCTAATGGAAGTGTACCTCAAGCTAATATAACAATAGAGAAAGGAAGTATTGGTGAGAGAAATTACACAGCAAATTGGAAAGTTCAAGAATATAAAATTACTTATAATTTAAATGGAGGCTCTGCTAGTTCATTAATAACATCTTATAATATTGAAACAAATACATTTACATTACCAACTCCTACAAGAACAGGATATACATTTGAAGGCTGGAGTGGAACTGGATTAAATGGTTTAACAAAATCTGTATCAGTTAATAAAGGTAATATTGGTGATCGTAATTACACAGCAAATTGGAAAGTTATTGATTACACAATTACTTATGATTTAGATGGTGGAAGTGTTTCATCTTTAGTACAAAAATATAATGTTGAAACAAATACATTTACATTACCGATACCGACTAAGACAGGATATACTTTCGTAGGATGGACTGGAACTGATGTAAGTTCTGCATCTAAAAATGTGTCTATTGATAAAGGTTCAATCGGAAATAGAAATTATAAAGCGAATTGGAATGTAAATTATTACACAGTTAATTATTATGTAGAAGGTTCATTGTGGGCTACTAGACAAGTTGCTTATAATACAACACCAGAAAATTTGAACGCTCAAAATGCTTTAGACATTTATCATAAATTTAATTCTTGGGATGGATGGGTAGATAAAATGCCTACAAACACAGTTAATTTGTATGCTAATATTACTGAATCTTATTGTATGCTTATGACAGGGCATGGTCCTTATGGAAATGCGGAAGGATTGTTGAATGTATTCAAATCAGCAGGATGGACTGGAAGAATAGAAGAAGCACCATCAGCCCCTGGATTTTATTGGGTAGTAACTGATTATACATTAACTAGAGCTCAAGCGGATATTCAAAGAGAATATATCGCAAATCACACAAATTATACAAATTATAACTTCCCATATTTGTATTGGGTATCAGTATCTTGTACAAACGGAATTGGAGATACTTGGACTAGATCCTTAGGAACTAAAAAATTTACAAGTCAATATTAGGGGAACATTTTGTTCCTCTTTTATTGCTTACTAAAGGAGAGTGGTTATTTGGCTAGCATAAATGGATTAACAATAAAGAATCCTACTACTTGGTTAGGTCGTGAAGGTTATGCGACACAAGGTGATTTATATTTAGGTGATGAAAAAATAGGTTTTTGGTCACAAGATGGAAATGGTGGCGAAGACAGATATGAATTAGAAGAAAAATATTCAGATATAAAACTTTATAAAGTAGTAAAACAACTATATAAAGATAAAGTTTTAACTTCTAATCATATAAGTATTAATTACGATATAGATTTGTTAATGAGTGATTTGTTAGAACTACAAGAAATGGAAAAAGAATATAGAAAAAATTTTTATTATAATGATAATACTATGGCTGTTATCTTAAATCCATATTTTAGAAAAACAATAAAATTACCACCAACTAATCGTAATGTCGATGATGAACTTATAAAATTATCAATAAAGAAAGAAATTGATGAGTTTAGAAAAGAACATGGTTCAGATGATATTGAAGTAAAAATATTTCGTAGTTATAAAGACTTTGATATAGGTACGCCTATAAAAAAAGAAGATTTATATAATTTTCAAAAATTAAAAGATGTTTTCAAATGGGATACATTAATTTTAAATGATAGAACAATAAAAAAAGAAACTTTTTACGATTTGGATTTAGCAACGAAAGATAAACTTTCAAATATCGAAGTTATATGTAGTAATAAATCAGGTTGTTATTATGAAAAAGATTATTTTCTACAATTTAATAGAGAAGATAAGAGTAATGATGAAATTGAACTTGGAGATAGATAAATATGAGAAGAACAGAGAGTCTATCAAATCCTATTTATCATAAAAAATATAGAGAAATATATAAATTATTATTTAATGCTGATTTAGATCGCATTAATGACCGTTCTAATTGGATGAGAACCAATTTGGACTATGTAGAGAAAAATCAACCATTATGGATAATTGTTGAAAGTAAAATTCTTAACAAAAGAATGTGGATAACAGAATCGTTTAAAGATTTAGAAATAGCAACAGCTCAATTAGATTTAGATTGTAAGAGTAATGAATATAGCAAAAGTTATGAACGGTTTAGATTTAAAAATCAATCTGAACTTTGTAAGAAATTAGAAGAAATCTTAAAACCTTGTTTAGAAAAAGAACAGAATTTAGATTTAGAATTGGATAGATAATAAAATGAAAAAGATTGAAATATACAACTATGATACAAATGAAACTTTTGCTGTAATAGATACGAATAAAAAGAAATATTTCCAAAAAGAAGTAATAAATTATATGAAAAATCGTAATTTCAATTTAATAAT
Organism: Bacilli bacterium; assembly: GCA_017435465.1. Lineage (GTDB taxonomy): Bacteria > Bacillota_I > Bacilli_A > RF39 > UBA660 > JAFSEX01. The sequence continues at coordinate 19,109 of JAFSEX010000016.1, forward strand.
TCAAGGTAAGGTAATTCCTAATATTGAAGCAGATATTTATTGGTTAGCATATAACAAAGATACTGGTGAAAAAATGAAACTGTGGTATAGAGAAGTAGAAAAGGAAAAAACAAACAATATAGTAGAAAAAGATATAACAGATGATATGTTTTGATGTTGATTGAAAGGAAGAAATAAATGATAAGATTAAAAGAATTAAAAGAAAAGAAATACAATCCTAAATACGAAGAATTGTATAAATTTATATATAGTATTAGTATTAATCAAATTTTTGATAATTCAAAATATGAACCTGAACCTGACGGATTAGATATTAGAATTCGTGATGATATGAAAGAAGTGATAAGAATACAAAAAGTCTTTAAATACTTTATTCTTACTGTTGATCTAGTAGATAATAAAAAATTTGAAGATTGTGAATATCAAAAAATAGAATATTATAGTTTTAAAAATATTTCTAATTTGGTAAAAAAATTAAAAGAAATATTAAAAGAGAGAACTAATATTATTACTACTGAATATGAAAATAGACCTCATAAAGCAACTTATGATTTATTAACTTATGTAAAAATGGAAGTTATAGCTGATGATTCTTCTTGGATAGAATTCAATAATAATGGTTTAAGGATTACATTAACAGACGATCTAATAAACAAATTAATATTTGTAGAATATACAACATATTATTTTGAACCATATATTATTTGTTATTATGATTATGAATTAGATGATGGCGAAGATTCAATAAAAGAACATTTTAAAACAGAAGAAGAAATGTTAGAAAGATTGAAAGAATTAATAAAACCTTGTTTAAAAAAGAAAAGATTAAGAGATATAGGAACAAGATATGTAGGTTTTCGTATAGCGATAAGTAGATACGGTCAAACTAAAAAATATAAAAGAAAGAAACAAGGTGAAGCTGTATGTTAAAATCAATTTTATTGATAATAGGGATTATATTCCTATTTTTTTTAATTTTATTTCTTTATTCTTGTTGTGTTATTTCTTCAAGATGTTCTAGGGAGGAGGAAAAGTATGATAAGGACTTATATTGATTTAACATTAGATGATTTAGAGGATATAATAAGAAATTGTGGCTGGAAAGTACAAAGATTAGATGAAACTTTTTGGATATTATTAAGTAGGAATGAAATATATTCGTTAGAAATGCGTATTTCAAGAAATGCCTATATAACATATTTGTTTCTTCTTCAATATTTGCATAATTATAATGAGGAACAATTTATAAATGAACTTATGTTAGAAAGAAGAAAATATGATAGATTGACAGAAACAGAATTAAAAGTTTTAGCAAATGATGCAGGTTTTGAAGTGCTTAAATTAAAATATAGACTTCCTAGCAAACTTTCTGATAAATTAAGAGAATTAAATGGTGATTTAGTATTAGAACTCGATAGATGATTGGAGGGATAATTATACCAGATATATATAAAGAGGTTCTAAATAATGTCAATATTGTAGATGTAATGAATTACTATGGAATAAATGTAA
>JAFSEX010000017.1 GCA_017435465.1 Bacilli bacterium
AATGTTTTTCAAGATAGTATTAAAAAATTATTAAAAAATTATAATAATAAACTTATAAATATATATTTAGATGAAACTAAAGCAGATTTTAATGATTCTAAAAATTTAAATTATGTAGAAGCTTTTAATTTATCATTAATTTTGTCTTTTGACTCATTACTTGGTGGACTAAGTATTGGAATATCTTATAATTATATTTTATATATAATAATATTATCATTTATTATAAATTTAAGTTTTTTAAAATTAGGTTTATATATTGGCAAAAAAATTACATTAATAAATATAAATACATCATATATTTCGGGATTAATTTTAATTATTATAAGTTTTTTTAAAATATTTTAATTTTTAATTTTATGTTTAATTTGAGGAGTCATTTCAGTTATTTTATCAAACTTGTATCCATTTTCTTTACCATATTGGATAATATCTCTTAATGCATTGACAGTTTTGTTATTGTTTTTAAAATCATGCATTAATACAACATTAGTTTGATAAATTCCAAGCTGTTTGGTTACATTTTTAATTATCTTATTTGAAGATATCCTGGTTGTATCAGATGATGCGATATTCCAATCAAAATAGATATAACCTTTTTCTTTAGTTTTAATACTTAATTTTGTCATTAATCCTCTACTAATTTTACTAATTGTATTTGAACTTCCTCCAGGAAATCTTATAATTGTTGATTTTTCACCCGTAATTTTTTCCACTTTTTTACTAATTAAATTTAAATCATTAAAATATGCTTCTTCTGATTTATAAATTGATTTATATTTATGTGAATAACTATGTAATCCTATGGTATGCCCTTCATCATGAGCTCTTTTTATTAATTTATCATATTTGATATCTGCGTTTATTACAAAGAATGTTGCTTTAACGTTTTCTTCTTTTAAGATATCCAATATTTTTTCTGTTGTATTACTTGGACCATCATCAAAAGTAAGATATATTGTTTTTTGATCAAAATTAGGTTCTTCTAATATATTTATTGTTCTAGTAGTACTTGCTATATTTCCCGAACTATCTTTTATTGTGTAAGTTAAAGTGTATTTACCAGATTTTGTAGTATCTATACTACCATTAATTTCAACATTATTTGTAATATCTCCATCACAGTTATCTATAGCTTCATATCCTGCTTCGAAATATGTATCATTTACATACATTGTTAAGTTTTGATATCCTTTTAAACTTATAGTTGGATTATCAGCATCTTTTCTTATAATTTTTCTTTCTTGTAATGTTTTATTATTCGAACTATCTTCAACGTAATATTGAACACTATCATTTTCCACTTGTGTTTCTACTTTACTAGTTATATCTCCGTCGTATTCATCAAAAGCATTAAATCCTTGTTCATTATAGTTTTGATTTGGACATATTTCAATTGTACCACTACCAAGTAAATTAATAACTGGACTTGTACTGTCAATTACTTTTACAGTTCTTGTTTTTACATAGTCTTTATTTTTATAGTTTAATTTATAAGTTACAATATATATTCCTACTTTTTTAGTATCAATATTTTGTTCTATTTCTATTAGGTGTGTTATATCTTTTGTTAGATAAGTAGCTTTATAACCAGGCTCTTTATATTCAGTATTGAGTTCAATAGTAACTAATTTATCTCCAAATAAATTTATTTTAGGTTCTTTATAATAAAAACAAAGTATAATTGTAGTTAAAACTATTATAATGTTTGTTAAAAAATATATAATTTTTAGTTTTCTTTTCATGGACATACACCAATAAATTATATACAGTTTTGTATGTTTTTATAACAAAGAAAAAAGACTAATTAAAGTCTTTTAATAATTTTGTTTTCTTCTTTCAAAATATGCTTTTGGATGTTCACATACAGGACATAATTCAGGAGCATTTTTTCCTATATGAATGTGTCCACAGTTTGTACAAATCCAAATTTCTTCTTCTGTTCCAGCAAATACTGTGTTATTTTTGATGTTTTCTGATAATTTGATATATCTTTCTTCATGTTCTTTTTCGATTTTTCCAACTTCTTCAAATAGATAAGCTATGTGTTCAAATCCTTCTTCTTTAGCAATCTCAGCAAATTCTTTATACATATCTGTCCATTCATAGTTTTCACCAGCAGCAGCATCAGCTAAATTGGTTACTGTATCTGGCATTCCATCATGTAATAATTTAAACCAAATTTTTGCATGTTCTTTTTCATTATTAGCTGTTTCTTCAAATATTGCAGCAATTTGATTATATCCTTCTTTTTTTGCTTTTGAAGCATAATAAGTATATTTGTTTCTAGCTTGACTTTCACCTGCAAATGCAGCCATTAAATTGTCATATGTTTTACTTCCTTTTAATTCCATCTTTAAATCCTCCTCTATTTATATTTATAGGTTAATACCTTAAATATTTTTTTTTAATATACAATTATCACAAATTCCAAAATATGTTGTGTTTTTTTCTTGTATAATAAAATTATATTCTTTTTCAAGTTTTTTATCAATAGTTTCTTCTTTCATGATATCAATAACTTTATTACATTTATTACATACAAAGTGATTATGATTACTTGTATTTCCATCATATCTTTTTGAATTTGAATTTGTAAGAATTAATTTTACACTACCATCTTCTATCATAGAATTTAAGTTTCTATATATCGAAGATTTTCCAATTGTACTATCTTTTTCTTTTACTATTTTTAGTAATTCATTTACATCAGGATGTGATTTTGTGTTTTTAATACTATCTAATATAATTTGTTTTTGAATAGTATTTCGCTTTTTCATAAAATCTCCCCTTATTGAGAATGTTTCTCAATAATATAATATCATTACTGTTATTTGATGTCAATAATAAAAAGAATAAAAATTCATTTTTTGAATTATTATTCTTTTTCTTTTAAATATGGTTTTAATTGTTCAATATTATTTTCTTCAGTTTTTAATAATTTTTCGCCTAGATGATTTACTTTTTTATCAAGACTATCAAAACTATTAAGTTTTTTTTCTATATCAATAATTCCCATATTACTACCTTTCATCATCATTTCAGCAATATGGCTTGTAGATTTATCTTTTAGTAAATTCATTTTAATCATTATATAACTTGTAAATTTTTGTGCTGGATTTATTTCTTTTTGTTCTTCATCATAATTATCTAATAATTTATTAGCTTCTTCATATATGTTTTCATATTCATTTATTTGTTGTTTTAATATTTTTTTTAAATCTTCATCTTTAACTACGTCAATTAAATCTTTAATTGATGTAAACCCCATTTCTGCATTTTTTGAAATATAATTTAAAAATTCTACATTATTATTCATTGTTTGCACCTTGTATATCAGATAATTTTTGACTTAGTTTTTGGTATTCTTGTTCTATTTTTTGAATTTGTGCATACTCTAGTTGATACCATCCTTTTTCATTTGCAAGGTTAAATAAATCCCTACTAGCATTTAAAGACATATTAAATAGTTCGCATATCTTTTGTGTTAAATTATCATTACTTGCTTCTGTTATTGCTGTAGCATAGTTCTTTACTAGATTTTTTTCTAGTTCAATTAGTATCATTACTTTATTTTGATCTTCATTCATAAATATCCTCCTATTCTTGTATTAATCCTAAAATATATTCGCAAGCTTCTTTATGCATTAATGCTACTTCATCAATAATTTGCTTTGTTTCTTCCTCTTGTATTTCGCTTGAAAAATGCGAAAAAGCATTATAACAATTAAGATTCCAATTGAACATATCACTAAAATAACTTAAATCTTTTGTACTTATTGTATTTGATTGTTGATCCATTAAAATTCTCCTTTCATTTTATTATTAGTTAGATTTTTATTTTTTATTCAGTAGAATATAAAAAAAGAAATAAACTTTTTTATTTATTTCTTTGGTATATAAGGATTAATATCAATTTTCTCATTCTTATTTAATTGTAATATAAATTCATATAATATTAAACATTTCTCTATTGAACTATATAAATTTTTAAAAGTTATTTCGTACTTTTTGTCATTATATGTTTTTTTTGATATATCTATATTTCTATTGATTATTGGAATAAAATATCTATATATTTTTTCATAATTTGAATCACTTAATTCACCAGATAAAATAGTAATTGTATTGCATAATAAATCATTAAATTTATACATAAGATGAAATTTTTCATCCATATCAGTTATTGTTTCAAAATTAGGTATTTCAACATTTATATTACTTGCAATCCCTATTTGCATCATTTCATTATTTATCTTATATAATTCAATTTTCAATTTTCTTTTTCTATTAAAATTTATAATATTTAGATTTTTATATTCAGTTAATAATTTATTATGCATTTTAGATAAATCATTTAATTTTTTCTTTTTATAATATTCTTGTAAATATTCTTTAAAAAAGTATTCTACAGATTCAGGTAAAATATATTCTTTATTGTTAATTTTTAATTTACTTTTTTCCATTTGCTTGTTTTTTTAATAAGTCCCTAATTTCTTCTAGTAAAATTATATCGTCAGTTTTTTTTGGTTCTTCTTTTTTAGGCTCTTCTTTCTTTTTATTAAAGAATCTATTTACAAATTTAACAATTATAAAAATACATGCCGCGACAATAATAAAATCAATTATATTTTGTATAAACATTCCATATTTTATTTGTGCATCTCCAATAGTTAGAGTAAGATTAGTAAAATCTAGCCCTCCAAGTATCATCCCTATTAATGGCATTAATACGTCATTAACTAATGATGTAACAATTTTTCCAAATGCCCCTCCTATAATTACCCCAACAGCTAAATCTAGCACATTTCCTCTTGAAATAAATTCTTTAAATTCTTTTATGATATTTTTCACAACTATATACTCCTTTCATACAAAAAATCAATTATATTATAACATTTTAAAAAAAGATAATATATATATATTTTATAATTTATTATTTTTTGATAAAATATATTATTGTGAAAGAAGGTATATAATGAATATTATTGAAAATATAAAAAAAAGAGCAAAAGAAAACAAAAAAACAATCGTATTGCCTGAAACAGAAGATTTAAGAACAATTAAGGCCGCAGCCTTAGTTAAAGAAGAAGATTTTGCAAATATAATTTTAGTTGGAGATGAAATTAAAATTAATGAAATGGCTAGTGAAAATAATTTAGATATTAATGGCATTAAAATAATTAATCCTAATAATAGTGTGTTAACCGAAGAATTAATTAGTAAATTTTATGAGCTTAGAAAAGAAAAAGGTATGACTTTAGATAAGTCTCGTGAGATCATTACAAATAATTATATCTATTTTGGTGATATGTTAGTGAAAATGGATTATGCAGATGGGTTAGTTGCTGGAGCAGTAAATAGTAGTGCGGTAGTACTTAGAGCTGCATTACAAATATTAAAAACATCTAAGGATAGCAAAATAGTTTCATCTTTCTTTTTGATGGACGTTCCTAATTGTGAATATGGTGCGAATGGTGTATTCTTATATTCCGATTGTGGTATGATTCAAAATCCCACTTCTGAAGAATTAGTTGAAATTGCTGCTAGTTCAGCAAAAAGTTTTAAAAAGTTAGTAAATGTAGATCCAGTGATTGCGATGCTTTCTCATTCTACAATGGGTTCTTCTAAACATCCTGATGTGGACAAAGTAGTTGAAGCTGTTAAACTTGCTCATGAAACTTATCCTGAATTAGTTTTAGATGGTGATTTACAAGCTGATGCTGCAATAGTTCCTAGTGTTGCTAAATCAAAAGCACCAAACAGTAATGTTGCTGGTAATGCCAATGTGTTGATATTTCCAGATTTAGATGCTGGAAATATTGCATACAAACTAACTGAAAGACTTGCAAAAGCAAAAGCTTATGGACCTGTAACTCAAGGTATTGCTAAACCTGTAAATGATTTATCAAGAGGTTGTAACGAGCATGATATTGTTGGTGTTGTTGCGATAACTTGTGTACAATGTGATTAAAAGAATATTAACATTTATTAATATTCTTTTTATTATTAATTTTACACTCCGTAAATTTATTGTGTAAAATATACATTTATAGTAATTATATGTGTAAATGTTTTAAAAAAGATATCAATTTAATGATATCTTATTCTCTATCTATGAACATCTCGTGTATCTCTATACCAAATACTTCTGCTGCTTTTTCTACATTAGCCATTGAAAAGTTCTTTTCAACTTTTTTAGATTCAACTTGTCTAATGAAGTCATGTGACACACCAATTAATTCAGATAGTTGTTCTTGGGTTAATCCCGCTTTATTTCTGTAGAACTTTAAATTTTTTCTGACAACCTCATAAATTCTTGCCATAAACATCACCAATAACATTTTCTCACAAACTAAGCAAAAAATATGTTATCTTAAAAAACACATGTATTAAAGGTAATAAATTAAAAGTAAAAATAAAAATCCACCGGGTATCAACGGTGAATTTTTATTCATCATCATCTTCGATATCTTCTTTTTTAATTGGATTATTTAATGACCATCCTACAGATGTAACACCAGGTTCAATACTCATACGATTTATAATATTTTCAATCATACTAGATGAATTTGTTGATATTAAAATACTTGCTTTTATTTTTACTTTATTATCTCCATAACTAGTACTTTCAAGATTTGTTAAAGTTAAGTTATGGCTATCAACTTTTTGGGTTAATAAAGTTTTTAAAATTACTTCTTTTTCATCTTCACAAATAAGTCTTATTACATAACAATCTTTTTTATCTATAATTTTCTTATTAATAATTTTTGAAGCAAATAATCTTAAAATACTATTTGAAAATAAAATAAATATTGTACCAAATGCTGCTTCAATGATAAATCCCGAAGCACAAAGTACACCTATTGCAGCAACACACCATAGAGTTGCTGCTGTATTTAACCCCTTAACATTTACTCCATCTCTTAATATTACACCAGCACCTAAAAAACCAATGCCAGATACAACTTGTGCGGCTATTCTAGTGGTATCTCCATTAGATATTCTCATTGACATAGTTACAAAAAGAAACGCTCCTAGACAAACTAAAACATTGGTTCTAAGACCTATTAATCTATGTCTCCACTGCCTTTCTAAACCTATTGCGCATCCAAAAATAAAACATGCACAAAGTCGTATTAAAAATTCAACATAATCCACTCTATCTCTCCTTTACCTTTTAAAAATATTTTATCATATAATTTAAGATTATAAAAGATATTTAAATATATTCTTTATTTTATAAATTAGAACACATGTGCATTTATTTCATATATTAATATTGAAACGGGTTTTTATGGAATAGAGGGATGATAATGGATAAAAAAATATTATCCTTAAGTGATTTAGAAATAGGTAAAACTGGTATTGTTTCTTTTCTTAAATCTTGTGGAAATGAAAGACGAAGGATGTTAGATTTAGGATTAGTAAAGGATACAAAAATTGAAGCACTTTATAAAAGTCCTTGTGGAGATCCTACTGCATATTATATTCGTGGTGCGGTAATAGCTTTAAGAAGTGAAGACGCTAATAAAATTATCATAAATGAGGTGGATTGATTAATGGGTCTTACAAATAAATCTACTGGGAAATCATTAATAAATGATGATTTACAAATAACTAGACAAAATAATTCGGATAAAGTTATTGCGCTTGCAGGTAATCCTAACGTTGGTAAAAGCACTGTATTTAATGAATTAACTGGTCTTAATCAACATACAGGCAATTGGCCAGGTAAGACGGTTACAAATGCAAGTGGTGAATATGTTTATAAAGATAAAAAAATTATATTAGTTGATATACCTGGGACATATTCATTGATGGCAAATTCTGTTGAAGAAGAAGTGGCTCGCGATTTTATATGTTTTGGTAATCCAGATATGACAGTTGTTGTTGCAGATGCTACTTGTTTAGAAAGAAATTTAAATTTAGTATTACAAATTTTAGAAGTTAATAAAAATGTAGTTGTTTGTGTTAATTTATTAGATGAGGCTAAAAAGAAAAATATTGATATAAATCTTAATAAATTATCAAAACAATTAGGGGTTCCTGTAGTCGGAACTAGCGCAAGATCTAAAAAAGGTTTAGATAAATTGAAGGAAGTAATTTATGATGTTGCTTTTAAAAAAGATACTACGAACACTTTTAAGATTGAGTATGATGAAAAATTAGAAAATATAATTGGATTAATTGAGCCTACAATAAACAAATATTTAGATAATAAAATTAATTCTAGATGGCTTGCTTTAAAACTTTTAGATATTGATAATACATTACATAACACTTTAAATAAATTTTTAGAATTCGATATTTTAAAGATGGATGATGTTATTAATGCTTTAGAGAATGTATATAAATATATGTTAGAAAATAATATTGAAAAGGAAAATATTCGTGATTTAGTTGTATCACAAATTGTTAGAAGAGCTGGAAGAATTTATAAGGAATGTGTAACTATTAAAAATGAAAAATATAATGAAAAGGATAAAAAAATCGATAAAATTTTAACATCCAAAATTTTTGGTATTCCAATTATGCTTTCAATGCTTGGTATAATATTTTGGATTACTATAGCTGGCGCGAATTATCCATCATCTATACTTTCAGATTTTCTATTTAAAATACAAGATAAACTTACTATATTCTTTGAATGGTTAGGAACACCAGACTATATACATGGTATTTTAGTACTCGGAGTATATAGGACAGTGGCTTGGGTAGTTTCAGTTATGTTACCGCCAATGGCAATTTTTTTTCCACTATTTACTTTGCTTGAAGATTCAGGATATTTACCAAGGATTGCGTTTAACATGGATAAATTCTTTAAGAAGGCTTGTGCACACGGAAAACAAGCACTTACTATGTGTATGGGCTTTGGGTGTAATGCATGTGGAGTAATTGGTTGTAGAATAATTGATTCCCCTAGGGAAAGACTTATAGCTATAATAACAAATAATTTCGTTCCGTGTAATGGTAGATTTCCAACTTTAATTGCTATTATAACTATGTTTTTTGTGGGTACTATGAGTGGAATAACGCAATCATTTATGTCTGCTTTACTACTTACAACTGTTATTTTACTTGGTATTTTAATGACTTTGTTTATGTCTAAACTTTTATCTAAAACTATTTTAAAGGGCATGCCTTCTTCTTTTGTACTAGAGCTTCCACCATATAGAAGACCACAGGTTGGTAAAGTTATTATACGATCAATATTTGATAGAACTTTATTTGTTCTTGGTAGAGCCATTGCTGTTGCGGCACCTGCTGGTTTAATAATTTGGATATTTGCAAATGTTAAAATTGGGAACTTAAGTATTTTATCACATTGTACTAACTTTTTAGATCCTTTTGCTAGAGTAATTGGATTAGATGGTGTAATATTAATGGCATTTATTTTAGGATTTCCGGCAAATGAAATTGTAATACCCCTTATGATTATGACATATATGTCTCAAGGTAGTATGATTGAATTTAGTAATTTATCTGAATTAAAAACATTATTAGTAGATAATGGATGGACTTATATTACCGCTATTTGTACTATGTTATTTTCATTGATGCATTTTCCTTGTGGAACAACATGCGCGACAATTAAAAAGGAAACTGGTAGTTTTAAATGGACATTAATTTCTGTACTTTTACCTACTCTAACTGGTATTATACTTTGTTTCTTAGTTGCTAATATTTCTGGATTATTGATGATGATATTCTAAAAAAAGAATTATGAGTTTTAATTCATAATTCTTTATTTTTCTAATTCTTCCATTACATATGGTATAACTTGTTTTTTTCTAGATACTACTCCATCCATATAATATCCTTGATGTAAATCTTCAATATTTAATGAATTTTGTAGAACTGATTTACCTTTTGCATTATATAAAACATAAGATCCTTTTTTTATTATATCTGTTATATAAAGGTTAATCATGTAATAATTATTGTTAGTAGCTGTTTCTTCTATTAATTTTATATACTCATCAATATCTTTTTCTATTTCATCAAAGTTCATTGTAAATATTTGTCCAACACCAATTTTTTTATTGTTAACAATAAATTCTTTAAAATCATTATATAACACTTCTTCTTTTGTTTTTCCTTTTAGCGATGTTCCTGCTTTTAACATTTTCATTCCATATTCATTACTATCAATTTGTGCAACATTTTCTAATTCTTTAACGGCTATATAATCTAATTCTGTCGTTGTTGGTGAATTAAATAACAAAGTATCTGAAATAATTCCTGAAATCATTAATCCCGCAATATGTTGTGGTATTTCAATATTATTTTCTTTATATAAAGAATATATGATTGTATTTGTACTACCTACAGACATATTTCTAAAATTAATAGGATTAGATGTATTAATACTACCTATTTTGTGATGGTCTATTATTTCTAAAATTTCAGCTTCTTCTAAACCATCAACGCTTTGTTCAGCTTCATTATGATCAACTAATATTACTTTCTTTTTAGTTCTATCTGAAACATCGTTGATTTTTAACAATCCATAACACTTGTTATGTTTATTGACTATTGGATAGTTTGTATGTTTAAGTTTACTAGATACTTCGATGAAATTATTTAAGAAATCTGTTTCATCAAAGCATAAAGGTTTATTACTAGATAAAATTGTTGATATATAATTTGATAATTCAATATTTTTAGCCACATTAAAAGTATTGTATTGTGTTTCAATAACATTTACATTATTCTTTTTTGCAATTTCAAGGTGTTCTTGTTTTATATGTCCATTACCAGTGATTATTAGCATTTTAACCGAACTATTTACTGCATATTCTATAATACTATGTCTATCTCCAACTATTAATATAGAATTATTATCTAATTTTATATTTTCTATAAATGATGTACTTCTATATGATGCGACTAAAATATTACCATCGATTTCGTCTTCAAATCTTAAAATTTCTTTTCCTTTAAGATTTTTTAATAAATTATCATATGATGCACATAAATGGTCAACTTCTCCTGTAACTAGTTCTTTTGAAATATCTTTAATAGTTACCATTCCTAAAAATGTTTTATCATCTTTTACAACAGGTAATCCACTAATTCCATTTGTAGTCATAAAATTATAACTGTCTAATATTGAAGCTTTTTCATTTATATGGTAATTCCTATTATAATTAACATCTTTTAATTGTAATTTTACATCATTAAGGTATTTTGGTTTGTCAACATTAAAGTAATTTAATACATATTTTGTTTCGTTATTCAAGTTCCCTAATATATATGGTTCTGTATTATAGCCTAATTTGTTTTTTAAATAAGATAGTGCAATACTTGAAGTAACTGTATCAGTATCAGGTTTTTTGTGTCCAAAAATATATATCTTTTCCATTAAAACAACTCCTTTTTAGAAATAATATTATACAAATTTTTTAATTTTATTGCAAGAAATATTTGTACTATTAACAATAATTATATCATTTCTTAAAAAATTTAAAAATATATTTTTTTTAATTTTGTATCTTTATTTAATTTCAAAAGTAAATTGAAATAAGTAAAAGATAATTTCAATTTAGTCATTCATCAAAAATAAGTCAAGGGCGAGTAAAACGAGTATATGAAACCCTTGACTTATTTTTGGTGAATATATAATTTTGATTACCAAAAGCATACTTGTACTTTTGGTTACCTACCCTTATAATAATTCATTGATATTTTGCTTGTCTTAAAAGGAGGTACTTAAAATGAGTACAAGTAATATATATCAAAAACATTTAAACCTATCTAAAAGAATTCAAATTGAAAAACTTTTGGATGAAGGTAAAACAATTAAA
>JAFSEX010000018.1 GCA_017435465.1 Bacilli bacterium
ATCATTACATAAGTCCATTACTTTATCTAGAATTTCATCCATATCTCCTATTACTCCTTTTAGTTCTTCAGAATTTTCACTTAATAAGAATTTACTTACTTTTTCTAATTTTGTTAATTCATTTACATCCTTATTATAACATTCTTCTTTGATTACTTCAAGGTTAACATTATGGATTTCTAATAACTCTAATTCTTCATTTGTTTCTATATCTTTTAACTTTAGAATTTGAACTTTTCTATTTCTTGGATTATTATAATTATTTAGATTTATTTGTATATGTTTATTAATTTTTTTAAATTGATTCTTACCTTTCCCACTTATATATTGTTTTCCTATTAATCCTGTTATATAACTAAAATTTCTATTTTCTATTCCTTTCCAAAATGTTTTATTCATTTCTAAATTTATTACTACATCATTTAATGTTACTATTATATCTGTATTATATTTATAATCTTTTATATTATCTATTTTTAAACTTGTATTTAAATGTACTATATTATCATATACAAGATTATATTCTATATCTAAATAATTACTTAAGAAGAATGATAATATATCTTTATTTTCAATTCTTCCAAATAGTTCTTTAAACATTGTATTTGATGTAAGTGGTATTATTTTTGTATTTTTCATTTTATCAATCCTTTCTTGTTGTATTAACAAAATATCATACCTATTTTTACTAATCAAATCGATGTTTTTATATATTTAAAACAATAAACATACAAATATTAAAAAACAATTACAGAAATTTTTATTTTCTATAATTGTTTTTATATATATTATATAAAATTTGTAGTTTTTTAAATTTTTTTATTTTATTTCTTTTTTTAATTCATATAAAATATTTAAGGCTTCTAATGGTGTAATTTCTAACGGGTTTAAATTTTTAATTTTTTCTTCAATAGGATTTGTTTTAGGCTCTAATTTATCAAAATCCAATGAAATTTGCGCAAAATTCTCTTGCTTTTTATCTTGATGTTCATAGACATTTAAAATTTCACTTGCGCGGATTATTAATTCTTCAGGAAGATTTGCTAGTTTTGCAACATGAATACCATAACTTTTATCTACCGGACCATTTTTAATCTTGTGTAAGAAAGTTATATTTCCATTTTCTTCATGAGCTGAAACATGAACATTTTTTAAACCTGGAACTTTTTTTTCTAAAGATGTTAACTCATGATAATGAGTTGAAAACATAGTTTTCGCACATATATTATTACAAATATATTCTAAAATTGCTTGAGCAAGACTCATACCGTCGTATGTTGCAGTACCTCTTCCCAACTCATCAAATAAAATTAAACTGTTTTTAGTTGCATTACTTATCGCATTATTAGCTTCTATCATTTCTACCATAAATGTAGATTCTCCACTAACTAAGTCATCGCTGGCACCAATTCTTGTAAATATCTTATCAAAAATTGGAATTGTACAAGAACTTGCTGGCACAAAACATCCCATTTGAGCCATTATAACAGTAATTGCAAACTGTCTCATATAAGTTGATTTACCACTCATATTTGGTCCAGTAATTAATAGTAGATTAGTATGATCATTCATGATAATATCATTATCTACATATTCATCTTTAATTACTTTTTCTACTACTGGATGTCTATTATTTTTAATAATAACCTCATTAGTATTAGTAAGGATTGGTCTTACAAATTTATTTTCTTCAGCAACTACACTAAATGAAACTAAAACATCTATTTCAGATAATACTTTCGCAACTTCTTGTAGTTTTGCAATATATTTACCAATCTTTTCTCGTAGTTCACAAAACAAATTGTATTCAAGTTCAATAATACGTTCTTCAGCATTTAAAATCATTGCTTCTTTTTCTTTTAAAAGTGGTGTAATAAATCTTTCGCCATTTGCTAGTGTTTGTTTTCTTTCATATCCAAATTCTTCTTTTACATCCTTAATACTACCTTTAGATACTTCTATATAATATCCAAATACTTTGTTATATCCTACTTTTAAAGTTTTAATTCCAGTTCTTTCTCTTTCTTCTTGTTCTAATTTTGCAACAAAATCTTTACCTGAAAATCTTATAGCTTTTAATTCATCAAGTTCTTGATTATATCCTTCTTTTATTAAATATCCTTCTTTAATACCTAATGGTGGATTTTCATAAATACTATTTTCTAGTAATTCATATAAATCATCTAATGTTTCAATATCATAATAAAAATTAATATCATTTAAACATCTTTTAATACTTGGTAATACTTTTAAAGAATTTTTAAGTTGAAGTAAGTCTCTTGCATTCGCATTACCATATGCAATTCTACCTGTTAACCTTTCGATATCATAAACATCAAATAATAAATCACGTAATTCTTCTTTAATAATAAATTGATTTAACAATGTATCAATTACATCATATCTTTGTTCTATTTTAAATTTATCAGTTAATGGATTTTCTATCCATTTCTTTAATAATCTAGAACCAGCTGCTGTTTTAGTTTTATCAAGTAACCAAATTAATGAATAATTTCTTTGTTTTAATCTAAGTGTTTCAGTAAGTTCTAGATTCCTTTTTGTATGAACATCCATTTTTAAGTAATCATTATCACGTATTTTAACTTTTTGCAAATGACCTAAACTTCTTTTTTGTGTATTAATTAAATAGCTAAGTAAATGTTTTATAGTAGTTTGATATCTTATATCAGAAAGTTCAGAATATAAATATTGATATTCACTACTTTCATATAATTCATCATAAACACTTAATGATAAATGATATTGATTTTTTAAAATATTAATTATATTCTTATCACATTTATCTGTTAGTATTACTTCATTTAATCCTAAATTGATAATTTCATTTATAAGTTTAGTTATTTCATGTTCAATTAAAAATACATTAAATTCACCAGTTGATATATCTGCATACCCTATTCCATATGCATGTGAAAAGTCATATACATTTCCAATATAATTATTTTCTTTTTCATTTAATAATTCATTATTTATTACAGTTCCCTTTGATACAATTTGTACTACTTCTCTTTTAACTATTCCCTTTACATTTTTAGGATCTTCTACTTGTTCACAAATACCTACTTTATATCCTTTTTCAATTAATTTTTCTAAATATGTATTAACTGCATGATATGGAACTCCACACATTGGTATTTTTTCCTCTAATCCTGCATTTTTACCTGTTAGAGTAAGTTCTAATTCACGTGACATATTAATGGCATCTTCAAAGAACAATTCATAGAAATCACCAAGTCTAAAAAGTAAAATAACATCCTCATGTTGTTCTTTTATATCTAGGTATTGTTGCATCATTGGACTAAGTCTACGCTTGTCTACTTCACTACGTTTCATTTTTACCACCCATAATAATTGTATCAAATTTTAAAAATTAGTGCATTAAAATTAGAAAAAAACAACGAAAATCGTTGTTTTATGGAACATATATAACTTCAGCAAGATTAATAAAAGTACTAGTAGATTCATCATATCCATTAGCATCCCATCCTTCAGTGAAAGTATCTGGTGCACTACTTTTTCCTTGTACAGTAATTAAGGATATATTACCTGCAAACAATCTATTATCAAGGTTAACAATGCTTTTTGGAATTACCACATTACTAATTGAATTTTTTGCAAACACACTGTCTTCAATTGTTACTATTCCATCCGGAATCATAATACTAGATATTGAATTATCATAAAATGCCATTCCTTTAATATGAGCAATACTATTTGGTATTGATATATTAGTTAATTCATTCATTTCAAAAGCATTATATCCAATAGAAGTAACACTATTTGGAATAACAACCTTTTCTATACTCCCACCAAAAAATGCTGAATCCTCTATTGTAACTACACCATTTGGTATTATTACATTTTTAATTTTTTCTATATCAGTTTCAATAAGTAATTCTGAACCAATTTCAGTAACAGTAACACCATTAACTACTGGTGGTATTACTACTGTTGCATCTGATCCATTGTATGCTGTTAATACTCCCTCTTCTGTTACAGTAAAATCACTTTCTGGACTTGTCCAATATACTTCTCCTTGTGCTTGAATTGTCACATTAAATGTTTGAGCCATCATTGAACTTTGATCTACACCTGTTTCATCTATCCATATATATAAACTATATGATTTTTCTTCACCAACTTCAAACACTTGGTATGGGGCTATTTCCATACTAGTTCCTGCATCCGCAAATGTTCCATTACTTACATTTTTATTTCCTTCATATAATGACCATACAAAGTCATATCTTTTTAATTTTTCTGGTATTACCATATCTTCTAATGAAATATGCATATACATTTTTTCTGTTCCTGTATTTTCTACTGTAAATGTTTTCTTTGCGGCTTTGGCGAATACTTCATCCCTTTTAATTGGTTTTAAAAATGTTGTGCTCATTAATTCTGCACCTTCAGTAAAATCTATTTCTATATCTGATGTTGTAATTGTTTGTTCTGCACTTTGTCCTTGTGCTGTGAAGTATGCATAGCTTATTCCTAGTACTAATGATACTAAAGCTAAAATTGAAAAGGTCACTATTTTTTTATTTAAAATTATACTTTCTTTTTCTTCCATTCTACTCATCTCTATGATAACATTCTACAATATCTTTTGTATTAAATCAATTATTATCTATAAATTTTTTTATATAATTGATAGTATTTGTAAAATTAATGTAATCTACATCAAACCAATTTATTTTTAATTGATGATTAAAAAATGTATATTGTCTTTTAGCATATCTCCTAGAGTTCTTTTTAATAAGCTCAATAGCCTCTTCCAAATTAATTTCTTCATCAAAATATTTATATAATTCTTTATATCCAATACCTGTCATAATTGCTTTACTTCTTATATTATTATCATATAGATTTTTTGTTTCTTCTAATAATCCATTATTTATCATTTTATCTACTCTATTATTAATTATTTTATATAAGTTTTCTCTATTAGTAGTTAATCCAATAAATATTGCATCATATAATAATTTATCAGTAACAGTTGTTTCACTTGTTTTATTTAGTGCACGAATAACTCTTTTTCGATTGTTCTTATGAATATCAGTATCTGGATATTTTTTTAATAATAATTCGTATAATTCATCATTAGAATAATTTTCATAATTATTTATTTTATGCTTTTCTTCTTCGAATTTATAATCATAAAGTGCAGCTTTTATATATAATCCTGTTCCACCAACTATGATAACATTTTTACCTCTAGATTGTATTTCCTTAATTTTTTTTCTGCAATCTTTTTGATAATCATAAACTGAATAATCTTCAGTTACTTCTTTAATATCAAATAGATGGTGAGGAATATTTTCTTTTTCCTCTTCTGTTACTTTCGCACTTCCAATATTTAATTCTTTATAAATTTGAATACTATCCCCATTAATTATTTCAGCATTATAAATTTTAGACAGTTCAATACTTAATTTTGTTTTGCCAACTCCTGTTGGCCCTACTATTACTATTATTTTAGACATTTTCTTCATCCTCTAACATTTGTTTTATTGGTTTATATGTTTTACGATATATATCTAATATTCCATATTTGCGTACATTTTCTATATGTTTTTTTGTAGGATATCCTTTATGTTTTCCAAATTGATATTCAGGATATTGTTTATCTAATTCATACATCATATTATCTCTTGTAACTTTTGCAATTACACTTGCAGCCGCAATGGATAAGCTAAGTGCATCTCCATGTATTATAGAAGTTGATGGCACATCTAAATTTAGTGGCATTGCATCAACTAATACATGTTCAATTTTACATTTAACATTATTTATAGCTTCTATCATTGCTTTTTTACTAGCTTCGTATATATTTATTTCATCTATTATTTTTTCATCAATAATACCAATACCAATGCCTAATGCCTCTTTTTTAATTATTTCATAAAACATATCACGTTTTTTTTCACTTAGTTTTTTAGAATCAGTAAGACCATCTAATTTATAATTTTTAGGTAATACAACACAAGCTGCGACAACTGGTCCAACTAGCGGACCTCTTCCTACTTCATCTACACCTGCAATGAATTCTATACCACTTTTATATAATTCTTTTTCGTATTTTAATAAATCTTCCATAATTCACCTAATCAAATGTAACTTTCCCAATTAATCCGTCTCTTAAATCACGAAGTACTACATTATATACTTTATCATAATCTATTTCTCCACCACGTATAACACATCCTCTTTTTTTACCAATTATATCTAATGTATCAACTATTTCATCAAAATCAATATTATCTATTTCATATCTATTTTTTAATAATTCTGGATACTCATTATATAATTTTTTTAAGATATAAAAACATACATCATCAAGTGGTAAAACTTCTTCTTTAATCGCAGTCATACTGGCAAGATTATATGCAATTTTTTCATCATCAAATTTCGGCCATAAAATTCCTGGAGTATCCAATAGTTCAATCTTATCATTTATTCTAATCCAATCTAGAGTTTTAGTTACCCCTGGTTTATTTCCAACATTAACTGCTTTTCTACCAACTAATCTATTTATTAGTGTTGATTTACCTACATTTGGAATTCCAATAATTAGTGCACGTGCTTTTCTTTGTTGTAATCCTTTTTGTTTTCTTTTTTCATTAATATCTTCTAAAACTTTATTAGACACTTCTAAAATTTTATTTATATTTTTACCATTTATTAAATCCACTTCAACTACTTCATATCCTAATCCCTTATAATAATTAATCCATTCTTTAGTTTTAGTCATATCACATAAATCAGTTTTAGTCATAATTAAAATACGTTTTTTATTTTTTACTAATTCATCAATATCTTTAATTTTAGAACTTTTTGGTATTCTTGCATCAATTACTTCATATACAATATCAATCAAATCCAATTTTTCCTTTATTAATCTTTTAGTTTTGGCCATATGACCTGGATACCAGTTAATACTAGTTTTTGGGAACTTTTTGTCCATGATTTCCATAATTTTCACTTCCTTTTTAAAGTCTCGAACACATATAATTATAACATAAAAAAATGGATTAATTCCATTTTTATACTAATATTTTTCATGATACTCTTTTAAAACAATTTCCTTAAGATCGCATAACCTTTTTAATAATACTTTGAAATTGCTAATCTCAAACTCACAATTATATTTCAAATCAAAATAATTATACTCTTTTATGATTGCAGAATTATCTTCAGGATATCTTAACGATTCGTATAATTCTTTTGTTGTTGTAATATTATTAGTTTTTTTAAAGTTCTTTATTATATCATCCTGTTCCTTATAAAATGCCCTGATTTTTTTATAAATATCAGGCTTATCATCATATATATCCCTAATTTTAGTAATCATTCCCTAACTTTATGAGCATTTTCTATTTTAACACCATTAAGTAAAAGTAAACCTTTTAAAAACAACTCAAGACTTTGATAACTATTAAATATGGTAGGTATTAACAAAGTAGCATCACTTTTTAAAACATTTTTACACATTTCTTCATATGATTCTTCTTGTGTTGAACCAAAACCAGCATTTGAATTATCATTACTAATTAATGTTTCAATAACAATTTAGATGTTACTAAATATTGATCTGCTAACAAAAAATGTTTTCGTACTCTATCTTTCATATTTACTCCTTGTAAATTTAATGTGTTCTAAAAATAAATTTCTTATTGTTAATTCCAACCTAACAGAAATACAACTCCCGCTATAATAATTCCAACAACAATCTCAATTATTATAAGCGCTATTTTCTTTTCTTCTTTAGTATTTAATTTATTGTTATTACCAACTACAGATTTTTGAATTTTATTATTATTACCTATTTTCATTATTATCACCTACCACAGAATCTTTAATAACATTATTATCCCCAATAATAACCGAGTTATCATTATAAATTACAGACTCAATTTTTTCTATGACAGCATTTCTTTTTTCTATATCAGAAAAATCAATATATAAATCATCAAGATTCCCATAATTACTTTCTAATTCTTTAAAAATTATTAAACATTTGTCTTTGATTTTTGCCATCATATTACTATATGAATACATACTTAACTTGCTATGTGCACGAATTACAGTTCCATTAGAAACTTTATAATGGTTAACAAGAACTGTATTCGCCTCCATACACAAACAATGATCTTCTATTTGTTCTTCTGCCTTAGCCATATGCATAATAGTAGAAACCGGTGACGTTATTTTTGCAGAACTAAAAAGTTCAAGTGCTTCTTTATCAACTATTGGAATATTTACATTACTATAAACTGCATATCCTACCTGAAGGTCTCCAATTAAAATAGCATTAAGCTTTCTATAATCAGGAACATCTTTTTCAGATAAATACCCAGAAAGTTCACTATTTACCCACTTTATTATTTCTTCACTATCAATATCTTCTAACATAAATGATAAGCTTTCTAACGCTTGTAATACATTAATTTTATCCATTATCAAATCTTTTATAACCTTACTTCTTTTTTTCATAAAATCTTCCTTTCTACATCAATCAAATATTTTTATCATTTTGAATATTTCTACATTCATCTGTTATTTTAATAAAATTATAATTATTAAGTACTAATATATCTTCTTTAGTTAATTTTTTAGAATAAGTATTAACAAAGAAAATAGCGTCTTTAACCAAAGACATCAAAGTTAATAAATATATTTTATTATAAGTATTGGAACTACTAATTGTTTTAGGTATAATCTTATCAATCGTTGATATGTGATGAATATCACCAGAATACAAATTATACAAAAAATAATAATTATACTTTCTTGCTAAATTACCATATTTTCTTCCAGTTCTAAATACTTTCAATAAACCTTCATTATTCATATTTAGTCCATCAATTTCTAACGATTTTGATCCTATGTGCATATTATGTGATTCAATCATAGCCTCTACTATTTTTTTACTAGGTATTTTTTCATAATTTATTTCTTTAACCACACATATTTGCTCAATCATTTGACGTGCAATTGTAGATAATAAAGAGGAATATACAAAATCATTTTTTAATATTCTACATAATTCATTTGCAAATATAGAAAACGGATAGAAAATAACAATATTTTCTTTAGATAAACAATTATCGGAATTAGAAGAAATTGATTCAAAGTAAGGAAGAAAAGAAATTCTATATAAAGTCATACTTAACCAATAAATTTTATTAATTAATTCACTATACTGTTCTACTGCTATTTTTTGAGTGAATAAATCAAATTTATTATCATTTAATACCTTGTCATATAATTGATTATTAATTTTTTCATTCTGTAAAAAATTATTTAATTCATTCATCATAACTATCACCACTTTATACTATTTTTATAATCTATCTCTACTTTACCATTTTCATATACATATATTTTATTAATGTTTTGTTCAACTAATTCTTTAGTTAATTCTTTTACATCTTTGTTTAATCTATGTTTTAAATCTTCTAAAACAATTCCTTCTAGCATAGATTTAACAATTGAATGACTACTGCTACACTTTTTATTTCTATAGTAGTTATTGCAATAATAGTATTCATTATATTTAGCTTTTCTCTTATAAAACTTACTACCACAATCAGGACATTTTAAATATCTTAATAGAATATCATCTGACTTTAACATAGTTGGACTATATTCTAACATTCTTTTAACTGTTTCAAAATCATTTTTGCTAATTATTGGTTCATGTGTATTTTCAACTAATATCCAATCTTCTTTTTTAGTTTTTACTCTCTTATCTAATCTTCTAATAGGTTTCTTTATTTTTCCTTGACACATATTTCCAATATAAACTTCATTAGTAAGAATTTCCCTAATCATATTTTGAGTCCATTCTTTAGCAACTTAGTAGATTTACTTGTTACTTTAATAACTTCAGCTTTATATTTAGAAGGTGGTAATGTCTTTTCCTTATTTAATGTATCTACTATTTCTTTTCTACTTTTACATTCCAAAGTCATAGCAAATATTCTTCTAACAATATTAGCTGCATAATCATCAATAATAAATTTATGACAATCTTCAGGATCTTTTAAATATCCATAAGGAGCTGATACACCAATAAAATCGCCTTTATCTTGTTGCATATGTTTTATTGTTGCAACCTTGTTCGAAATATCAATAGCATAATATTCATAAGTTAAGTTTAATAAAGCAAATTCTAAACTATCAGTGTAGTTTTTTGTTTTTAAACTATCTAATTTATCATTAATTGAAATAAATCTTATATTGTGTTCTGGAAACGATTCACCTAAATATACTTTTACCCATCCTGAATCTCTTCCAAATCTAGACATATCTTTAACAATAACACAATTTATTTTCTTTTTAACAATATCAAAACACATTTGAACGAATTCTGGTCTATTAAAATTAGTTCCTGTATAACCATTATCAACATAATAATTTACTAATTCAAATTCTTCATTTCCTTTTATATAATTTTTAATTATACTTTTTTGATTTTTAATACTATCAGATTCACTATAATTATCATCTTTTGATAATCTTATATAAGCACCAACTTTGTATTTTACCATATGTTTCACTTCCTATTTATATTGTACCATAGAAAAAACAGGATTTCTCCTGTTTGGTAATAAAATTATGTGTTTAAAAATTGTATTTATTCAAAAGACGGTTATTCTTTAGTGACATTGGTGATTATACCTGGAACAGTCATTATTTATTTAGTTCATTAAAAATCAAATGATTAAATTCTAAATTATTGTTCTTAAATAAATCTTTTAAAAAATTGGGTCTAATATCAAAATTATCTACTTCATCTATATTAATCCATTTAAAATCTAACTTTATATTATGCCCTTTATCATTTTCAATTAAAGTAAAGTTAGATTCTTCAACATCACAAGAAACAAAATCCATTAAATAATAAAACGATATTTCATGCATCTTTTTAGAAAATTTATTAATAAAATAATTTTCTACCACACCTAAATATTTTTTTACCATAATATCTTTGCCAATTTCTTCAATAAGTTCTCTTTTTACAGCTTCTTCTGTTGTTTCGCCTAATTCAACATATCCACCAGGAAGACATAAAAAACCACTATCATCCATATCAACTAATAATATCTTATTATTTCTGATTATTAATCCTGAAACTCTAAATTTAAAATTATAATCATCAGTTTTCATTTTAATACTATCTCTCATAAGTAATTTTCCTATCTATATTTGTATTTCTTTTCAAATTACATATTAATTTTTATAATCCGTGGGATTCGACGGGGTTAAATATTATTATCTTTTATCACTCACATCAAGTTTTTCAAGTTCATTTATATATTTATCAAAATCACTAAGATATATTTGATCTTGTATAATTCTATATTTTTCAAATTCAGATTCCGCTTTATCACAAGCAATTTTATGTGAAATTTTTCCGGCATCTTGTAATATTTCTCTATCAGTCAGTTTTAAAAACTCATCTAATCTATTAGACCAATCTTCCATAGTCATTGGAATATGTCTTATTGCCCTACTTTCAGCCAAATCAAGATATGCTGATACGATTCTTCTTAATGAATATAATTCTTCTTCGCTTAAATAATTTTTGGCAATTACAACATCACTTTTAATTATTTTACCTTTTGGTGCATCAGACCAATTAGTAAGTCCCATATGTTCTTTATTTGAATCAACTCTATTATATATAATTTCTGCCGCTGTATTACCAGTTACTGCATAATGCATTTTGTTTTGAACTTTTTTAAAGAATTCTATAGTAGTTTTTGAGTTTCTATCATAATCAATACTAGTTGCATATATATCTGTTACTTTTTGATAAAATCTTCTTTCAGATAGCCTTATTTCTCTAATTCTTTCAAGTAATTCATCAAAATATTTTTCAGTTAAAATAGAACCACTATTTTTAATTCTTTCATCATCCATTGCAAAACCTTTAATAGTATATTCCTTTACAATTTCATTTGCCCATTTTCTGAATTGAACAGCTCTTTCATTATCCACTTTAAAACCTAAAGCAATGATCATTTGTAAATTATAGTGAACAACATCTCTTGTAACTTCTCTATTTCCTTCTTTTTGAACTATTCGAAATTTTCGAATAGTTGAATCTTCGTCCAACTCACTATCATTATATATTTTTTTTATATGATAATTTATTGTATTTATTTCTACATTATATAAAGTAGACAACATTTTTTGAGTAAGCCAAATGTTCTCATCTTCATATCTTACCTCAATTGCTTCTTTATCATCTCCAGTTGCAGCAATAAAAGTCAAATATTCTGCTGCACTAGATCTAATTGTAACTTCATTTTTTTTCTTCATAGTTACCTCCTTTTCTATTTTCTTAAATGGTGTAATACCTTATTTTTCCATCTGTCACTAATATTTTAAACTGACTACAATTTGTAGCCACTTCACTGCCCTCTTTTTTTCACTATCCAAAATACTTCTTATTTCATTTTATCCAAATAAATTTGAAATCGTTTGTAACTTATTATCAATACAAATTTCCCTTTGCTAAATAAAATAATTTATTTTCAATATTTACGTTTGTGCTAAATATTAAAGCATTAAAAGTATATATAATTAATACTATCTTTCAAGCTTTTTAACTCCAATTACAATAGGGGGTTAAACGTCGATGTCACCTTGATAATTCCTACCCCTTTTTTTACTAAAATTAGCGTATTTTTGCTGTTTTTTGCCTTTTTTTAACATTTTTTCAACAAAATATGCATTATCTAATTTCTAGTAATTCCTTATTTTATAAGGGTTTAAGGAAGGGGTTAAATAAATTGATGTCAAGCAGTTGATGCTCGTCGATGGTAAACTTTTTGTGTTTTCATCCATCTTTTTATTTTTTCTCATCTCTCTTTTTTGATACATATCCATTATTTATCACTTCCATTCACTTTTATAATTTCAATCTCATAATTAGAAACAACACTAATATATTTTATATTATTATTTATATTTAATCTAGTAATCTCATTTATATTTAATTCTTTTTTAATAAATTCCTCTACTATACTTTTTGATACTGATTTATTATTTTCACACTTCTTTGTTCTATAATAATTAGAACAATAATAATAAACCTTACCTTTAGATGTTCTTTTTATCATATTACTGCCACAACATTTACACTTTAAAATTCCAGATAATATGTCAATACTTCCATCTTTATTTACTTTAGATTTCCTATCTAAAATTTCTTGAACTTTATCAAAATTTTCTTTACTTATAATTGCTTCGTGATGATTTTCAGTAACAATCCAATTTTCTTTATCTAGCTTTATTTTCTTATCAATCCTATAATTAGTTTTCTTTTCTTGCCTTGAAATAGTGTTCCTGTATAATTTTCATTTCTTAATATTGAATTTACCATTTAAGGATTCCACTTTTTTATTATAGTTGTATCTTTATCCGTATTAATTTTTAAATACTCACTTGGAGTTAATATATCATTGTCATTTAAAAAGTTTGCAACTTCTCTTCTACTTTTTCCGTCAAGTATCATATCAAATATTTTTTTAATTATATGTAATACATTTTTATCAATTAAAAATTTATGTTTATCTTTTGGATCTTTTATATATCCATAAGTGCTAATTTACCAACAAACTCTCCATTATATTTCTTTACAATTAAAGAACTTCTTACTTTCTTTGATATATCTTTAGCATACATATCATTAAACAAATTCTTTAATGGTAAATAATCATCACCATAGTAATCTGATGAATCAATTTCACAGTTTTCATCTACTGAAATCACAGATACTCCCATAGCAGGAAATATTACCTCTATATAATTACCTGTTTCAATATAATTTCTGCCAAGTCTTGATAAATCTTTTATAATTATTCCATCTATTTTCTTATTTTTTATATCTATTAGCATTCTTTGGAATTCTGGTCTATTAAAATTAGTACCAGAATATCCATCATCTATGTAACAATCAACTAATTTATATTCTTTATGTTCTTTTAAATAATTATCTATAATTAGTTTTTGATTAGTTATACTATTAGATTCTTTTTCATTACTAAATTCTTCTTTTGATAAACGAAGATATGCACCAACTTTATACTTTTGCATTATATCACTTATTTTATTGATTTTCTTTAATAATTATCCTTCAATATCATTTCTTTTTATAAAATCATCATAAATCCATTCTGGTGCATAGTCAAAAATATGTATTAGTTCTTCAACCAATTTTTCTTTTGACATTTTATTTATAAACTTAATTGCATTTTTATATTCATTTTCTTGATATTCCTCATATTCTTCTTGTAATCTATTTTGTTCATCTTCAAACTCTTTAGCACTTTCAGGAATAACACTAAAATATGTAGCAACAATGTGCTTACAAATTATTCTTTTTCCATTTGCTAAAGGACAGTTACAAGTTGATTTTCTTGGCTTTTCTAAATTTAAATATACATTATATTCTTTGGTTCCACTAACTATACTAGTATATTCTACATCACTAATTTTTTTAATGTCTCTTATTTTCTTACTCTTATAGTAATCTAATCCTCTCCAACATGATGAACCACTTGCACTTGATATAATTCCCATATTCTTAATACCTCTACTATCCTTCAGTTTCCTCTAATAACAAATCAAAGTCTGATTTATATAATTTATCTTGTTTTATTCTATATTTTTCAAATTCAGTTAATGCTTTATCGCAAGCTATTTCATGTGATATTTTACCTGCATCATTTAATATATCCCTATCATCGGATAATAAAAATTTATCTATTCTAGTTGCCCAATCTTCCATTGTCATAGGAATATGTCTTCTTGCTCTATTTTCAGCAATTTCTAAAAAGGCACTTACAATTCCTTCTAAATCTTGAAGTTCATCTTTTGATAAATAATTCTTAGCAATTACAACATCTGATTCCATAATTTTACCATTAGGAGCTTTTTTCCAAGAAGTAAGCCCCATATTTTCTTTTTCAAAATCTGCTCTACTATAAATAATTTCTGCTGCCGTTTGGCGAGATACTGCATAATGCATTTTATTTTGAACTTTTTTAAAGAATTCGATTGATATTGGAGATTTAGAATCATAATCAATACTAGTTGCATATATATCCGTTATTTTTTGATAAAATCTTCGCTCAGATAGTCTTATTTCTCTTATTTCTTCTAATAACTTTTCAAAATAATCTTTATCTATAAATGACCCGTTTTTCATTCTTTCTTTATCTAGTACATATCCTTGGATAGTGAATGTTTTTAATACATTAGTTGCCCATCTTCTAAATTGAGTCGCTCTTAAAGAATTCACTCTATATCCTACTGAAATAATTGCATCTAAATTATAAAATTCTACTTGTCTTTTTACTTGTCTATTTCCTTCTTTTTGAACTAATTCCATTTTGGAATAAGTTGAATTTTTATCTAACTCTTTTTCGTTATAAATATTAATTAGATGCTTTGCTATTGCAGGTTGTTCTACATTAAACAATTCTGCCATAGCTTTTTGAGTCATCCATAAAGTTTCATTTTCGTATCTTACTTGTATACCTTTATCTTTTTCTTGTACTTTAAATGTTATAAATTCTTCAGCACTACTTCTAATTATTAAATCTTTTGCCATATTCTTGCCCCTTTCTAAAGTTTTCCTTAAGTCGTAATTACCTCTATTTATTTAAATTTTTATTATTTTTTTGCCTATTAAATGTAAAAAGAAATCTAATTTAAAACCTTTATTTATAAGCATTTACAGGAAGTTTTTCATAAGTCGGTATTTCCCAGTTGATGTTTGTTTTATTTTCATTCATGATATCACTCCTTTATTTCTTTCATTACTTGATTTTCTTCTATCTATTTTAATAAAACTTATATCATCCACTTCATCAGGATTTATATTTTCAAGTTTAATATTTTTACATTTATTAATTTTTTCTTCTAATTCTTTTATATTATACTTGTTCTTCATATTCTTTACTATCTCCTAATAATTTTATCTTTTCAGCATTATTTAATATATTCAATTGATATTTAGCAATCTGACTTAATATTTCAAATCTTTCTTCTTTACTTTTTCCTTCTTTAATCATTTCTGCATTATGTGATTCTAAATTTGATAATACAGTTAATTCATTTATTGAAGCAAAATCTCTTATATTAGAAGTTTTTGCTAAATCAGGATTTAGTTTTCTCCATTCTTTTGCTGTTGTATTAAATAAAGCTACATTTAAAATATCTGCTTCTTCTGCATATTTCAACCATTCTTTATTTTTATGATAATTATTATTAGGTAATATATAGTTTTTAATAGCATCTGTATGTATTAAATAATTGTTTTTTGTTAATATTCTTTTTATATCCCATTCTCTATTTTGGTTTTCTATTTGTTTTAATCTTTCAAACTCTTTTATTAAATATAATTTAAACATTGGACTAATAGCAGCAGCAAATTCAAACGCAATGTCTTTATGTGCATAAGTTCCACCATATTTTCCCATTTTAGAATACATACCAATAGCATTAGTCTTTTCACACCATTCTGATACACTTGGTGTAAATGTTAAGAGTCCAACTTGTTTTCTAAAGTGTTCAGATTCGAACACTTTAAAATTAGGATTATATAATTGTTCCCAGGCAGTTAAAAAATCTAATGTACTTCGATTACGTAACCAGTTTCTTATAACATCAGCAGCTCTTGATTTATCACTTTTAGCTTTTGCTATATCAGAAATACAAATATAATCTTTTTCATTTAAATTAGTAACATTTATTTGAATATTTTGTACTTCAATTATATTATTTTTCATCTATATATTTACCTCTTTCTATATGTTCTTAAACGGTGTAATCACCATTGAAATTTCTACTCACTTTTTTATTATTTCTTATATAAAATATGCATTGTCTAAATTCTCTTAATTCCTTATAAAATAAGTGTTTGTGGAAGGGGTTAAATAAATTGATGTCAAGCAGTTGATGTTTGTTTTGTTTTCATTCATATTATCACTCCTTTATTTCCTTTATCACTTTATATTTTAATTTTTTCATTTTTGTATAATTTCTATCATCTGTATAGTCTATTATCCAAGGGTTTATCTTCTCAATTAAATCATCAAGATAATCAAAATTATCAACTACTGTATGTTCTTCAATACAACCCAATTGATATAAAACCAGATAATACTTCGAATCCTTTTTAATAATATCAAACGGATATAATTTACAATCTAAAGGTCTATAATTATATACCTGACATCTTCCGTTTTTTAGAAAAATACATTCATTATTATTTAATTTTATTTTATACAAATTATCATCAACAGCATCATAGAAATCATTTCTTTTTAAGATTTTTCTTAGTTTCATTAATTCTTCTTTGTTTAATACTGGAGCATTAATTCTATCAAATGAAGAACAACATTTTCCACCAGTAAAACAATTAGTACAAACATCATAACATCCATTTTGTATATCTTGCATTTGAATCCCCCATGTCTTTATAAAATTAATTAAACTGTTTTCTAATATATTATATTATATATTTTTAAATTCAATTTTTATATTATCTATATCTAAAACATAAATCATATCTATTAATTCATTTAATATTTTTTCTAAGTTTATAAGATATTATATATATTCTTTATTTTTCAGATGAATTACTCCTCTTTAAAGTATATATAAATATCTCCCCAATTATTTACTTCATGGATATATTTTGTTTCATCTAATTTTTTTAAATTAACATCTCTAAAATATAATGTTTTAATATTATTTTTGCTTAAATCTTCTATTATTTTATAATCATCATCTATCATAATATCTATATTTTCTTTCTTACATATTTCTACTTTATTAGTAATATTCCAATAGTATTTATCAAAAACTATATTATTTTTTTCTAATAATCTTAATGCATCATCTTTCATTTCTTCAAAATGCATACCTCTAGCAGTTATTACTATTAATTCATAACCAAATTCTTTAATTTTTTTATATACTGGTAAAAATCCAGGCTTTAAATTACTTTCTTTGGCGGCTTTTAGTAAATATTTATCAAAAAATAATTTTTGTTCTTCTAAAGAACAATCATATCTATTTTGAAATTTTGGCTCTTCACGATTATATATTTTTCTATTATTCAAATCATCAATCGCAAATATTTCTTCATAAACTCTCCATATATTTTCACTATCTATTACTACACCATCTAAATCTATTCCGATTTTCATAAAATCATCTCCACAAAATATTTAATATATTATAAGTATAACATATTTTAAAATAAGTTTCATAACATTATAGTAGTATTTTATTAAATAAGCATTTTGTTTTATATGAAAGAGATGATATTTTAGATGAAAAAAACATTAATTTTATTTTTAAAAGGAATGATAGTTGGTATTGGACAAATAATTCCAGGTGTTAGTGGAGGTATGCTTGCTATAACACTTGGTATATATGAAAAAGGCATTGAAATTATTAGTGATATTTTTAAAAGTTTCAAAGAGAATATTCACTTTATTTTAACAGTTGGATTTGGTATTTTAATATCAATAATATTTTGTAGTAAACTTATAAAATATTTTTTAATAAAATTTTATTTTCCCACAATGCTTTTATTTATAGGTCTTATTATCGGTGGTATTCCATCATTAATAAATAAAATTAAAAGTTTTAAAAAAAATAACATTAAAAATGTTCTTATTGCGGTTATCACTTTTTTTATATTTTCTTTTCTTGCCTTAATTAATTTTTCATCCAAAAATAATTATTTTGGTACTATTGGATTTATAATTATTGGTTTTATATATGCTTCAGCAATGGTTATACCAGGAGTTAGTGGTACTGCACTTATGATCTTAATTGGATGCTATGAAATAATAATTAATATGATAAGTAACTTGACAAATCTTAATGTTATAATTTCTAATTTCAAAATTATTATTCCTTTTGGTATTGGATTGGTATTAGGTATAATATACGTATCTAAATTTATGAATTATATTATTAAAAATCATGAAATAAAGACCTATTATTTTATAATAGGCCTAGTATTATCATCAATTTTTATAATGTTTATACAAGCATTTAATACAAATATTAATTTTACGTCTTTTTTAATAGGGTTAATTTTATTAATAATTGGATTTAAAATATCTACATGTTTTGATTCTTAATTTTTTCATTTACTTTACATAAAATTTTTTCTTTACCATTAGCAAGATTGCAAATAGATTGTTGTTTGTTTAGTGTGTTTATATATTTAGCAAGTAATCTTGAACAATCAACAGTTTCTACCCATTCATTGTTTTTGTAATCATCATTCATGTATGTTAAATTTGTCGTGTAAAGCTTGTCAAAATATCCCTTTTTATATGCTTCGTTAAATTTATCTATTCCTTCATTAAAGAGTGCAAATGTTGCAGTTAAATATACTTTGTTTGCACCTCTTTTTTTAAGTTCTTCAGCAACTTCTAACATGGATGAACCAGACGCTATCATATCATCTACTATTATCACATTTTGGCCTTTTACATCTTTACCCATATATTCATGAGCAACTATCGGGTTTTTACCATTTACCACTTTTGATAAGTCACGTCTTTTATAAAACATACCAACATCTGCTTTTAACATATCTGCAAAATATCTTGCTCTATCCATTGCACCTGTATCAGGACTAATAATTAATAAGTTCCTAAAATCAATATTTTCGTTATCAATAAATTTATTCAAAATTGCATTTGTTGGATATATATTCTCAAATGGTAAATAAGGAATCGCATTTTGAATATCAGGATCATGAACATCAAAAGTTATAATTCCTTTTACTCCCATATTTTCAAGTTCTTGTAGTGCCATCGCACAATCCAAACTTTCTCTTCCCTTTCTTCTATGTTGCCTAGATTCATATAATAATGGCATGACAACTGTTATTGATGTAGCATGTCCCATAATTGCTCCTATTACTCTTTTTATATCAGTAAAATGATCATCAGGTGACTTATGATTTATATATCCATGCATTTTATAAGTACAACTATGATTATTTACATCTGAAATTATATATACATCTTTGCTTCTAATTGTATCTAAAATTTTAACTTTTGATTCACCATTACTAAATCTTGGATTATCAATTGGTACAATATAACTTTTACTTTCATCTCTCATGTTGTTTAAATGTTCATTTACTTTTTCTCCAAACTCTTTACAATTATCTAATACTATTAATCTTAAATTATCATTTTCCATACTACTTTACTACTCCTTTTTAATACAATAAAAAGAAATCATTAATATATAACGACTTCTTTATTTTCTTGAAACATATTTTCCATCTTTAGTTGATACAACAATTTCTTCACCTTGTTCAATAAATAATGGTACTCTAACAGATAACCCAGTTTCGATTTCTGCGTCTTTTTGGGCATTGTTAGTTGTATTACCTTTGATAGCTGGTTCAGTTTTTGTTACTACATAATCAACTTTTTCAGGCAAATTAATACCTAACATTTCACCTTCATAAAATATTATATCAACCATTAAATTTTCTTTTAAATATTTAACTTCTTCTTGAATTTGTGACTTATTAATTTCAATTTGATCAAATGTTTCCATATTCATAAAATTATAAGTATCTCCATCAGAGTATAAAAATTGCATATTTTGTTTACTAACATGGGCTTTTTCTACTTTGATACTTGAGTTAAATGTATTTTCAACTATTGAACCTGTTCTAAGATTTTTTAATTTAGTTTTTACAAATGCTGCACCTTTACCAGGTTTAACATGTTGGAATTCTAAAACTTGATATAAGTTTCCTTCATAAGTAATTGTCATTCCTGTTTTAAAATCATTAACACCAATCATTTAAATTCTCCTTTCTTACCAAAAAATAAGCTAAACAAGGCTTATTTTTTTTCTTTATGTACCGTATGTTTTTGACATCTTGAACAATATTTATTAATTTCTAAACGTTCTGGATCATTTTTCTTATTCTTACTAACTCTATAATTTTCTTCTTTACATTCTGTACAGAATAATGTGATATTGTTTCTGTTTCCTACTTTTGCCACAATAATCCCTCCTCTTTTTAAATCCTTACATATTATACCAAATAAATTTTAGATTGTAAACAAAATATTAAAATCATTGAATTTTATTACTTATTTTTCATCTATAAAATTAATTTCACAACAAGTAAGTTTTTTTAATCGTTTGACTTGCATTCTTTTTTTTGTTCCTAAAAACAAATAATTATAAGCGGCTTCCCATATTACTAACCACCCTATAATAAGTATTATCTCTGCTAACCAAGATATATTAAGACTATCAAAGAATGTGCATATAAACACTAAAATTATACCTATAATAAATAAGATTATTCTTGGAATATTTATATATTTTAAATATAATAAATTTTCTTTAATATCAATTCCAAAATTAGAACGAATCATATCTACTATTTTTTCTTTTTGGTCATCATCTAATTCAAATAAACTATTTATATTAATTTTCACTTTATTTTTTAAAGGTTTTCCTTTACATTCATTATATATATAATTACTTAATTCTTCTGATAACATATCACTATTAAATTTATTACATATATCTGAATAATCACTTATAGTTATATTAATGCTAGTTACATTATTATCCATACAGCATCTCCATCCTAAAAATATTATACATTAAAAATGGAAAGAATAAAATTATTTTTGATATATTTCAAAAAATTTTGTTGATATTCTGGATGCAATTTGCTTATTTACATTTGATGAATAATTTGAAGTACCATAACTATGACTTATATCCGGTGATACTACAACTATACTCATAATTGGATTATCAGCTGGTGCATATCCAACAAAGGTTTTGGTAGTAGTTTCTTTATCTATAACTCCATCACCATCACTGTCATAGAAACTTTCACTCGTTCCAGTTTTACCAGCAGGATTTGGGGCATCACCCATATATCCTATTCCTATTCCACCAGGATTCATAACAGCCAAAAAACCTTCTTGAACTCTTTTCATATATTTTTCTTCAGTTTCAATTTTGTTTAAGATTTTTGTTTCTACACTTTCAATTACATTATCTAAAGTACCATCTTTATTAGATTCATAAACATTTTTTAAAATATGTGGTTCTAATCTACTACCACCATTGGCAATTGTAGAAATATATTGACTAAGTTGTATTGGAGTATATGTATCATATTGTCCAATTACAAAGTCTAATAAATGTCCAGGAAGTGTACTTTTACCCTTATATCCCATACTTTCTACAGGTAAATCAATACCTGTTTTAACACCTAATCCAAAATTATTATACATTGTTCTATATATACCAAATGCTTGATCATTAATTTTTAACGCTTTATTATATTGATAATTACCTTCACCAACCATTATCGCAATTTTATATTGATAAACATTTGATGATTGTGCGATGGCACGTATGTCGTTTATATTTCCAAGTTTTTTATTTAATGAACATTTTTCAGGTGTATCTTTTATTTTTAGACATTCATCTAATAATACAGTTCCAATGTCTATTACTCCTGTATTATATCCAACAAGAATTGATGCGCCTTTAACTACTGAACCAACTATAACTGGTGATGTAGTAATACCAGGTGTATAGTCATATATTTTATATTCCTTATCTTTTTGTATAACTTGTTTTCCAGCCATCGCTAAAATTTCACCAGTATTTGGATTTTGAATAACTACCATACTTTTATCATAATAATCTGTATTTGGCTCTTTTTTTGCATTTAATACTTCTTCTTGTAAAATATTTTCTAATTCCTTTTGAACATTTATATCAA
The DNA here is from genome assembly GCA_017435465.1 of Bacilli bacterium. Taxonomy (GTDB): domain Bacteria; phylum Bacillota_I; class Bacilli_A; order RF39; family UBA660; genus JAFSEX01. Next base: position 22,865 of record JAFSEX010000018.1, read on the forward strand.
TACTAAGAACTATATCATTACCACGTTTCCCTTCTTCTACAAGTTCATATGAATTATCATTTAATATTTTATATTTTGCTTTAGTTCCTTTTAACACATCTTCATATTGATATTCTAAATAACTAATTCCTACTCTATCATTTAAACTATAACCTTTCTCAATATATTCATCTTTTAATTCAGCAGGAATACCTTGAGATTCACTTGATACTTTTCCTAAAATAGTTTTAAATGTATCACCATACGGATATATTCTTTCCCAGTCTAATTTTGTATTAACACCATTTAATTCCTCCGCACTTTCACTAATTTTTGCGTATTCTAATTCAGTAACATCTTTATTTTTGATAATTTTCTCATCGTATGAATATCCTTTATTCATTAAATAATATATATATGCAGTTTTTTTATCAATTTCTGAGTATTCACTTAATTCTTTTTCGGTAATTCTTTCTAGTTTTAATTTGTATAAATCATCACTATCTAATTTTCTTTCGCTATATTTCTTTCTTTCTTTTTTAGTGATTTTATTTTCAGTTTCTTCTGGATTATTTGCCATCCAAAATTCTTTTAAGTTTGTGATGGTAAGTTTACTATAATCTAATTCAATAATTGAAGCTACTTTATAAGCAATTTCTATTTCATCTTGTTTTGTAACCCCTTTAATTTTTTTATAATATATTGTTTTTACTGGAACATTATCAACTAACAAATTCATATTTCTATCATATATTCTACCACGAGGTGCACTTGGTCCATCTACAATATTTGTTGAACTTTCTAGTGCTAGTGTTTCATATTTTTCATTTTGTATTAATTGAACACTAAAAAGCCTAAAAGCTACAATTGAAAATAAGACGATTATTATTCCCATTAAAATATTAAATCTTTTTTCAATTATTTCTTTTATAAATCTTACTTTTTTAAAGTTAAAATTATATTTTGCCAAGCTATCACCTACTTTTCAGTTATTAAATTATTATATTATATATATATTATTTTGTACATAATTAGTCTAAATATTAATGTTAAAAATGTAAAAAAGACATTATATTTAAACATAATATCTTTATTTTTCTTTAATAATAACTGATTCAAAAAATCTTTCTTGAAATTCAGTTAGAGCACGAATTGCTTCATCAGAATATTCTACATCTTTTGGAGCAACAACTAATTTGTCATCATCATCATTTGTTCTATGTATAATCGCAATTACATATCCTTCAAAAGTTTCAACCGGCTCAAAAACTCCTACTAAATAAACATCCAATTCTTCACCATCACCACTTATAGTATTAGGAATAAACCCATAATTTAACATATACATAAATCCATGTTTTGGATGTCTACTACCTAGTTGTCTATCAATTTCAACCAATACTTTCTTTCCTAAATAATATTTTGCATCCTCTTTTTCCATTTTTTAATTCAATCTCTAATAATTAATAATTATTTTTAAATAACTTTTTTTCAAATATATTTTATTATTATTTAATATATTTTTCAATACCTTGAAATTATTTAAAATATATTTAATATATGATAAAATGTAAATGAGTAATTTAGATTGGAGAAAATTCTTATGAAATATGGAATGCCTACTTTAATAATGTTTAATACAATTAGTGAAAATGTTGATTTTGCATTAAAAAACAATATAGATTTTATAGAATTAAATATGGATTTACCATATTGTAATAATATTAAAAATCAAGAATTGAATAAATTTAATATTGAATTTACAATGCATATTTCTGAAAAAATAAATGTAACTGAGTTAAATAATAATTTAAGAATTAAATATCTTAATGAGGCAATTAGACAAATAAAATTGGGGATTAACAATAATATTAAAAAATTCAATTTACATTTAGATTCTGGAGTATATTTCACTTTACCAAGTGGCAAATACTATTTGAATGAAAAATTTTTAGATATATATCTTAAAAATTTAGATAAGAGTTGTAAAGTATTAAATCTGCTTGCTAAAGAAAATAATATTGAAATAAATTTTGAAAATACAAAAGTTCATAATTTTACAAAAGAAGTATTTAAAATTATTGAAAAATATAAATATTTAGGATTTACTCTAGACATTGGACATAATGAGAGAAATGGTAATAAAGCATATGAATTATTAAAAGATACTAATAAAATACGACATATACACATGCATGATTATGATGGAAAAAAGGATCATTTAACATTAAATAGTGGAATAATTGATTTTAAAAAATACGATAAATTAATAAGTAAAAATTATGTGGTTATAGAAATAAAAGATGAAAGTGAACTAATCAATAGTATTAACTATTTGAATAATTAACTTTCTTCTTTTAATTATTTATTATTAATTAAATTTTGTACTGCTTTCATTACTCCTAATTTTCCATATTGATATGTTAATCCACCTTGTTGGTATGCAATAAATGGTTCTCTAATTGGTCCATCACAAGATAGTTCAATTGATGAGCCTTGTGTAAATGCACCAGCGGCCATAATTACTTGATCAGTATATCCTGGCATATCCCATGGTGTTGGGATTGCATATGAATCAATTGGTGAACCCATTTGAATTCCTTGGCAATATTTTATTAAATCTTCACTATTGCTAAAACAAATATTTTGTACAATATCTGCCCTTTTTTCATTGAATTTTGGTGATGCAACATATCCTAATTTTTCTATTACTTTACTTGTTAGAATTGCCGTTTTAAGGGCACTTGCTACTACTGAAGGCGCAAAGAATAATCCTTGTAAGATCGATTTATTAATTCCAAGAGTTGGACCCACTTCAGCACCTTCACCTGGTACTGTTAGCCTTTCTGCACACAAATCAACTAGGTTAGTTTTACCTGCAATATACGCTCCATTAGGGGCAATTCCACCACCTAAATTTTTAATTAATGATCCAACAATTATATCAGCACCATATTTTAATGGTGTATCAACTTCTACAAACTCACAATAACAATTGTCTATCATTATTAATACATCTTTATCTACTAAACGTATTTCTTCAATAACTTTTCTTACTTTATCTAATGTAATACTTTTTCTAGTTGAATATCCTTTTGAACGTTGAATTTCAATTAATTTAACTTTATTATTAATTAAATATTCTTTTATTTTTTCATAATCAAAGTCATCATTAACTAAATCAATCTCAGAATATTTAATCCCAAATGATTTTAAGGAGCTAGCATTTTCTTTAATACCAATTACTTCATGTAATGTATCATATGGAGTACCAGTAATACTTAATAACTCATCATTTGGTCTTAAAAGTCCAAATAAACAAACTGTAAGTGCATGTGTTCCAGATATAAATTGACTTCTAACTAAGGCACTTTCTGCACCTAAAATGTTTGCAAAAACTTTTTCTATTGTATCACGTCCAATATCTCCATACCCGTATCCTGTAGTACTTCCAAAATGCGCATCAGATATTTTATTATCTTGAAATGCTTTTAAAACTTTTAAACTATTTATATCACAAGTTTTATCTACTTCATTAAATATACTTTCAAGTTCTTTTTCACTTTCTTCAAATAAATTTATAATATTTTCATCTATTCCCAATTCTTTATACATTAAAATCCTCCATCTACTCTTATAACTGCATTATTTATATAACTTGCATCATCACTTGCTAAAAAGGTAATTACTTTTGCAATTTCTTCTGGTTTAGCAAATCTCCCTAACATTATTTTATCAGTTTCATCTTTAATGAACTCTTCATCTAGTTCTTCATTCATTTCTGTCATTACCCAACCTGGTGCAATAGTATTGACATTTATGTAAGGCGCAAATTCACTTGCCAAATTTTTTGTTAAAGATATAACTCCTGCTTTTGATGCGTCATAATCTAAACTTTCAATATATGTTGTATCAATCCCATTCGTAGAACTTATATTAATTATTTTTCCATATTTATTTTTAAGCATTGACTTGCTTGCATATTTACTTACTAAAAATGTTCCAATTAAATTTACATCTAATGTTCTTCTAAAATTTTCTACAGTCTTATCTTCAAAAGTTGTATCAATTGCGATACCTGCATTATTAACTAATATATCTAATTTACCAAATACATTTATTATTTCATTGATCATATTTTTAACTTCTTCTTCATTTGAAATATCACATTTGATTGCTAGTGCTTTTACATTGTATGTTTTTTCAACTTCTTCTTTTAACTCAAGTGCTTCATATTCACTATTATTATAATTTATAACTACATTACATCCAAGTCTTGCAAACTCTAATATAGTAGATCTACCTATACCTTTACTTGAACCTGTAACTAATGCAACTTTATCATTAAAATTCATAATTCCACCTCTTTTTTTCTACAATAAGTATATACTAAAATATATTTTTTAACAAGCACATAAAATTTATTCAATTACATATAAATTTAATGGTGATAAAAATGTATGATTATTTAATAAATGAATATATAAATAAACTTTCCCTAAAAGAAATTAAAGATTTTGCATTTAAGCAAGGTATTGAACTTACACAAAGTGAATTAGATTTAATTTATGATACAATTAAAAATCATTGGAGAACTTTTGTCCATGGGAATCCAAGATCTATACTAGAAGATATTAGAACAAAAGTTAGACCAATAACTTATAATAAAATAGAAAATTTGTATGTAGATGCTAAAAAAAGATTTTTATAAATTTAAAAACAATTATAGATTTTTATTTTTCTATAATTGTTTTTTATCAATTTCATAAAATTATATTTTAAAAATTTTTATTCATCATAATTTAAATGTTTTAAACTATCAATAACAAACTTTCCATCTTTTCTTATTAATTCATCATCAAAGTATATATCTCCACCACCATATTCTTCTCTTTGAATTAAAACCATATCCCAATGAATAGAAGAAATATTTCCATTAGATGCTTCATCATAAGACCTACCTGGAGTAAAATGTATACTCCCTATTATTTTTTCATCATATAAAATATCTCCAATGGGATCAGTTATTTTTGGATTTATACCAATTGAAAATTCACCAATATAACGTGCGCCTTCATCTCTATCAAATATTTTATTTAATCCCGTATTATCTTCATCACAAGTTGCTTTAATTATTTTACCATTTTCAAACTCTAATCTAACATTATGAAAAACATTACCTTCATATGGAGATGGTGTATTATATGTAATATATCCATTAACACTATCCTTAATTGGTGCAGTAAAAACTTCTCCATCTGGAATATTACATTCACCTGTGCATGGAACTACAGGTATATCTTTAATGCTGAAAGTAAGATCTGTATCTTTACCAGTTATTCTTACCCTATCAGTTTTTTCCATTAATTCTTTTAAGGGTTTTACATCATTAGCCATCTTATCATAATCAATGGTCATTACATCTAAAGCATAATCATAAAAATCACTAATTTTCATTTTAGCTTTATGAGCATCAACATTAGATGGATAATTTAATAATACCCATTTTCTTTTATTAGTTTTTATATCTGAATATTTTTGGGTCTTTTCTGCCAATAATTTTTTCATATCCTCATCCATATTTTTATTTTCATAATCATTTAATTGATATTTAATATTTATAAAACTATCAAAATTATTTGCTTCAAATTCCATGTGTTTAGCAATCTCTTCAATTCTCATCTTTGTATTTCCCTTACTTAACAAACTACTAATTTCTGGATCATTTAATACATTTACAAAAACAATTCCTTTTCTTTCTTGAATTTTTTTAATTAACTCTTTTACTAAAGGATTTACATCTAAAGTCTTATAAGTTATTAATACTCTTTCATTCTCTTTTACTTTTAGTGAATGATCTACTATGATAGTTGCTAATTCTTTTAATTTTTTTTCCACGATTATCACCTTTCTATAATTAACACATACTATACTTTGAGGGGAGATTAATATGAATAATAGTTATGAATCATATAATCCTTACAATAATATGATGTATCAAAATAGTGATAATATTCATTATATAAGTGAGGATGATAAAAGATTAATTGGTGGTGGTTTTGCATTTCCATTTTTACTTGGTGGTGTGACTGGTGCAGCACTTGCTCCATCATTTTATAGACCATATCCATATTACAACAATTATTATCCACCATATTATTATAATAGACCATTTTATCCAAGAAGAAGATGGTGGTAAAAAAATTACTGAGTTTTTTCAGTAATTTTTTTAATTTGCAAGATAAATTGCAATATTTAAATCTATATATTTATTTAAAAAATTTATAATTATTATTGATAATATGAAATATTCAATTGGTAATAAAATACTTAATATTCCAAGTATTAATCCACATAATATTTGTGACATAGCAAGATTTGGTGTAGAAAACAATTCAGGTATTACAAATAATCCAAATACTATTATTAAATATAGTCCATTTAATTCTAAATTCATTATAAATCCTAAAAGATTAATAAGTAGGAATGCTAAAGATATTCTAAATTTAATTGCATTATTAATAATCAAATATATCAAAATTATTATTGATATTCCAATTAATATATATATATTATATTCTGGTAGTATAAATTCATTTTTAGTTACTATAAAAAATATATATGTAATAAAGGATGATATCGCAATTGGGTTTATGAAATTAACAAATTTAAATATAATCATAGAAATAATATTTGTTAAAAATATTAACATGAATGGTGTATTTGATGGCATTACAAGAAAGATTATAATACCCATTATAATAGAATAAATATAATTTTTATTAGTGTTTTTAATATATTCTATTAATATATTTGTAGTTAAAGTAGTTATTGAAGAAACTAATAATAAAATTAACCCATTTATACCAGTTAAAAATAATTTATATATTAACAATGGTATTAAAGATATTAAAATATTTCTAAATATTTTTTTACTATTATTTAAATCTTTTATGTATGGCCCATTCACTATTTATCACCTACTTTTTCTTTGGATGAGATAACAATATCTCTTAATTTAATTTTAGAAGGACATATATATGAACACAAACCACATTCTATACATTTTTTTGGATTTAATTTATTTAATATTTTTTCATTATTTTGATTATCCATAATTAATACTGGTGCAAGTCTTACTGGACAAATATTTGTACACTTACCACAATTTATACACTCTATTTCTTTATCAGTTGATTCTTTTAAAATAATTACCCCAGTTGTATTTTTTGTTATTATAACATCATCATCAACCATTTTACCCATCATTGGTCCATTGATAATTGCTATATAATTACCCTTTTTTGTTCCACCAATAAATTTTATTACATCACTAACCTTTGTACCAACTTTTACTAAAACGTTTTGTGGCTTTTTAATACCTTCTCCACTAAATGTTACAATTCGCTCAATTATTGGTTTGCGATGTTTTAAAGCCTCATAAATACTATATATAGTAGAAACATTATTTACTAATACGCTTTTTTCAATTGTATTATTCTTAACATCTAAATTTAAAAGATATTTAACTAAATATTTATCCCAACCCATTGTATATGAATCAGGAACACTTCTAATTTTAATTTTGGTATATGAACCAATATATTGTATTAAATCATCTACTGCCTTTTTATTAAAATCTTTTACCGCAATAATACATTCATTAATATTAAATATTTCTAATAATGCATCTATAGTTTCAAGTATTTCAGAAGTTTTAGAATTTAGAATTGTGAAATCACTAGTTATATAACTTTCTGCTTCAACCGCATTTACAATCAAAGTATTTATTTTAAGTTCAGTTCCATATTTATAATATGTTGGATAGTTAGTCCCACTCATTCCAACTACTCCTGCATTTTTAAGTAATTCTAGTACTTCTTCTATACTATAATTATTTATTTTTTTAACTGAACCTATTTTCTTTTCTTTTTCTAAGAAATCATTTTCAATTACTATTGTATCAATTAATGTATTATCAATATATGAATGTTTTTCAATACCTTTTACAGTTCCACTAACACTACTATGTATTGGAAATGAAAACTTATCATCAGATATTGCAAGTATTTGACCTTTTAAAACATAATCTGAAATTTTAACTTTTACATCAAAGGATGTATTATTATAAGATATTAGAGGAATATATACATAATCAGGTTCACTAAACTTTTTAATATTTTTAGTAATAGACATATTTTTTCTATTAATTATTTTTTTACCACGCATAACTTATTCCTCCTTTGTCAATTATTGTTTTTTTAAAATTTTTGTATTGTTTGATATAAATTTAGTTTTATCATATTCGTTACGTGAAGATGCATATTCTTTTAGACAATCATGACAATCATCAAAAGCACAACATCTATTCGATGCTGAACCAATTGCATCTCCTGGTGCACATAAACCAAGTCTTTCCCACTCTTCAACTTTTTCTATTGAAGTAATTTTTCCTCTAGAATGAATATCATCAATTTCTTTTTGTGTTAATTCTTTATTAATTTTATATTTTTTAATGGTATAATCACATAATCCTTTTAATGCAATAATTGTACCTTTTTTTGTAGTTATCATTCTACATAATTCTAATAAATTATCACTTATATTATCAAATCCATTCTGAAGAAAATAATTTTTAAATTCATTATAATTATTAAATTTATATATAATATTTTTATCACATGGCATAAAAGAATATTGTTTATTTTTTTCTTCTTTTAAATGTAGAAGCCAAATAAAAAATTTAGCTTGCATATCGTTATTTTTTTTCATTATATCAAAACTCCCTTATTAATTTTTATTTGATGTATTTAGAAATTAATTTTATATATTTATCTTGTTCAGCTTTATTATTTAATTTTTTATTAATGTTTAACAAATAATTTATTCTTTTTTCTAGTTTTAAAGGATTATGAGCTAAAGCATCACAATGTTGTATTTTGAATTTAGTCATTGCTAAATTTCTATCTGCATATATTTCTTCGTCTATTATTGGTGTATCATGTTGTTCAATTAAATAGCATAATTTAAAAATTTCTTCATCATTAAAATTTAATCTTTGTAAAATATTAAATGCCATTTTAGAGGATACTTCTGGATGTCCTTTAAAATGTCTTACTTCTTTATCTTGATAAGAATGTGGTTTGCCAATATCATGTAGTAATAATACCAACCTTATTTCAAAATTCTTTGGTGAAAAACTTAGTGCTAATAAAGTATGATTCCAAACATCAAGATGATGATAAGAATGTTTATGTTCAAATCCTATTGTATCTTTAATTTCAGGAATTAGATTTAAAATAAAATCTAAATTATTATTAATACTATTTACAACATCATCACTCATTAAAATATTATATAGTTTTTCTTTTTTCATAACATCACCTAACGATATAATTTATACCAATGAATCTCTTTTAACTACACTAACGCCTTTAGGTACATATACTGTAACTGTACCAGGATCAACTATTTTTATATATCCAAGTCCATTTATTACTATATCTTCTCTACCCTTAACGTCAAATATATACTTTTCATGTTCTAAAAATTCTTTTTTATGAGTAGATACATTTATTTGATTAATCCTTAAATCATTTGAAAAATATGATGTAAAACTATTTTTATTTCCACCTAAATAATCGATTCTAATCAAGTTTTCAACTTCAATAGTTTTACCAACTTTAAGTTGAAATGTTTTAGGTTTAATTTCTTTTTTAGGTGTTATTCTTTTTAATATTTTAATATCTACATAATTAGAAAAACTACTTTCATCTATTAAACCTGGTGTATCTACTAAAGTTAGTGTTTTATCTAATTGAATATTCATTTGACCAAGTGTTGTAGCAGGTAAAATGCTAGTTGTAATCGCACTATCAGTTGTCGAATAATTTTTCATCATTTTGTTTATCAAAGTAGATTTTCCAGCATTTGTGTTTCCAACTACATAAACTAATTTTTCTGTTTGATATTTTTTAATTTTATTATATAGTTCGTCTAAACCATCGTTATTTACTGAACTGATAATTTCTATATCTTTAATATTTTTAGATGTATTAAGATTTCTAATATATTGTAATATTTTATCATTATTAATAGATTTAGGCATTATATCTCTTTTAGTAATAACTAGAATTGTATCATTTTTAAGATATTTATTTATATTATCTATATTATTTGTAAGTGTAAATAAATCCACTAAATATAAAACTAAAGAATTTGTTTCACTTACTCCCTTTAATATATCTATAAATTCATCATTTTTTCTTTCTATAAAATGAAATTCACCATAATATTTCATTCTAAAACATCTTCTACATAAATTAGCTATACTATAATCTTTTTCTTCAACATACCCATCTAATTCTCTATTTTCAGTTTGTAAAACACTTCCACATCCTAAACATTTTTTAGTCATAGTATTTTCCTCTCTTAAATAATTCTCTTTTTAAGAATTTTTTTTCAATAAATTTTTCTATTCTTCTATTCAATTTAGTACACATTATATCTTTTTTACTAATTGGATTAACCAAAATTGTTGTAATACCTGCTCTATTACCTCCAAAGATGTCAGTAAGTAATTGATCACCAATAATAGCAGTTTCACTAACATCAAATTTATATTCTTTTAATACTTTTAAAAATTTCTTTTTTAAAGGCTTCATTGATGATGCACTACAATCTACAATTAGCTCATCTTTAAATGGGGTTAATCTTTTTTTTCCACTATTAGACATAATTATTACTTTAAAATCTAATTCTTTTAAATTATCAAATAAATCTCTAATTTTTTTATTTGGTTTATTTATATGTGGCGGAACTAATGTGTTATCTAAATCAAATAATAAACATTTAATTCCATCTTGTTTTAATTGTCTATAATTTATTTCGTATATATTTTTATAATATTTATCTGGCAAAAATATTTCCATTAGCTACACCTTCTTCATTAATATCCATTATACTATGTTTTGACAAATTTAGATAGCATAAATTAAAAAAAGATATCAAAAATGACATCTTTAAAAATTATTTATTTTTAAATCTTGATAGATTGAAAATTTTTTTATTGTTATTAGTTTTATTATTCATTTTAAATTTAAATACATCATCAAGAGTCGTTGAGATCATACTTAGTATTTCTAACATTTCTTTTGAATGTGTTTCATTTAATTTTGGCGAATATTCTTTATAAATTTCTTTATACTTATTTAATTCTTCATCTAAGATTTTTACTTTCTTTTCGTCAATTATTGGAATTAAATTTGATTCAATCAATTCTTCAAATCTATTATTGGTAAATTCATTAAGTTCCTCTTGATTTTTACTACAACTTATTGTATTTTTATTAATAATATTAATTAACTTATTATATTTAGTAATAAACCTATAAATATCACCACTAACAGTCACAGAATTTTCTTTAGTTACAGAATTACCAATATTATTTTTTCTAATATACAATTTTTTTTCATCATTCTCTAAATTGTAAGTAAATTTTATGTTACTTGAATCTGTAACTTTTTTTACAAGCAATCCATCAACTATATAATAACTTGGACCTGCTAGAGTTGAATTATTATAATTATAAATACAATTACCATGTATTTCAAATTTTTCGTCATTCTCATCTATATATTCAATTGTATTTTTATTTTCTAATATTTCACGTTTTAAAATATATTTTTGATCATTATTTTTTAGATGTATTTTTTCCCATAGATGTGTATAATCAAAAGTTGAATAAATAATTTCATCATATAATTCATCATTTATAAATATTTTAACTGTTTTAAAATCATTCCTTTCATTAGGTTTAGTATTTATAATTTTAATATTACCCAATTTACTTTTATTTAAATATTCACCTTCAGGTAAGTTACAAAGTTTTAAAGCTATTTCTTTTATTTCCATATTTTTCACTTCCTCAAGGAACTATTATATCATTTTTTTTTAATGTGTAAATATTTTTTATATTAATTATTTACTGAATGTTTTACTTGTGGTGTAGAAGTAGTTATATTTGAAAAACTATATCCATTATTTTTTCCATAATGAATAATATCTCTTAACGCATTAAGTGTTTTATAATTGTTTTCAAAATCATGCATTAATACAACGTTAGTTTTAGAATGTGATAATCCTCTTATAACATTATTATATACTTGTGTTTTATTACTTGCTCCACCAGCATCCCCACTACCAATATTCCAATCGAAATATATATAACCTCTATTAGTAACTTCATTAATTAATGTTGACATAATTCCTTTAGAATAATTTCTACTTATTGTATTAGAACTTCCACCTGGAAATCTTATAATTTTTGAATCAATACCAATAATATTTTTAACTTTATTACTTATAGTATATAAATCATTAAAATATGCATCCACACTTGAATATATTTTAGCATAATTATGTGTAGATGAATGTAGTGCGATAGTATGTCCTTCATCGTGTGCACGTTTTATTAAATAATTTAAACTATCACTTTTATTGATTACAAAGAATGTCGCTTTTACCCCTTCTTCTTTTAAAATATCTAAAACTTTAGGTGTAATAGATGCGCTTGGACCATCATCAAATGTTAAATAAATTACACCATTTCCCACACTATCATTTTTAACGGGTTCTACTTTTGTATATACTTTTACATTTCTATTAACACTAGTTTCATTACCATTACTATCTTTAACAGTATAAGTTAAAATATAATTGCCATTTTTAGATGTATCTACATTACCACTTACAACTACATTACTTGAAATATCACCTTCACAATTATCTGATGCATTATATCCTGGTTCATTATATGAATTACCATTAACAACATAAATAGTTGACTTACCATTCAATGTAATTTTTGGTTTTTCTGTATCTTCATATTTGATTTTTCTTTCTACATTTATTGTATTATTAGATGTATCACTAACTTCATAGCTTATAAAATCTCTTTTATTATTAACAATGACTTTATTAGTAATATCACCATCATAATTATCAGATGCACTATACCCTAGTTCAACAAATTCTTGATTTGGACAAACTACAACTTCATTTCCACCTTCTAAAATAATTTCTGGATTAATATTATCTTTTACTTCAATAATTCTTTCTATATCATTAGAAAATATATTATTTTGAATTTTATATTTTATTTTATATTTTCCAACTTTAGTATTATTTACTTTACCACTTATATTAATTTTATTATTTGTTTTTCCAAACATATTATAAGATGTTGCGCCTTTTTCAATATATTCATTATTTAATACTAATGTAATATTTTTTTCACCATTTATTTTTAAATATTCTCTAGTTCCAAAAAAAAGACTTAAACACATAATAAAGCACAGTAAGATCAATATAGGAGAAAAAATTAATATATTGTTTGTCATATATTTTTTATTTTTTATTATTTTCATATACTCCACCTACTACATCAACTTTTTAATATATATAAATTATATCATTTAATATATTTTTTTTAAATATATAAAAGAAAAAAATGTATAGTACATTGACTATACATTAATGTTTTTTCTTTTTAATAATCATTATTATTACTCCAATTAAGACAACTAGTCCAATTGAAATAGGAATAATTAAATTTAAGTTTTCCTTTTCTACTATTTCCTCTTGTTCTTCTACATTATCTATTTTTTCTTTTTCTCTTTTAACATTTATAGTATATATTTTTTCACTACCATCTTCTGCTTTTACTTTTAATTCAATTTTGTTGTTTCCAACACTTAAATTATGTTTTCCAAATCCTTCAATTATTGATTTTTCATCTTCTAAAGTACCATTTATTTCAATGCTATCTGTATTATAATCTACAACTAAATCATAAGTTAATATATCTTTTGAAAAATTAATAGTACCATTACTTAAAGTTAAAGAACTAAGATATGTATTACTTGATTTTTTTGTTTCTTCATCTAATTTTTCAGTAGTATTATCTTTATTCGAATTATTATTTATTGGTTTTTTATTTGTTTGTTTATTTTCAATTACATATTTAATTGTTTTAGAAGTATCAGTAGATGTTATATCTTTTGCACCATCACTTGCAGTTATATTTGAAATACTTATTTTTGTACTTTCATTATTTTGTAATCTCTTATTTTTAAATCTTAATGAAAGAATATTTGTACCATTTGTCACTCCAGTTGCTTTATATAATACAAGTGATTTACCTTGTGTTAAACTAAAGTTTTCTAATGGTTCTACTTTTATTAATTCAAGTTTATTAGTATCATAATTTAGTGTTCCAACTAGACCACATAATCCATTACATGAACCATCAAAATCCACTAAATTATTTACTTGCACATATAATGTTATTTCACTACTAAATTTATCATCACCAACTATAGAAGTATCAAAGCTACTAGCACTTACTTTTTCTGAAAATAATAGTAATGATAAAACTGTTGTTAAACATATTAATATTTTTTTCATTATTGCACCTCTTTTATACCCGCAACATCTTGGCTTATTTGTACTAAATCAGTTAATCCAATAGTTCCAGTATCTGTAACATTCGCAGCAATTTCATATATACCATCAAGTTTATTTATGTCTGCCACATGTCTTGCAACATTAACTACATCAGTTATTGAAATATTTCCATCACCAGAAACATCTCCTTTAACAACAACATCTAAATCCATAATATTATTATTATATTCATCAGTTATACGAGCAATCATACCTGTTCCAACATTATCAGTAATTTCTTCAGTGCCTGTTTTATCATATACTTTTATATTTCCAGAATCTTTAATATCAAGGCTTGCTACAAAATCATTTACACTTGTTTCTTTTTTAATACTCTTTATTAGATCTTTTGCATTATCTATAACATATGGTATATCAGTAGGAAAATATTTTTTTGAATCAACATATTCAATATCAATTTCACCCCAAGATATTCCGAAACCTTCTTCATCAAGAACTACGACTCCAATATTTCTTGTTGTTAAGTCATCTTTACCTTTTGAAATTTTAAAAGTTGCAGTTCCATTATTTAAATCTTTTCCACTAAATGTAGCATATGTTTCAGTTTCTTCACTATTATAACTATCAAATAATATATATGTATAATCTTTAGTTTCATCAAATCCAATTCCATCAACTGCAATAGTTAAAGGTGCATTTTTTGTTGCAATAAAATTATAGTTTGACATTTGCATATAAACATTTTTATTATTTGATGACACCTTAATAGTTGTTAGTGTTGGAGTATTTATTTTATTAAGTTGTGATTTATCATAATAAACTAAATTATTACCTTTTTTTACAACAAACATATATGCAGGAAATAAATAATCATTTTCATCAGTTATTGGTTGCATAACACCATTTTCATTTAATTCTTTTCCAGTTATTGTTCCCGATGTAATTAATTTTCTATTAATAATATTTTCATTTACATCATCATCTTCACCATAATAAATTTCATAATTATACATTGTATCATTTTCAAAATTTGTTCCTAAATAATGAAAATACATTGTTTTATATTCATTAAAAATTTTATCATTAACTTCAAATATAAGTCCACTACCATAAATTCCATCCCAACCTGCGTGTCTTATAATAGTTTTTTCTCCAGTGTCATAAAATAAACTTCTATTTATTTTTCCATTTTCTCTATATGTTAGGTAATCTTTAGTAGTTATATTATTTACTCTAACAAATATTTCATATGCAGATAATTTATTTTCAACATCAGTCGGAATTTCTAATTTAAAATTATCTAAATCTAAATCATAACCATTATTTAAACTTAGACCATTTATATTTACATCTTTACTATATAATTTTTCATTATTTCTATAAATAGAAATTTCAGTTTTATAATCTTTATTTTCTAAATCTTGTGTTTGAATATTTAAAGTTAGAGGCTTTGTATCATCATATTCATTTGGTGTTATTGTATGAATATCACCATAATCTTCATATAAATAATCTTCTAAATTATTATCAAGATCTAATTCTTTATTTTCATATTTAAATTTTATATTTGGAATACTAATTTCATCATTTTCATTAAAATTATAACTAGCTGTATAATAAACATAATCATTAACTTTATAAGAATTAATTATATTTTCATTATAAATATCTAATTTTAAATCCATTTGTATTCCTTTTTGATTAAAAGTATTAATAGGTATTACAACATTTATACCATTTTTTAATTCTAATCCTGTGTATTCATTTTTTTGTTGTCTATACTGATTATTAAACACTTTATATTTTGTATCATCATCTAAATTTTCACCTATTAAAGTTAGTTCAACATCTTCAATATCATTTAATTCATAATCTGCAGTATTATAATATTCATTTATAGTTGGTGTTATTTCTTTACCACCTTGTTCAACTTTTGAAACCACTAATTTAGAGTTTGCATAATTTAAATCATTATAATTTAAATTATTTAAAACAAATTGTTTTTCAGCAACTAATTTTATAAATTCATCATTTTGGTTTACTTCATATACACATAAAGTATAATCTGTATCTTGATGATATTTATCAAGCCATATTGTTGTATTTTGAATTTCATTAATTCTTTCTTCATCAATCCCTATTCCAAAAGAAAAATAATTATTTTTTAACTGAATGCTATATCGAATATTTTCTTTTGAATTATTGATTTTAAAATTCAATGTTAATTCTTCAACACCTAAAACTTCATACTTCCCATTTTTAAGTTCTAGTGTATCACCATCTTGTGTAATTGAAACAATTTCAACACTTGTTTCATTGTTTTCTTCTGCAAAAACTGGTATTACAAACGAAAAATTTTGTAATAGTAATCCTAAACATAATAATAATCCTAAATATTTTTTCACAAATATTCCTCCTACTCTGTCCATATTATATCATCAAAAAAATAAAAAATAAATATTTTGTCGGATTTTGTATATACTTTATTAGGATGTGATTTTAGTGTTATTTAATATGTTAGTAGAATTTATTAAAGGTTGTATGTTTTTTACAGGATCATATAGTAATAATGTATTTCCTGATCCCCTATCAAAAGAAGAGGAAGAAGAATGTATTAATAAAGCCAAACTTGGAGATAAAGATGCTAGAAATAAATTAATTGAACATAATTTAAGATTAGTTGCGCATATTGTTAAAAAATTTGAAAATAAAAATACTGATAATGATGATTTAATTAGTATTGGGACAATTGGATTAATAAAAGGCGTTGATACATATAAAGATAAACATGGTACAAGAATAACTACTTATTGCGCTAGATGTATAGAAAATGAGATATTAATGTATTTTAGATCCAATAAAAAAAATGATAAAAATATAAGTATTAATGAAAGTATTGGATATGATAAGGAAGGTAATGAAATAACATTTATAGATATTTTAAAAACACCAAATCCAGATTTCGTTGAAGATATTTATGTTAAAGATAATATTGAGTCACTAAAAGATTATATTAAAGTTTTAACTGAAAGAGAAAAAATAATAATTGCAAAAAGATATGGATTATTTGGATGCGAAGAAATGACTCAAAAAGAGATTGCAAAAGAATTAAAAATTTCTAGAAGTTATGTATCTAGAATTGAAAAAAGGGCTCTTACAAAAATGCTTAGAGAATTTATTAAGAATAAAACTATTGAATAAATATTGCTTTAAATTTGTATTTACGATATTATTTATATGGTGATTTAAATGAAAATAGATTTAATTAATGCATGTAGTGATTTAGGAGTTCATGTAAATGGTTCTGATAAAGGTCCTAATTTTATTCTTGATAATAATAAATTAAAAATTAATAAAATATATAGTGTTAAAAAAGATAATGTTAATAAAAGTTTAGATATAAATGATAAAGAAAAAAATTTAGTATCATTAAATAAATTTAATGAAGAATTATATAATGTTATAAAGGAAAGTTTATCAAGTAACAGTTTACCCATTACTTTAGGTGGAGATCATAGTGTTGTAATTGCATCAGCTCTAGCATCAATCTCAAAACATAAAAATTTAGGAGTCATTTGGATTGATTCGCATGGTGATTATAATAACTTTGAAACAACTATCTCTGGCAATTTACATGGGCTACCTTTTGCTACTATAACAAATTTTAAAGACACTCAAAAACTTTCATGCTTTCACAAAGAAAATTTTTATAACCCTAAAAATTCTGTATTAATTGGCGCTCGTGATTTAGATGAATTAGAAATTAAAAATTTAGAAGAAGCTGGAATAAAAATCTTTACAACGGATGATATAAAAGAATATGGGGTATCTTATGTAATGGATAAAGCATTTAAAATTGCTTCAAATAATACTATTGGAGTTCATATTAGTTATGATATTGATGTTATTGATCCTAAATTAGCACCTGGGGTATCAATTCCTGCAATTAATGGAATAAATATTGACGAAGCTTATGAGATAATGGATGAAATTGTAAAAAATAAAGAAAATATTAAAAGTTTAGATTTAGTAGAATATAATCCTGATACTGATATTGATAATAAAACAATGATAATTGCACAAAATTTATTAAAAAAATTTATTAATTAAAAGAGACCGATGGTCTCTTTTATCTATATAAACGCTAACTACACGTAGCGTACTTCATAATATTTTATGGTGATTTATTTTAAATGTTCCACTTTTTTTTAAAATACCAATTCATAAAAATTAAATCTATTATAACCTACTTTTAGTATATCAATATTTTTTAAAATATATTCCAAAATTATTTATTAAATTAATCATCTGTCTCATATGGTTGTAGTATCCATGTGGTGATTGTCAAAAAGTAAGTCGAATTATCCAAAGAAAAAAAGTTGTAATGTACAACTTCTTATCTATTAATATACTCATTATATTGTTTAACAAAATTTTGTAATGATTGAATAAGATTTTCAAATTCTTTTATGTTATTATAATCTCTATATTTGCCATTTATTTCTATTTGAATAACATCTACATCATCTAGAGAGTATATTCCTTGCGTAATTGCACCGTCTTTAAATGGATCGTTATGATTAATATTATTAATACCGTTTTCTATAAATGCTTCTTCTAATTCTCTTATTGTTGAAAAATCTGCTAACAAATTATTTAATGTTCTAAATTCTATATCAAAATCTCGTTCTTTAGAAGCACCATGTATATCTATTACTAATTTGATATTATGGTCTTTTATTAATCTTCTCATTTCAACATTATATTGATCATAATTATCTTTATTAGAATCTATTCCTGTATCATTATTCTTAATAATTGCATATGTATTACAATATTTATTTAAATATAGTGCAATCGCTTTAGTATATGGTTCTTTTAATTTAGTACTTCCATCATCACGTAATTGATAGTATGAGGTGCCGAAAATAATATTGGAACGCTGCCTTTTAATATTGTATAATCATCAGATAATTCCATCTTTTCTAATTCATTAATTTGTTGTTCAAACATATTACTACTTCCTACATTTATTATATCACACTAATTCATATTCTCTAGCAATTATCCTATCATCTGAACAATATTTAATTACATATTTATTATTTTGTTTACAAATAATTATACCTATAGTTTTATCTTGATTAAACTTCTTTAAATTTTCATCTATATAATTCATATAAATTTCTATTTGTCCAATATGTTCTTTCTTAAGTTCTGTTACCTTTAATTCTACAACTACAAAACAATTATATTCATAATTAAATAAAAGTAAATCTATATAGTTAAAAGTATTATCTAATCTGATTTTATATTCACTTCCAATAAAACAAAATGAATTACCTAATTCAGTCATAAATGACTCAATATCTTCTAATACTAACTTTTGCAGTATTTTCTCGGATATAATTTGATAATTATTTTTATTTCTAATCATTATAGGATTTTTCACAAAATCTGCTACACTTGATTTATCCTGTTTAATTAATTTATTCTTTGTTTCTTTAGGTAATCTTATATATTCATTACTTTTCACTTTATCCCTAAGTTGTCTAACAGACCAATTATTTAATTCTGTACTTTTTATATAATAATTAATTTCTTCTACATTTTCTAAAGACAATAATTCGCAATAATGAGACCAAGATAATTGTGCAGACACTGTCTGCATTTTTTCTCTTAATTCATAAAATCTCAGCATTTGTTAATGGTAATATAAGAATGTACAAAAAATGTAATATAAAAATGCACAAAATTGTACATTCTTTTTGTTATACTGAAAGTATAAAATGGAGGTATAACATGAAAGAATTAAATAAATTAAAACAGGAGTTAATGATAA
>JAFSEX010000019.1 GCA_017435465.1 Bacilli bacterium
GTGAGAATGAAGAAATTGCATATGTAGATGAAAATAATAATATAATTGGAAAAAGTGAAGGAACAACAAAAATATATTTACAAACAAAAAACGGGAAAGTAAAATCAAATATAATAGAAATAACAATAGTTGAATAGGTGATAGCAATGAAAAAGAAAGTAATACTAAGAATAAGTTTAGGAATAAGTTTAATCCTAACAGGGATACTTTCATCAATGGCAATGAATACTAGTGCGGCTGGGGACTTTGAAGGTAAAGGTACAGAAAAAGATCCATATATAATTAAGACGGCTGAACAACTACAAAATGTAGGAAAATATTGTGGCAAAGACAATGCAAAATATTTTAAAATGGAAGTTAAAAATAATAAGTTAGATATGAAAGATATCCAAAACTTTAAACCAATATGTTCATTGATAAATAGTACAAATGAAGAAAAAGTATTTAAAGAAGCATTCTATGGACATTTTGACGGGAATAATACAGAATTAATAAACTTTAAAATAGAAACAGATGCCTTTTTTGGAGGACTATTTGGAGCAACAAATGGTGCAACAATAAAAAATATAGGAATTGGAGAAAATAGTAGTATAACAGTTAAAGAAAAATTATTTAATCAGGGAACATCTCCGACTGGTGGAATTGTAGGATATGCTCGCAACACAACAATAGAAAATGTATGGAATAGTGCAAAAATAGAAGGAAAAGGTAGACAAGTTGGTGGTATTGTTGGGAAATTGCAAGGATATTCAATTGTTGATGGCAAAACAGAAGGAACATCAACCCTAAAGAAAGCAAAAAATTCTGGAGAAGTTAGTGCTGAAAGATTAATTGGAGGTATTGTTGGTTATGTTTCTGATAACGTAACGATAGAAAATATTGAAAATAAAGCTTCTGTTACTGGTGTTGAAGATATGGTTGGAGGTATTGTTGGTTGTGCTTCTAATAAAGTACAAATAAAAGATGTTACAAATACTGGTGTAGTTAATGCTGGAAAAGAAGTTGAAGGTAATAGTGATGCTGGTGGAATTGTAGGATATGCTCGCAACACAACAATAGAAAATGTTGAAAATAAAGCTTCTGTTACTGGTGCTGGTGCAAGTGTTGGAGGTATTGTTGGTGAATTACTTGGATTTCCTTATGGATATACCATCGGTGAATCATCATTAATAAAGGCTACAAACTCTGGTAAAGTTGTTGCTGGAAAAAATTATCATGGAAGTGGGTTAGCTGGTGGCATTGTTGGGGTTGCCTTCAATAATTCATTAATAGAAGATGTATTAAATACTGCTTCTGTTACTGGTGATGATGCTCGTGTTGGTGGTATTGTTGGGGAATTATCTGAATATTCAACATTAAGAAATGCTCTAAACTATAATGAAAACATTACTGGTTCAGAACATGTTGGTTTATTGATTGGTATTATGCCAAATGATTCTATTACAACCGCAACAAATACATATACCCTAAAAGAAAATACAACTCTTAATGGTGTTGGTGGGTATCATAATGAGTATAGTAAAATAACAAGCATGAAAGGCTTTACAAAAGAGGAAATGAAAAATAAAGAAAACTTTGTAGGCTTTGATTTTGAAAATATTTGGGTAATGGGTAGTGAACATCCAGAACTTAAAAGAGAGATTACTATTGAAGGTGGAGAAACAATAAGTGGAACAGGAAATACATCAATAACTATAAAATATAATACTAAAACAATTAATGTTTCTAATTATTTATATAAAAAGAGAACATATGTAGATTTATATACATTCTGTAGTGAATCTGGAATATGTGAAGTACATAAAGATAAAGAAAATGAAAAGATATATAAAATATTAAAAAGTGAATCATTAACTAATACAGATGATCAAAAAAAATATCATTATTTAGTTGAACATAAAGCTGGGACATTTAACTTTAAATCAACAATATTAATAGGTGGAAGAAGTGTAGTAGATGATATAAATACACAGTTAAGTACTGATGTAATATCATGCCCTGATGAAGTAACAGATTCAAAATATCAATGTAGTGGTAATACAATATATGTGCCAGTTAGATTCTTAACACAAGCATTAGGACTTAGAGTCGAATGGGATGGAGATACTAATACAGTAATTATTAAAAATAATTTTGAAAAAACATTTAATGATGTATATACACCAATAATAACAGAAGGAAAATGTGAAGGTGATATAAGTTCATGTACACTAATAGAAAAAAATAGTGAAGGTAATTATGAATTAGAAAAAGATAAAACATATTATTTAGGGACAATGAAAAAAAATGACAAAACAGTTATGAAATTTAAAAGATTCTTTAGTTTTTATGAGAGTGTAGACTCGGGCTTGGGAGTGAAAGTTGACAAAACTAAAGGAGAACCATATACATACACAAGATTTACATTTTCAATTAGAGGCCCTGAAATAAAAATTGGAGGTCCAAGAGAACAAAGAGAAGATGTTGCGCAAATAATTATGTACGAAATCGCTACAGGTGATGATGTACATGATGCTGGGTCTTATCCTATGCTTATTAATGGGTCATTTATTGTTAAATAAATTTAAAATATTATAAAGAATAAATTTTAATTATAACAAAATTTATTCTTTTACTTTGTAGAAATATAAAACTTTGATATAATATAA
The DNA here is from genome assembly GCA_017435465.1 of Bacilli bacterium. Lineage (GTDB taxonomy): Bacteria > Bacillota_I > Bacilli_A > RF39 > UBA660 > JAFSEX01. The sequence continues at coordinate 2,649 of JAFSEX010000019.1, forward strand.
CAGTATTAGGGAGGTAGTAGAATGATATCAGCAAACAATATTGGACTGAGATTTGGAAAAAGAGTATTATTTGAAGATGTTAATATAAAATTTGAAAAAGGTAATTGTTATGGAATAATTGGTGCGAATGGTGCTGGTAAATCAACATTTTTAAAAATCTTAAGTGGCGAAATTGATTCAACTAGTGGAGAAGTAATGATTACTAAAGGTGAGAGGTTATCTGTATTAAAACAAAATCATAACGAATATAATAATTATTCAGTACTTGAAACTGTAATTATGGGTAATCAAAAATTATATGGTATTATGAAAGAAAAAGAAGCATTATATATGAAAGAAGATTTTAATGACGCAGATGGTATTAAAGTTGGGGAATTAGAAAGTGAATTTGCTTTAATGAATGGTTGGGAAGCTGAAAGTGATGCAGCAATTCTCTTATCTGGACTTGGAATAGAAAATGAAGTACATGAATGTATGATGAGTGAATTAAAAGATTCAGATAAAGTAAAAGTCTTACTTGCTCAAGCCCTATTTGGTGAACCAGACATTCTACTTTTAGATGAACCAACAAATGGTTTAGATATTGAAGCTAAAATGTGGCTAGAAGAATTCTTAATTAATTTTGAAAATACTGTTTTAGTTGTATCACATGATAGACATTTCTTAAATAAAGTATGTACTCACATGGTAGATATAGATTTTGAAAAAGTAAAATTATTTGTAGGAAATTATGATTTTTGGTATGAATCTAGTCAATTATTATTAAAACAAATGAAAGAATCTAATAAGAAAAAAGAAGATAAAATTAAAGAGTTACAAGACTTTATTAGAAGATTCTCAGCAAATGCATCTAAATCTAAACAAGCGACATCAAGAAAGAAATCACTAGAAAAGATTCAATTAGATGAAATAAAACCATCCAGTAGAAAATATCCATATATTAACTTTGAAATTGAAAGACCACTTGGTAAAGAAGTTTTAACGTTAAGTATGATTAATAAAGAAATAGAAGGAAAACAAATTATTAAAAATGTTGGTTTTGTAATGGATAATACTGATAGAATTGCTTTTGTTGGAACTAATGAAATTGCGAAAACTACATTATTTAAAATTATTACAGGAGAATTAGAACAAGACACAGGAACAATTAAAATTGGTACAACTGCATCTATTTCATATTTTCCAAAAAATCATGATGAATATTTTAATTGTGATGAAAATTTAGTAGAATGGTTAAGACAATATTCATATGATAAAGATGATACGTTCGTTAGAGGGTTTTTAGGTAGAATGTTATTCTCTGGTGAAGAAGCCTTAAAAAAAGTTAATGTATTATCAGGTGGAGAAAAAGTTAGATGTATGATGTCTAAATTAATGTTATCTAAAGGAAATATTTTGATTTTAGATGAACCAACTAACCATTTAGATATTGAATCTATTACATCACTAAATAATGCGATGAAAAATTACAATGGAGCGATTTTATTTGCATCTCATGACCATGAGTTAATTAGTACAATTGCAAATCGTATTATTGAATTTAAGGAAGATGGATCAATAATTGATAAACGTATGACATATGATGAATATTTAGAATGGAAGATGAATAAGTGACAATATTAAAAAGATTCTTAAAATATGTAAGTATTTCTACAACATCAAATAGTAAGAGTGAAACTACTCCTAGTACCAAAGAACAATTTGAATTTGCAAAACTTTTATATACCGAATTAAGTGAGCTTGGATTAGATAGAATATATTTTGATAGAGAACATTGTTATTTATATGGATATTTAAAAGGTAATAGTATAACTAGTACATCAATTGGATTTATTGCGCATATGGATACTAGCGAAGATGCTAAGGGTGATAATATTAAACCTAGAATAATTGAAAATTATGATGGCAAAGATATAAAATTAAATAACGATAAAACATTAGAGGTAAAATCTAATCCTGATTTATTAAAACATATAGGAAAAACTTTAATTACAACTGATGGTAATACATTACTTGGCGGGGATGATAAAGCTGGTATTGTTGAAATAATGACAATGTTAGAACATTTTAAAAATACTAATGATCCGCATGGTGATATATATGTAGCATTCACACCAGATGAAGAATTAGGTAAAGGTACTAAATATTTCAATTTTTATCAATTTAAACCAGATTTTGCATATACAGTAGATGGTGAATATTTAGGAGAATTTTCTTATGAAAATTTTAATGCAGCAACTGTAAATATAAGAATTAAAGGTAACGATATTCACCCTGGATATGCCAAAGATAAAATGATTAATGCATTATTGCTTGCAAATGCGATAACTAATTCTTTACCGAATGAAACACCATCAAATACTGAATTACGTGAGGGATTTTATCATTTGATGAAGTTAAATGGTAATGTTAGTAATGCAGAAATTAAGTATATTATACGAGATCACGATAAAGAAAAATTTGAAATGCGAAAACAATTTATTAAAGAAGTAGTTGATAATCTAAACTTATTATATAATAATTGTATTTCAATAAATATTAAGGATACATATTATAATATGTATGAAAAAATTAAAGATAGAAATGAAATTATTGAAAATACAAAAGATACTATTAAAAGTTTAGGTATTGAACCAATTATTAAACCAATTCGTGGTGGTACTGATGGAGCAAATCTTTCACATATGGGACTTCCATGTCCAAATCTAGGTACAGGTGCTCATAATTTCCATAGTGTATATGAATATGCTGTATTAGAAGATATGATTAAAACTAGTGAAATACTAATTAATATTGCAAAAAGTTATGTTAAAGAAAATACAAAAGCAGAAAAAATATATCAAAAATCGTAAAATAGAGAGTAAAATCTCTATTTTTTGTTTGTTATATTTTTCAAATTTGTTTATAATTATAATAGGTGAGGGATTATGTATCTAGAAGATTTTATAAATTATTTAATAATAGAAAAAAAACTTAGTGATAATACAAAAAAATCTTATTATAATGATTTAAAAAAATATATAGATTTTTTAAATCAAAAAAATATTAATAATCCGTCACTTATAACACAGAAAGATATAGTTTCATATATTGAATATTTGAATAATGAGAAGTGTTCAATGAAGACGATATCGCATAATATTACATGTATTAAGGAATACCATAAATATTTACTTAAAGATGGAATATTAAAAGCTGATTGTAGTGAAAATATTAAAAGTCCAAAGTTGAAAAAAAGTTTGCCTCATGTTTTATCAATTGAAGAAGTAGATAAACTATTAAATATTAAATTATCTAATGCTTTTGATTACCGAAATAAAGCAATGATAGAACTTATGTATTCTTCAGGACTTAGAGTTAGTGAATTAGTATTTCTAGATTTACAAGATATAAATTTAAATATGGGCACTGTTAGATGTCTTGGGAAAGGTAGTAAAGAAAGAATTATTCCAATTGGGGATGTTGCCTTAGAATATTTAGAAATATATATAAATGAATATAGAGATAGTATGAAAAAAGGATATTTATGTGATAAGTTATTTTTAAATAATCATGGTAAAGAAATGACAAGACAAGGTTTCTTTAAAATACTTAAGAAAATAGCTAAAGATCAAGATATAAAAACAGAATTCTCACCACATACCCTAAGACATTCATTTGCAACCCACTTACTTGAATATGGTGCAGATTTAAGAAGTATACAAGAACTACTCGGACATGAAGATATTTCTACAACACAAATATATACTCATATATCAAATAAAAAAATTAGGGATGAATATAATATGAGTCATCCAAGAAGTTAATAGAAAAGAGGAATAATATGAAATTAGTAAAAAAGATTAATCAAAATATTTTTAGAGAATATGATTTAAGAGGAATTTATAATGAGGATTTAAACGAAGATATTGCATATACAATAGGTAGGGCTTTTGGTAGTTATATGCAACAAAAAGGACAAAAAAAAACGATAGTTGGATATGATAATAGAGAATCATCACCAATACTTTCCAATGGATTGATTACAGGTATTTTAGAAACTGGAATGGATGTAATTAATTTAGGACTTGTTACTACACCAATGTATTATTTTGCAAAACAACACTTAGGTTTAACTAATGGTATAATGATAACTGCAAGTCACAATCCAAAAGAATATAATGGTTTTAAAATGTCTTTTTCTAAAATTGGAAATGCATATGGACCACTTATTAATGATTTTAAAGAATTTGTAAATAATGGTGTATTTATTGATGGAAAAGGTGTTGAAGAGAAAATAGACATTAGAAACTCTTATCTAGATTTAATTATATCAAGTATTGATTTAGGAAATAAAAAAATTAAAGCTGTTGTAGATTGTGGTAACGGAACAGGTTCAATAATTATAAAAGATATTTTAGATAGATTAAAGATTGAATATTATCCGTTATACTGTGATAGTGATTCTAATTTTCCAAATCATCATCCAGATCCATCAGTTAGTAAAAATATGATTGATTTATCAAATAAAGTTAAAGAATTAGGATATGATTTAGGTATTGGTATTGACGGGGATGCTGATAGAGTAGGAATAGTAGATGAAAAAGGTAATGTTATTGGTGCAGATTTATATATGCTTATAATTTATAGAAATTTAGTAAATAAATTAAAAAATAAAAAAGCATTATATGATGTTAAATGTTCTAAAACTTTAATTGATGAATTAGATAAATTAGGTATTGAAAAAGTTATGTATAGAACTGGTAATTCATATATGAATATGATGATGCAAGAAGGAAACTTTGATTTTGGTGGGGAATATTCAGGACATGTATTCTTTAGAGATAAATTTCCTGGATTTGATGATGGAATTTATGCTGGTCTTAGAATGATTGAAATATTATCTAATACAGACAAAAAATTAAGTGAACTATTAGATGGAATAAATAAATATTATTCTACTGAAGAATTAAAAATTGAAGTAACAGAAGAAAATAAATTTAAAATAGTTAATGAAGTTAAAAAATATTGCGATGAAAAAGAATATAAATACGTTGATATTGATGGTGTTAGGGTAGAATTTGATGATTCTTGGGCACTTGTAAGAGCCTCTAACACGGGTCCAAATATAACTGTACGTTTTGAAGCAAAAACGGAAAAAAGATTAGAAAAAATTCAAGAAGAATTTATGAATGTAATTAAAAATTTATATTAAATAAATAAATAAAGAGGAAACAAGTTTTCCTCTTTATTTATTTAATGGATAGAACGGATCTATTTTTTTCAAAGTTTTATAGGCTTTTTCATCTTTGATATCCTTACTATCATAATAATTATTAAAATATAAATAGTCACTAACCACACACTTACCAAAATTTTCATTTAATTCAAATTCCAAAAGTATTTGTTGTAAGGTTGAATTATCAATTAAATTTAAATATTGAATATCATCTTTGTTAAGATAATCTTTTTCATTCTTTTTTAAATAAGTTAATCTATAGTAAGTAGAAATTACCATTAATGTTAATAATCTATTTAATTTTTCTTTATTATAAAAATTTTCTCCAAAATAATATTCATAATATTCTTCATTTAAGCTGAATTTTGAACACAGATAATTATAAATTAAACTGATTGAACTATTATCTAAAGAACCATTTATAAAATTATAATTATGAAAATTTATTAGAAATTCTTCACAAACTTCTTTTATAAAACGTATATTTTTTTCTTCATAAAAATCATAATTTGGTTCAATAAATAATATTTTATTTTCATCTTCAATTGAAATTGTAAAATTCGTAAGAATTTTATTGAATAATTCTTCGTTTTTTTGCATTGTATCTAATAATTCATTATCAGGAAGATCATTAATATAATTTAATAGTTCTATTTCTTCATTACCATCATCATATTCTTTAATATAGTCATCAATTAAAAAATTTATGATTTTAATTTTAGTTTCATCACTAATTTCTTCAGTTTCATTAATATAATCTATTAAATCATTTGTTGCTTCTTCGATCAAAATATAATCGGAAAATTCAATACAAATATTTTCTGGATTCATATCATTAATATAATAAATGGCATCTTCCTTAGTTTCAAAAAAAGTAGGTTTATCCTCATTTTCGTTATGCACCCATATTAAAAGATCAATATCTTCATAATAATCATCCTCAAGAATTTCTAATGCAGAATCAATATCATATTCAATTGGTTTCTTCATAAATAATTTATATTTTGTTTCCAAAAATTTTTTTATTAATGCCTCTATTTCCATGATAAATCCCCCAATGTAAAAACTATTATACTACAAAACTTTAATTTTTGTTTATTAAAATTACAATTTATTACATATAATTCATTAGGTGATATAGATGTTTAAAAATACTGTTAAATTTTGTGGGTTAATGATTCTTACACTTTTTAGCTTTTTCTATACCGAAAAAACTGTTAGTACTATTAAAAACCAAGATCCATTAATGATGGAATTAAATATGATAAAGGATGAATATAAAGTAGATGCACATGACGTTATAAAAGAAGAAAACAATATTATTCCTGGTATGATAGGTTGTGAAGTAGATGTAGATAAAAGTTATACTAATCTAAAAAGACTTGGTACTTTTAATTCAAATTTGCTAGTATATAAAGATATTTTCCCAGATCAAATGCTTGATAATCATTATGATAAATATATTATAAAAGGTAATAAAGAAAAAAATATGGTAACTTTAATTTTTAAAGTAAAATATGATACAAAAATAGATAATATAGTAAAAATATTAAAAAATAAAAAAGTTAAAGCAACCTTCTTTATTGATGGAAAATATATTGAAAATAATATAGAAAAAGTTAAATATTTAATTAAAAATAATCATGAAGTATTAAATTATGGATATGATAACAAGTATGATAAAGATTTAATTGCTTGGAATAATAATTTAATAGACAGAATTAATTATAATAATCCTAAGTTTTGTTATACAGAAGAAGAAAATTATGATATTTTAACCTTATGTGGAGTAAATAAAATGCATACAATAATTCCAAGTTTAATAGTTAAGAATAATCCTTTAACTGAAGTTAAAAGTGGGATTGAAAAGGGTAGTTTAATATCTTTTAACATTAATTTACAAACAGAAAAGGAATTAAATTTAGTAATAAATTATATTAATCAAAAAGGATATACAATTGATGTTTTATCAAAACATCTAAAAGAAGAAAAATTAAATAATTGTAAAAAATAATATTTATGTGATTAAATACTCCAAAATACTTCCATTATTAATAATAGAATAGGTATGAAAGGAGAAAAAGTTATGTTTTCAAAATTTGATGAAGATGCACAAAGGGTTTTAGTTGGCGCAAAAAAAGAGATGATGGATTTAAATCATCCATATGTAGGTAGTGAACATTTAGTATTATCAATGTTAAAAAATGATAATTCAATTTCTAAAAAATTAAGATCATTTCACTTAGATTATTCAAAATTTAAGAATGAAATATTAAATATAATTGGAACCGGGAGTAAAAAAAGTGAGTGGTTTTTATATACTCCTTTATTAAAAAGAGTTATTGAAAATGCAATATTAGATAGTAAAGAAAATAATGATGGTGAAGTAAGTGTTGAACATTTATTTTCAGCACTCTTAGAAGAAGGAGAAGGTATCGCAATTAGATTATTTATTTCAATGGATATAGATATTGATGAGTTATATAAAGATTTTTCTAAAAGGCTAGTTAAGCCAAGTAAGAATAAAAAAAATAAAAAATTATTATTAACTGAACTTGGTACTGATTTAACAGAATGTGCGAAAAAAGGAAATTTAGATCCTGTAATAGGAAGAGATATTGAGATAAAACGGGTTATTGAAATATTGTCTAGAAGGACAAAAAATAATCCTGTATTAGTAGGAGAAGCAGGAGTTGGAAAAACAGCAATAGTTGAAGGGCTTGCTAGAATGATAGTTAGTGGGGAAGTTCCAAATCATTTAAAAAATAAAAGAATTATTTCACTAGATATGGCAAGTACTGTGGCAGGCACTAAATATCGTGGAGAATTTGAAGAACGTGTTCGTAAAATATTAAAAGAAATAGAAGAAAATGATGACATAATTTTATTTATTGATGAAATACATACAATAGTTGGTGCAGGTGGAGCAGAAGGGGCGATTGATGCATCAAATATTCTAAAACCATCCCTTGCACGTGGTAAAATACGTTTAATTGGTGCAACTACAATAGAAGAATATAAAAAGTTTATAGAAGAAGATAGTGCCTTAGAAAGGCGTTTACAAAAAGTAAGTGTAGAAATACCTACTAAAGACACAGTGAAAAATATATTATACACTTTAAAACCAATTTATGAATCATATCATGGAGTAGTTTTAAATGATAACATATTGGATGATATTATAAAATATTCTGAAAAATATATTTATGATAGAAATGAACCAGATAGATCTATAGATATTTTAGATGAAGTATGTGCGCGAGTAAGTATTGAAGAAACAAAAGAAGTAAAAAAAATAAATTTATTGAAAAAAGAATTAAGTAAGGTTATTAATGAAAAAAATAAATTTATTTTAGAACAAGATTTTGATAGTGCTAGTACCTTAAAAGAAAAAGAATATAAGCTTAATAATGATATAAATAAATTAGAATTAAAATTATATTCAACTAAAATAGTAAAAGAAGTAACAAAAGATGATATTTTAAATGTTATTAGTATTAAAACGAAAATACCTATATATGAAATATCTAATAATAATTTAAAATATATAGATGAATTTAAAGAAAAATTAAATAGTAGAGTAATTGGTCAAGAAGAAGCAATAAATAAACTTATTTGTACAACTAAAAAGATAAAACTAGGTTTAAAAGAAGAAAACAAACCATATTCATATCTTTTTGTAGGTCCTACAGGAGTTGGAAAAACGGATTTAGTAAAACAATATACTAAATTATTTTATGGGAAAGAAAACTTAATTAGATTAGATATGAGTGAATATGGAGAATCACACACAATAAGTAAAATTATTGGTTCAGCACCAGGATATGTAGGATATTCAGATAACAAAAACATTTTAGAAAAAGTAAAAAATAAACCAAATTCAGTTATTTTACTTGATGAAATTGAAAAAGCTCATCCAAAAGTTTTAAATATATTTTTACAAATATTAGATGAAGGTTTTATAACAGATTCAAAGGGTAGTAAAATAAGATTTGATAATACTATAATTATTATGACATCTAATATTGGTTATAATAAAATAACTGTTGGTTTTGAAAAACATGATGAAAACATATTAACTGATTTAAAAGATTTTTTAAGTATAGAATTTATAAATAGAATAGATAATATTATTACTTTTAATAAATTATCTAAAGATAATATTATTACAATAATAAATAATAATATTAGTAAATTAAAAGAAAAATATAAAAAGAAAGGTATAAATATATCTTATAATAAAAATATAATTGATGAATTATTGGAATTATCTAATTATGAAGAATTAGGTGCTAGACAAATATCAAAAATAATTAAAGATAAATTTGAAAATATTATTATTGATAAAATATTAATGGGCGAGCATAAAATAAATGTGAGTTCTATTAAAAATGTTATAGTTTAATAAATAATTCGTTTATATTAAAATATATGCATTTTCCAAAAATCATCAAAAATCAATAGTTTTGGAAAAATATTTCCAAAACTTGACTTTGGCTGATTTATAATATATAATTATATCAGAGGTGAAAACTATGATAGAAAGAACTGAATATCTTGAAGAATTAAAAAGATGGAAAGATAAAGATTTAATCAAAGTTGTTACTGGTATAAGAAGATGTGGTAAATCTACATTATTTGAATTATTTATTAATTATTTAAAAGAAAATAATATTAATGATGAACAAATAATAAAAATAAATTTAGAAGATGCAGATTATGATTTTAAAGATTATAAAGAATTATATAACTATATAAATAGTAAAATAGATTCTAAAATACAATATTATATATTTTTAGATGAAGTTCAAAATGTTCCAGAATTTCAAAAGGCAGTAGATAGTTTATATATAAAGAAAAATGTTGATGTATATATAACCGGGTCAAATGCTTACCTTTTATCTGGAGAACTTGCAACATTATTATCTGGAAGATATATAGAAATAAAAATGTTACCATTATCATTTAAAGAATATATAACAGCATTCAATAATAATAACTACCAACAATTATTCTTAAATTATATGAAGAATGGTGGAATGCCTGGAAATATTAGTATACTACAAACTAATCCCAATGATGTAGATAGATATTTGGATGGTATATTTTCAACCATAGTATATAAAGATATAATGGCAAGAAATAATATATCTGATAAAATGTTATTAGAAAGTGTATTAAAATTTATATTTGATAGTATAGGAAGCCCTATCTCAACAAAAAAAATAAGTGATACATTAACAAGTAAAGGTATGTCTACAAGTAATCATACAGTTGAAAATTATATAACAGCATTCCAAGAAAGTTTCTTAATATATAAAGCTGAAAGATTTGATGTTAAAGGTAAGAATTTGCTTGCAAGAGATTATAAGTATTATGCAGTAGATTCAGGACTAAGAAGTTATCTTTTAGGTAAGAAAGCAGATAGTGATATGGGACATATATTAGAAAATATTGTATATTTAGAATTACTTAGAAGAGGATATAAAGTTTATGTTGGTAAGGTTGATGATTTAGAAATAGATTTTGTTGCTGAGAATAGAGATGGATTAAAATATTATCAAGTGGCATTAACCCTTAGAGATGAAAAAGTATTAGAAAGAGAATTAAAATCCTTACAAAAAACTAATGATCATTATCCAAAATATTTATTGACTTTAGATATGGATTTAGAATCTGACTATAATGGTATAACAAAAATAAATGTAATTGACTGGTTATTAAAAGGAGAATAAAAAATGTAAAACAACTATTATTGGTTGTTTTTTTTAAACATTTTGTGATAAAATATTAATATAATTGGAGGAATCAAAAATGGTTGAGGCAAAAATAGATCCAGAAAAAAAAGTATTGTTTTTATTAGTGTTTTTAGCACTGGTTGGTGGAATATATGGAACATATGCATATTTTAGTGCACAAGGACAAAGTAGTACACAAACAGTTACTACTGGAACAATGGAACTAACATTTACTGATAATAGTGAAATTATAAATGCAGTAAATATAGCACCAATAGTTGAAAGTGATGTATTAACCAAAGCAACTAAGAAAAGTTTTTCAGTTAAAAATACAGGTAGTATAGATTCTACTATGACAATTTCTTTAAGTTCTATAGATATTACCGAAAATTTAAAAAGCCCTGATTTTAGATGGGCATTATATGAAGAAGGTGCTAAAATAGCAGAAGATAGTTTTGATAAATTAGGAATTAATACATCTTTTGAATTAAAAACTAATATAGAAATTGCTTCAAATGTTACAAAATCATATGATTTATATATTTGGATAAATGAAACAGGTATGCCACAAGATGAATTACAAGAAGGAAAATTGACAGGAACAATTACTGCAACTTCAGAACAATAAAAAATATGTTGTTCAATGTGTTATTTTGTGATAGAATATATATTGTATGATAATATAAAAATATACATAATATAGATATTTCAAAGGGTAGAAAGGATCAATGTATTATGAAGAATAGTAAATTAATAAAAAAATTAAAAAAATTTAATAAAAAAGAAAAAACAATATTTATATTAACTTTAGTTGCCATTGTTGCTTTAATTGCAACTTTAGCAACAACAAGTTATGCTATGTTATTTAAAACTAAGGGAAGTGAAATAAAGGATTTATTTGCTACTGGTGATATGACTATAACTTTTACGGAAAATGAAGATTCAGTAATTAATATAAATCCGGCTATACCTGTTAGTGATGAATATGGACTTAAATCATCACCATATAAATTTACAATTACAAATAGTGGTACATATAAAGGAAGTTATAGTATAAAATTAGTTGAAGATGCTACAACAACAATTCCACTAAATAATGTTAAATATAGTATTAATGGGAGTGTGCCAAAATTATTATCAGAAAGAGAAAATCAAATACTTGAAACAGGAATAATTGCTCCTGGAAATAATAAGACGTTCGAACTTAGACTATGGATAAATGAAGAAGCAAATGAAGAAATAAACGGATTAGTATATATGGGTAAAATCCAAGTAAGCGGAAAAGCAGAAAAATATAAAACAATTGCTGGTGATATAAATATATCTACTGATGGATATACCGGGGCCTTAAATGGATTGAAAATAAAAGGAAATAGTATACAAGAACAAGAATTATTAACTAGCTCTGATTTTACAATTAAAGGGCAACATGATTCAACAGGTGTTTTTGATTCATCAAAAGCATATTACACCCATGATTATTTAGCCGTTGAAGAGTTAAATACATATAAAATATATTTATATAATTGGTCAGGTAATACATACCCAGTTGTTATTAATTATTTTAATAACAATCAAGAATGGATTAGCAGAGAAAGTTTTAATATTTTAGGAAAGACATATAATGATTTTTCATTTACCATACCAAATGGTAAGGATATTAAATATATTAAAATTGATGTTGAACATAGATGTAAAAATCCAGTATTATCATTATTTAGGATAACTGGTTCACCTTCTAATCCAATAGAAGTTCAAAGTGTTGGTGATAAAATTTCTAATGTTACTGATGAAGTTATACTTGATGAATCATTATTTAGTTCGGTAAATGTTTTCAATACAACATATAGTTCTGGATATAGTTATACATATATTGAAGGGTTAAAGCCTAATACTACTTATAATGTTACTGTAGAAAGATTAAATGGTTCTAAATATAATTCTGTTAGTGCCACATTATTAATATCTAATGGTACATTTGCGGTTTCTAGTGGAAAATATACTGTTATATCCCATTCTAGTGATGCAAACGGATCACCACATACTACAGATGCTAATGGTAGATTGACAATTGGTGCTGCTGTTGCAGGACTTACTCAAGAAGAACTTGACACAATATGGAAAAATACAAATATAAAGATTCAAAGTGTTGAACCAATGGATAAATATAAAATACCAGTAACAGTTAGTAGTAAAAATTTATTTGATGGGACTTCACATACAACTAGTTGTTCCTCATGCACTATCTTGGAAAAAAATGATTCACATATAAGTGCCCAAATGAGTTCTAGTGCTGCAAATGCTACACCAGGTTCAACTAATTCTAGTAGTGGATGGTTATCAGTTTCTTATTCACTTAAACCATATACTACATATACTATTAGTTATGATGTGGAATACTTAGAAATACCTGATAATATTACATTGCCTATTCAACACGGAATATTAGATCAAAGTGGAGGAAATTTCAATATAATATCAATTTCTCAGTTGAATACAAAATATAAAAATGTTCAAACAATAAAGACTTCAAATACAGGAATATTAAAAATGATCTTTACATGTAATTCATCTAAAATTAAAATTTCAAATATACAAATTGAATATGGTATGAGTGCAACTGATTATGAACCATATATAACACCAATAACTACAGATATTTATTTATATGAACCTTTAAGAGCAATTAATGGGAATTATGATTATATTGATTTCCAAAATAATAAAATTGTTAGAAATATCGCTATGAGAGAGTTTACTGGCACTGAAACATTTTCAATGTTTACAGCTAGTTCTACAAATTTCTTTAGAGTTACTTTGAGCGATTTTAAATATAAACCATATGTTGTAAATAGTACAAATTTATATACAAATGGATTATGTAATTATTATCCAGTTGTAACTTCAGGAAAAAGAACGACAAAAACATTAAATGGTGGTGCTAGTGCACTAACAACTTATGACTTCGGGGATAATGATTATGCAAATGCTGATGCCTTTAAATCATATCTTGCAGGATTATATGCAAATGGTAATCCGTTAAAAGTATATATTGTTTCAGCAAATCCAACTGAAAGTTATATTAATTTACCAAAATTACCTGATTTTGATGGAAATATAAATGTTAGTTTAAACACTACAGTTCCATCATCATTTGAATTATCATATTAAAATATTAATTGATCAAATAAATTTAATTATTTGATCAATTTTATTGATTTAAACAATTATATATTATAGAATTATTTATGGAGGATGAATTATGGATTTAGAAAAATATATTACAGTCGGTGATTTAAACAAATATATAAAAGGTGTTATGGAAAGTAATTCTAACCTTCAAAATGTATATTTAAAAGGCGAAATATCCAATTTTAAAGCACATACAAGGGGACATTGGTACTTTACTTTAAAAGATGAAACAAGTAGAATTAATGCAATTATGTTTTCCTTTAATGCTAGTAAAGTTAAATTTGTTCCAATTGATGGAATGAAAGTTTTAGTAAATGGAAAAATAAGTGTATATGAAGCAAGTGGTAGTTATCAAATATATGTTACTGATATTATGAGTGATGGAGTAGGTAACTTACATATCGCTTTTGAACAATTAAAGAAAAAGTTAGAAACTGAAGGATTATTTGATAAAAAATACAAGAAACGTGTTCCTAAAATTCCTAAAAAAATTGGTATTGTAACTGCACCAACTGGGGCCGCAATTAAAGATATATTATCAACTATTAAAAGAAGGTTCCCATTATGTGAAACTATTCTTTTTCCAGCACTAGTGCAAGGTGTTGATGCTGCACCATCAATTGTAAAACAAATTGAAAAAGCACAAAATTATGATATAGATACATTAATTGTTGGACGTGGTGGTGGAAGTATAGAGGATTTATGGGCTTTTAACGAAGAAATAGTTGCCCGTGCAATATTTGCCTCTAAAGTCCCTGTAATAAGTGCTGTAGGTCATGAAATAGACTTTACAATAAGTGATTTTGTGGCAGATCTTAGAGCTCCAACACCAACAGGTGCTGCAGAAATGGCTGTTCCAAACTTTAAAGATATTTTAAATTATATTAGTCAAGTAAATATTAGACTAAATGAGGCTTTAAAAAAGAAATTAGATTATTTAAGTTTAAATTTAACAAAAATCAAAAATTCATATATATTAAAAAATCCTATTTCAATGTATGAAATGAAAGAACAAAAATTAGATATTTTAATTGATAAGTTAAATAGTAATATTCAAAATAAATTAGAAGTTAGTAAGAATAGATTTAATCAAATTAAGAATAACTATACTTTAAATAATCCTAAAAATATATATGAAATTAAAAAACAAAACTTAAATAATTTAATATATACTTTATCTACTAAAACAAATAATATTGTTAAAGATAATAAAGTTAGACTTGCTAAATATGATAGTAAACGAATAAATCAAATTACTATGAATTATATTAATAATAGTAATTTAAAAATAAATAATGTTATTGAAAAATTAGAAGTATTAAATCCTTTAAATTCTTTAAAAAGAGGATATTCAATAGTTAAAAAGAATGGTAAATCTATTAAAGATGTTAGAAATTTAAAAGAAAATGATATAATAAATATTGAGTTAAATAATGGTATAATTAAATCTACCGTTAATCAAATAGAAATGAGGTAATAATATGGAAGAAAAAGGAAAAACATTTGAACAAAAAATTAAAGAATTAGAACTTATTGTATCACAATTAGAAAGTGGTAATGTTGATTTAGATGATGCAATAAATAAATATACTAGTGCGATGCAAATTGCTAAAGAATGCTCTGAAAAGTTGAAAAACGCAGAAGAACAAATCAATAAAGTTTTAACTGAAAATGGTACTTTAGAAGATTTTAAATTAAGTGAATAAATTTAATATTACTATAGTAAAAAACGATGAAAAATTAAAAAATCCAAATAATTCCAGCAATGGAATTATTTTTCATTTATAATATTTAAATATCATCTCATAATAATAATGTAGTCTGTGATACTATAGAAAAGGAGATGATTAAAATTTTTAAAAAATTTAAAAACATTGTAATTAGTATTACACTATCTCTACTCACTATTATACCCAGTAATGTTTTAGCTTATTCAGATAAAATAATTCCAGGTGGTGAAAATATTGGCATACAAATTGATACAAAAGGTATAATGATTGTTGGACTTTATAAAGTAAATGATATTTATCCTGGACGTGAAGCTAATTTAAAAGTTGGAGATATAATTACTAAAGTAAATGATGAAGTATGTGAAAATATTTCTGAAATGGTTAAAAAAATAGAAAATTTAGAAGATAAAGCCAATATTAAAATAACTTATTTAAGAAATAGCGCTGAAAATGAAACGACTTTAAAATTAGTTAAACAAAAGGATAATGTATATCGTACTGGATTATATGTTAAAGACTCAGTAAATGGTATTGGTACACTAACATATATTGACCCTGAAACTAAGTTTTATGGTGCATTAGGACATGAAATAATAGAAACTAATTCAGGTAAGAGACTTGATATAAAAGATGGAAAAATCTATAAATCAGATGTTACAAGCATAGATAAAAGTAGTAGGGGAAATCCAGGTGAGAAAAACGCTAAATATTATCCAGAAGAAGTTTTTGGTAATATAAAAGAAAATACAACTTCTGGTATATTTGGTACTTATACTGATGAACTTCCAAATAAAGATACATTAAAAGTTGGTACAAAAGAAGATGTTAACCTTGGTAAAGCAACTATTAGAACAGTTTTAGAGGGTAACAAAATTGAAGAATTTGAAATTCTAATTACTAAAGTTGACTATAATCTTGCTAGTACAAAAAATATTTTATTTGAAATAACTGATGAAAAACTTCTTACAAAAACAGGTGGAGTTGTTCAAGGTATGAGTGGTAGTCCAATAATTCAAAATGATATGATAATAGGCGCAGTTACACACGTGATAGTAGATGATACTACAAAAGGATATGGAATATTTATAACTACAATGTTGGAAGAAGGTGAAAATTAGGAGTATTTTACTCCTAATTTTTACAAATATTTTAAAATAATTATGGTTAAATAAAATTGGTGATACTATGATTAAAGTTTTAAAGAATATAATTATATGTTGTATTATATCAATCATTTTAGTTATTATACTAAAGAATAATACTGAATCAATATATGTAGATATAGTAAATCCTAGTAATGCTAAAGTAGTATTTAATTCAATTTTAGGAGATAGTGTTGAAATAAAACGTGGAAATTTTATTACAATTGATATTAATAGTGATTTAGATGAATATAAGATTATAGATACTAACAATCTTTTAAAGATTGAAAATAATAGAATAAGTGCTGAAAATATTGGTAAAACAGAGATTTATGTAATAAGTTTAGATGAAAAGATAAAATCTAATATTTATACTATTAATGTTATTGAATAAATTTTGAAAAAATTAAGACTTAAAAGTCTTTTTTTGTTATAATTATTGTATAGTAGGTGAGAGTAATGAAAAGAATGATTGAATATATTCCAACAGGAGTTTGTTCTAGAAAAATTATTATTGAAATAGAAAATGATATTATTAATAATTTAAAAGTAATTGGTGGATGTTCAGGTAATTTACTTGGAATTAGTGCTTTGTGTAAAGGAATGAAAGTTGATGAAGTTATTCAAAAATTGAATGGGATAAAATGTGGTATGAAACATACTTCTTGTCCAGATCAAATTTCAAAAGCATTATTAAGTATTAAAGAAGGTGTAAAATAAATGAAGAAAGGTTTTGACAACAAAAAATATTTAGAAATTCAAAGTGAAAAAATATTAGAAAGAATTAAAATGTTTGACAACAAATTATATTTAGAATTTGGTGGTAAAATATTTGATGATTTTCATGCTGCTAGGGTATTACCAGGCTTTGAACCGGATTCTAAAATACAACTTTTAAGAACTTTAAAAGATGATTTAGAGATAATTTTTTGTATAAGTGCGAAAGATATTGAAAAAAATAAAATACGTGCAGATCATGGTATAACATATGATATGGAACTATTAAGATTAATTGATAGTTTAAGAAAATTGGATTTGACAGTGTCAAGTGTAGTTATTACACAATTTTCAGGACAACCATCCGCACAAACTTTTAAAAATAAATTAGAAAGATTAGATATTAAAACATATATCCATACTTATACAAAAGGTTATCCTACTGATGTAGATGTTATTGTTAGTGATGAAGGATATGGGGCAAATCCATATATTGAAACTACTAAACCATTAGTAGTAGTTGCAGCACCTGGCCCATGTAGTGGGAAACTTGCTACTTGTTTATCACAGTTGTACCATGAACATAAAAGAAATATCAAGGCTGGATATGCAAAATTTGAAACATTTCCAGTATGGAGTTTACCACTTAAACATCCTGTAAATGTAGCGTATGAAGCTGCTACTGCAGATTTAAAAGATGTTAATATGATAGATTCATTTCATTTAACTGAATATGGAATAACAGCTGTAAACTATAATCGTGATTTAGAAGTATTCCCAGTACTTAAAAATATTCTTTACAAAATAACTGGAGAATATATTTACAAATCCCCAACAGATATGGGTGTAAATATGATTGGTAGTTGTATAATAGATGATAATATAGTTTGTGAAGCTTCAAAACAAGAAATTATTAGAAGATATTATAATAGTTTGTGTGATTATAAAAAAGGTGAATTAGAGTTGGATGCATCCCAAAGAATAAAAGTCTTAATGGACGAATTATCAATTAAAACATCTGATAGAAAAGTAGTAGAGCCTACATTAAATAAATTAATTGAAAAGAAAACAAATGTAATTTCAATTGAAATAAATGGTGATATTATTTCCGGAAAAGATTCTAAAATAATGAGTTGTTCGGCATCTATGATAATTAATACAATCAAAAAACTTGCTAAAATTGATGATGAAATTCATTTAATTTCTCCTATAGTTTTAGAACCAATGCTAAAATTAAAACGTGAAATATACAAAAATGATGATGTGTTAAGTTTACATGATGTGTTGACTGCACTTAGTATATGCGCCGCAACTAATCCTACGGTTGAGATTACATTATCAAAAATTAAAAACTTAGAAAATTGTGATGCACATGCAAGTTGTATATTGCCAGATGAAGATTTAAAAATATTAAAGAAACTTAAAATAAATGTAACATCTGAACCAGTTTTTAATACAAAATAAAAAAGTTCCACTTGGAACTTTTTTAAATCATAATTAAACTTGCTACAAATGTCGCAATCATTGCAATTGCCAAAACTAAAGCTATAATTTTTCTAGTTTTTTTACCCATTTTTTATACACCTCGATATAATTATAATAAATATCAAAATAAAAATCAAATATTTAAGTAATAAATTTGAATTTTACAAATATAATTAACTGGGTGAAGAAATAAATGAGAAAATTATTCAAAATAATAAACGTAGAATTTAAAAAACATAAAAAATTACTAATATTTGTAACAATTCTTCTAACAATTGGATTAATAACTGGATCACTATTTATTACAATTTTAAATGATAGCGATAAAAAATTAGTGTTAGAAACAATTACTAATTATTTTAATCAAATAAAATTAAATAAAGTTGATTTTTTATATTGTCTTAGGACAAGTTTAATATCTAATTTAATATATATATTATTCATTTGGTTATTGGGTATATCAATAATAGGAATTCCTTTAATATTATTTTTAATTTTTATTAAAAGTTTTATATTAGGTTTTTCAATTGGTTCAATTATATGTAAATATGGTTTTAGTGGAATATTATTATCCCTTAGTTATACATTTCCACATCATATTATAAATATTATAATTGTAAGTTTTATTGGATTATATGCGCTAAAAGTATCCTTATCTTTATTTCAATTAATATTTAGTAAGAAACAAATTAATTTTAAAATAATTATTAGAAAATATTTTGGTGTGTTAATAATTACTATTATACTTGCAATCATGTCTTCTTTGATTGAAACATTTATTACACCATACTTTATTAATTTATTTTCTTTTCTTATTAAATAGTTTACATATGTACTAAAAAACTTGAAAATTAGACATATTTATGTTAATATGTAAATAGATTAGTACTTAATCAATAACTGATTGGGTACTATTTATTTAGTTATCGTGTGGTGAGATTATGGATAAAAAAGTTATTGTTGGAATGAGTGGGGGAGTTGACTCTTCAGTTGCGGCGATTCTATTAAAAGAACAAGGATACGTTGTTGAAGGATTATTCATGCGCAATTGGGATAGTATGATGAATAATGATATTTTAGGTAATCCCGATTTAGAAAAAAATGATATTTGTCCTCAAGAACAAGATTATAATGATGCTTTAGAAGTTTGTAAAAAACTTAATATTCCTTTACATAGAGTAGACTTTGTAAAAGAATATTGGGATTATGTATTCGAGTATTTTTTAGATGAATTAAAACGTGGTAGAACTCCTAATCCAGATATAATGTGTAATAAGTTTATTAAATTTGATTTATTTATCAAAGAAGCTAAAAAACTAGGTGCAGATTATATCGCAACAGGCCATTATGCTAGACTAAAAGATGGTAAGTTACTAAGGGGTTTAGATAATAATAAAGATCAAACATATTTTTTATGTCAGTTATCAAACAATCAACTTGATAATGTATTATTTCCAGTAGGAGATTTAAATAAAAGTGAAGTTCGTGAAATAGCTTCTAAATTTGATTTAATAACTGCAAATAAAAAAGATTCAACCGGTATATGTTTTATTGGGGAGAGAAACTTTACAAATTTCTTAAAAAATTATCTACCAAATCAACCTGGTAAAATAATTGATATTGACACTAATGAAGTAATTGGTGAACATATTGGACTTATGCATTATACTATTGGACAACGTAAAGGTATTGGTGTATCTGGAAATAAAGAAAAATTATTTGTTGTAGGTAAAAACATTGAAGATAATATCTTATATGTTTCATTTGGAGATGATAGTGAATACTTATATTCAGATGAAGCAATAATTGAAGATATGAATTTTATTAGTGATTTAAGACCAACTAATGCAAGCGCAAAATTTAGATATAGACAACAAGATATTCCAGTTGAAATTGAATATATTGATGAAAAACATATAAAAGTTAGATATCCTGAAAAAGTACGAGCGGTAACACCTGGACAAGCATGTGTATTATATTTAGGTGAAGAATGTCTTGGTGGGGGAATTATTAAAGAAATAAGAAAAAACAATGAAAAGTTGTGGTATTTATAATTTTACACTTTATTAATACTTGACATTATTCATAATCATGGTAAAATTATTAATGTGGAATATGGAGGTTTTCATAATGGAAGAACTTAACAAAGTTTTACAAGAATTAGATATTTCAAAAGTTCGTTTAGCAAAATTCTTAGGTGTTTCTAGACAAATGGTATATAACTATTTAGATAGTGATAATTTGGAGAAAATGCCTACAGATAAAAAATTAAAATTATTTGACTTATTAAATATTGAAGATTTAAATGATTTAAAAAAACTTAAAATTGATGCTGAATATTCAATGGAAATAGATTCTAAATTAAATCAAGGAGTTAAGAGAGTTTCAAACGAGAATACAACAGTTGATTTAAAAGGATTAAACAAAAATGATGCTGAAATTTTAAATAATATTTTCAATTATATTAAAGATAAATTAATGGATGATAAAACAGATACATCATCAAATATATTTAAATATTTATATCATTTTTTACAATCAATGGACAATGCTAAAGAGTTAAAATATATTTTAGGTTATGTTTCAAAATCTACTGGATTTACTGATCCTAATAAATTTGTTTTTAATGAAGACCAACAATTTATTTTTGAAGGTATTATGTATTCAGCAATGACATTATATACTAATGGTGGAGCATCAAAAAGTAAAGTTGCTGAATCCCATAGACGTTGGGTTTCTGAAATTGAAGCTAAAAAAGAAGAAAAATTAAGTAGAACTCAACAATTAAATTCTGCTAAAGTTCAAGCTTTAAAAGAACTTGGTTATTCTGAAATAAATGAAACTAATGCTGGCGAAGTATTAGAAAAAATAGCAGAAATTCAATCTAGAAATGTAGTTTAAACAATCCAATTATTTGGATTGTTTTTTTTGACAACAAATAAAATTTATTATATAATTAATTCATGATAGGAGGATTAAAAAATGGAATTAACAAATGAACAATTAAATAAAGTTATTGCAGGTAATTCACATGGGATGAGTGAAGATGCTGCACTTCAAAATGAAAATCTATATAGAGAAAAAATGATTGAAAAATTAAAAGAAGAAAAAGAAAAATTGATTGATAATAATCAAAAAAACAATAACAAAAATAAATAATATTTTATACAAAATTTAACAGTAAATCATTTAATTTAATAAAACATTCAGTTTCTTATATACTTTTTTTAATATTTTGTATTGTATTAATTATAATCAATTTATTAAGTGGAATATAAAAAATCACAAAATTTATTGTGATTTTTTTGTTATAACTCCCCTTTTTTATTAATAATAAAAATAGGGGAGAGTATGTATTTAGTATTTTTATATTTATATTCAACATATTAAATTTAAATCAATTTAGATGAATAATTCATCAACTATGAATTATAAATTTGATTTAAATTTAATAAAAAATATGTAATAATTAATAATATAGTTATATTATAGGATAATGAATAATTAATATAATAATTAAATTAAATAGAATTTATATCATAAATGTAATTTTTTTTGTTAAAATAATATTTATATTAATTGAGAGTATAATACAAAATAAATTTAATTATTAAATAATTAAATTTAAAGTGATGTGCTGGTAATTTGATTAGTTTTAGTAGTGTATAATATAATTATATAGCTGATAAAATTGATAATATATACTGTATATATTACCTATACTATTCACTTCCTATAATATGTATTATGTTAACTTCTTTATTTTGGAATTATTTTATTCAGATATAATACTATTAACTATCTTATCTAATCCTATTTTTCTAGAACTTTTAAAATATACTACACTTCTCTTATATTTATTTAAATCTAATTTAATTGAATCAGAAATTAATTTATAATCATTATCAGAATTAATTTTTAATTCTTTTTTTATTATTTTTAAATTATTTACTGCTTCATTAATGAATTTTATTTCATTTCCTGAAGTATATAATACATCTATATTGCTAGAATTAATTAATGTACCAATTTTATGATGATAATATTTGCTCCACTCCCCTAGTTCTAACATATCGCCAAGGTAGAGTAGAATGTGATATTTTTTTTGATATTTTTTTAAAACAAACTCAATACCACTTTTCATAGAATCGTAATTAGCATTATAACTGTCATTTATAATTAAATTATTTTTATATTTAATTAATTCCATTCGCATTTTAGGATTTTTATGTAATTTAAGATATTTTTTAATTTTATTAGGTTTTATATTAAAATGTGACGCTATTTTATATGCTAGAATAGAGTTAATTAAATCAAACTCCCCTACTTCATTAATTTTAATTTTTTCTCCTTGTATTTTAAAATTAATCTTATTATTCTTTCTTTTTAAATCAGTTATATCATCATAACCATATCTACATATATTTAGATGATTATTTAAATTAATAGAATTTAAATAATCATCTTCTTTATTTAAAATAAGTAATCCATTTTCTTTTAATCCAGTACATATCTCTAATTTAGCTTTCAAAATGTTTTCTCTTGAACCTAGTAAACCTATATGTGCGGTACCAATATTTGTAATAATTGCGATATCAGGAAGTGCTATTTTACTTAACTTTTCAATTTCACCTAAATGATTCATACCCATTTCTAAAATACATATATCATGTCCTTTTAATTTTAAAAGAGTTAAAGGTAATCCAATATGATTATTTAAATTACCTTCGGTTTTTAAAACATTATAATCATATTTTAATACATCATATAATATATCTTTTGTGCTAGTTTTACCATTACTTCCTGTAATTGCAATTAAAATTGTATCTTTATTTTTTAGTCTATTATGGTGTGCTAATTTTGACAATGCTTCTAGGGTATCATCAACCTCAATAAGTGCAATATTTTTCTTTTTACATATTCTAATTATATTTTTCTTACTTTTATAATTTTTAGTAATTAAACACCCCACTACCCCATTTTTAATAGCATCTAATATAAAATCATTCCCATCATATTTTTGTCCAATAATCGGGATAAAAAGGCCATTAGAATTCACTTTTTTACTATTAGTAGTAAATGTATCTATATTTTTAGAATTGTCATATATTAAATTTCCATTAATTATTTTACTAATTTCTTTAGCAGTATACATATAATCAACTCCTATACCATTATAGTATATTCGTCTATAAATTATCTGGTACTTTTGTATAAATAAAAATTTAAAATAATATTGACAGCAAGTACATTTGTTCGATACAATTGTGTTATCACACTAAAGGGGGAAATTATTTATGAATGAATTATTAACAACAGAAAATAGAAAAATAGAAAATTTAATTTATGAAATTAGAGGAAAACAAGTAATGTTAGATTCAGATTTAGCAAAACTTTACCAATGTAAAAATGGAACTAAAGAAATTAATCAAGCAGTTAAAAATAATCCATTAAAATTTCCAGAAAGATTTTGTTTTCAACTAACCAATGAAGAACTTATAAATTTGCGGTCAAAATTTTTGACCACAAATATTAATAATATGTCTAGGAGTAACCCCAAGGTATTTACAGAACAAGGAGTTGCAATGTTAGCAACAATACTAAAAACAAAACAAGCTACAATTACTAGTATAGCAATTATGGATGCCTTTGTTTCAATGAGACATTATATATTAAATAATACTTCAGAACAAAAATATATTAACAAAATGGTTTTAAAACATGATGATGAAATAAAGACTTTACAAAATATATTTGAAAAATTTAAACCACATAATAACCATATATTTTACAAAAATCAAATATATGATGCCTACTCTCTTTTGTTAGATATATTTAATAGTTCTAAACAAAATATCATTATTATAGATAATTATATAGATAAAGGTCTATTAGATCTATTGTCAAAAACTAAAAAAGATATATTAATTATTACAAATAAATATAATAATGAAGATTATGAAAAGTATAAACAACAATATAGTAATATAAAAATAAAGATTTCTAATTCATTTCATGATAGGTTTATAATAATAGATAACAAAATTTTATATCACTCAGGTGCGTCTTTTAAAGATTTAGGTAAGAAATGTTTTACACTTAGTAAAATTGATGAACAAAATATTTTGGATAGCTTAATAAGAAAAATTCATTAAAAAATTTAAATAAATATAATTTTTTAATGAATTTTTCTGTTATGTCAAAATCTATCTCATGTAGAATATATAAATAA
This sequence comes from Bacilli bacterium, assembly GCA_017435465.1. Lineage (GTDB taxonomy): Bacteria > Bacillota_I > Bacilli_A > RF39 > UBA660 > JAFSEX01. The sequence continues at coordinate 28,103 of JAFSEX010000019.1, forward strand.
TATTCCGGTTATAAAAATTGAAAAATTATTAAAATTATAAAAAGACACATCAATTTAAAGTGTCTTTTTGTAATTTTCTAAAATATTAATAAATTCGTCTTTAGTAGTAATTTTAAATATTTCTTTTTTTACTTCAATACTCTTTCTTAAACCTTTTAAATAAAATGAAATATTACTTCTCATTTCTAAAACAGCTTTTTTTTCTGGATTTGTTTCCATCAAATAGTTTAAATGAAGAATAGCCATATCTATTTTATCAATTGGAGATGGTTTATCAATAATAATACCTTTTTCAATATATGAAACAACTTCTCTAATAAACCAAGGATTCCCTAAGGATCCCCTACCTATCATAATTGCATCACAACCAGTTTCATCTAACATTTTTTTTGCATCATAAATAGTTTTAATATCACCATTACCAATAACGGGAATCCTAACTGCTTCTTTAACTTGTTTTATAATATTCCAATCTGCACTACCACTATATCCTTGCGCTCTAGTTCTTGGATGAACAGTAATTGCACTTGCTCCTACACTTTCACATATTTTAGCAACTTCAACTGCATTAATAGAATTATTATCCCATCCACTTCTAATTTTCACAGTAACTGGAATGTTTACACTATTAACAACTGCTTCAACTATCTCTTTAATTTTTTCTGGATTTTTTAAAAGTCCAGATCCAGCTTGAGCTCTAAGTGCAACTTTGGGTACAGGACATCCCATATTTATATCAATAATATCCGGGTGCATTGTTTTTTCAATATATTTTGCAGCATATACAAAACTATCTACATCACTACCAAATATTTGTTGTGCGATAGGTCTTTCATAGTCAGTCATATATAATAAATCATTAGTTTTCTTATCACTATAATATATACCTTTATCACTAACCATCTCAGCATATATTAACCCACAACCCATATCTTTTACTATACGTCTAAAAGCACTATTAGAATATCCTGCCATAGGTGCTAAAACAACTCTATTTTTAATTTCTAAATTTCCTATTTTAAAACTCATAAAATTCCGAGTAGTCGACTCGACTACACCTCTCTTTCATTATTAAATGATAATATTTCTTATTATTATTTTGGAGTATATTTTGAAGAAATATCAACATTCATTATCCCTTTAATGAAAAGCGAATATCTTTCCATATTTATATTTTCAAAATTTTTAGTGAAAAAAATATTATGTTCTAACATTTCTTCGCCAGGATTAAATGATACTAACATTTGTTGAAACACATAATTAATATTGCAATAAACATCTTTTTTTCTTTAATCATAAATTTAATTGAGTATATTACTCAATTACACCTCTCTTTATTTGTATGATATTTTTTGTATATAAAAATTATAACAAAATATATATAATTTATCAAACAAAAACAGAATTAATTATTCTGTTTTCAATAAAATTAAAAATATTTTTATTTTTCCTTTACAACATCAGATATTGCTTCAAATGAACTATTAATAATTTTTTGGACATATTCTTCAATTGTTTCAGAAAGTTTTAGACCTACATTAGATACTTTATTTCCATATTCTTTTTTTGTTTGTCCAACATAATCTTTTATATCAACTTTTTTACCTTCTTTTATATCACGTTCAAACTCTTTAATTTGTTCTTTAGTAAGTGCAACTTTTTTATATTGTTCATATTCATAATATCCAGCTGATTGTGAAATATATAATGATATAAAAATTATAAATAAAATACTTAGAATTGGTTTAAATATCTTCTCAGGCTTCATCTACATCACTCTTTATATATTCACTAAGTTTTTTTGCTAATACTTGTGTAGTATTTTTAACTTCTTCAATCGTATTATCTACTCCACCAAATTCAATTAGTAAAACATTTTTATTTATATCTTGATTATATACACCATTAACACCTGGGCCTTCTTTTGCTAAAATTCCTTTACTTATCCCTTTATGAGTTGAATTTAACATTTCATCTAATTTTTTGGCAAATTCCATGTTATATTTGTAATTTGGATTTTCTAAACCAATAACAAAATATAATTTCGCATATGTTTTACCATTTATTTCTGTGGTTGTATAATTTCTTGAAACTGAATCTCTATGTACATCTATAAAATATTTTATACTTTTATTCTTTTCTATCGCATCTTCAATTAAGATTTTAGATGCCCTATAAGCACTAGATCCACCCCACCCATTAACTTTTAATAATTCAGTAATATTGGTTTCCTCTACTAATGAATTTATACCATATTTTTTTAATTCTTCTCTTAACATATACGAAGTCATCATAACATTAGGTTTAATATTATATACTTCTAAATTATTAGCTGAATAATTTTCTAATTGATGTGAATTATAAATATAAACTATTGGATTTTCTAAATTTTCTTCTGGATTTGGATCTTCAATATATTTAGATACTTTTTCCAATTCTCCTAAATTTGAATAATCATCATTATCATTACTTGAAACTTTTATAATAGTTGAAGCGATATTATCATCAAGTGCAGTTACAGGTTTACTTATATCAACATTAGAAAATAATTTGAAAAAATTATTAATAAGTTTTGAAGAATCAAAATCTTTTTTTATAACGTGATTAGTATCTGATAATAGAACACTAAATATATCTTTATTTGAAATACTAATTTCATGATTTTTTAAATAATTAAAAGTTAGAGTACCCATAAGATAAATTCCTAAAATATATAAAATATATTTTAATCTTATTTTTTGTTTCTTCTTAGTTATCTTTTTGCTTTTAAATACGCGTCTAGGCACAATAATCACCTCTTATTTAATTGTATGATTATTGTAATCTATTAAATGAATATATTTTGTCATATTAACTGGATTGACTAAACTTTAATTAAAAGTGTAACTATTGTATCTATAAATATTATTATTAAAAACAATTTGGTTAATTTATGTGGTATTATTTTTATCAATTTATCTGTCATTGGTTTTAAAAAATATATAAATATTAAACTTAATATTCCCCCAAGTCAAGAAAAAGTTTTCAACAGGTGTCAATTTGACACTCCATTGAAAACTTTTTTTTATTTAAATATTTTTAAATTTGCAAATTATTTTATATTTTATTTCTCTTCATCAGATAACAACCAATCAATTATATTAATAACCTTAATACCATTATAATCTTTGTTTATTGTTTTGTCCATAGTTAATATTATTTTTTCATAATTATCTTCTATATTTTCTAAACTTCTTAATTCCCTATTTCTAACTTTGTCATCTTTTATACTTTTGGATACTTGAAAATATTTTATTTCATTAGGATTTTCAGCAACAAAATCAACTTCATAATCATTTGTTTTTCCTATATTTACTCTATATTCTCGTCTTAAAAGTTCTAAATAAACAATATTTTCTAATAAGTGACCTTCATTTATATTTCTAAAACCTAATATTATATTTCTTATACCAGGGTCAGATATATAATATTTTCCTAATGTTTTTAACAATGCTTTGCTCTTTATATCTGTTCTATCTGCTTTGTACATTATAAAAGATTTTTCTAACATATTTAAATAATTATCTATTGTTTGATGATTTGATTTTTCGACTATCTTATTACTATTTAAGTAATCACTGATTTTTGATGCTGATGCAGAACTACCTATATTATTTGATAAATATTTTATTATGTTTTCAAGTAATGCTGTATCTTTAATATTATTTCTATCTATAATATCTTTTTTTACGATAGTATTATAAATATCATTTAAATAAGATAAAACTAATGCATCGTTATCTTTTATTAGTGTTATAGCAGGTAATCCACCATATTTCAAATATTCATTAAATTTTTCTTCTAAATTGTTATTATCATAATTATTAAAAACTAAATATTCTTTAAAAGATAATGGATACATTTTTATTTCTATATATCTACCAGATAATAAAGTAGACAATTCACTAGATAAAAGATAAGCATTTGAACCAGTTAAATATATATCTATATTAAAATCAACTTTAAAAGAATTTATTGCTTTTTCCCATGATTCTACATTTTGAACTTCATCTAAAAGTAAATACATTTTATCCTTTTTGATTTTTTCTTTTACAAATTTATATAGATCTTTATAATTTTTTATATCATCATATATAGCAGATTCAAAATTTATATGGATTATATTTTCTTCATTAATACCATTATCAAGTAAATAATCTTTAAACATTAACATCAAAGTGGATTTGCCACTACGTCTAACCCCAGTGATTACTTTTATGAATTCAGTATCTTTGGCTGCTATCATTCTGTTGAGATATTTTTCTCTTATTATCATATTTTTTCACCCATTAACATATTATCACATTTTCAAAAGTTTTGCAACTCAATTTGCAAAACTTATTTTTTTGACATTTTTTGCAAATGAAATATTTTTATTATAAAGTCGTTTCTAATGAAGTTTCTACTTCTTTTTTTCTAATTTCAAGTGTTAATACGTATTGTAAATCAAAAAAATCTCAACAGATTAAAACCTGTTGAGATTTTTTTATTTAAATATTTTTAATATTTCTTTTTTAGGCTCTTTATTTTTAAAGAAAATATTGTATATTGCATTAGTTATTGGAAGTTCAATTTTGTGTTTTTTAGAAAGTTTATACATTGCTTTTGCACATTCTACACCTTCTACTACAGTTTTAGTAGTTTCAATTGCAGCATCTATCTTTTGACCTTCACCAACTTTTTTACCAGTAATATAATTTCTACTTGTAGTACTAGATGCAGTTAATACTAGATCACCAATACCAGAAACTGATAAGATAGTATTGGTGTCAATATTGTAGAAAAGTGCTAACTTCATCATCTCTTTTATGCCTTCGGTAATAATTAATGCATGAGTATTATTTTGATATCCAAGTCCATCTAAAATCCCTGATGCTAGTGCGACAATATTTTTTATTGAGGATATTATTTCTATACCTTTTATATCATTTGTAACATCAATCAATATATATTCATTTTCAAATAAACTTTTTATTAATGTAGCATCATCTAAATCTTTACCTGCTAAAGAAAATTTAGAAATTTTTCTTTCAATTATTTCTTTAGCAAATGTAGGTCCTGTCATTGTATATGTTTTTTTTATATATATATTATCAATGTTATTTTCAATTATTTCTGAAATAGTTGTTAAATTTTTATAATCTATTCCTTTAGACATATTTAAAAATACTTTTTTTGATTTTGTTTGTTTTAAGATTTTATTTATTTTTTTCGTTACATCACTAATTATTTTTGATGGAAGTGCAATTATTATTAATTCTGAATATTCTAATAATTCATTTAAATTAGAAGTTGCACTTACTTTATTTGAAAATTTAAAATTATCATAATATTGTTGATTAGTATGTCTTGTATTTATTTCATTTATCTGTTTTAAATCATTTGTCCATAATAATACATCATTATTATTATCAGTTAAAATTTGCGCAATTGCGCTTGCAAAACTCCCTGTACCTAATACTGATACTTTCATTATTCTTCTCCCTTATTTTTCCATTGTAAAATTATTGGTGTTCCTGTTAAATCAAAATTTTCACGTAATTTATTCTCAATGTATCTTTCATATGAAAAATGGATTAATCCTTTGCTGTTTACATTAAAAGTAAATTTAGGAGGTTTATTTCCTGTTTGACTAACAAAATATATTTTAAGTCTTTTACCTTTATATGAAGGTGGAGGATTTAAACTTACCGCATCCATAATTACATTATTTAATAAACTAGTTTTAATTTCTTTAGTAGAATTTTCATAAGCTTTTAAAACTTCTGGCATAAGCGTATGAATTCTTTTTTTAGTTAGTGCTGATAAAAATACTATTGGTGCGTATGGCATAAATTGAAAATTATTTTTAACTTCATCTCTAAATTTACGAATATCATTTTTATTTTCAACTGTATCCCACTTATTAACTACTAATACAACAGCTTTACCACTTTCAATTGCGTATCCTGCAATATGTTTATCATGCTCAATTATTCCTTCTTCAGCATTTATAACAATTAAACACACATCACTTCTATCAATTGCTTTCATACTACGAATTAAACTATATTTTTCAACATTTTCATATATTTTACCTTTTTTACGCATACCTGCGGTGTCTATTAATACATAATCTTGTTTATCATAAGTAAATACAGTATCTACTGAATCACGAGTTGTCCCTGCTTGATCTGACACAATTACTCTATCTTCATTTAAAAGTGCATTAACTAAACTACTTTTTCCTACGTTTGGCCTACCGATTACACAAAATTTAAGTAAATCTTCATATTCTTCTTCTACAGTATAAAAATCCCTTACAATTTCGTCTAATAGCTCTCCGATGCCAATATTGTGTTCTGCACTTATTGGTATATAGTTATCAAAACCAAGTTCATAGAAGTCATAGATATTTTCCATGCGTTTTTGGTTATCTATTTTATTAACCGCAACTATAACTTTTTTATTAGACTTCCTAAGCATATCACGAACTACTAAATCATTAGATGTAATACCTTCTTTACCATCTAATATAAATACCACCACATCAGCTTCAGAAATCGCAATTTCAGCTTGTACTTTGATTTCATCATTAAATTTTTCATTTGATAAATCTATTCCACCTGTATCAATTAAATGGAATTTATAATCTCTATATGATGCATCTGCATATATTCTATCTCTTGTAATACCAGGAATATCTTCAATGATAGATATTTTTTTTCCTGCAATTCTATTAAAAAGTGTAGATTTACCGACGTTTGGTCTACCTACCAATGCGACTGTTGGTTTTTTCATAATATCGCCTCCAAACTAGATATATTATAACATTTAAATCACTTTATGTAAAATTTTAAAAGAAAAAAGACAATAGTCTTTTTTCAGTTAGGAATAGACGCAGTAGTATTCTTGCATCCAAAATCCTCATCCCAAATCCATATCCCCTCTGCATCATTTGGACCATTTTCTTCTTTGCAACACTTATTTTTATCAATATAATTTTTACATTTTGTGTCGTTTAAATTAATATTATTAATTGGTATTGTATTTTCTTGAATTGTATTACAAATAGTATTTTTGGGATTAGTAAAGCACGTCATACAAAAATTTTCTTGGTTTTCATCAACCAATCCTATTACAAGATTAACTATTGGACTAACAAAAAATATAGCTAGACTAATTATTATTTTTTTTATTAATACATTAGTTGTAGATTTTATGTTTTCGTTATTTTGGGATACTAATATTTTTATAAAATCTATTGTAGCAATTAATATTAAAATAATTGGAATAATAATAATTAAAATATCAAAAATTTCACCTAAAAATATAAATATTTTTTTACCAGCATTCGATTTACAAAAATCATTTGTTTGCGATAATATTAGATTCATCTTCATTATACTCACCTACTGAATGTTAACATTTACTTCACTAATTATTGGATATATACCTGATTTTGACTTATATTCTTTATCTTCAATGGTAATTGTTGAAATAATTGCAATTGTTCCATTTCCAGAATTTCCAGTTTTTAATGTTGAGTAAGTAACATTGTTATTATTATTAGTTTCTAAATCATTAATTATTGTGAAATTTTTACTTGAACCAGATAAAAGAACAAAGCCACTATTAAATACACGTTTATTATCTTTATCAATCAAATATGCATAATATGTAGTATTCTTACTTAATGTTTGTGTATTATTTAATTCAATAAAATTTGTAACGACATTACCAATACTAATCTTATCTTTTGAAATAACGCTTCTATAATTGTTTTCTTTTATTATTTTATCTTGTAATCCTGTATTAATATCAATTCTATTAGGGTTATCCTTATTCCAAGTAACATCATATCCTAATGCTTGGGAAACAAATCTTATTGGAACATAAAATGAACTTTCGTCACATTTTGGTATATCATAACCATTAGAATCTTTACCTTCAGGACATGAAGGAGCATCAACGTTTAATTGACTTAAATAAAATGTTTGGTCTTTTGCAATTAATCCAGAATTAAAATTTTGTGTACCTTTTTCATTATTTAGTATATATTGATATACATTATTGTTTGTTTTAAATATTGACATAACAGAAATTTTATTATAATTATTATTAATATAACTTACTATGCATATACCTGTATTACATAATTCTTTTATATTAACAAATGCTCTATTATTTTGTGCAAAATTATTAATCTTGTATTCTTTATTATCAATATATATATTATAGATTTGTGATGGTCTATCATTTGAATTGTTTGAATCATTTGAATTGCTCGAATTGTTATTGTTATTATTTGTATTATTAGTTGTGGTGGTATTTAACTCAATATTCATATTGTCACTTGTTTCTTCAATTTTATATTTCATTTCATCAGTTAAATGCCCATTTGTAATTGATATTACTACCTGTTCACCATCTATTTTAGATAAATCAACTATAACATCACCTGTAAATTTTTGAGAATATACAACTTTTTGATCAGCAAAACTTTCTACTTTTTGATTATATCCCTCAAATTCCTTTAAATTAGAAAGAGAGAAAATATTTATATATTCTGTATTATTATTTGATAAATTCGATATTTTATATTTTTTGTTAGTTTTTTCCGAAAAGAAGTACTCCATTGAAACATTTTTGATAGTACCATCGGTATTTTTAATTGTTTTCTTTTTGAGATCACAAACTTCTTCACCATCACCATTTTTAACAATGTTACATTCACCAATATAAGAGTAATTAGCTTCTTTTAATCCTTTGACAGCTTCAAATTTGTAATCATTAATTAAATTGTTTTTAGCTAAACTATTTAAAACTTCCGGCATTTTACCATTTGCTGCTTCATATAAATATTTTAAAGTATCTCCATTATGATTTTTTTTTAAAAGTCCATTTAATATTTTTTGTTTTCCATTATCAACAATATTTTCATAATTATGTAAAAAGTACATAGCAGCGTATGGATTAATTTCATCAATCGATTTATAGTAGTTATATAAATAAGATGTTATATATCCATTCATCAAGATTGAATTATCTGTTATTTTTGTTGCTGCCCAATTTGCAGTTGTTTCTTTAATAAATAATGGGTCACCTTTTTCGTTGTTTTCGCAAAACTGATATGTTCCTTCTCCACAAATATATGGTTGATAATGGTGAAATAATTCGTGTGCGATTGTACTGTTCAGTGAATTACTATCACTTATTTTATTCGAAGCGACATTTATATATGGAGCAACTGGAATACCTCCAAGATTACTATTATTAGTCTCACTTTGATCAGATAATTGTACATTAGGTATTGCACCAATATAATATGCTACAGATTTAGTATTATTTGCTGATGATGAAACATACACAGGCATTGCATTAAATAATGCATCAGCACTATTTGAATCAATATTTTTCAAAAATTCCATATATTTTGTTTCATCATATCCATTGCAATACGATTTTTCCCATTTAAATTCAATATCATATTCATCAGAATATTTTTCAATATAAATTTCAATATTATCAGCGATTTGTTTAGCCTGTTCATCAGTTATTTTATCTTCTGTATTTTTTGTAGTGTACCATACAACAACTTTTTTGTTCGGAGATAATATATATTTATCCAATCTGGTTTTTAAATCCCCTGTAATTGCCACATTATTAGAAATTGGTGTGACATTAGAATTATTATATGATGTTTCATTTGTTTCTGGACCAAGTATAACATTTTTCATTTGAATTTTATCATTAATATATTTCTTAGTTTCTTCCGATAATTCGTTATTATAATTTTGCATTAAACTATATAAATCAGGTGCCATTTCATATTCAATATTTGATTTATATTTTTTATCAAGTTTATTACTATCATATATTGAATATGCAGAATATAATACATATTCATCTATAGATATCTCTTTATTGCGTAAAGCATTACTTAATTTTTCACTAGTTGTTGATTCAATAGTATATGTTTCAAATACTACTTTATTTTTACTATTTAATCCAAAATATAACAGTATGGATAACAATCCTATACAAAGTATACTTAATACAATCCATCCTTTTTTAGTTAAAGTATATTTTTTGCCAAATAAAATCATTTTTATTCCTCCAATTATTCATATAATTTAGTATACCATTTTTTTAATTAAAAATAAAGATGATTATACATCTTTATTTTCTTCGTCTAAAAATAATTTAGGTAATTCTTTTGTAGGTAATAACATTTCTACATTTCGAACAACTTTTATATTATATTCTCTTGTTTTATTATCATATTTTTCACCATCAACACACCATGGTTTTGATTTTTTCTTAAATTTAATAGTTAAATTATTTGTTTTATGAAAATAAAAACCTGGAACTTGTGTAATATCACTTGTTTTTAAATAATATAAACTTTTTATAATATCTTTTTTCTTAGTTAAATTACAAAACAATACTTCAAATTGGTCATCATCTAATTTAACGTCTTTAAAAATATTATTAATGCCCGCTATTCTAGTTGCACTAGAAGCAATCATAAACGAATATAATCCAGAATATGTTTTTCCGTTTACTGTATAAGACAATTCACTTAATCTAGTTCTCTGTATAAAATCTTTAATACCATTAATTAAGTATGCTAAATATCCCATTCTTTTTTTTAGACTACTAGAAGTTTCATATGGTATATTCATAAATTTCCCAAATCCGGCAACATAAACAAATGGATGCCCATTAAGCGTACATATATCTATTTTTTTAACTTTTCCATTTAATATTAGTTTAAGGTTGCTTAAAACATTCTTATTCAATCCAAACATTTTACCAATATCATTTGTTGTACCAAGTGGAATATGAGATACTAACAATCTTTCTTTTCTTTTAAAATTACCGGTCATAACTTCATTGAAAGTTCCATCACCACCAAGGGATATAACTAAATCTGCGTAATCTATATTTTGCATTATTTTTTTAGCGTGTCCTTGATATTTTGTTATATAAGTTTCTACTAAATAATCGTTTTCTCTTAGGATATTTTCAAATTTATTAAGTGTTTTTTTCTTTATACCTTTCCCACTGTGTATATTACAAATAATACTACATTTTTTCATAAAACAAATCACCAATAATATTATATATTATTTTATAATAAATTAAAAGACAAAGAGCATTAGTTCTTTGTCAAGTACATAAACAAAATATTGGAATATCTTATTCATTTTTAAAAATATCTATTAATTCGATAAATTCTTCAGGTAAATCACTATCAAATTCCATGTATTTATTTGTAGTTGGATGAACAAAACCAAGGGTTTTGGCATGTAATAACTGTCCAAAATCGTTAATAGTTTTTTTATGACCATAAACTTTATCATTAACTATAGGATACCCTATATAATTCATATGTACACGAATTTGGTGAGTTCTTCCAGTCTCTAGTTGTAGTTCTATTAGGGTTGTTCTTTTATATCTTTCTAAAACTTTAAAGTGTGTAACTGCATCTTTACTATTAATATCAGTAACATTCATTTTTTGTCTATCGTTTGAATCTCTTCCTATTGGTGCATCAATTGTACCAGTATCGTGATTAATTACTCCCCACACTAAAGCTATATATTTTCTAGTTGTAGTTTTCAAACTTAGTTGTTCAGCAAGTATTTTATGTGCATTATCATTTTTTGCTATCATTAAAAGTCCACTTGTATCTTTGTCAATTCTATGTACTATTCCAGGTCTTATATCATGTGTACTTAGATTATTACAGTGATATAATAAAGCGTTAACTAAAGTTTTTGAATAATTACCGTGTGCAGGGTGTACAACCATTCCACTAGGTTTATTAACCACTAATACATCATCATCTTCATATACAATATTTAAAGGAATATTTTCTGGAGTAATATCAGTACTTTCATTTAATTCACCAATTATATTTATATTATCATTTTGTTTTACTATATAACTTGGTTTTACTGATATATCATCAACTAATATTAGTCCTTCCTTAATCATTTTAACTATTTTACTTCTAGAATAATCAGTTATTTTAGATAAATATTGATCAATTCTAAGACCTTTTTCTTCATCTGTTACGATATATTCATTCATTTTTTTCACCACCCACAAAATTTTCAATTAATATCAGTAATACTCCTAAAACTATAAAAATATCACTGAAATTAAATATTGGGAAATTATATCCAAATATATTGAAATCTAAAAAATCTATCACATACCCATGTAAAATACGATCTATAAAATTTCCAACTATTCCACCAATTAAAAATCCGTAATATATATTTTTAAGATTATTCAACCGTTTTTCTTTATGTATTAAATAAATTATGAAGATTAAAGCAAGTATTGTAATAATTATTAAGAATAATCTTTGATTCCACATAATACTCCATGCAGCTCCAAAATTTTTTGTATATGTTATTTTAAAGATATTGCAAATTATATTTATACTTTCATGTAAATCTAATAGATTTGAAATTAATATTTTACTTGCTTGATCTAAAATAATTATTATGATTGAAATAATGGATAATTTATTAATTTTTTTCATTTAAATCACCCTTTTATAAGTTAAAAGAAGTTATTTTTATAACTTCTAATTCATAAAGAATGCTAGATAGATAAGGAATACAACTAGGATAACTGTAATAATGAATCCATTTACTTTATCTATTTTATCATCTCTATCTTTTACTCCAACCATCATTGAAGCAAGTATTCCACCAATTAAACCACCAATATGAGCAGCATTATCAATACTTGATGAAGAAAACCCAATAATTAAATTAATAACAATTACTGGAATAATTTGTGATTTTATTACTGTTCCTAAATACATTCTATGATGATATCCAAAGTATAACATTGAACCAAGTAATCCAAATATTGCTCCACTTGCTCCTACGCTCCATGTTTGAGTAAAAATCATAGAAAATAGGCACCCCAAAATCCCACTTATAAGATAAATTATTATATATTTAAATTTATTAAAGAAACTTTCTATTTGACTACCAATTATATATAGTGCATACATATTGAACAATAAGTGTGTTGTACTTGCATGCATAAACATACATGTAATAATTCTATAATATTCTCCTGCCTTAACCAATTCTGGATGTAATCCAAATAATCCTACCATTGTATTTTTTCCAATTACTAATGAAAGAATGTATAATATTACATTAATGATAATTAGTGTATAAGTTACAATTGGTTTTCTTGGAGCAAAAATATCTTGATTTTTTTTTGCCTTTATTTCGTTAGATTTATTTATTTCAGTTGTAAGTTTAGAGAATAAATTTATTCCTTTTTCTTTAATATTTAAATTATGTTTTAATGTTGGAAAATTTATTTTTAAATTATCATATTTATCAATATCGTCAATATTTGATAAATACACACAATCTACTTTATCAGTTGATTCTAGTTTAACATTATCTCCCAAATCAACATAAATACTAAGTGTATTTATGCTTAAAGAAAATGTTTTTTTCTTTATTTGTTTAATAATTTGTTTAGTTTTATAAGAATCAAAACTAAATTGTTCATTATTATGTATATATCCTGAAACTATTCTAACAACCCCATATTCATTGTTATCTTCAATATTTTCTAGCCAAATTTCATCCTTACCACCATGTAAAACAATAGGATTATATCCTTTTTCAGTAATAAAATAATGTAATAGTTTCATAACTAATTCTTCTTTTTCATCTATGACAAGTTCATTCATTGTATAATCCTCCCGTCAATATTTATATTATATTACATTTTTAAAAAGTATTCAACTAAAAATAAAAAGTGTGAAATCACACCAATTATTTTTCTTTTGTTGATTTTGATTCTTTTTTAGCTTTTTCTGATACTCCAATTCCATAATGTTCTCTAACTTTTTGGTCTAATTCATTGAATATTTCTGGATGTTGTTTTAAAAATGATTTAACATTTTCTTTACCTTGTCCAATTTTTTCACCTTTATATGAATACCAAGCTCCAGATTTTTCTAAAATATTGTTGTTAGCTGCTAAATCTATTACTTCTCCTTCTTTTGAGACACCTTCGCCATACATTATTTCAACTTCTGCAGTTTTAAATGGTGGGGCAACTTTATTTTTAACTACTTTTACAGTTGTTCTATTACCTATTACATCTGTACCTTGTTTTAATTGTTCATTTCTTCTTACATCTAATCTAATTGTAGAATAGAATTTAAGGGCTCTACCACCTGGAGTAGTTTCTGGATTTCCAAACATAACTCCTACTTTTTCTCTTAATTGGTTAATAAAGATTGCAATTGTATTTGTTTTATTAATTGTTCCAGATAATTTTCTTAATGCTTGACTCATTAATCTTGCTTGTAGTCCAACATGTGAGTCTCCCATTTCTCCTTCAATTTCTGCTTGTGGAACTAAGGCAGCAACTGAATCTATTACAATTATCCCAATTGCTTCACTTCTAACTAAGGCTTCACAAATTTCTAAAGCTTGTTCTCCAGTATCTGGTTGTGATAATAATAATTCATTAATATTTACTCCTAATTTTTTAGCATATATTGGATCTAATGCATGTTCTGCATCAATAAATGCTGCACGTCCTCCCATTTTTTGCATTTCTGCAATTGCATGTAATGCAAAAGTAGTTTTACCACTAGATTCAGGTCCATATATTTCTATAATTCTTCCTTTTGGATAACCGCCAACTCCTAGGGCAATATCCAAAGTTAATGATCCAGATGGACAAACATCTACTTGATTATGTTCAGTTTCCCCCAATTTCATTACTGAACCTTTCCCAAATTGCTTTTCGATATCTAATAGTACTTGTTCTAAAGTTTTATCTTTAGCTGTTGATTTTAACATGTAATTCTCATCCTTTCTTTTCATAGTTACATTATAATTCATAATGATATAAAAAGTCAATACCTTTTTCAAACGTTTGTTCGTTATTTTTGAAGTTTAAATTTTAACAGAAATAAAAAATCCACCCTACAAATTAGGGGGATTTTTTATATATTTAATAACAAATTTTAATTATTTGATTTTACAACTTTTTTTCAAAAATTAAATCTTTATTTAAAATATAATATTGTACACCAGAAATTACTGATAAAACTGTCGCAATAATTAATAAGGCATCTGATACATTTATATTCCACATTTCAAAAGGTAAATTATAGAACAATGTTAAAACAACACCAACCATTAAACATGCAGTTTTCCATTTACCACTTTTAATAGCTGCAACTACTTTACCTTTATTACCAGCCATCATTTTAATTACATCAACTACTGTATCACGCATTATAATAATTACTGGGATTATTGGATTAATAAATCCTAAACTTTTTGATGCTAAAACAATTAACACAGAATTTACTAATATTTTATCTGCAATTGCATCTAACATTTTACCTGTATCAGTAATTAAATTATATTTTCTTGCTATATAACCATCTAAGAAATCAGTTATTGATGCAATAATAAATAATATACCTGCAATAATATATTTACTATTTACTACTATAGTAGCCTTGTTACCATTGATTACAAATTCTGGAAAATTCAAATTAATATCTGAAAATGGAAATAGTAAAATAAATATTATAAATATTGTTAAAATAATTCTAAACATTGTCAATTTATTTGGTAAATTCATATTCTCACCTACTCAATTACATAATTATATGATATTTGATCTTTAAAACCACTGTTTGGCGTTAAACTATTTGCAATCAAATACCCAATTACAATTAATACCAACACTATTAACACATAAATAATTTTATGTGGAGCAATATTTGTTTTAGATTTTGAAACAGTATAAGGAGAAACAATTTTTTTAGGTTCTTCTTTTTTAGTATTATTTGCTTTCTTAATTTTATCTAATGGAATTCTAGATGTATAATCAAATAAGAATTCATTAAAATCATCAAGTATCTTTTCTCCATCTAACCCCAAATATTTTGCATAATCTCTTACAAAAAACTTAACATAAAAAATATCTTTAAACTCTTTGATATTCCCATCTTCTAGATTTTTCAGTTGTGAAGGTCTAATTTTTAAATCTTCTGCAGCTTCTTCTATGCTGACACCATGACTTTCTCTTGCTTCTCTAAGCTTTTCACCAATCTCGTTCAATTTTGGCACCTCTTTTTCAATACTATAATAAAAAAATAATAATTTTAATAAGCCATGTTCTGTACCTATAAATAGGTGACAAACATTTATCTATTGATTAAAAATCAATCTTTCGCATCGGTTCAGTTCCCTAGCAAAAGTTCCCCTACCATATTTTGGGTTTCTCACTCGTGGGGTTTACCAACGTTCCACTCTTTTTATTTCTAAAAAGCATCGTCACTATGGCACTTTTATATCTAATTAAACCATATCGTATGACTTAGGTTTGTTCGAAGCCGTTAGTTATAAAACTACTATAGGTTATTGTTTCCCTATACACGAACACTACTACCATCACAGGTTAGTGTGAGCATGGACTTTCCTCTACATAGCAAGGTATGCAGCGTTTGTCTAAAAATTATTATTCTTTACCATAAACTATTTTTTCTAATTGCGAAATTCTTCTAATGATATCTACATTTGTAATTTCTCTTTCACCACTATTTTTAGCAACTTCAATATTTGTTTTAATAGTTCTGATTTCTTGTTTTAAACGCATAATATCATTTAAAAGTTGTTCTTTTTCGTCTTCAAGGCGGTCGATTGTGTTAAATAATTCAGTGTAGTCCCCCATAATTACATCTAAAAATTTATCTACTTCTTGCATTCTATAGCCTCTCGCGTCTATTTTGAATTCTTTTTCAAGTATATCTTTAGGAGTTAGTATTATGTTTTCTTTGTACATCGTATCACCCAACCTTTTACGTACAACATTATCTCAAAAAAATCGTATTTTGTCAATTATAGTATTTTTTAATTTATTTTTAATTAATTATATTCATATTTTGAATATTTTAAATGTTTTTTTCAAAGAGAAAATTTACATATAAAAAGACTAAAATATTTAGTCTAAAATTAATTATTATCTAATTCTCCTATTGAATATGTGTTATATCCTTCATAATGATAACTTACATCTATTCCCTTCATATAAACACTTCTGTCATTAACTTTATTACTTAATGCATTTTTAAGTAGCAATCTAATTTCAGTATCTTTTATTGGGCTTCTTTCCATTGCAAGCAAATATTCTTCTTTGTTTACTTTACTCCAATCCACAACTTTACCAAGTTCTTTTTTTAATATCATATCAAGCCAAATACGAGTACTTCTTCCATTACCTTCTCTAAATGGATGGGCAATATTCATTTCAATATATTTTTTTATAATATTTTCAAAATTATTTTGTGGCATAGAATCTATTTTATTTAAAGCATCTTCCAAATACATTATAGAGGCAAATCTAAAACTACCTTTAGAAATATTTTCTTTTCTAATATTTCCTGCAAACTCATAAATGTCAGAAAATAAATACTCATGTATTTTAGCAAGGCCATTAAATGTCCCTACTTCAAATTCATTTATTTTATTAGTGTCAAATAGTTCTAATGCTTTTAATTTTGTTATACGTTCTTCTTCATTTGCAAGTAAAACTTCATTTGTAATTCCAAGTTTATTGTTTAACATTTTTTCACCCCACAACTATATATATTATACCATAAACATACACTTATTTCCACTATAAGATAATATATATTATGATGAAAGTGACATATTTTTAATGATTACTGAAGGTGATGCAAAATTAAGAGAAGTATATTTAATATCGTTACCTATTTCAGTAATATTATTTAATAATTCAAAAATATCTGTTGAAATTATAAATAATTTAGAAGAATCAATCATTTTACCATTTTCTATTATATACCCTTCACATTGTAAAGATATATTCCCATTATATGGATTTATAGTTGCATGCATACCATGAACTTTATCAATTAAAATACCATTATCTAACTTATTTAATAAATCTTCAAAAGAATTATTCTCAGGTTTCAAATAAAAGTTTTTAAAACCAATTCCATTATATTTGTTACCTGTAGATTTAATATTTTCTTTTTCACCACTTTTAATATCATATATTGGTGATTTAAATACTCCATCACTTACAATTTCTTTGTATGATGTTAATGTCCCTTCATTATCAAATAAACGTTTTCCAAAATAATTTTCATCATTTGGATTTTCAATAATAGTTATATTATTTCCAAATACTTTTTCGCCTATTTTATTTACTAATGGTGATTTATTATTTTGAATATTATCTCCAAAGAATATAGAATTTATGTTTTGAAAAATATTAGATAGACATTCATTTTTAAGTAATACATTATATTTTCCATTTTTAATTTTTTTAAAATTTAATTTATCATTAGTATTTTTAACATTATCAGTTACGAATTTATCTAAATCTAATTCATTTACATCATTAATATAAATTTCATCAAATGTAGATGAAATTTTATCATTTTCCTTAAATATAGCATTAGTAACAACCATACAATATTTATTATCATCTTCCATTACTACATCATTATTATTTACAATTTTAATTCTAGTATATATTTCATAATATTCATTACTTATTTCTATAAAATTATCATATTCTTCCCTTAGTGTATTGTATGAAAGTAATTTATCAGTAATATTAGTATTAAACACAATATCATCATCACGACTTAGTAAACAATTATTACTTGTATCACTAATTATATAATCTTTTTCACTACTATCAAGATATTTTGAATTATTTTTAATACATTCAATAATTTTATCTAAATCAAAATCATTTTTTTCTAAATTAATATATACAGTTTTATTATCAATGATAGCTTTTATATTATATTTATTATTAGAATGTATTTCATATATTTCTACATTATCATTTGTAGTTTTAACATGAAATAATTTTACATATTCATCTATAACTTGTATATCATTAATATTATTTTCTTTAGCCTTACTAAATAACTTTTGATAATCCATTACTTATCATCCTTTCCACCAACTAATATTTTAGAAACTTTAATTGTAGGTTGTCCAACATTAACTGGAACATAACCTGAATCTGCACCACAGTATCCTGGATCATGTAATAAATCACTACCAACCATTTCTACATTTTTAATTATTTCACTACCATTACCAATTAAACATACGTCACTTACACTCTCAGCAATTTTTCCATCACGAATCATATATGCGCTAGTAACTGCAAAGTTAAAATCACTTGTATTTTGGTTTACTGAACCACCACCCATTTTATGAGCATATAATCCATATTTAATACTTTTAATCATGTCTTCTTTAGTATCAGTACCAGGAGCTAAATAAGTATTATTCATACGAGCAGTTGGTGCATAAGTATAGTTTTCTCTTCTTCCTGAACCAGTAATATCCATATTCATTATTTTAGAATTTAATTCATCAATTAAATAACTTTTTAAAATACCATTTTCAATTAAAATATTCTTTTTAGTTTTATTACCTTCATCATCAATATTTACTGACCCCCATTCACTATTTAGTGTTCCATCATCAATAAGAGTAACTTTATTTGATGCCACCATACTACCTATCATATTCGCAAATGGTCCAGAATTTTTTGCTGTAGTAGCGGCTTCTAGGGAATGTACGCATGCTTCATGAAATATTACTCCACCAAAACCTGCCGCGATAACTACAGGCATTTCTCCACCAGGACATGGTACTGCAATAATTTTATCATTTGTTTCTTTAATTAATTTATCTATTTCTTCTTCAAAATTAATTTTATCTAAAAATTCATATCCACCCATAGTCGCAAATCTAGAATAACTTGCTTCCATTTTTCCATCAACACTAACAAAAATATATAAATCTAATCTAATTCTTACTCTATTATCTTTTATATATTTACCAGTACTATTTGCAATTATAACATCTTGATTTTCTTCAAATAATTTTATTTGAACTTGACTAACATTTTTATCCTTATTTCTAGCATAATTATCAATTCTTTTAAATAATTCTTTTTTCTTACCTATATCAAAGTCTTCTAACTCAATAACTGGCTTATATTTATTGTCAATTTTTTCTTCAAATAAATTTATATAATCAATAATCCTATTACTTTTATAAACGCTACTTAAATCATCAATCAAATTATTAATAGAAGTATCATCTAATTTATTTGTACTACCATATACTGTTTTTGAATCCCTGCTTAGTCTAATACCTATTCCGCTAATAAAATTTGGAGTTGTTTTATCAATTTTACTAGATAAAAATAAATAATTATTTGTATATTTATTTTCATAAAATACTTCTGAAAAACCCGCACCTGTTTCTAATGATTTATTTACTAACTTTTCAAAATATTTAATATCCATGTATATTTCCTCCATTCTTTATAATTATAACAAAAAACAACTACAAAAATAAATATGTAATTGTTTTTATTCTTCATATATTGTTTCAATACTTATATTTCTTGAATGATTTATTTCCTCCCAAACATTAGTTTTTTTTAATAAACAAATTATATTAATTGGTATCCAACTAAGTAGAAATATTGAAAACATAATTATTCCTGAAATTGTATCTCTAATATTTTTATTTAAATATTTTACAACAAATATACTTAATAAAACACTAATAATATATGTAATAATTAAGAATATTTCATTATAGGCAAAAAGATAAGAAAAAATATCATATAATTTAATACCTAATATAGTATAAGTTACTAAAAGAATAAATACTAATCCAGAAATTAATTGAATTACAGGGGCCATAAAGAATAGTAACATATCCAAACAAGAAATATTTTTATTCTTAATTAGTCCATTAATTAATTGTTTGAAGTATGTTGTTAAACATTGATAAGTACCAGTTGACCATCTTATTCTTTGTTTCCACGACATTCTAAAAGTTAGGGGTTGTTCATCATATGTAATCGCATCTTGTATGAATGCTATTTTTTTATTGTTAATTGCACAAAGAGCCGTAAATTCGATATCTTCAGTCATTGTAACAGTATTAAACCCCATCTCTTCTATAACACTACGTTTTATCATAAATCCAGTACCATTTATAGATGCTGAAGCATGCATATTCATTCTTGATTTATTAAAAAATATATTTTGACCCCAATAGAACAATGAATAACTTCCACAAATCCAATTATCACTTGGATTTTTACTATCTCTAAAACCTTGGGCTACTTCATAACCTTCTATTAATGCGTCATTTACTCTCGCTAAAAAATTAGGATGAACAATGTTGTCTGCATCAAAAATAATATATGCATCAAAATTATGATGTTTATTTAAATGATTAAATGCATATTTTAGTGCTTGTCCTTTAGATTTTATTTCTTCTTTACATTTAATTATTTTAGCTCCTGCTTCTTTTGAAATATCATAAGTATTATCTGTACAGTTATTGGGTAATATAAAAATATCATATAAATTTTTAGGATATTTCTGTTTTTTAATACTATTTATTAATGAAGCTATTACTTTTCCTTCATTACGAGCTGCAACTACTACAGCTAATCTATTTTTTGGTTTATATTTTTTTATTGTATTTTTTTTAGTAAAGGCAAATATACCAGTTATTAAAAAATACATACCATAAATAAAAATTGGAATAAATAATATATAATAAATAAATTGGTACATACTTTCCCTACTTTCTTTTATATGAATAGTATGTACCAAAAATTAGTAATTATTTATTAATATATCCAATTATCCCAATATCTTCAAAATAGTTATTATATACAACACTAGTTGGTAAATAAAATAGGTATGGTGCGGTAACAAGTGCTAGAATAAAAGCAATTTTTTTCTTTAAATTATCTTTTATATTAATATTTTTAAATGTTATTTTTTTATTAAATAAATATATAAACAATCCACTAATTATAATTGCAATTGTACAATATAAAAAGGAATATACTGTTTCAAATGGATTCCACATAAGTGGGGACAGAACTTTATCATACCAAAAATTTCCAGGTATAAACATTGATAAAAACAAAAATAATGCGCCAATAATGTCAGATAAAAATCCAAATATCCATACTTTAAATATTGTTTTTTTGTATATTTCGTTTATATTAGAAATTTTAAATAATTTTAATGAAATAATTAACACTAATGAATCGATTATAAAATTACTAGGCAAAACAATTAAAATTACTGGTGGAACAATAAAAAGTATCCATATTGGAAAAATTATATTATACAGTTTCTTTTTCATAATCATTCTCCTTTATTTTTAATCTTTTAGAAAATTCACACCCACAATAATCTTGTCTATATAAATTGTATTCTTTTGATAATTCTATACTTCTTTTATATCCATTCTTCTTTTTAAAATCTGAAAATAAATAATTTATACCATATTCATTTTGTAACAATTCACCAATTTCATTTAATTTTTTAGAATTTTTATATGGACTTACTGTTAGGGTTGTTCCAAAATAATCATAATTCTTTTCTTTAGCAACTCCAGCAGTAGCCTTAAGTCTTAATTCATAACACTTAAAACATCTTTTTCCGCCTTCTATTTCGTTTTCTAAACCATTAGATATTTCATAAAATTTATCTTTATCATAATCTCCTTCAATAATGTCAATTGGATATTTACTTTTAAATTTTTTAATAAATTCTTTTTGTTCTTTTACCCTTTTTTCATATTCAGTATCTGGTGATATATTTGGATTATAATAAAATACTGTAATTTTAAAATAGTTTGACAAATATTCTAAAACATAACTACTACATGGTGCACAACAGCTATGAAGCAACAATGTTTCTCCATTTATATTTTTTAATATTTCATCTAATTTCTTTTGATAATTTATATTCATATACATCCCTCTAAACGTATTATATATTATTTTTAACTAAATTAAAAGACAAAGAATAATTTCTTTGTCTATAAGTAACTATGGTTTATATATAACTTCCATGCCAATAACTTCACCATTATATCCATTATCATTCCATCCGCTTTCAAATCCAGAAGGTATAGAACTTCTACCAATTATAATTACTTCGGTTAAAGGAGTATCATCGAATGCATTACTACCAATAGAATTAACACTATTTGGTATTACCATTTTTTCTAATGAAGTAGTCATAAATGCATTACCACCAATAGAATTAACACTATTTGGTATTATTATATTTTTTAAACTACTATTATACATGAATAAACTCGCAGTAATGTTCTTAATAGTATTTGGTATAAAAATACCATTAATAGAAGTATACATAAAAGCTCCTTCTCCAATAGATGTAACACTATTCGGAATTGATATATTTTTCAAACTAGTACTAGCAAATGCATATTCTCCAATAGATGTAACACTATTTGGTATAAAAATATTAGTTAAATTGTACATGTTTTCAAATGCATTACTACCAATCTCAGTAACAGTATTTGGTATTATTATATTATTAATACCATCTAAAAATCCACCAGCAATTTTAGTAACAGTAACACTATTAACTACTGATGGAATAATTACTAAGTTTTCATCAGTTCCATTATATGCAGTTAATACTCCACTTGAATTAACTTCAAAATCACTTTCTGGACTTGTATAATATACTTCTCCTTCTGCTTGAATTGTTGCTTTAAAAGTTTGTCCCATCATTATGCTTTGGTCTAAATGAGTTTCTTCTATCCATATATATAAATTATATGTTTTTTCATCACCAGCTTCAAATACTTGATATGGTGCAACCATTAAGCTTGTTCCTGCTCCATCAAATGATCCATTACTTACATTTTTTTCTATATTATTTGTTGTATCTGTCACTTCATATAATGACCACATAAAATCATATCTTTTTAAGTTTGTAGGTAATGTCATATCTTCTAATGAAATATGAATATACATTTTTTCTGTTCCTGTATTTTCAATTGTGAATTTTTTTGTTACTGCTTTTCCTGCAGTTGTTACTTTACCTGTACTATCTTGTGTTGGTAGCGCATCTTCTCTTATTAATGGGGAAATCCCACTTGCATTAACTATTGCTGTTCCATCACCAAATTCTATTCCCATATTTGATGTTGTAATTGATTGTTCTGTACTTTGTCCTTGTGCAGCAAAGTATGCATAACTTATTCCTAGTACTAATGCTAGTACAATTATCAATGATGCAATTGCGATTGTTGTTTTTTGTTTTCTTTCATTCATATCATATACTCTCCTATCTACTTCATTGTGAATATTTTTAATAATAAGTGATTATTACTGTCTATCCACAATTTTCAATATAAGTATATAATATTCCCCCCCCGAGTCAAGAAAAAGTTTTCAACAGTTGTCAATTTGACACTCTATTGAAAACTTTCTACATTACATATATTTATTCATTGATTTCATCATTTGATTAACTTGTTTTTGAGAAGGCTTTCTTCCCATTTGAGTCATCATTGCTTTTATCATTTCTTCATTTATTGGTGGGTTTTCTTTCATCATCTTTTTAGTATATCTTTGAGATATGAAAAAACCTACTACTACACCAATAATTAATCCTATTACTACATAAAGTATATCCATCCACATAGTTATTTCCCTCCAAATTAATTTTACTAAAAATATATATTTTATACAAGTGTTTTAATAATATTATCTAACCAAAAATAATCATGATTAGAAAAATCACATATAAATAAATCCCTACTATAGTTATTTAATAACTTTAAAAATTCAGAAATATTATTGTTAGTTTTTAATTTAATATGAGAATTATATACAATTAAACTACTAAATTCATTTTTAAATCTATCATTTATAATATGTTTATTAATATTTTTAATATAAAACAAATTATCTTTATATGTACTATAAATATATTCATTCATATTATTTTTATTAAAGAATATCGCAAATTGTTCAAAAAATTTATATCCTAAAACAACATCGGTTTTATTTAGTTTATAAATTCCAGTTAAGATATCATATATAACATATTCTTGTTTTCTATATAAATTTGCGACTGATTTATTTATTCTAAATATATAATAAATTCTCATAGATATCACCTATTACGAATTTTATACTATTGATTAGTTGTTTTTTGTCGTTTTATAAATTTACTTTTAATTGTATCTAATAATTTTTTACCAAATATATCATTAATTACTTTTGTTTTATATGTAAGAATAAAATATGTTAATCCACCTAATATTCCATATATTGATACAATAATAATCGATATTACTCTACTATCACTATACATTGGTATGAATAAATGTAATAAGAATATTACTATACACATTACTAATACACTTAAAATAATTTTTAATAATGATTTGAAGGTATTTGAATAATTAACTTTCATTGTTTTATTTAATACAATTAAATTAATTGTTATTGAAATGATTAGTCCAATTAAAGTTGCGGTGATTGCTCCATAAAATCCTTCTAACCCTAGTGTATGTGTTAAATTCATTAGTGGTATATTTAGGATTAGTTTAGCAATTGCTCCACTAAATAAACTTATAAATACTGCTTTATATTTACTTAGTGATTGTAAAATAATTATAGTAGTATTAAATAAGCATGTTCCAACTGCTATAAATACTGAATATCTAAATACTATTGGTCCCCAAGTGTTAGCTCCATAAAATGCATTAAATACTGGATTTGCAAGAATACTAAGTCCTACTGCAATAGGTAAACCAATAAATAATAATATTTGAATTGATTGATTAACTTTTCTTCTGACATCATCATATTTTTTTGCTACAAAACTACTTGTTATATTTGGTACTAAACTAGTTGTAAGTCCAGTTGATATCGCAATTATTATATTGTTAAGTTTTGCTCCCCATGTATTTAATACTCCAATTACGCTTTCAGCTGCATCAATTGTATAACCTAGTGTATTAGTCATGGTTTTAACAACTGTTAACATATCTACAAATTGATATACTGACATAGTAAGTCCAAACATTATAAATGGTAATGAATAACCTAAGATTTTCTTTAATATATCTTTATTAGTGATTTTCTTTTCTTCTTCTGTTTGTTCTGAAGTAGTATTTAATTGATCTTTATTTTTATGTATTTTATGTAATATATAGCATAATGCCGCAATTGCCCCTATGGTTGCGCCAAATACAGCTATACCTATCGCATTAGTCATTCCTAGGTTGAATATATTTAAGAAAGTATAACTACCTACTAATATTACTATTATACGTATAACTTGTTCTAGTATTTGACTAAATGATGAAGGGGAAATAAATTTGTGACCCTGTAAATATCCTTTTGAAACACTTAAGAGTGGTACAAAAAGTATTGCGGTTGATATTACTCTTACTACAAAAGTAATATCTTCTATGCTGTTTCCACCTGTCGCATCTCCTATTATTGCATGCGCAATACTTGGTGCAAAGGCAAATAATACAATGAATGATATAATACTTAGGATAAGCATAACTATTTTACCAAGTTTATATGCCCTTTCTTTTGTATGAAAATATCCTAGTGTATTATATTCACTTATTAGTTTACTCATTGCAGGTGGAATACCTACTGTAGATAAAGCTAAAAATAAGTTATATATTGTATAAGCATATCCATATAATGAACCATTTTGTTCTCCAATAATTTGATAAAATGGTATTACATATACAATACCTAAAAATTTTGTTACAAAGATTGCTAGAGTTGCTATAAACGCACCTTTAATGAATGAATTTTTTTTCATGATATCACTTCCATAATTCTATTTATATATTATCATCGCACTAAAACAATAAATTTGTTCTTCATGATCTACTGAAACCGCCACTTGAAATTTTATATCTATTATTTCTTTCTCTAATTCAGATAAAAACTCATTTACAGAAGTTTCTAAATCTTTTTCATGTGCTTCATCAATTATTTTTACTTTCATAGTATCACCAATTTTAGGATAATATAAAGTATTTAATTAATTTGTCTATTTTTGTTTATAATCAAATTATACCTTAAATAATTAATAATGTTAAGTATTAACTAAATACTATTCAAAAAAATTTGTAAATAAAACGAAAAAGTTATTTACTAGTTAACTTGAAATATTATATAATTAATATGGATACATTTGAAAAGTCAGATGCTTTCCCTTCTTTTATCAATTGATATTGGAAGGTGGTGGTTTTTATGACAGAAAGAGAAACTTCTCAATTTATCATAATTCTACTATTATTCTTTATAGTAATAGTTTTACTATTTAAATAATAAAACATCTGATTTCACAACATGGTGATTTCAGATGTACCCTAATTAAGGGAATGCATTTGATTCGCACTATCAAATGTATCCTTTTTTAATTTTATGAAGTTTCCCTCATCTATATACATAATATCATAAAAATTACTTTTTTACAAGTTGTTTTCAAATGGCTTTACTAAGAAAATAGCTTTATTAGATACATCTAATTTTTTAAGTATTTTCTTTAATTCATCCATATTTAATTCATTAGATAATTTTATAAAATTTTCATCAAATGTTCCATAGTTTATAACATTTGAAATAATTGTATCATTTAAATCTTCAATATTATCAAACATTTTAATATTTATACTATGTAATATTTTTTTACTTCTTTCTAAATCTGTTTCTTCAATATTTAAATTTTTTAGTAATGCATTAATTTCTGCAAACAATTCTTTTGGAAAATTTGTTTCACCAATTAAAGTAATTAATGCATGGGTATCAGTATAAATTTTATCTATACCAAGTGGTGAAGATAAATAATTTTTTTCAGTCATTTGTTCATAGAATTCTGAAGTAATTCCAAATAATGTATCAAAAATTATTGAAATATATAATCTTTTTTTCTTTTCAGAAATATTACCTAATTTGGATAAATTGATTTTAATTCCATAAGAAAATTTATTTATATCGATATTTTTTTCTATTTCCATATAATCTTTTACAACTTTATCATTTTCCTTATATTCTTTAATTTTTACCTTTTCCATTGGTTTAAAATTTTTCTTTTCTTGATTTTCTTTTATTTCATTTAAAGTTATATTAGGATCAAAATTACCTGTTATAACTACAAACATATTTGCGGGATTATAAAATGTATTATAACATTTTTCTAAATCTTCTTTAGTTATTTTATAAATACTTTCTACGGTTCCACCAATTGGATATTTGGTTGGATTTTGACTAAATATATTATTTCTTATTCCATCATACATTGACCAAAATGGATCATCCATATACATTTTAAGTTCTTGTTCAATAATACCTTTTTCTTTTTCTACACTATCATCTGTAATGTATAATTCTTGAACATAATCCAATAAATAATTTATATTTTCAATAAAATTATTTGGTCCCATAAATTCGTAGGTAGTATTTTTTAGGGCAGTATGTGCATTTGCATTAGTACCACTTTTTGAAAAAAATTCAAAAGGATTAATTCCATCTTCTTGTTCAAACATTTTATGTTCTAGAAAATGTGCGATACCTTTAGGTACAGAAATCATTTTGTTAGAATTAATTGGTACAAATTCATCATGAATTGAACCATATTTAGTAGTAAAAGTTGCATAAACATTTTTAACATTGTTATTAGGAATCATATATACTTCTAGACCGTTATCTAATTTTGAATAATATAGTTTTTCATTTGCAATTTCGATTATTTTTTCTTCCATATTAATTATCCTCTCCATACATTAGATAAACAGTATCTATTTTTATTTTGCTTGCTAAAGAAATTATATCTTCTTTTGTAACTTTATTTACCATTTCAATACGCTTATTTATATCATCCCCTGATGTAAGTTCTTTTGAAAAATATAAACTTATAATTCTTGCTGGAGAATCAGTTATTGTATTTAATGATGTAATGATTCCTTCTTTTGCAACTTTTATTTCTTCGTCTAATATATTTCCTTTTTTCATATTAGTCATTTCTTTTTTAATTATATTTAAAGCTTTGTCTGAATCTTTTTTATTTAATCCACAATATATCATTAGTAAATTATCGTATATTTTTAATGCAGAATTTACATAATATACTAAAGAATTTTTTTCTCTTACATTTTTAAATAGTTTGGATTCAGAAGAACCTCCTAAAATTTCATTGTATACTAGTAAAACATATTTTCTTTCAAATTCTGATAGGTTTTTTAACTTACAACCTATATTTAATTTAGATTGAATAATGTTTTCCCATTCAGAAACTTTAGATAATCTAGAACGTATTTTATCATGTTCAATTACAGGATTACCAAGTTCTTTCTTAACTGTATTTATTTTTAAATTATTATTTACTAGACTAACTATTTCTTCTACATCTACATCCCCTACTACAAATATATCTACTTTATCACTTCTTAAAATGTCTTTATAATATTCATATAGATTTTCTGTAGTAATTTTTTCTAAATCTTCTAAATATCCAAACCCAATATAAGTATACGGTTCATCTTTCCCCATTTTTTCTAGCATTTTAATTAACGCATATTTAGTCATATTATCTTTAACACTTTTTATTTCAGTTTTGATTGCTTCTTTAACGATATTAAAAGATTTTAAATCAAAATTATTATCTTTAACATTCGGATTAAATATTGTATCAAAGAAAAATTCTATTGATTTTTTTTGCATTCCAATTTCAGTATACTTTTCATTTAAAAATTGTAATGAAAAAGATAAATCTGAGAAATTACCTATTCTACTATTTTGGGTACTAATATTTGCATTATATAAATCGTTAGATTTTAATGCAAGTAAGCGTTTTGATGGATAATTCTTTGATGATTGAACTAGTATTTCACTTAAAAAATTTCTAGTTGTTATTTCTTCTTTTTTAATTTTTCTTAAGAAATTAATTTCTAAAGTAACTGTTTTAAATACATCTGTTTTAATTACATGAATGTTGTAAGCTGCATATTCTTTTTTTATATATTCCACATATTCACCAACTTTCTTTTATTAGTATACTTACATTTTTGAAAATTATAATGATAATGTGCTTTCTAGTGCAACTAAAATCATGTTATTTAAATTTTTTTGTCTTTCAACACTTGTTAATTCTTTTTTTGTATATATATTATCTGAAACGGTTAGTAAACATCCTGCTTTTTTATTTAATTTTTTAGCAATTAAGAATAGTGCAAATGCTTCCATTTCAGCTACTTTAATATTTTTATTAGATAAATCAATATCACAATATGGATCAAATATATCTGATGATGTTACTTCACTTTCTATTAAATTAATATTTAATTTTTTTGCACTTTCTTTTAAAATGTCATTAATATTATCGAATGCATCGACATTATAAATTTCCTCATTATAAAATTGTTTAGCAAAACTACTTTCTGTATTCGCGCTTGTTGCTAAAATAGTTGAACCTACTTCTACATTTGGATCATAGCATCCACATGAACCTAACCTAATTATTATATCTGCATCATACATTTTAAATAATTCATATGCATATATTGCAATAGATGGAATTCCCATTCCATGTCCCATTACGGTAATTCTTTTTCCTTTGTAAAAACCAGTATATGCATACATATTTCTTACATCATTTACTAATTCATAATTTTCTAAATAATTCTCAGCAATGTATTTTGCTCTTAGTGGGTCTCCACTCATTAATATTATATTACTAATTTCATCTTTATTTGCATTGTTATGTACTGTTGCCATAATTTTCCTCCAATCATATGAACATTATATCATGTTTATTGATTAGAATAAATAAAATGAGCAGTAAAAATATTTTTACTGCTCAATACTTTATTTATTCTTTCTTAA
Source organism: Bacilli bacterium (assembly GCA_017435465.1). Lineage (GTDB taxonomy): Bacteria > Bacillota_I > Bacilli_A > RF39 > UBA660 > JAFSEX01. The sequence continues at coordinate 58,940 of JAFSEX010000019.1, forward strand.
ATAATCATTATATTTTTTGATTTCCGAATTGTTATCTAAGCCGGTTTTAGCAAGCGTTTCTAACAATTTCTTTTGTTCTCTAGATATTTTTTCAGGCATAACTATTTTTAGGGTAATATACATATCTCCTTTTCTATGGTTTGATACATTTTCTACACCCTTACCTCTTAATCTATGTTTATCTCCATTTTGGCTACCCGCTGGAATTACTAGATTAATATTTCCATATAAAGTTGGAACTTCTTTTTTAGTACCTAAAATGGCTTCTGTAATAGTTATTGGTAAATCTAAATATATGTCATCTTCATTACGTATATATAATTGATGAGATAATACATCAAATTCGATATAGATATCTCCATTAGGTCCACCATTAATTCCTGCTTCACCTTTACCAGATAATCTTAGTTGATTTCCAGTATCTACACCAGCTGGAATCTTAACTTCAATTGTTTTATTTTTTCGTACCTGACCTTTACCTCTACATTTTGAACATGTATTTTTATAAGTTTTTCCTTTTCCTTCACATTTAGGACAAGTTGTTTTAGTAGCATATACTCCAAGTATAGTTCTTTGCTCTCTTGTAACAGTTCCACTACCTCTACATTCTGAACATGTTTCCTCACCATGTCCGCCTTTACCATCACACTCATCACATGTATCCATTACATCTAAGTTAATATCTTTTTTGGTTCCAAAAACTGCTTCTTCAAAAGATAATCTCATACCAACAATTTTATCTCTACCTTTTCTAGCACGAGATGAATTACCGCCACCAAAGTTAAAGCCAAATCCACCACCAAAGATATCACCAAAAATATCTGAAAAATCAAAATCGCCAAAATCAAATCCACCAAATCCTTGTGAGTTACCAGCTCCCCCTTGGAATGCGGCATGACCAAATTGATCATATTGTCTTCTTCTATTTTCATCAGATAATACAGCATAAGCTTCTTGAATTTCTTTGAATTTAGCCTCTGCATCGGGCTCTTTATTTACGTCTGGGTGATATTGCTTTGCAAGTCGTCTAAAAGCACTTTTAATCTCTTTATCAGAAGCAGACTTTTCTACACCTAAGACTTCATAGTAATCTCTTTTATTCATGTTGTTACCTCCTTTTTACTAGTTTTTTTCTCCTTCAATTAAATTTTCGTATTCAAATAAATACTTATCAAATATTGTGAATGCATTTTCTATAACTTTTGGATCTGATAAATCATAACCACATTCTTTTAAAATTTCTAAAGGATAATTACTTGAACCACTAGATAAAAATTTAATATAGTTATCTAATGCACCATCTTTTTTATTTATTATGTCACTTGCAATTATACAAGCAATAGATAATCCAGTTGCATATTTATATACATAAAATGAATTATAGAAATGCGGGATTCTTGCCCATTCATAACGGATTTCATCATCACTTACTATATCATCACCATAATATTTTTTATTTAAATCATAATATATATCACTTAATGCTTTTTCAGTTAAAGTCTCATTATTTTCTTCTTTTTCGTGAACGATATATTCAAATTCTGCAAACATAGTTTGTCTATATAAAGTTCCTCTAAAACTATCTAAAAAATCATTTAAAATATATTCTTTTTCTTGCTTATCTTTGCTATTTTTAAGCATATAATCAGCTAATAATACTTCATTTACAGTAGAAGCAATTTCAGCTAAAATTATTGGATAACTATGATATAAATAATCTTGATTAGAATTAGATAAATAGCTGTGAATACTATGTCCTAGTTCATGGGCTAGTGTACCAACACTATTGATTGTATTATCATAATTTAACATTAATACTGGATTAGAATCATACGTACCCCAACTATAAGCACCTGTTCTTTTATATTTATTAGGCATTACATCTACCCATTTTTCATCAAATGCTTTACAAAGAATATTAACATAATCTTGACCTAATACATTCAATGCATTAATAATTATATCTTTTGCTTCTTCAAAACTATATTCTTTATTAAACGTAGAAGCACTTGATGCATACACATCATACATATGCATTTCATCAAGATTTAAACATTTTTTCTTTATAGAAAAGAATTTGTGTAATTTATCTAAATTTTTATTAACTATATCAATTAAGTTTTTATAAACTTTAATATCAACTGAATCTTTATATAAACTAGCTTCTAAACTAGAGTTATAACCACGTAGTCTAGATAAAATTGCATCTTTTTTTATATTAGTAATATAAGTTTGTGCGATAGTATTTTTATGTTTAGCATATTCTTTATATAATAATTCAAAAGCTTCTTTTCTTACTCTTCTATCATTTGAACTTATATACTTAGTATATAATTCATTTGAAAAATCTACTAAATTACCATTTTCATCTTTAATTTTATCGAACGTTAAATCAGTATTATCTAATGAGTTAAATGTTTCTTTAGACGAATTAATTACTGGTGATAAAGCACTTAGTATTTTTTCTTCTGATTCTGATAATGTATATTTTTTATATCTAAATGCTTTTTCTAAATAAAATTTGTATTTTTCTAATTCTTTTAATTCTAAAACATATTTTTCAATAATTTTATAATCAATATTTAATAATTCAACGTCAAAAAATGATATTTCTTCAGTTATTTCATTATAAAATTTATATACTTTATTTTTATATTCTTGTGCATTATTATATTGCGTATCTTCATAGTGTTTTAAGAATGCGTAAACATATAAATTTTCTAAATTCCTTGATATTTTTGTACTAAGTTCTAAAGCATCAAATAAGTTTTTAGGACTATTACCAATTTTACCTTTATAGCTTTTTAATTTTTCAGTTAATTTCTTAGTTTCTAAAAAAATATCATTTCTTTTTTCGCATATATCAGTTAATTTACTTAAATCCCATTTATACTTTTCATCTATATCGCATCTATTTTTAATTTCCATAATTACCCTTTCATATAAACCAAGAGAAAGTTCTAGTTATTCTAGAACTTTTTTTGGTTTATTAATAATATTATTTTTCTTCGTATTCTGCATCAATTGCATCATCTTTATTATCTTCGTCTTTTGCGCCTTCACTTGCATTATTTTCTTGTTCAGCTTGTGCTTTCTTAGCAGCTTCTTCATAAACTTTTGTAGCAAGTGCCATAGCTTTTTCATCTAATTTTTCCTTTTTAGTTTTAATATCTTCGATATCATCTTTTTCTAAAGCTTTTTTAAGATCTTCTATTAGTTCTTCAGCTTCTTTTTTATCTTTTTTATCAACTTTATCACCTAAATCTTTAATTGATTTTTCAGTCATAAAGATTGCTTGTTCAGCTTCATTTCTAAGGTCTGCTTCTTCCTTACGTTTTTTGTCAGCTTCTTTATTGGCTTCAGCTTCTTTCATCATTTTATCGATTTCTTCATCACTTAAATTAGATGATGCAGTAATTGTAATTGATTGTTCTTTGTTAGTTCCTAAATCTTTAGCTTTAACATTAACAATACCATTAGCATCTATATCGAATGTAACTTCAATTTGAGGTACTCCTCTAGGAGCCTTAGGAATATTTGTAAGTTGGAAATTACCTAAAGTTTTGTTATCAGCTGCCATTGATCTTTCACCTTGTAATACATGAATATCTACAGCTGGTTGGTTATCAGCAGCAGTTGAGAATACTTGGCTACGTGATGTTGGAATTGTTGTATTTCTTTCGATTAATACAGTCATAACTCCACCAAGTGTTTCAATACCTAATGATAATGGTGTAACGTCTAATAATACGATGTCATTAACTTCTCCAGTTAATACACCACCTTGAATTGCTGCTCCCATTGAAACAACTTCATCAGGATTAACACCTTTATGTGGTTCTTTTCCAAGTTCTTTTTTAACTAATTCTTGTACCATTGGAATACGTGTTGATCCACCAACAAAGATAACTTTATCTATATCACTACTTTTTACTTTAGCATCTTTCATAGCTTTTCTAACTGGTTCAAGAGTTGATTCTATTAAATCTCTTACTAAATCTTCAAATTTAGCTCTAGTTAAGTTAAGTTCTAAGTGTAATGGTCCATCTTCTCCTTGAGAAATAAATGGTAGGCTAATTTGTGTATTAGATACTCCACTTAAATCTTTTTTAGCTTTTTCAGCTGCATCTTTTAATCTTTGCATAGCCATTTTATCTTTAGATAAGTCTATACCATTTTCACTTTTGAATTCATCTACTAAGTAATCAATGATTCTCTCATCAAAGTCATCTCCACCAAGTTTATTATTTCCACTTGTTGATTTAACTTCGAATACACCATCACCTAAGTCCATAATTGATACGTCAAATGTACCTCCACCTAAGTCATATACTAAAACAGTATGTAAATCATCTTGTTTATCAAGACCGTATGCTAGTGCGGCTGCAGTTGGTTCATTAATAATTCTTTCAACTTCTAATCCTGCGATTTTACCTGCATCTTTAGTTGCTTGACGTTGAGAGTCATCAAAGTATGCTGGAACTGTAATTACAGCTTTTGTAACTTTTTCTCCTAAATAACTTTCAGCAGTTTCTTTTAAGTCAGCAAGGATCATTGCTGAAATTTCTTGTGGTGTATATTCTTTACCATTTGCTTTGATTTTTTTATCAGTTCCCATATATCTTTTTACTGAATATACAGTATCTGGATTTGTTACCATTTGTCTTTTAGCAACATCTCCTACAACAATTTCCCCTTTTTTGAATGCGACTACTGAAGGAGTAGTTCTATTCCCTTCTTTATTAGCAATAACTTTTGCTACTCCACCTTCTAGAACAGATACACAACTATTTGTTGTACCTAAGTCTATACCTATAATTTTACTCATTTTTTATTCACCTTTCCTTTATCTATTTTTTATTTACTTTAACCATTGCTGGTCTAATTACTTTATCTTTATACATATAACCTTTTTGAAGTACTTCTAATACTATATTGTCGTCTTTATCTTCAATACTTTCAGTTAGTACTCCTTGATGATAAACTGGATCAAATTCTTCTCCTACCGGATTAATTGCTTTAACTTCATTTTTTTCTAATATTGAAATCAAATTTGTATAAATCATTTTAAATCCACTTAAGAATTTACTTAATTCATCTTCAAGATTATCATCATCCAATTTTATTGCTCTTTCAAAATTATCAATTACTGGTAAAATTTCAAGAATTAAATCTTCGTTGCAGTATTTTAACATACGTGCTACTTCCTCATCTTTTCTTCTTCTATAATTAATAATTTCTGCTTGACTTCTAATTAGTTTATCTTCTATTTCTTTAACTTGATTATTTAAAAGTGTAATTTCATCTACTGTATCTAAAACTTCTTCTTTTAAATCTTCAATTTTTTCATCTAATTTATCTTCTATTTTTTCATCTAATTTATCTTCTATTTTTTCATCAATTTCTTTTTCTTTTTTATCTTTTCCCATTAGACACCTCCATGTTAATTTTCAATATTTGATTTTAAAAATTCTAATAAACCAACAACCTTGTCATATTCCATTCTTTTTGGACCTACTATCGCAATAGTACCATTTTCATTACCAATTTCATATTTTGTTTTAATAATAGTTACATCTTCATCAAATTCAGTTTCTGAACCAATGTAGATATTTATACCATTATCATCTTCTTTAATACTATTAATAATATCTTTATTTTCAAATTTATTGACAATATTTTTAATTTTATCAACATTATCAAATTCTGGTTGTCTTAAGATATTAGTTTTTCCAACAAAATGCATATTATTTCTATTAGCAAATTCAGAAAATGCACTATAGAACGCATTATAGATGACTTCATGTTGTTTTACATATTTTCCTATTATTGGTTTAATTTCGAATTCTAGTTTTTCACTTACTTCATCAATTGGTGTCCCAACTAACATTTTATTAATTAAATCTGTTGTTTGTTTTATCTCATCTAAAGAAATATTTTCATTAATTAATAAATTTTTATGTTCAACATGACCTTTATCAGTTACTACTATCGCAACTATTTTATTTTCTTCTAAAGGTAAAATTGAAACTTGTTTAAGTTTGTTTTCCGAAGAAGAACTCCCTAATATTACAGATGTATAATTTGTCATTTCAGATATTATTTCCAAACTTTTACTAATTGCATCACTTAATTGTAATGTATTATTGTGAAATATTGTTTGAAGTTTTAGCATATCTTCACCTGTCATATTTTTAGGTTTCATTAGATTATCTACATAATATCTATAACCTTTTTCAGATGGAACTCTACCTGATGAAATATGAGTTTTTTCTAAATATCCTTTATTTTCTAATTCAGCCATTTCATTTCTTATGGTTGCACTAGAGCAATCAAGAAGTTTACATATAGAAGTTGAACCTACAGGTTTTGCAGTTTTAATATATTCTTCTATAATTAATCTTAAAACATTTTCTTCTCTACTCCCTAACATTTCATCACCTCTAGCACTCACAAACTCTGAGTGACAAATTCATTATAATACTATGCTTTAGCATTGTCAATATATGAGTGCTAAAAATTAAAAAATAATTACATTTTACAGTAATTATTCTTTATCTTGGTAAACTTTATCTAAAACACCATTAATCATTTTTCTTACTTTATCATCAGAATATTTTTTTGAAAGTTCGATTGCCTCATTAATACACACAATCTCTGGTGTATCAGTATATAATAGTTCATATATTCCAATACTTAAAATTGCTTGATCAATTTTTGATAATCTTTCAATTGTCCAATCAGTTAAATATTTGTTTGTAATATTAAATAACTCTTCTTTTCTATCTAAAACGCCATTGACAATTTCATTTACAAAATTATTTTTTATTGGAACTTGCTCTTCAATAACGTTGTCCAAATCAAATTCCATTTTGTTTGTTTGATACATAAATATTTGATATAAAATAGTCATTATTTTTTCTCTTAATTCACTTCTTGATACTTTCATCTTAACAATCCTCCTTCTTTTCTTTTATTAATTTTTTGATATTATTATTTTCAATATTCAATATATTTATTAAATTGCTTGTCTTCATAGCATCAAAATATATATTTTTCCATTTTGTTAATTCTATTTTATTTTCTCTTTATTAATATTGATATCAACATCTATTATGTTGTCTTTTTTCAATATATTCATAACTAAAACTTTCTTTGTTCCAAAATATATTCTAACACAAATTATAAGATATTACTAATTTTTTTGATAATTTTTAATAAATGTATCTCTATATTCTAATAAATTATCATTGTCTATTGCTTCTCTTAAATCTTCAGTTAGTTTAATTAAAAATCTTATATTATGAATTGAAAGTAATCTTCCTGCTAAGATTTCATTTGAAGCTAATAAATGTCTTATATAAGCTTTTGTATAATTTTTGCATGTATAACAATCACAATTATGTTCAACAGAAGTAAAATCTTCCTTAAATTTTGAATTTCTTAAATTAATTTTACCATTATGTGTAAAGGCATTCCCGTGACGAGCCAATCTTGTTGGTAAAACACAATCAAATATATCTATTCCTCTTATTACACCTTCTATAATATCTATTGGATCACCTACACCCATTAAATATCTAACCTTGTCTTCTGGTAAATAAGGAGTTGCATATTCTATCATTTTATACATGACATCTTTTCCTTCACCAACACTTGTTCCACCAATTGAATATCCATCGAAACCTAATTTAGATGTTTCTAATGCACTAAATTTTCTTAAATCTTCATATTCTCCACCTTGTACAATTCCAAATAATGATTGATTTTCATTATTATGAACATCTTTTCCTCTTTTAGCCCATCTTAAAGTTCTTTCAGTACTCATTTTAGCATATTCATAATCTGCTGGATAACCAATACATTCATCAAAACTCATAGCAATATCACTATCCAATTTATTTTGTACTTCAATAGATTTTTCTGGAGTTAAAAATAAATCAGAACCATCTATATGACTTTTAAATTTAACACCTTCTTCAGTGATATCTTTTCTTTTAGCAAGACTAAATACTTGAAATCCTCCACTATCTGTAAGTATTGGTCCTTTATAATTCATAAATTTATGTAGTCCACCAGCTTTATTTACAATATCTGCACCAGGTCTTAACCATAAATGATATGTATTAGATAAGATAATTCCACTATTCATTTCGTACAATTCTTCTGGTGTTAATGTTTTTACATTCGCAAGTGTTCCAACCGGCATAAACATTGGAGTTTTAAAACTTCCATGATTAGTATGTAATATTCCGTTACGTCCCATCGTATTTTTTTCTTTTTTTAAGAGTTCATATTTAACTTTCATAAAAATTTCACCTCAATTTGACAAAAAACTGTATATAGTATATAATAAAACTCGTTTTTTTTAAAGGGAAAAACAATTATTTATAAAAAAAGGGGTATAATTATGAAAAAGATAACAAAAGAAAGATATGAAGAAATCAAAAAACATGCATTAGATTGTATTAATATGTTTGTTGCTAATCAAAATCAATTTCAACCAATAAGTTATTATTTTAATCAATTCAATCAATATTTAAACAATGATGAAGAGAGAATTTTATTTAGAAATATGGTCTTATTTCCAAATAGTAAAACTTTATTAGATGATTATAAACAAGAAAAAAATATTACTAAATTAGCAAATAAATATGGAGTACAAAAAATAACTATTCAATCAAAAATATCAAATATTTCATGTTATGAAGGGCTATATGAAAATGAAGGTTATTTAACTCTTTCAGAAGTTGACGTATTAAAAATCAATTCAGATATTATAAAGGTTAATAACTATATGGATGAAACAATAAAAATGATAAACAATAAAAAAAATATATCATTAGAAAGAAACAAACACAAAAAATAAAGATTTCAAAAAAATCTTTATTTTTTTATGAACATACTGTCTCCAAAAGAAAAAAATCTATATTTATTTTTAATTGCTTCATTATAAGCTTTCATTATATAATCTTTTGTAGCTAGTGCACTAACTAGCATTATTAAAGTTGATTTAGGTAAATGAAAATTAGTTATTAATGAATCAATTGCTTTAAATTTATACCCAGGATATATAAATATATCTGTACTTCCACTACATTCTACAAATTTTCCATATTTATTATATATAGTTTCTAATGTTCTAGTAGTTGTTGTTCCAACACTTATTATTCTTTTACCACTTGTTTTTGCTTCATTTAAAGTATCCGCAACATCCTTGTTCATTGAATATTTTTCACTATGCATTTTATGTTTTAGAACATTTTCTACTTTTACTGGTCTAAAAGTGCCTAACCCAACATGTAAAGTAATAAATAAAACTTTAATTCCTTTTTCTTGTAGAGCATCTAGTAAATCAGTTGTAAAGTGAAGACCTGCAGTAGGTGCAGCTGCACTACCAATATTTTTAGCATAAACAGTTTGATATCTATCTTTATCTTCTAATTTTTCATGTATATATGGTGGAAGTGGCATACTACCTAGTTCATCTAGAATTTCCAATAAAATTCCATTATAAATTAGCTTAAATTCTCGAATTCCTTCATCTTCTACTTTTATACACTCCATAATTAATTTATCTTCACCAAATGAAACAATTGTGCCAATACTTATTCTTTTAGCAGGTTTTACTAAGCATTCCCAAATATTATTTCCTTTATCATTTAATAATAATACTTCTATTACTGCTCCAGTATCTTTTTTTGTGCCAATTAATCTTGCTGGTATAACTTTTGTATCATTTAATACTAATACATCATTCTTATCTAAATAATTTATTATATTATGAAATTTTTCATGAGTTATATCACCTGTTTGTTTATCTAATATTAATAATTTAGATTCATCCCTTTTTTCTATTGGAGTTTGGGCAATTAATTCTTCAGGCAATTCAAAATCAAAATCTTCTACTTTCATGTAATCACTTCTTTCAAAACATGTATATTATAAATTAAAATAAAATCTAATACAAGAAAATAAGAAAAATTCAAATATCTTTCTTATTTTAATTTATTAATTCCAACTAATAATTGTAGTACCCTTAGAAACTTTAATATTAGGTAAATCTATATTTTGGGTAGTAGGATTACCCAGTGAATCATAGTATATAACAGTTTTTGTTTCAAAATCTATGTAATCTTTATATGTACCTGTTGTTTTCAATGGAGCATCTAAATATGTATTGTATGTTTTAGGTTCGATGTATGCTTCAAACTCAGTAAAAGAATCATTTTTTTCTATTTGTAAACTATTTAAATCTATTTTCAATTTATTACTATTAAATAGTAATGACATTCTAAATCTTCCCGTCATTTGGTTTTCAATAGTAAAAGTATGTGTAAATGTTGTTGTATTACTTGTTTCTAGCGGAACATTTTTATTAAAAAAATAGTTTGAATTATTATCTTCCAAGAGATAAATAAATATCGTGTTATCATATATGCCTTTTTCTAATAAATCTATGTTAACTGAAAAAGTATATGTACCAGGCGATAAATATACAGGAGTATAGAGATATGCCACACCTGAAGAACCAGCATTTTTACCTCCCTCATTACCTTTTCCAATTATTATATCATTTTCAATTGAATAAGAACTTAAATTTCCATTAGATATTACATAATCTTTTACATTAAACATATTTTTTCCACTAACAGTTATAGGAATTTTATATTTATTGATTTGTTCAATATCAGATATTTCTTGTATTATAACATTAGTATTTGCCCATATAGTATTTAGTTCACTCTGGGTAGTTCCAGAAGTTGCAATTCCAATTGTTAACCTACCATTTTCATCTGTAGTATAAGGAGATCCATTTGCATCTGATGAATGTGAAACAACAGTATAATTTCCAGATGATACATTAAATGTTGCGCCAGAAATTAAAACAGTAGCTGCTACCGAATTATGTTTAGTCCCATTTAATCTTTCAATTTTAACACTATATTCAGTATTAGGTTTTAATCCATTAATATATGCATAACTATAAGTTGAATTATATGCATTATTAAAAGCATCAATTGAACCAAACAAATTTTTATCAAACAAATTTTTAACAATAACACCAAGGCCAGTCTCATTTCCTTCTATTTTTGATTTAAATGATGTATCATATGAACTGTTTATTGTAAGCTCATTATCGCTTGTTTTGTTATATGCAAATACAGTATCACTATTTAATATTTCGGCATTTGATATATCATCTTTGGTTATTTTGGATTTGTTTAATGCAATAGCATATCCAGTAGATAAATCACTATACCTAAACACTGTTACATTTCCGTTTTCATCAATATTTACATCAATAGCATCTAGTGTTCCTTCATAATATTTTGATAATATTGAATTTTTATTACAAATCGTAAAATCAGTTTCCGCTTGAATACAAGTATCTATTGATTTATATAATAATAGTGCTGCAGTTGTTGTTGATTTCTTTTTTATATTATCTAATATATTTGTTACTGCTGGAACTGCAATTACTATGATAATTGCAAGTATTGATATTGTTGCCAACAATTCTATTAATGTAAATCCTTTTTTATTTATTCTTTTCATTTTTATCCCAACTTTATTTAAAATAATTTTTCTTGAAATTCTATTTTTAAATGCTCATATGCTTTTTTTGTTGCCATTCTACCACGGGCAGTTCTTTTAAGCAAGCCTATTTGTAATAAATATGGTTCATATACATCTTCAATAGTTGTAACTTCTTCTCCAATAGACGAAGCAATTGCTTCTATTCCTACTGGACCACCATTAAATCTTTCAATAATAGCTTTCAATAATTGATAATCTGTATCATCAAGTCCTAAATCATCTACTTTTAACCTATCTAAAGCCATTTGTACTATATCCACATCTATTATACCATTTCCTTTTACAATTGCAAAATCTCTAACTCTTTTAAATAATCTATTTGCGATTCTTGGTGTTCCTCTACTTCTTTTTGCAAGCTCTATTGCCGCATTATCTTCAATAGGTACATCTAAAACTCTAGATGTTCTTTTTACTATTTGTTCTAACTCAGGTATTGTATAATATTGTAATTTGCAAATTATTCCAAATCTATCTCTAAGCGGACTAGTTAAATCTCCTGCTCTAGTTGTTGCCCCTACTAAGGTAAATGGTGGTAAATCTATTTTAATATTTCTGGTAGATGAATCATTTCCAATAATAATATCTAGAGTAAAATCTTCCATAGCTGGATATAATATTTCCTCAATATATCTTGGCATTCTATGTATTTCATCTATAAATAATACATCTCCTGGTTCAAGAGTGGAAAGTACTGCTGCTAAATCACCACTTTTTTCAATTGACGGACCACTTGCAGTTTTTAAATTACTTCCAAGTTCATTAGCTATAATGTTTGCTAAAGTTGTTTTTCCAAGCCCTGGAGGTCCGTATAGTAAAACATGATCTAGTGTTTCATTACGCATTTTTGCAGCATCAATAAATACTTTGATGTTTTCTTTAACATCAGCTTGACCTATATATTCATCTATACTATCTGGTCTTATACTTGTCTCAAAAGTATCTTCTTGTAATTCTTTATTAGTTACTATTCTTTCTTCTTCCATAGCTGTCTCCTTACTTCATCATTAATTTTAATGCTTCTTTAACTTGATTACCAATTTCTTCATCTTTATTTACGTTAGGTAAAACTCGTTTTATATCAGGCATTTTATAACCTAATCCAAGTAATACTTCAATTAATTCATCAGTACTATCAGTTTTGATATTTTCTAATTCACTAACACTAATATTTAATTTACCTTTTAAATCTAAAATAATTTGTTTAGCAACTTTATCACCAATTTTAGGAAATTTCTTTAAATATAAAATATTTTCTCTTTCAATTGCATCAACTATACCACTTATACTTCCTGTTGCAAGTATTGGTAGTGTCATTTTAGGACCAATTCCTTTAACACTCATTAATTTTAAAAACAATTCTTTCTCTTCTAAAGTTTTAAAACCATATAGACTCATTTCTTCTTCTCTTATATGTTGATATATATGAATTTTAGTTTCTTCATTTTCTTTAAATGAAAATGGATTTGGTGTAAATACTAAAAATCCTATACCATTATTATCTATTACTATATAATTTGAATTTATTTCTGTTACTATACCTTTTATATATGAATACATTATTTATCAACTCCATAACATATTATACCATATTAATGTATATTTTTTTTCTTTTTTCACAAAATAATTTTGAAAGGATTGGGATAATATGGATATAGATATTAGAAAATATATAAAAGATAATTTTAAAGATAGTAAAAAAGAAGATATTAGAAATTCAATAGATGCAAGTATAAAAGAAAATGATGAAGTTACTTTACCTGGTTTAGGTGTGTTTTTTGAAATTTTATGGAATAATAGTGATGATCAATATAAAGAAAAAATATTAGATATTTTAAAAAGTAATATCTAATATTTTTTATTAAATATGTATTATATTATCAATATGTTAATTTAATTCATATTTTCTTGCAATTATTCTATCATCTGAGCAGTATTTTATTACGTACTTATTTTCTTGCTTACAGATTATTATTCCTACTGTTTTATTATCTTCTATAGTTTTGATATTTTTATCAATATAATTCATGTATTTTTGGATTTGTCCTGTATGGTTAGAATTTAATTCAGTTACTTTTAATTCTATTACTACATAACATCTATACTTAATATTATAAAGAAGTAAATCAATATAATTATATCTATCACCTAATTTTATTTTATATTCATTATCTATATATGTAAAACCATTACCTAATTCCTTTAGAAAAGTAGAAATATCTTCTAATATTAATTTTTGTAATATTTTTTCAGATACTATTTTATAATTGTTACTATTTTTAATTATAATTGGATTCTTAACAAAATCTACTACATTCGAATTCTCATTATTAATTAGTTTATTTTTTGTTTCTTCCGGTAATCTCTCATACTCTTTAGATTTTATTTTATTTCTTAGACCTCTAACATCAAGATTATTTATTTCACATTGTTTTACATAATAAATTATTTTGTTTACATCACTAATAGATAACATTTCATACCAATGGCTCCAAGTTAATTTTCCCGACATTGTCGGGACTTTTTCAATAATGCTATAAAATTGTTTAATCTTATATAATAATGATGATGTATATTTTTTACCAAATTTAATTGTTAATCTCTTAGAATATTCTTTAATTACGCCCTTACCATATTTAATATCAACATTTTTAAGTAACTTTCCAATTTCAAAATATGTTTTTATTTTTTCTGTTGCTTTAGAATAGTCTTTTATATTTTGATAAATTTCATGATTTAATATTTTGTTTTCTATTTGTTGATATATTTTATCTATTTCTTCTAACATATTTACTCCTTTACCCTTTATATATATTACTGCATATTTATTGTATTGTTTTTTAATACTTCAATATATAATATACAAATATTATATTAAATTCTTCTTTTAATAAAAAAATATTAGATATTTTAAAAAGTAATATCTAATATTTTTATTTAATTTTTCCATGTCCAGTTTTTTACTTCTTTTAAATCTTCACCATATTCTTTAATATATTGTTTATGTTCAACTAATTTATCTTTACACCATTGGTTTAATGCTGCACCTTTATTTCCTAATTCAGGTAAATATTTTAAGGCATCACGTACTAGATTAAATCTATCTATTTTGTTTTGAACTCTCATATCAAATGGAGTTGTAATTGTACCTTCTTCTACATATCCTCTAACATGTAAATTATTATTTGTACGTTTATATGTTAATTGATGTATTAAATTTGGATACCCATGAAACGCAAAGATAATTGGTTTATCTTTCGTAAATATCATATCATAATCTAAATCACTTAGTCCATGTGGATGTTCTACATCAGATTGTAGTCTCATTAAATCAACTACATTAACTACTCTAATTTTAATATCTTTAAAGTTATCTCTTAGAATTGAAGTGGCTGCAAGTACTTCTAGAGTTGGAGTATCACCAGCACAAGCCATTACTAAATCCGGTTCATCAAATTCATCATTACTTGCCCATTTCCAAATTCCAATACCTTGGCTACAATGTTTTACTGCTTCATCCATAGATAACCATTGAGGACGTGGGTGTTTAGAAGCAACTATTGCATTAATATAATTTTTACTTTTAATACAATGATCAAAGCATGATAATAAACAGTTAGCATCAGGTGGCAAATATATTCTAGTTGTATCTGCTTTTTTAGTTACTAAATGATTTAAAAAGCCTGGATCTTGATGAGTGAATCCATTATGATCTTGTTGCCATACATGTGATGTCAAAATATAGTTTAGAGATGATATTTCTTCTCTCCATGGTAAATCTTTTGTAACTTTTAACCATTTAGCATGTTGACTGGTCATTGAATCAACTATTCTAATAAATGCTTCATAACTACTAAAGAAACCATGTCTACCAGTTAATAAATATCCTTCTAATAATCCTTCACACACATGTTCTGATAATATTGAATCTACAACTGCTCCATCACTATTTAAAAACTCATCATTATTAGAAGTTTTAGCATTCCATTGTCTATTAGTTTTTTCAAATACAGCATTTAATCTATTAGACAGTGTTTCATCAGGTGCGAATGCTCTAAAATTTCTATTATCTTTGTTCATATCAATTACATCACGTACATATTTTCCAAGTTCAATCATATCTTGTGCGATTACTTCACCTGGTTTCGTAACGTTTACAGCATATTTTCTAAAATCAGGGAGCCTAAGTTCTTTAAGTAATAATCCACCATTAGCATGAGGATTAGCTCCCATCCTTCTATTTCCCTCTGGAATTAATTCTTTTAATTCAGGAACTAGTTTACCCTCTTTATCGAACAATTCATCAACATTATAACTTTTTAACCATTTATTTAATAATGATAAATTTTTAGGATTATTTCTATTTACAACAATAGGCACTTGATGAGCTCTAAAGCTATTTTCAATTATTTTTCCTTCAACTACTTTTGGCCCAGTCCACCCTTTTGGTGTTTTTAAAATGATCATTGGATAAGTTAAATCACTACCATTTTTAATGGCGATTATTCTTTTAGTAACAACATCCATAACTTTAGCCATTTCATCATGAATATTCTTATTTTCCTTTAATTCAACAATATATGGTTCCCAACCACAACCTTTAAAGAAACTAATTTTTTCTTCATCACTAATTCTAGCAAATATAGTAGGATTTGCAATCTTATATCCATTAAGATGTAGTATTGGTAAAACTACACCATCTGTTTTATGATTAATTATTTTATTTAAATGCCATGAGGTAGCAAGCGGCCCTGTTTCAGCTTCACCATCTCCTACTACACAAGCACAAATTAAACCAGGATTATCTAGTACTGCACCAAAAGCATGAACTAAACTATATCCTAGTTCTCCTCCTTCATTAATTGAACCTGGAGTTTCTGGCGCTACATGACTTGATATACCTCCAGGAAAACTAAATTGTTTGCAAAGTTTTTTTAACCCTTCTAAATCTTCAGTAATATTAGGATATATTTCACTATATGTACCTTCAAGATAAGTATTCGCAACCATTGCTTGTCCACCATGTCCTGGTCCAGAAATGTATATCATATTTAAATCATATTTTTTTATAATACGATTTAGATGTAAATATATAAAATTTTGTCCTGGAGCAGTACCCCAATGTCCTACCACATTAGGCTTTACATCATTAATAGTTAATTTTCTTCTAAGTAATGGATTATCTAATAAATATAATTGCGCAACTGACAAATAATTTGTTGCACGAAAAAACATATCCATTTTCTCTAGTGTTTCTAAATCTAAATATGTGTTATCCATATTTTCACCTCAATTATTCTTTTATAATATAAGTATATCAAAAAAAAAGGTTTATTAAAATATTTTAAAGCAAGATTTTCATAAATTATTTACAAAAATTGGTTGTATAATATTTGGTGTGGGTAGAGATACTCACACCAAATTTTTAAAATAAAAAAAGACATATAGAAAATCCTATGATAAAATGTAATTGTAAAAAAATATCGAAAGGATTTGATTTATATGTCTCAAGATTATTATATCTTAAAAACTTTGAATATGGAAGAAGATAACATACATTTTTATGATGAATTTGTTAAAGAAGAAATAATTGATGGTAAAAGAAGTTTAGTTTATCAAGCGTATCTTACTTATATTCCTGAGTATTGTCCTAAATGTGGTGTTGTTTATGATGAAAAAATAGAAAAGCATGGATTTAAAAATTCTTTAATCAAAATACCTGCTGTTTCTAAACTTAACTCTTATTTATCACTTAATAAACAAAGATATATTTGCCATCATTGTAATAGAACTTTTACTTGCTCTACTTCTATTGTTAATTATGGTTGTAATATTTCTAATAATACTAAACATTCTATCGCTGTTGATTTAACTAAAAAGATTTCTCAAAAGGATGTTGCTATATATAATAATGTATCTTCTAATTCTGTTGAAAGAGTTATTGATTCTTATTATGATTTAGATAATAAAGTTTATAAGAATATTTTACCTACTGCTTTATCTTTTGATGAATTTAAATCTGTTAAATCTGCTGATGGTAATATGAGTTTTATCATGTGTAATGTTAAAACTGGTAAAATCATTGATATCGTTGAAGATAGAAGATTAAATAATTTAATTAGATATTTTGCTAGATATTCTAGACAATCAAGACTAAATGTTAAATATATTGTTATCGATATGTATACTCCTTATATATCATTAATTAAAATGATGTTTCCTAATGCCAAAATAGTTATTGATAAATTTCATTTAATTCAATTAATTTCTAAATCATTAAATAAAACTAGAATTAAATTAATGAAAAAAGATAAAGTAAATTATAATAAGTTGAAAAGATATTGGAAAAACATTCTTAAATATAGATTAGAACTCGACTCTTCTAAATGGAGAAAATATACTTGTTTTAAAGACCTAACTACTGAATTAGATATAGTTAATTATTTAGTGTCATTAGATAAAGAATTAGAGGAAACATATCAAGTATATCAAGACTTACTTTACGCATTTCAAAATGATAATTTAACAGTTTTAGAAGAAACTTTAAATAAGAAATATAATAATATATCTGAATATATGAAAACATCTATTAAAACTATTAAAGAATATACTAATTATATTAAAAATACTTTTATTACAAAGTATCATAATGGATATGTTGAAGGTAATAATAACTTTATTAAAGTGTTAAAAAGTATTGCTTTTGGATTTAGATCTTTTCTTAGATTTAAAGCTAGAATTATGATTTGTAAAGGTCTTATTAATCCTAAATTAAAAGAAGCTGAAATTTTATAATTTCAACTCCCATTATTAGTACTTTATCATAGCGTTTTTCTATTTACCCACACTATTTGACAAATTACAGAATATTAACTCCTTAAAAATATGTACCACACACAAAACAAAGTCTATAATCATCTCTAATTTTTTGTCCACATTTAGGACAAATTTTAAATCCTGGTTCTACTTCAACATTATCAGTTATTATAAACTTATGTTCATCATGTGACTCATGGTCATTTGTATTTTCCTTTTTTTCTTCTACATTTTCATTATTTTCAGTTGTTTTAATAGTGGATGGAATAATACTTGGATTTTTATCATCAATTACTCCTGTATCAATTGAAGCAGGGATAATATTTTGTTCTTTTGTATTATCATCATTTTGAGTTGGAGGAATCAATGATGATGGAACATGTTGTTCTTCTATAGTAGCTTGCATATTCTTAGAATTTTGTATATATGGCAACATAGATGGAATTGGTGAATTTTTAATTTCATCATCAATTGATTTTAGTGTATTATTTTCATCAATACTAGAGCTGGTCATAACTAATTGATCATTATTTGCAGGTATAGGTTGTTGTACTATATCTTGATTTGAGACCAATGTTGTTTGAATTTCTGAGTTCAAGTTATTTGGTACACTATCTTCAGTTTGTGGTAAAACACTATTTGTTTGTTGTATATTAGGTGTTTGTGTTTCAGGGTCTGTATTCAATTTTACATTTGATACTTGCGGTTGTGTATTACCTAAAAGTGCTGAAGTTAAACTTGTTCTTCCACCTTTTTCTGGAACTTCAGTTAAAATTTGAACTGGTGAGTTTATCACTTGTTCTTCATCATTTTTACTTTCAGTATCATTGTTTGCATCTTGTGTCATATTTATTTGTTGTGTATTATTAATTGGTACATTTTGAATATTATTACTAATAATATTCGATTGAAATTCATTTTGTAATGGAATGTTTTGTGTTTGATATCCCATATTTGGAACACCATAAGTAGGTTGAATTGGTTGTGTTCCGATAGAATTTTGCTGATTAATTGGAGGAATAGTAGGCTGTATATTGTTAATTGGAACATTTTGATTAATATTATTATATCCATATTGTACCATATTTTGATTTTGCTGTTCCGAATTATTTATATTAGGATTCAATCCATTATTTGACGGCTGATAATTATTAGTAGCAGTTTGATTATTAAATTGTACATTTTGGGGTGGTACATTATTAATTGAACTAATAATTGTTTGTGGGTTATTTAAATCAATATTTTGGTAATTTATATCTTCGCTGTGACTACCACTAAAAGAACTTAATGAAATTAAATCTTTATCATTATTTTGATTATTAATCATTGCTCCAAAATCTTCTACAACATCATTTTTAGTATTATAATTATTACTATCTATAACCTCTTTTTCTTTAAACATACCAAATAGCATGTATATCACCTCTTGACTATATATTAAGTATAATAAAAAAAAAGGATAAAATCAATTAAATAATTTGATTTTATCTTTTAATTTTTAATAGTAAGTTAAAATTGAAAGTGCACAATTGTTGTGCAGTAAGTTTTGTAAAGGTATATAATATAAGACAAGCAATTTATTTGTTATATAAAACAGGAAAAAATATTATGACAAATTATTATCATTTAATTAAATGGATAAATCAATTAGTTTATCTATTAAAATATCGTACTTAATACCAATATTATCAAATAGTACAGGATACATACTAATATTAGTAAATCCTGGCATAGTATTTATTTCATTTAAATAAACTTTATTTGTACCATTTTGAATAAAGAAATCAATTCTAGATAATCCTGAACATTCTAAAAATTTATATGCTTTTGTGGCATATTCTTTAATTTGATTTTCAATTTCATCTTTTAAAATAACGGGAACTTTTACAATGGATTCCTTAGAATTATATTTTGCATCATAACTATAAAAATCATCCCCAGGTTTTATTTCTCCAATGTTTGAAACTATTATCTCCTCATTTCCTAAAACACCTACTTCTACTTCTCTACCTTGTATATATTCTTCAATTAATATTTTTTTATCATATTTAAATGCTTCTTTAATATTTTTATCTAATTCACTTTCATGATATATCTTACTAATTCCAATACTACTTCCAGCATTTGCTGGTTTTATAAAACATGGATATCCAATATTTTCTTTAATATCTTTTAATATATTGTTTAAATCATAATCATTTTTATTAACAACAATATATTTAGCGTTAGGGACTCCTATCTTATCTAAAATAATTTTAGTAAATACTTTATCCATACATATTGCGCTACTAATTAAATTACATCCTACATATTTAACTCCTAGCATTTCAAATAAACCCTGTATTTTACCATCTTCACCATAATTACCATGAAGAATTGGGAATGCTACATCACACCATTCTAATATTTTAAAATCAGATAGTTCAATTAAATTATCTAAATTATTTATATCATTACATAATAACCATTTTCCAGATTTATCAATATATATTAATTTAATTTCATATTTATCTTTATTTATATATTTCATAATAGACTGTGCAGATTTAATAGATACTTCATGTTCATAACTATTTCCACCAAATATTAATACAATTTTCTTTTTCATTATAAAACCAACTCCTACATTAATATATTCTTATTGTAAAAATTGGTTATTTATAACAAATATTATTGACTAATTATCTTTAATAATTCATTTAATATATTATTGTTTTCTATTTTATTAAGTGCAAAACATTTCTTACCTAAATCTTTAAGTGATGCTCCAAAATGATATAAAACTTTTTTATCTACTATTATAAATCTATCATGAAATGAAGTTATTATTTTTATTTCAACATTTTTGTATTGTTTAGTATATTTTTCAAAATCAATTTTATCTATTTTATTTGTATATATAGTTATATTAATTTTGATTTTAGAACATATATCTAAAAATTTTTTATCTATATAATTATCAATTATTATAATATTTTCTTCTGCACTATTTAATATATCTATTAGTAAAGAATATGCATCATATATTTGTCCTTGATAGAATATTTCATTTAATTCTCTTTTCTTATCAAATTGTTTAAATGATTCTTGTAATAATTTTATA
>JAFSEX010000020.1 GCA_017435465.1 Bacilli bacterium
AACATAAGAATCACTCAATATATCATTGCAAGAATAATATATAATGGATAAAAAAAGGATAAGAAATTGTATTATATATCTGTTTTTCATTAGTTATTATTGTTTAATAGATAAATAACCTTATTTTTAATAATTTAAATATACAATCTTTAAAAATATATTATTTAATAACGATGCAAAAATATCATATACGACAAAAATACGGATAAATATTAAGAAATTATTTAAGTCTTAGAAAAACTTATAACATATTTCTACATCTATATATTTTTGCTGAATTCTTTTATTTCGTTACGAATTCTTATAACAGTAGAATTAACAACTTTTACTTTCATATTTAAAATATCAAATGCACTTTTTTTTGCTTTATCATAGTTCTTTTGTTGTAAATATAATTTAAAAAGGTTATAACGTGGGAGGATACGCGAAGGCACCATTTCACTTGATTGAATAAAAGTTTTCTCTGCAATATCATAATTGCCTTTTATCCGATAACATACTCCAAGAATATTCAAAATCTTTGAATTAGGGATTAGTTTATTAGACTTTTCCAATAATGGTATAGCATCTATATATTTACCCATATTAAAAAGCCTTTCACCCTTTATTCCTATATAGATTGCATTATTTTTTATTCCCGGTGCAGAATAGTGTAATGTTCGCTCAATTATATAATATCGTCGGGTGTATTTGGCAGCAACACATAATGCTAATAAACAAAATAAAACAATATAAACATAAGAATGTTTCCTTACATTTATTACAACAATAGGTTTATAATAGTCGTTACTTATGAGTGCTACTATGACACTAAATATAATTATAAATAATAATTCATTAAAAGGATAGCTGAACATTGAAAAAGTTGTAAGTAGTATAAGAATTGATATATAGAATTTCTCATTATGACTTTTATTTCGAAGTATCATACAATACAAAATTACTGAAATAAACAATCCTATACCTATAATTCCCGTTTCGCAGCCTATGTGTAATAATTCATTAAATGTAAATATATTATCATCTGCAATAAATGCAAAATTTGAATTTTGATTTTTCATCAACCATTCTGCTTGTGCAGGCATATATAGAGATTTAAAAGAACCCACTCCGTGCCCAAACAAAGGAGAAGAATTAAAAATATCCAACGAGACCACATATATATATAATCGCCCTATTACTGATTCCGGACGCTGTATATATAACAAATACAATAAAAACAAAAGCGAGATGGTAATAAAAATTTTCTTCTTGTATAATTTATGCAAATAAATTATACCACATATAACAGCAAGCCAAGCTGTTCTTGATTGTGATAAATAAAGTGCATATAAAATCAAAATAATAAATGGGGAAATATGTAAAAGGCAATTCTTATGTTTTAACAATAGAGCATATCCCGATAAAAACGAAATAGCTAAATACAACCCCCATAGAGCAGGATTATTAAATGAACCACAAACCTTAAAAAACAGATTATATTGTTGAAACAGATCATTCGATTGCAAAATTCCTATAAAAGCTTGTACACAACCACCAACAAACAAAATATGTGATATATAACAATCAAAGGGAGATATTCTAACGCATAAATATATTAGAACTGATAGCAAAACGATAAAAACAGATGAAATTTCTGTTGGTACTGAAGATGTAAAAATTCTGACCAAGAGCCAAATATTAAATAATATAAAAAGAACATCTATTTTATTCAACGTAATTATTTTCAAGCGAAAAAATAATACGATAGACGTAATAGAAAATATAACACATATAAATAAATCTGTTATACTCCCATATTCACCTAATAACCTATTTATTACCGGATATATTATAAAGGCATACACGATACCCAAAACATACAAAAATTTACCAAAACTGTACATTGTTATTTTTTATAATAAAAGGTCTCTCTTCCACTCCCTCTGTCATATTATGCAACCAATACAAGGCCCCTGATGGCAAACTATCATATTCCAAATAACAGTCTGTTGCTATTTTTTTTCCCAACGTTCTCCAACCATCGAGTTCATAATAAAACAATTCATATTTATTACCCGGGTATATACCATTTCCATCACTCCTAGGAGAACATATAATTCTTGATATATATACCGGTTCTGTAAAATTAAAACAAACTGTCTCACCTGATTTTACTTCAATATATGTAAGTGGATTATTATCAAAAACATTCCGATCTTTATCATCATATTTACATAAAATTTTATTACCTTTTAAATCCATTAAATACAATTCGGAAAGATATGCAGATGTATCTATGCTACATTTAAATCTATAAAAACGATATTTCTTTTCCGAACTTATATTTTCGGCAATATACCTGTTTCCTATATCTGTAAATTGACATACAGTGTCAAATGTATTCCATCTACAATCATTACTTCCTTCTATTACTGAATTCTCAAAAGATGAAGCATATTTATGTAAAATATCACTGTATGGATATTTACGAACTAATTTTATTCTTACCTTTTCTTTTTCATTAGGTATTAAAAATTCCATTCTACTATCACTATATAATATAAATGGATAATTAAAGCCGTGCTTTAAATTTCCTTTATAAAAGATAGGTAAATACAGTATATTTCGCCCTACATCCTTAAAAACGGTCTTATTATCATACTGAGATATGGCTATTGGTTCCCATTTTTGATTATTAAAGACTGATAAATAAGCATATTTAGGAGGCTTTATTTTTTTTCTTTTTGTTGAAATAGCAATATCAGCAGTTTTCAAATATTTAGATGTTACATCTTTTATAAATGGGTTCTTAAATAGTTTCGGAATAAATTCATTATTTTCCGAGTCATATAATTGATTGTGAGAATATGTGTATCTATAAATCTTAGCAGTCGTGTAATATTGAAAAACATTCATGGAATTTGCATTGGTTTCCGGAGAAATTATCTCACACCAATAATGTTTTCCGTTACGATTAGGATGTGCAGGGATAAAATCCAATGCTACCGGTATTCCCATAGCACGCAATTTGAGCAAATTTATAACATTTGCTCCAAAACAATTTTTATTGAAGTCTATATTTAAGAATTTATTTATATAATTATAGTTTATTCCCCAATTATTTTGTTTCTCAAAAAAGTGTCCTAATTTTAACACACTACGGTTAATATTTTCATGTTCATTTATAAATTTTCTACATTCATTTGAAATTTTAAAAGAGTCAAGCCACAAATCAAGAGATTCACACCCAAACCTATAAGGTAATATATATTCTAAAAAATCTTCAAAAGGCATATTATGCAACCAAACAGATTGTTCTTTTAATTCAAAAGCGGCATCAATATGTCTTATTAAGAATTCTGAAGTTATATTCTTTATATCCTCTTCTTTATTTAATAATCTATGTTCACATAAAGCAACACTTTTTAACACATCCAATATTCTAGCAGTAAAATAATCTACTGAATCAACCTCCTCTAATCGTTTTTTACTATATCCATCAATATTGTTATTATGCCTTTTATAGTTTTTTCGAAAAATATCTACTTCTTTACCATATAGAGTGTAGTGTCCCGGCATATTCTCTATCAAGAACTTTGCTGCTTTAAATTTCAAAGAATCGTTTAGATCTTTTTTATAATGTGATAAAACATTTTCTAATTCAGTTTTATTTTTACCAGCCTTTTTTAAGGCTAATTCTAATTTATCACTTTGCCTATGAGTACATGAAAAAATAATTAGGACAAAAAATAATAATGAACTATATTTATTCATGGGCGCTTACTTAAATTCATACTCGTCAAAACAATATATATAGTTTATTTTCTTTCCCTCTTCGGTTACCACAAAAGTCAATCGTTCCTTTATTTTTAATTCTATTTCACGAAAGACAGATATAGGAATATTTACATAACCGGATATCCTATCAAACGAGAAACGAACATCGTCTACTTTTCCTGTTTCTGAATCTATACAAAAATCAATTAAACATGTTCTTCCTATATTTTTTATATTTTCTATTTCTTCATCGGAAAAACATTCATATAAAATGTCATACACGATTTTATTAGTTGTTCTATAATATCTATTATCCAGAAGGTCGGGACCATAATCGGGCACGTCAAAATATTCACCGGTAGATTTATAAGTTTGATCTTTATTTATCCACTTATTATCTTTATTATATACATCAATATTTCCACTTTCACATCTATCTACCTGATACGTATATCCATCTTCATAAAATGTTTTTGTCTCAGTATAGTAATTAGTTTGCGAAAACAGACTATTTATAGCAAACAACAATGCTATTGTTAAAAATAAAGTTCTCATTTAAAATCAGTTGAATATATAATTTCACAACAATATATATAGTTTATTTTCTTTCCCTCTTCGGTTACAACAAAATTCAATCGTTCCTTTATTTTTAATTCTATTTCACGAAAGACAGATATAGGAATATTTACATAACCGGATGTTCTATGGAACGTAAAACACACATCATCCATATTTCCTGTTTCGGGATTTATATAGAAATCTATTAAACATATTTTTCCTATATTTTTAATGTTTTCTATTTCTTCATCGGAAAAACATTCATATAAAATGTCGTGCAAAATATTTCTCATTGCTCTATAAGATCTATTATCCAAAAGGTCAGGACCATAATCGGGCATTTCGAAATATTCACCGGTAGATTTATAAGTTTGATCTTTATTTATCCATTTATTATCCTTGTTATAAACTTTAATATGTCCACTTTCACATCTATCTACCTGATACGTATATCCATCTTTATAAAATGTTTTTGTCTCGGTATAATAATTTGTTTGCGAAAACAGACTATTTATAGCAAACAACAATGCTATTGTTAAAAATAAAGTTCTCATTTAAAATTAGTTGAATATATACTTGTCAAAACAATATATATAGTTTATTTTCTTTCCCTCTTCGGTTACCACAAAAGTCAATCGTTCCTTTATTTTTAATTCTATTTCACGAAATACAGATATAGGAATATTTACATAACCGGATGTTCTATGAAATGAGAAACGAACATCGTCAACTTTTCCTGTTTCGGAATCAATATAAAAGCTTATGAAACAAATTTGTTCTTCATTTATAATACTATTATTCTCAGTTTTTGATAAAATCTCTTCTAAAACATTATAGAAAACATTCCTCATTGCCCTATAACTTTTATTATCTAAAAGTTCAAGACCATAATCGGGCATTTCGAAATACTCACCGGTAGATTTATAAGTTTGATCTTTATTTATCCACTTATTATTTTTATTATATAAATAAATAAAACCACTTTCACATCTATCTACTTGATACGTATATCCATCTTCATAAAATGTTTTTGTCTCGGTATAGTAATTAGTTTGCGAAAACAGACTATTTGCAACAAACAACAATACAATTGTTAAAAATAAAGTTCTCATGGGCAGTCACTTGTTATGGTTTGTAAATTACTAAAATTTGATAAAGGTTCTCTGCTATCATCATATTTATACTTGGATTGAGAGTAAGTAGAAGTCCTGTTAAATGCTGTTAATATATTATTTATCTGTTTATTTAATTCATTAATGGTTCTGCCAGATAACAAATTACCTTTATGATCTATTAATACTTCCAACTTTATAATAGCCGCTCTTCTTGCATTATATACTATTACAGGAGTATCACCTTGTTCCTGTAATTTCTTATTATATACGTATTGAGCATATTGCGCTTCAATCTCACCATTTAGAGTGGAAGCGTTGTAAGTTTCCGGTGTTTCATTATAAGCACGATAAGCATGCATCATTTCATGTAGTAACTGACTGCTATCCATTTGCTTACCCAAAGTGATTCCAACAGAATTATTTGCACTCTCAATAGAACCAAATGAACCATTATTACTATTAGAATCAATACTTATATAGAATGTATTTCCATTCATTTTTTCTTTTAGCTTATTGTATAAATTACCACCCATGCATGTAGAGACTATTTTATCTAGAAGCAGACCAATTTCATTCC
>JAFSEX010000021.1 GCA_017435465.1 Bacilli bacterium
AACTGTTTAAATAACTTATCATATTTATAAAGTTCAACATCATCACTTTCTAGGTACTTTCGTTTTACTAAATCTTTGGTAATAGAATGATGTTTTTGCATTTCTTCCAAATCATTAAAATCAGATTCTGTTTCTTCATTTATGGTTTTATCTATTTTATCTATTTGTTCTTTAGTATTTTGTTTATTAGTATTTATTTGTGTGTCCTTTTCGGCATCTCCTTCAACGGCATATCCTTTTGGGGTATCTGGATGATTCTTTTCTAATTCTTTTGTTGGTATCTCTCTAATTATATAATCATATTTATAATATCCTTTTTCTCCTCTACCTTGTTCTCTTACTACATACCCATTATCTATTAATTCATTTATTATATTTCTAATTGCTTTCTTACTCTCTTTACTAACTGCGACTAATCCATTTAATGAATAATCCCAATCCTCAGGTAAACTAAGCATAAATGATAACAATCCTTTTGCTTTATATGATAAATTTTTATCTTGTAAATGATAATTACTCATAACTGTATAATTCTTTTGTTTTTCTACTTTAAATACTGCCACTTCACATCACCCTTTCTTTTTACGACATAAAAAAAGAACTGAGTTGTCAGTTCAATTAAAATAACACTTGTTATCATACATCTAAATTTAACATTTCTTCTCTTGGTTTCTTTAGAATAGGTACATCAAATGCTGTTGTATAATCTTCAAATTTACTTACTATTTCTTCTTCCATCTTAGCTGTCACCCTAACATAAATGTTATAAGTAATTTCTATTGTGCTATGACCTAATCTCTTTGATACTGCTTTTATATCTGCACCAGCTTCTATCAATCTTGTTGCATGTGTATCTCTAAAATCATGAAATCTGCAAGGTATTCCTAATTCATAATGAATAACTTGAAATGGATATTTACAAGTATCATTACCTTCAAATACTCCATTATCTTTTACAAATACTAAATGAGCTTCTGGTAATGCAATATCTATTTCAGCATAAGCATTAACAATTTTTATTTCTTTTTGATTATTGTAAGGATTTACTACCTCTTTTTCATAATGTTTCATATACATATCGCCATATTGTTCTTTAAATATTTCTTGTTCTTGTTTAAATTCTTTTAATGCTTCTACTAAAGAATCTCCTATATCAATTGTTCTATAACTTGAATCAGTTTTGCACGGACCATAATACCATACAGTAGTTGAATTCCCACTAATATGTCTGTGTTTTGTTCCTCCACCCTGATTCTTTTTTACAATATTCCTATCTACTGTCAAAGTTTTATTTTCTAAATCAATATCTTCCCATTTTAATCCAAATACTTCAGATATACGTAATCCAGTATAATAAGCAGTTAAAAAAGCATAATAAATAGTATGACTATTTCTAAATCTATTAAATATTATTGATATTTCTTCTGGTGTAAAAATATGTGCAGGATCAGATTCAGGATTCTCATATCTAGGTAATTTTACTTTTAATGCTGGATTGTATTTTACAAATTCTACTACATCTGTTGCATAATTATAAGAAGACTTTAATACTTTTAAAATGTTTTTGAGAAAGTTTTTAGAAACACCTTTTTCAATATATACACTATTAATAAACTCTTGCAATGTTCCTGTTGTTATTTGAGATAATCTATAAACTCCTACTTTTGGTTTAATATGATTTTTAATAATATTAGCATATACTTGAATCGTATTATATCTTAAATTTATTTCACAATAATTTTTCATCCAATAATCCAAATAATCACTATAAGACATATCACTTGGTTTATAAGGTTGTCCTGCACTTATATATTCATTATATGCTTTTATTCCTGCTAGTTCAGCTTCTCGCTTTGTATCAAATCCCGATTTTGTTTGACTTTTTCTTTTTCCATCTATTGGTGCTATTTCAAATTGATATTCATATGATTTTCCTCTTTTTCTAACGCGTACATTTGCCATTTAATTCTCTCCTTACTAAAATTTCTTTTAATAAGTAAAAACTTGTCTACATTGCATAAATGTAGACAAGTTTGTCTGTTTTTGTACACGCTTGAAACCCTTATAAAATAAGACTTTTCTAGTATTTTTATCTAAATTTTTTTAAATGTAGACAAAATGTAGACAAATGCTATTTTTGGGGCGTTTTTTGTGTTTTTGAGAACGACCTCATTTCTCGCAAACCCTTATAAATAAAGGGCTAAACGACTATTTTCCACAACATTGTTTGTACTTCTTACCAGAGCCACATGGACAAGCATCATTTCTACCAACTTTAGTACTCTTTTTAGATATTTTAACAGTATCTTTACTATCATTAGTAATTACATTCTTAACGACTTATTTTCTTTCTAGATTTTGTCTAATTTCTGATTTTAATAAATACATACTTACTTCTTTATTAATTGTATTCATCATTGCATCAAATAAATCATAACCTTCTAGAGTATATGCTTGTAATGGGTTTTCATTTGCATATCCCCTTAATCCAATACCTTCACGTAAATGACTCATCGTAGAAATATGTTCCATCCAGTGACTATCTATAACTCTTAAAGAAAT
>JAFSEX010000022.1 GCA_017435465.1 Bacilli bacterium
CAATCTTGTCTTTCTTTAATCATTTCCCAACATTTTTTTCGCCACTCATCTGCTTCTTCAATTAAAAAATCTGTTGAAAAACAAGTATAAACTATTCCAGATTTCATTTTATAATTTCCGTTTTTTAATTTTTCTATTGGCTTTTCAAAATCTTTTGTCTTTACTATTTCACTCGTATTAACATTTCTTTTGAAGTCCCCTTTATGAATATAACAATGCAAACAACCATCACTACATTTTTTACAACCTCGCCAAGGATTCCACATTGCCATATTATCATCTCACTTTCAAATTACTATTTATCTTTCAATTATATTATACCATAAGAAAGGCAGATTATTTTATTCTGCTTGTTAAATTGTAATTTGTATTACTTATTATTCTTTTTCCATTTTCTAATTCTAGCTCTAAAATTTTTGAAATTAGTAACAGTATTCAAATGGACTAATCTACATATACTAAATTTTTTTCCTTTTGTTTTTGCCCAATTTATTTTACCATCTTCAAATAATTCTTCATCAGATAGATTATTTATTAAATCTATTATTTTTTTTACTTTTGTATTAAATATATTTATCAACTCATTTAGAGAATAATTATTATATTTATCATAAAAACTTTGATATAGCCAACTTAATTCATTCCATTTCCATTCTATTGCAAGTGAAGTTTCTTGTATTCCTTTTTGTTCTTCTTCTTCCCAAGATAAAACCAAATCAATCCATCCTATACAAAATACTAACATTTGAAACGGACTATATTCTATTTCTTTATCTATTTTATTTATGCAAGTTTCTTCTAAATCAGAATATTCTTTTATGAATAAATTAGCATTATTTTTAATCGCATCTACCAATTCTAATTTATTACTATATTTCATATTATATCTCACTTTTAATTTTTTTAATTGGATGTCTTATAACTGTTTTTAATTTACTAATATCACATTTTCTTGGATCACTTAAATATATTTCGTGATGATATCTTTCATCAGTTATATCTAACTCATAACCATTTTCTTTCATATATTCGTGCATTAAATTAACTGTTGCTGGTTCATCATCAAAAGAACCTAAGTGCATACATTGAACACATATTCCTTCATTATAAGTTATAAACTCAACTCGTGAAAAATCTTGTTTCTTTTTCTTTGTTGCTTCTTTGATAGCCCAATCAAAATCTTCTTTTGTTACAAAGTCTGGTAATCTAATAATAGATATAAAGTTTATAGCATTTTTATTATTATAATCAATGCTACCTTTTAATCCATCTTGCCACCAAAAACCTTCTAATGGTGGAACGACATATTCAAAAAAACCATCTATTTTATGAGTTCCTTTATAACTCATTTTTATTGTATAAGCAACACCATATAATAAACCAATGGTATTTTTATAATCTCCATTTTCTTCATTAGGGTTTCCTGTTCCTCTAACTGCTATATAATTCATTTTAGGAATTTCAACTATACTAGGTTTATTTTTAGGCATATAAAATTCTTTATATTCTTTTTTATAATCAAAAGCCATAATTTCATCTCCAATCTATTTAACAATTTATATTTTATCATTATCTTTTGACTAGCATAACATAACTAACTCCAATTGGAGCAATTATTTTATCATTAGGATTTAGTGTATT
Organism: Bacilli bacterium; assembly: GCA_017435465.1. Lineage (GTDB taxonomy): Bacteria > Bacillota_I > Bacilli_A > RF39 > UBA660 > JAFSEX01. The sequence goes on from JAFSEX010000022.1 coordinate 1,642, forward strand.
ATAATCATAAAAATAAGTATTATCAATATCATTATGATTTAAATGTTCGTAAATTAGCATATTAGAATCTCCTGCAATATTTTCTATATCTTCATAAGAATATATAGATTTCATTTCTTCATTAGCACATGCTGCAAGTTGCTGATTTAATTTTTCTTTTTTAGTTTCTAAAATATTTGGATAATCAAATAATATAGTACTTCCTTTAGGTATGATATTAGATAGTCGTTTTATTGTATTTTTAAAAGTGTCTTTATCTAAATAATAACTAATACCTAACATTGAGCAAAATGTTTTTTCAGTCTTTTGATAATTACTATTTATTAAATCATTAATCCAATCTTTATTAAAATCAGTTTTAATATAAGTAATATTTGTAATATCTAGTTTTGCATTATTAATTCTATTCAATTTATCTTCTATCATTTCTTTTTTATCAAGTTCAAATATCTTTAATTTATTATTAACCTTAAATGCTGATGTATCATATCCACTCGCTAGTATTATATATTGTTTTAATCCTAATTTGATTTCATTTAACAAATGATGTTCATTAAATATTGACCTTGCCAAAACAGATGGTGCAAGATTATTATTAACTACCCATTTTAAAGGGTCAGTACCTTTATAATTTGGATTAAAGAAACTAATACCATTTTTCATATTTGTTGATATTTCGTTATACTCATCTTCAGTTATTATTTTTTCAGCATACATATCATTATAAATTTTTATATTACTATTTTTGATATGATAAATTCTTGCAAATGCACTAACTAAAGCAGTCATATTTTTATTCATAATTTTTCCCTCCATATACTTATTACACCTTATTTGTAATAAATACAAGTCTTGAAAAAAATGCGATTTTGTGGTAATATAAAGACATAAATAAAGAAGAAATATTGCAATAAATTTCTTCTTTTTTCTTTTATATGTAGTTACTTGTAATTTAGTTAATAGTATGTGCTGTAATAATTGTATAACTATATGAGTTAATAGTTATTTTTATATTATCAATTTCACAATACCAATTCTTACCTTGCTTATATATATTACTATTCTTATCTAAAACTTTATTTTTACAATATTCAACTACATTATTAGTATCTAATTTAAGGTTTTTTCTAATTCTATCAATCCCCATTTTTGTAGTATGAAATTTATCTACATTGGACAATAGTATTTCTTTATCATTTACAACATCTCTATATATTTCCAATAAATACCTTTGATGCTTCTTCATCATTTCTTTACTCCATTCTAAACAACAAATTACTATTTATTTAACATACTAATAAATTGTAATTTGTTATTTATTTTTACAATACTTAACTATATCATTGTCATTATAATTTTGATTTTTAAACACTTTATAATATTCATTATTAGTATCTTTATTACATCTTATAACATCATAAAATGGTGTATCATAATATATTGCAGTATCTGCTGTAATTTTATAAGTTGAAAATCTTGGTGCTTGTTTTATTCTAACTACACTTACATAATCCAATAGAAATAACATGGCA
>JAFSEX010000023.1 GCA_017435465.1 Bacilli bacterium
AATAAAAATATGTAAAAATTAATTATTTCATAAATAATTATTAATTTTACATACTTATTTTATATTTATTTTTTAATTATATATAATTTTAAATAATTTTTAATTTGTTAATAAATAATTAAATTAATTCATATTCTCTTGATATAATTCTATCATCTGATAATACCATTAATTCTGCAATATGATTCTAACTTAATTTGGTCGTCATTGCAGACCATTTCAAATTATTGCAAAATTATAAAATTATCTTTATCTTCTAAGTTCTTTCATTATATTTCTTATCTAATTCTTTTTTTTATTTGTTAGCATATTCTCTAATACATTTTCCACATAATATTTATCAGCATTAAAAAGTATTTTACCAACGTTATAGTAAGTATTTAAATCACTTTTATTAACTATATAATTTTTAACTTTTTTATTTATCTCATTATTTATTAATTCATTTTTTATTTCATTATAATAATTCATGTTGTTTCTTTCTTTATATGTAATAATTTTTATTTTCCTTTTCTATTTCTTTTAAACTTTTTTCTGGTGTTGGAAGATTTTCTGGCATCGTACCTCCATTTTTAGCTATAACTTCTCTAATATTTTTTGCAATAGTATAATGTGCTTTATTTGCATTATTTTCACCTTTAATATCATCATTAATAAGTTTTTCCTCTGTTTGTGTTATTCTAAATAAGTTAGCCGCTAGTTCTATGCTACCCATGTTATCCAAAATATCTTCTCTATATCTAAGTTTCTTTCTTTTGGCTATATCATTTGCAGTTTCTCCGTTATATAAACCTTTATAGCCACTATTATGAAATCTATCAAAGTTTTTAACTCCTGCATTCTTAGCGGCTTTATTTAAAGAATAATTTCCCTTTCTAGTTAAATCTCTTTGATATAATCTTTTTTCATCTTCAGTAAGACAACTATATTCTTTTTCACTTAGTTCTTGTTTTCTTGTTTGAATAGCAAAATAAGTTTGACCTAAAGCAACCATTTTCTTTTTGGGATTAGCATTCTGAACTATTAAATAACACATATATCTAGATAATTTATAATCTTTAATAAATTCTTCTTTTCCTTTACCTGTTGTTATTGGCTTCCTAACTTCAGGAAGCCAATATAAATCATCATAATTGCTATTTTTATAAGCTATTATAGCCTTTTGAATTACATTATTAAAATTCTCCCATTTACTATATTCTAATAATGGCATTAATTCTCTTGCTTCCCAATATTCATTACCATCTTCATCTATATGTTTAATATCTTCAAATAATTTTTCTGTATATTCTTTTAATTCATTCATTTTAATTCTCTCTCCTAACTACAAATTTATTTTTAATTCATTTTTATTTGTATTAAACAAAACTTCCTTCTTGATTTATTCTGTTTTATTCTTTCTTCTAAATTATCTAATACATTGAATATAACTCACTATTATTCTTACCTATGCTTATTATTTCACTTCAAAAACATATTACATAAGTTAAATAATTAATGCAAATCGGTATTTTTTAATTTTAAAAAAATTAAAAGTATGTAAAAATTAATTATTCCATAAATAATTATTAATTTTACATACTCATTTTATATTTATTTTTAAAATTATGTATAATTTTAAATAATTTTTAATTTGTTAATAAATAATTAAATTAAATTAAATTAATTCATATTCTCTTGTATAATTCTATCATCTGAGCAATATTTTATTATATATTTATTATCTTCTTTACAAATTATAATTCCTATAGTTTTATCTTGATTAATTTTTTTTAAAATTTTCATCAATATAATTCATGTATAATTCTATTTGTCCAATGTGTTCTTTTTTTAGCTGTGCTACTTTTAATTCGACCACAACATAACAATTATATTCTATATTAAATAATAATAAATCTATAAAATTAAAAGAGTTGCCTATTTTAATTTTATATTCACTTCCTATAAAACAAAATGATTTGCCTAATTCTTTCATAAAAGATTCTATATCTTCTAAAATTAGTTTTTGTAATACTTTCTCAGTAACTATTTCTATATTGTTTTTATTTCTAATCAAAATAGGATTAGGTACAAAATCTTTTATATCTATCTTTTCTTTAATTATTAATTTATTCTTTGTTTTCTCTGGTAATCTTTCATATTCTTTAGATTTAATTCTTTCTCTTAGTTTTCTAATTGGTAATTTTTTGTTCTTCAATAATTTTAATATAATATTGTATTTTGTTTAAATCATCGAATGATAATAACTCTACATAATGACTATATGATAAATTTGGCGACACTGTCGCCATTTTTTCTATCAAATTATAAAATTTTCTCATTTTATTGAGAGATGATACATCATATTTAATATTTAAATCATCAGTTAATCTTTTAGAATATTCTTTTATAATTCCTTCACCATAATGTTTACCCGCTTCACATAATATTTTCCCAACATTATAGTAAGTATTTAAATCACTTTTATTAACTATATAATTTTTTACTTTTTTATTAATCTCGTTATTTATTAATTCGTTTTTTATCTCATTGTAATAATTCATATTATTCCTTTCCATCTATGTAAATATTTTTATTTTTCTATCTTATTTAATAAATTAATATTTATAGATTATCTTTTTTCAATCTTTTTATTCTCCTTTTCAATTTCTTTTAAACTTTTTTCTGGTGTTGGAAGTTTTTCTGGCATCGTACCTCCATTTTTGGCTATAACTTCTCTAATATTTTTTGCTATAGTATAATGTATTTTATTTGCGTTAATTTCACCTGTAATTTTTGTATTATTAAGTTTTTGTTCTGTTTGTGAAATTCTAAATAAGTTTGCAATTAATTCATCACTTCCCATATTATCTAATATATCTTCTCTATATCTTAGTTTTTTTCTTTTGGCTATATCATTTGCTGTTTCTCCGTTGTATAAACCTTTATAGCCACTATTATGAAATCTATCAAAATTCTTAACTCCAGCATTTTTAGCAGCAATATTTAAAGAATAATTTCCTTTTCTAGTTAAATCTCTTTGATAAAATCTCTTTTCATCTTCAGTTAATTCACTATATTCTTTTTCACTTAATTCTTGTTTTCTTGTTTGAATAGCAAAATAGGTTTGGCCTAAGGCAACCATTTTCTTTTTTGGATTAGCATTTTGCACTATTAAATAACAAGCATATCTTGATAGCCTGTAGTCTTTAGTCTCTCTTTTAGTATTAGAACCTATATCAACCATTTTGCCAACGTCGGCAAAATGGTCAACAATATTTATATTAGAATTTTCACATGACAATTTTGCCTTACTTATTACGTTTTCAAATCTTCTCCATTGTGTATACTCTAATACTTGTTGTAATTCTCTTGCTTCCCAATATTCATTACCATCTTCATCTATATGTTTAATATCTTCAAATAATTTTTCTGTATACTCTTTTAATTCATTCATTGTATCATCTCCAAATCTTTTTTATATTTTTCATAATATTCTATTTATATTTTGTTTTAGGTAATTTTATTGATTTTAATTTATTTTATTTACTAATATATATGTGGTTTCAAAAACATATTACATAAGTTAAATAGTTAATGCAAATCGGTATTTTTTAATTTTAAATAAATAAAAATATGTAAAAATTAATTATTTCATAAATAATTATTAATTTTACATACTTATTTTATATTTATTTTTTAATTATATATAATTTTAAATAATTTTTAATTTGTTAATAAATAATTAA
>JAFSEX010000024.1 GCA_017435465.1 Bacilli bacterium
AAATATCACACCTATTTTTTCTTATCAAATCGATGTTTTTACATATTTAATCTATACTATTTTCCAATATTTAAAAACAATTATAGAATTTTTTCTTTTCTATAATTGTTTGATATCAAATTTATAAAATTTGTAGTTTTTTAATTTTTTTATTTAGCTTCTACAATAAGTTTTATTGCAGTTCTTTCTTCACCATCTATTACAATATCTGTAAAAGCTGGAATACAAACTAAATTTTTACCTGAGGGTGCGACAAAACCACGTGCAATCGCAATGGCTTTAATTGCTTGATTTAAAGCTCCTGCGCCTATTGCTTGAATTTCTACTTCTCCTCTATCACGAAATACGTTAGCTAGTGCTCCCGCAACTGAGTTTGGATTTGATTTTGATGAAACTTTTAATGTTCCCATTATTATTTATCATTCCTTTCTTCATTTGTACATTATAAATATATGTTACTAAACAAAGAAAGATACTAATTATTTCATTTCCTTCATAAAATTATATAAATTAGTTGAAACATCATTAGGTAATATTTCACTTAATTCTTCAATTGATAATTCTTTAATTTTCTTTAAAGAACCATATTTTTTCATAAGCATTTTTTTTCTTACTTCACCTATACCATCAATGTTATCTAAAATACTTTCAAGTGATCCTTTACTACGTATTTTCCTATGATAATTAATTGTATAATTATGTACTTCATCTTGCATCCTTGTTAATAAATGGAAAACATTACTATTTCTATCTATATTAACAATATTATAATTACTATCCATTAAATCATTAGTTCTATGTTTATTGTTTTTAACTAGACCATAAACCGGTATATATAAATTTAAAATATTTAACATTTCATTAGCAGCAGTTATCTGTGATTTACCACCATCAACAATAATCATATCTGGCATACTTTTCTTTTCTTTTAATAGTCTAAAATATCTTCTATAAATAACTTCTTGCATAGTATGAAAATCATCATTTTTTTGATTAGTAATATTAAATTTACGATAAGAATCCTTATCTGGTTTTCCATCTTTGAATACTACCATACCACTTACATTAAAACTTCCAAATATATTGGAGTTATCAAATATTTCAATTCTATTTAATGGATTAATATTTAACAATTTCCCTAATTCTTCATTAGCGATACTTGTACGATTTTCATCTTTTATAATTAACTCAAATTTATTTTCCAAAGATATTTTTGCATTATCTATTGCCATATCTAATAATTTTTTCTTCTCACCTTTTTTAGGAACTACAACATTTATTTCTAAAAGTTCTTTTAATAATTCACTAGAATCTTCAATTAATTTAGGAATAAATATTTCTTTTGGTTTAAGATTATTCTTTTCATAAAATCTTGAAATATATTCTATTAATTCTTCATCAATATCATCAACTAATGGATAAATATTAGATTCTCTTTGAACTAGTTTTCCACCACGCAAGAAAAATACTTGTATAGATATATAACCTTTATCAACATAATATCCAAAAATATCTCTATTAATATTATCGTGCAATTCAACTTTTTGTTTTGTTAAAACTATATCTATATAATCAAGTAGTTCTTTTAATTCTTTAGCTTTTTCAAAATTTAATTTTTCAGAAGCTTCTAACATATCATTTTCAATTTTTTTTCTAATATTATCATAATTACCATTTAAAAAATCAATAATTTCATTTGTAATTTTATTAACTTCTTCTAAATCTATTTCTTTATTACAATATCCTAAACATTCATGAATATGATAATACAAACACAATTCTTTTCCCATATTAGAGCATTTTCTAAGTGGATAAATACGATTTAATAAATTAACAGTTGTACGTGCTGCATTAACATTAGGATATGGTCCATATATTCTTTTAGATTTATTTTTACCTAAATTAATATTTCTAATAACTTGTAATTTAGGATATTTTTCTTTAGTAAGTTCAATATATGGATAACTTTTATCATCTCTAAGTAAGATATTATATTTAGGATCATGTTTTTTTATTAAATTAAGTTCTAAAACTAATGCCTCCATTTCAGAGTTAGTAACTATATATTCAAAATCAACAATTTCACTAACTAATTTTTTTGTTTTTCCTGTATGTTCGCGATTAAAATAACTACTTAATCTTCGTTTTAATTTTTTTGCTTTACCAACATATATTATTGTATCATTTTTATCATGCATTAAATAACATCCTGGTAAATCAGGCACTAATGAAAGTTTATTCTTAAACATAATATCATCTCCTAATATTAATTATATATTTACAACAATTCTAAATATTTTTTCAACATCTCAACTTCTAATTTAGTAATTAATTTAACAAAATCTGTATAATTACCAGTTGTATGTGCTTTATCTAATGCTTCATAGTATTTTAATCTTGATTCTTTTTTTATAATTACAGGATTATATCCACTATTCATTAAATCCAAATTCATAAGTAATCTTGATGTTCTACCATTACCATCTACAAATGGATGTATTTTAACTAATTCTCCATGTAATAATGCTGCTTGAACTATTGGATGATATTCACTCCATGTATTATAAGTTAGTATTAATTTTTCCATCAATTCAGGAAGTTTTAAATAATCTGGTGGAATATGTGTTGC
>JAFSEX010000025.1 GCA_017435465.1 Bacilli bacterium
AAATAGATATTTATATAGTGCTAAAATATACTGTGGGCAGCACAATACCGTTTTTCATAGAAGAGAATTTAGAAAAAATAAAAAAGATATTACTTGGGTTTGTTCCGAATATTTGAAGAATGGTAAATCAACTTGTGATTCGCCTAATATTAGAGAATCTGAACTTGATGCAATTTTTAAAGACTTAATTTCTAAACTACAAATAGATTCAAATGAAGTTATTGATACTCTTATGAACTATTATAAAAATCTAGAAATAGATACTGGTATAGATGAAGAAATAAATATAAGAGAAAAAGAAATAAATAATCTTTATGCTAAAAAAGATAAGTTATTAGAACTTAGCTTACAAGGTAGTTTATCAAATACAGAGTTCTATGAAAGGAATAATTCTTTTAATGAAAAAATTAAAATTCTTGATAGTGAACTTAATAAGTTAAAGAATCAAAAAAAAGAGTTGAAAGGAACAACTAATAAAACTAAGGAACTTGCTGAAATTTTAAAACAAAAAGTTAATTCTAAATCTACAATAGATAAAATAATTAGTTCTTTACTAGAGCGTATTGTAGTATCTAAAATATGTAATGATAAAAATAATATGGAATTAAATATATTTTTATCTTACAAGGAGAATGATGAAACAAAAAAATTACAACCAATTTTAAGAAGTAGTTATGAATTTAAAAGAGGATATGATACACAAGGAACTAAAAGATATAAGGTCAACTACCAAGTGAATTGTTATTTCTGTCTTTAAAAGACATATAATTTTTCACTTGGTGACTTCATTGTCTTACACTAAGTTCAAATACACTTACATAATCTCCAGTTCCACCAATAAATGCACCTTGCATAGAAGCAAATTCAATTGATGTATCAACATTTAAATCTTTAGTTGGATCAATATTATTATTACGAAGTGCCCATTCAAAGTTCATAACAGGCATTCCGCCAACTCTTCCAGCAATTACATGTTTACCTTTTAAATCTTCAATTTTAAAATTATCATCTTTTTTTCTTGCAACTAAAAATGACCCATCCTTATTAGTTAAACCAGCAAAAGTTTTTAAATAATCTTCTTCACCACCATTATATACATAAATTGTAGCTTCACTACCACTAAATCCAATTTGAACATCACCAGATAATACTGCTGCAGTAACTTTATCTGCACCAGGTGTCAAAATCAGTTCCACATCTAATCCATTATCCTCAAAATATCCATTTTTAATTGCGATATATTGTGGTGCATAGAAAATACTATGTGTAACTTCAGCCACCTTAATTTTAGTTAAATCATTATCATTATTTTTGTTTTCTATAATTAGGGTAGCAACAAGTGCGATTATCGCAAAACCTATTAATACCCATGCTAAAATTTTTCTCATATAAATAAAAATCCTCCTTTTACAATTTTATTATATGTTTAGAAATCTAATGTGATACAATTACGAAAGAAAAGAAAATTTTAATAATATGTTGTAAAATAAAGCATAAAATGTTAATATAAATATATAGAATAAAAGGAGAGTTTTAAATGGAACAATTAAATGAATTTGTTGTAAATAATTATATTTGGATTACAATAATTTGCTTATTTTTTATTTTTACATTAATTGGTTATATGGCGGATAAAAGTAAAAACAAGGATGTTGAATCTAAAAAAGAAAAGAAAGTAAAACCATCGCCAATTGTTAATAATAAAGAAGTAAAGGAAATAGTTAATAATGGTGAAGATATTACAAATAAAGAAGAAAGCGTTAATGATGTAGAAATTCCTACACAATTAGAAGAGAATGTTTCAAATGAAGTTACCGAACCACAATTTGAAGAACCAGTAACAGCTACTAAAATAGAACAAACAGAAGAACCAAAACAAAAATCATTAGAAGAATTAATGGCAGAAAATGACATTTCTGAAACATCAGTAGTTTCAAATGAAGAAGATAATACTGAAACATCAAATATTGACATAGAACAAAATAATGATGAAAAACAAGAAGAAAGTGTTAATGAAGAAATTCCAGAAAATGCAAAAGTAGTTAATAGTTGGGAACCAGAGTTAACCGTTGAAAATAAAGATATTACATCACAAAATGATGATGAGAAAAAGGACTCTATTTAGAGTTCTTTTTGTGTAAAGGATTATTTAAAAAAATACAAATATAAAAAAATAGGTTTTATAATTCAACAATTTTTGATATAATTTTAGTACAGTAAAAAGGAGGAGTTAAATATGACTTTAGATTCAGTATTAATACTGATTAAAAAAATAGTAGACGTCTCCATAGTATGGTTAATGATCTATTATATATTAAAAAGAATAAGAACAAATGTAAAAATGGTATTACTTTTTAAAGGAATTGCTTTTATTATACTAATTAAAATACTAAGTGAATTATTTGATTTAGTTACAGTAGGGCTTTTATTAGAATATGTAATAATGTGGGGACCACTAGCATTAATAATAATATTCCAACCAGAAATTAGAACTATCCTAGAACATCTAGGTAGAAAACAATTACTTGGTAGACATAAAGTTCTTACTGTTGATGAAAGAGAAAAATTAGTATATGAAATTATCCAAGCAGCTGAATATATGAAAAGAGCTAAAATTGGAGCATTAATAGTTTTAGAAAGAGATATTACATTAAATGAATATATTGATAAATCTACAAAACTATATGCAGACCTTTCTAGTGAATTATTAATTTCAATATTTTTCCCTAATAATCCATTACATGATGGTGGAACAATTATTCAAGGTGATAGAATTACAAGTGCAGGAGCAGTATTTCCAGTAAGTGATGATCAATCAATTAGTAAAAGACTTGGAACACGCCATAGAGCTGCGCTTGGTATAAGTGAAGAAACAGACTGTATTGCCTTTATAGTTTCTGAAGAAACAGGTAGAATTAGTATCGCAATGGATAGTGAACTACATTACAATTTATCATTAGATGATGCAAGAATGATGTTATTAGAAGAATTAAGACCAAAAAGAGAAATAGTTATTGATGATGAAGAGGAAGAAGAGGAAACATTAGATGAAATTGAATAAGAAAAAATTTAAACCAATTAAAAATTTCTTTGTTTCAATAGCAAAGTTTGTTGACAAATTTATAGTAATTCCAATAACTAAATTCTTCTTATCAATAACAAATTTCTTCGATAAAAATGGTAAATATTTTGAAAAATGGATAACTAAAACTAATTCACTTATATTTATTTCACTTATAATGGCACTTGCAACATTCTTTGTTGTAGATAGCAAAAGTGTACAACTTTCAGAAACAAGTGCAGAAGTTATATATGATCAATCCGTAAACTATATATATAATCAAGAAGCATATGTAGTAGAAGGATTACCAGAAAGTGTAGATATAACTTTAATTGGTAGAAGTTCAGACCTTTATTTAGCACGTCAATTATCTACCCATGATGTAACAATAGATTTATCTGGATTAAAACCAGGGACACATAAAGTTAATTTAAATTATAGACAATCATTGTCTTCAATAGATTATAAACTGGATCCATCGGTGGCAACAGTTATAATTTATCCTAAAAAGTCTAATACAAAAACAGTTACTATAGATTTATTAAATGATGATAGATTAGATGAAAAACTATTTATTAAAGAAATAAAATCTGATACTGATGAAGTATATATTAAAGGTGCAGAGCACGTATTATCTAAAGTAGCAACTGTAAAAGCATTATTAGATGTTAATAATATACCAAATCCAAGTGTTGGGGATATTGCAATGAAAGATATACCACTTCTTGCATATGATGAATCTGGTAATATTATTGATGTAGAAATTGTTCCATCTAAGATAGATGCAACAATAAAAATAACTTCTCCAAGCAAGGAATTACCAGTTAAAATTATTCCAAAAGGTAATGTAGTATTTGGTAAAGCTATTAGTACAATGACATCTGATGTTACAAAAATAACTGTATATGGTGATGAAACAGTATTAGAAAGTCTTAATTATATACCAATAGAAATAGATGTTGAAGGACTTAAAGATAGTAAAGAGTATTCTGAAACAATCAAAAAACCAACTGGTGTGAGAGCGCTTTCATCAAATACAATAAATATTAAAGTAACACTAGAAGAAGAAGCAACAAGAGAAATTACTGATGTAAGAATTAATTCTATAAATCTAGCAAGTGGACTTGTAGTAAACGCAGCTAGTCAAAATGATATAATGATACCAGTAATAGTTAAAGGTGTATCATCAGTTATTGAAGGAATTGATGCATCAAGTATTGCTGCAACTATAGATCTTTCTGGATATGGCGAAGGCGAACATGAAGTTGATGTAGTAGTAACTGGAACTGATGAAAGAGTAAGTTATACTCCAAAAACTAAAAAAGTTAAAATTATAATTAAAAAATTATAAGATATAAAGAATAAGTTTTATGACTTATTCTTTTTTTGTAAATTTGACAATTATGACGTTTTAATTTATAATACTAACTACTCAAAGGAGTGAAATAAATGGAAAACAAATCATGGAATGAATACTCAAAAGAAGATAAAAATGAATTATTACAACATTGGTGGTATTACTATGGAAAAGTAATTATTACTATGGATGAATGGGAACAATTTAATAAATTAGTAGAAAAAGATAGTGATAAAATATTTGAATTAGCAGTTGTTGCATATATGCATAAGTTGAGTAGTCAACCATTAATTCGTGCTATGAGAGAAAATAGAATTGATGAATTAATGTTAACAATACCAAATATAGATGAAAATGAAAAAAATAAAGATAAAATATTGTTTAAAGCGTTATATGAAGAATTAAAAAAAGAATTTATATCAATGTTAGTTAAAACTTATAACAAAACTGAACCTAGTATTCCCATGGAAAAAGAGGTTATAGCTAAACAAGTTAAAGAAATAATTAAAAAGAAATAATAAATAAAACAGGTAATTTTACCTGTTTTAACGTTTTATAGTTGGATAATTAATTGGTTCTTCAAATTCTATATAATTTAAATATAATAAAACTAATAACGTCCACTTACCAGTTTTAGGATCACTAATAATTACATGATCTCTACCAGCGTCTTCTATTACACCTTTAAAAACTTTGTCTCGCCATTCAACAGAATCTGAAAAAGACATATAAAAACTTGCAATTTTACCAATATTAGCTCTTAAAATATTCTCATTATATGGACCTTGAATATCTGTATAAATATTGTTTGAAATAGGTGGGGCAGTTTGTTGATTTGGTGTATTGTAGGGTTCTAATGATTCACCTATATTTTCCTGTGGAAACATAGGATTTTGATAATAATTGTTATTCACTTTACACTCATCTCCTTAATCATTTAATCATATGCTTTGACAATTTAAAAATTCATGATATAATGTTAAATACGGAGTTGATAAAAATGAATTATAATATATTTATTTGGGAAATCGTAACTTTCGTACTAATTAGTATTATTTCCACAGTAATATATATATATTTAGAATATCAGGATTCTAATAAATTTTATAAGTTATTTATTCCAAAAAATGATAGTATTTGGGAAAGAATAAAAGTATTGCTTGCTCCAACATTATTAATAATGCTGGTAGAAACATTGATGATTGAAGTTAGTCCAAACTTTATGTTTGCAAAATTGCTATCAATCGTAACAATGTCAATTGTTAATCCTTTAATATTTATAGTAATGTTTAATTTTTCAAAATGGGATATGGTTGTTATAAATGTTTTAACAACTATTGGTAGTGCAATAATTGGCTTATTAGTATCAATAATGATATTAAATATTCCATTACTACCTGATCCAATCATATTTATTTCTATGGCTGGAATAATAGTTATAGTAGCGTTCTATTTATTTGCAACATTTTGTCAAACAGAAGACTTTATATTTTTAGATCCTGTAACTAAAAGAATTACATTAAAGAAAGATAATTAAGAACACATCATGTGTTCTTTTTTTTAAAAGTATACATAAATTTTAATAGGGGGATTTATGTATGAAAAAGATAATTTTAATATTAATATGTTTTTTAATGATACCAATACATGTTGATGCCGCACCACTGGAACTTGCACCTAATGCTAAATCTGCAATTATGTTAGAAACTACTACAGGTGAAATTCTGTTTGAAAATAATGTTGATGAAAAATATGCACCAGCATCTATGACAAAAATGATGAGTTTACTTTTATTTATGGAATATATAGAAGATGGTGGTATGAGGCTAGATGAAATGGTAAATGTAAGTGAAAATGCATCAGGAATGGGTGGTAGTCAAATATTTTTGAAAACTGGAGAACAAATGAGTGTAAGTGATTTATTAAAAGGTATTACGATTGCCTCAGCAAATGATGCAACTGTTGCTTTAGCAGAAAGAGTTGCTGGAACTGAAGAAGCTTTTGTTAGTATGATGAATGAAAAGGTTAAAGAATTAAATTTAAAAAATACTAATTTTAAAAATGTTCATGGATTAGATGAAGCTAATCATTATTCAAGTGCTTATGATATGGCTATGATTGCTAAAGAATTAGTATCACATGAAAAGATTTTAGAATTTTCATCAATTTATGAAGATTATTTAAGAAAAGATACTAAAGAACAAGTTTGGCTAGTCAATACAAATAAATTAGTAAGGTTTTATCAAGGGGCAGATGGTCTTAAAACAGGTTATACTAGTGAAGCAGGATATTGTTTGACTGCTACTGCTAAAAAAAATGGAATGAGACTTATCACAGTAGTAATGGGAGAAATAGATAGTTCTACTAGAAATAGTGAAACTATGAAACTTTTAGATTATGGATTTGACCAATATGAACTTGAAACACTTCTTACTAAAGATAGTGTAATTGGTAAAACTAGAATATCAAAATCAACTAAAGAAAATATTGAAATAGTTCCAACTCAAGATGTTACTTTATTACATAAAAAAGGTGAAAAAAAGAAAAATAGTTCTTATGAATTAGAACTTAATAACATTGTTGTTCCAATTAAAAAGGGTGAAAAAGTAGGTATTTTAAAAATTATGGAAGATAATAATGTAATAAGAGAAATTGATGTTAGTGTTAACGAAGATATTAAAAAAGCAAATATATTTGAATTATATATAAGATATTTAGGTGATGTAATTAGAGGAGATATAAAATTTTAATTTTATATCTTTTTTGTTTGGAATGTGATAAAAATATATGATTTTATGATAAAATAAGATTAAAAGTTGAGGTGTATTTTTGTGTTAAAGATAGAATTAACTAAAAATTATGAAGATTATTTGAAAATGAAGATAGATATGGAAAAATTGTGTGAAGAAAAGAATTGTACATTAAATGATTTACACTATGATGATTATCCAGAAGATACAGTGTGGTAAATAAATAGTAATTTGAAAGTGAGATGATGATATGGCAATGTGGAATCCATGGCGAGGTTGTAAAAAGTGTAGTGATGGTTGTTTACATTGCTATATTCATAAAGGAGATTTCAAAAGAAATGTTAACACCAATGAAATAATAAAGACAAAAGATTTTGAAAAGCCAATAGAAAAATTAAAAAATGGAAATTATAAAATGAAATCAGGTTTAGTTTATACTTGCTTTTCCACAGACTTTTTAATTGAAGAAGCAGATGAGTGGAGAAAAGAATGTTGGAAGATGATTAAAGAAAGACAAGATTGTACTTTCTTATTTTTAACAAAGAGAATAGATAGATTTATGAAATGTATTCCAGATGATTGGAATGATGGTTATGATAATGTAGTTATATGTTGCACTATCGAAAATCAAAAAAATGCAGATTATAAATTATCAATATTTAAAGATTTACCAATAAAGCATAAATGTATTACAGCACAACCATTATTAGAAAAAATAGATATTGAAAAATATCTTAATGATATAGAACTTGTTGTAGTGGGCGGAGAATCTGATTTTAATGCTAGACCATTTAATTATAATTGGGCTTTAAATATAAGAGAACAATGTATAAGAAAAAATGTAGATTTTGAATTTAGACAATGTGGAACCTACACCATAAAAAATGGAAAACAATATAAGATACAGACTAGGGATTTAATTAAACAAGCAAAATCAACTAACATTAATTATAAGAAACAATAATATAAATGAAACCGTATAATATATTCAAATTAAAAATATTTTTAATGTTTCTTTAACTTTGAAATTATATAATAATTTAGGTGGTGTAACTATGAAAATATTAGTTATTGAAGACGAATTTAGTTTAGCAGATATTATTTCTACTAAATTAAAACAAGAAAAATATAATGTAGATATATCTTTAGATGGAGAAAGTGGATTAGATAATGCATTAAGTGGTGTCTATGATCTTATCATATTAGATATAATGTTACCTAAAATAAATGGCATAGAAATATTAAAAGAAATTAAAAATAGTAATATAAATACAAAAGTAATAATGCTTACCGCAAAATCATCACTTGATGATAAACTAATTGGATTTGAAAATGGTGCAAATGATTATATGACTAAGCCATTTCATATTGAAGAGCTAATTGCTAGAGTAAATGTCCAATTAAGAAATAATAAAAAAAATATAAGTAAAGATGTTTTAAAATACGGAGACATAGAATTAAATATAAGAACATCCACTATTCTTTGTACTAAAAATAAAGAAACAATAAATATTTCTTATAAAGAGTTAATGATACTAGAATATTTAATGAATAATTCAAATCAAATAATATCTAAGGAACAATTCTATGATAAGATTTGGGGAATTGATAATTATTTTGAATCAAATAATTTGGAAGCATATTTATCATTTGTTAGAAAAAAATTAAAAATAATAGATTCAGATGTTACTATTAAAGCTATTAGAGGTATGGGTTATAAATTGGAGGTATAAATGAAAAACTTAAAACTTAAAACTTTTTATACAATATTCTCAATTATATCTTTATTTATAATAATATCAATCATAATTTTTAATATACAAAGTTATAGTAAAGAATATAATGGAATAAAAAGAAATCTAACAAGAATGAATATGATGGTTGATGGACCTCCAAATAGAAAACCTATTAATCAAAAATTTGATGATTTGAATGATAAAATAATTATGGATTATGATTTTTATACTTTTTTATTAGATATAAATAATAATATAACACATCAAATAAGTCATAATGAAAATGAATTAAATAATAAGATTGTTAATAAAGCAAATAAAATTATTTCAAAGAATTATAGTAGTAATATAGAAATAAATTCATTATATTTTAGTGATATATCATATAATTTTAAATCAAGAGAATACTTAGTTATTGTTGATACTTCTAATATTCAACATAGATTATTATCCTTACTTTTTATATCTATTTTCATATTAGTACTATCTGAATTAGTAGTTTACTATGTATCAAAGAAAATTACAAAGTGGATTACTAATCCTGTAGAAGAAACATTTAATAAACAAAAAGATTTTATTGCGGATGCTTCGCATGAATTAAAAACTCCACTTGCAGTTATGATGGCTAGTATAGATTGTATAGAAATAAATAAAAAAAATGAAAAATATGTTAATAATATAAAATTAGAATCAGATAGAATGAATAATTTAATTACTAAACTATTAGATTTATCTAAATCTGAAAGCGAAACTAAAAAAGAATCATATACTTTAAACAACTTATCTAAAATAGTTGAAAAAAGAGTATTAGTTTTTGAAAGTTTAGCATTTGAAAATAATGTTAGTATCAATACACAAATTGAAAAAGATATAATATTTAAATGTAGTAAATCTGAAATAGATGAAGTTGTAAGTATTTTAATTGATAATGCAATAAAACATAGTTATACAAATAGTGTAATAAAAGTTAACTTATATAAAGAAAAAAATAATATAATATTAGATATTATTAATAATGGAGAAGATATTCCGAGTGGTGAATGTGATAAAATTTTTGAAAGATTTTATCGTACAGACAAATCAAGAAATAGAAAAACAAATAGATATGGACTGGGGTTAGCTATTGCAAAAAATATAGTTAATAATCACGATGGTCAAATTAAAGCGTTTTCTAAAGATAATTTCACTACTTTTAGAATAATTTTTAAACAAAAATAGCATTAAAGTCATTTGATTTTAATGTTTTTTTAATCTTTGAATTATAGAATTAATATGTAGTTATGAAAATAAAGGAGGAAATAAAATGTTTATATTTAAAAATGCATGGATTTCTATAACTAGAAATAAAGGAAGAAATATTTTAATTGGTGCAATTATTTTGGTAATTGCTTGTGCTTGTACTATAACACTTGCAATTAATAATACAGCATCAGATTTAATTGATTCTTATAGTAATTCTTATCAAAAAGAATTAACATTATCATTTGATAGAAAACAAATGATGAAAGATTTTGATACTAAAGGTGAAGAAGGAAGAGAACAAGCTAAAGAAAAGTTTGAAAACATTGCATCATATTCAGTTGATGATGTAACAACATTTGCTGAAAATGATCATATTGAAAGTTATTATTATACTTATAGTTTTTCTTTAAATGGAAATAGCATTGAGAAAGCTGAAATAGAAACAGAATCACAACCAGGAAGCTTTGGTGGAAGACCTAATGGAAAAGGACAAAATAAAAATTCATTAGATTTTACTTTAAATGGGTATAGTTCTATTGAATCTATGAGTGAATTTATAAATGGTACATATACAATGAACGAAATAACAGATAATGCTTGGGATATTGCATTTGATGGTAATTATGTATTTATAAATAAAGAATTAGCAGATTATAATGAGTTAAATTTAAATGATAAGATTACATTAGAAGATGAAAGTGGGAATACTTATGAATTTGAAATAATTGGAATATTTGAAGATAATGAAGAAGAAGATGTTATGATGAGTATGTTTTCTAATTCTGCAAATACAATAATAACAAATGCAAATGCTTTAGTTAGTATTGATAATTCTAATGATAGTATAAAAGGTTCTATTAATTCTACATTTATAATTGATGATTACGAAAATGCAGAATCAATTCAAAGTGACTTTTATGAAAAAGGTTTAGATGAAACTTATGTAGTTCAAACTAATCAAGAAATTGCTGAAGCTGGAGTTACATCAGTTAAAAATGTTAAATCGTTTGCGACAACTTTCTTAATTATTACATTACTAATTGGTGGAGTTGTATTATTTATTCTTAATATGATAAATATTAGAGAAAGAAAATATGAAATTGGGGTATTTAGAACAATTGGAATTAGTAAATTAAAATTAACTACGCAATTTGCATCAGAATTATTAGTAGTTGCATTAATCGCTTTAATAATTGGTTGTTGTTTTGGTGCAACAATGTCAAAATCTGTAAGTAATTCTCTATTATCAAGCGAAATAGAAAATTCAATAACTTCTAGAAATGAAATGCAAAATAATTTTGGAGGTATGAAAGAAAGACCAGATGGTAATAGCGAAAATCGTGGTGGCAATATGCCGGATTTCAATAAAATGTCAGGAACCCCTAATATACAAGCATATGATAGAGTTGATGCAGTTGTAAATGTAACAGTTATATTAGAATTACTTGTTATTGGACTTTCATTAGTTTTTGTTAGTAGTTTAGCATCAATGATAAGCATTCAAAGATTCTCACCACTTACAATATTGAAAGAGAGGTCATAATATGGCAAAAAAAACAAAAGAAAACAAATTATCAAAAATAACTGAAATAAAAGATAATATAATATTAAGTATTCAAAATGCTAGTTATCAATATAGTGATGCAACAAGTGATGAATATGCAATTAAAAATATTAATTACGATTTTGAAAAAGGAAAAATATATGCTATTAGAGGAAGAAGTGGTAGTGGTAAAACAACTTTATTATCTTTGATTAGTGGATTAGAAAGATGTAGCAAAGGAACTATAATATTTGATGGTAAGGATTTAAAAGATATTAATTTAGATACATATAGAAATAGTCAAATTGGAATAGTATTCCAAAGTTATAATTTACTACCATATATGACAGCAAGCGAAAATATAATTCTTTCTATGGATGCAAGTGGACTAAAAATTGAAAATAAAAAACAAAAAGCAATAGAACTTATGGAAAGTGTTGGATTAAAATCCAGTTACGCAGATCGTAAGGTTTTAAGATTATCGGGTGGAGAACAACAAAGAGTTGCTATTGCTAGAAGTTTATCATATAATCCTAAAATGATAGTAGCTGATGAACCAACTGGAAACTTGGATAAACAAACAGAAAGTGAAATATTAGATATATTCAAGAAACTAGCCCATGAAGAAGGAAAGTGTGTAATTATAGTAACCCATTCTCCTAATGTTTGTGAAATAGTGGATGAAATATATGATTTGAAAAAAGTTAAATAATTAATTATTTATAGAAAGAGGAATTGTATGAAAAAAGAAACAAAAGTACAATTGATAATTATAGTAATATTAAGTATAATTTTAAGTATATTATTATTTGTTATTTTTAAAGATAACAATAATAAAAACAATATGTTTATACCTATGGAAGAAGAAACAATTAAAGAAACAACAAAAGATGATGTAGATAATGGTGATACAATAAACGAAGAAAATATTAATTTAAATAATTATAAAAGTAATATTAATATAACTAAAGGTGGAGAATATAATATCTCAGGAAGTTTTAATTATTCATTAATTATTAATTCAAAAGAAAAAGTTATTTTGAATTTAAATAATGTAACTATAAATAGTGAAATTACTGCATCAATTGCAAATATAAATACTGGAGAATTAGTTATAAACATACCTAAAGGAACTACGAGTACTCTAAAAGATAAAGGTTCAAGTGAATATGATGGGTGTATATATTCAAGTGGAAAACTTACAATTGAAGGTAATGGAAAACTATATATTTATGGTAATCAAGAAGAAGGAGAAGGAATTGCGACAACTGATAATGATATTACTATAAATGGTGGAGAAATATATATTGAGTCCGCTGATGATGGATTAAATGCTGGTGGAGATAATGGTGGTACTATTACAATTAATGATGGTAATATTTATATTAAAGCTAGTGGAGATGGCATAGATTCAAATAAAAATTTAATTATTAATGGTGGGAAAGTATATACAATGGGTTCTTCAATTGGTGGAGATGCTGGAATTGATACAGATGGCAGTTTTGAAATTAATGGTGGTGAAGTAATCGCACTAGGTTCTGATATGCTTCAAAATCCTGATAAATCTTCAAAACAAAAATATGTAAGTTTTACTTTGAATTCAAAAATAAATAAAAATTCAAAAATTATTTTAAAAGATACAAAAGGAAACGATATAATTTCATTTTCAGCAGATGAGGATTTTAAAACATTAATACTAAGTAATACAGATTTAGCAACTGGAACATATTATTTATATATAAATGATGATAAAACTGAATATAGTAGGGCTATAGATTAATTGGAGGGATATCATGAAAAATAGAATTTTAACATTTATAATTGGAGTACTTATTGGTGCAATTATTATGGCTTTAATTTTTCTATTCTTTAACAAACCATTTGAAGATAGAAATATTAATAATTTTCCCCCAAATGAAAATGAACAAATTAGAAGACCAAATGGAAATATGGAAATGCCACCAGAAAAACCAAATGGTAATATGCAGATGCAACCTAGATAATTCTATATTTTTTTAAACATTGGTTTGTTAGAGAACTGTAAACAGTTTTAGATAAAATAATGATTGCTTGTTAATTGATTGTACAAAATGGTTATACAAAAAAATCAGTAAAAGAAATTAAAAACAAATACAAAAGTATTACTTAATAACAAATGACATTATTAGACATTCAAATAAAAATATGTTATAATACCAATCAATTTGGGGGTTATAATATGGTATTAACTAATGATAAATTAATTTTTTCTAGTAAAGAAGAAATTATATCAAATTATAAAGAAATGGATATTAGCAAATTAGGTGGGACTTCAAACATATATAAATACAAAAATGATCAAATTATGAAAGTTTTTCATATTATTGCAAATGATAAAAAAAGAGAATTAATAGATATATTTAAAGATTATGATCCAAATATATTTTCAGTACCTAATTTACGTATAATGATTGAAGATAAATTGTTTGGATATACTATGAATTTATTTAATGGAAAAGAAATACACTATATAAAAAACAATACACAATTATCAAACATTTTTGATTTTTTTGATGATAAATTTGATAAACAAATAGAAAAAATGTCAAAAGATAAAATTAAAATGTGGGACATGAATACATGGCATATATTATTTAACAATAATACAAATCAATTGCGTTTTATTGATTTTGATGGATACAAGATTGAAAAAGAAATGAGTCCTGATGAACTTTATGTTTGGAATATCGTGGAAATAACAAGTAATTTGTTAGATGTGTTATTAGAGTCAATGACCTTAAGAATGCAACTTTGTGAGATAAATAGAAAACATATACAAGATCTAGGTAGTCTTAAGAAAGTATTATACACTATTAAAGAAATTTTAGAGAGATTAACTAATAAAGAAATAACTACCATAAAAGATTGTAGAAATGCTGCTAAAATCATAGAAAAGAAATATTATAAATTTTAAAAAGTATAATTATATTAAATTGACAAAGAATAAAGATTATGTTATAGTATTTTTGCGTTGAAAAGGAAAAGTAACTTTTGTTATTTATACTAGTGAGTCAGGTATAGTGGAAACTGATTATAAGTACACTGTGAAAGAACACCTTTGAGCAAACTACCGAAAAGATTTCTTAGTAGGCTAGTTCGGAAGCAAACCGTTATCATACTGCTATGCTTATTGGAGCAAAAGTGATTACTAAATAATTAAGTTTTAAAACTTTAGTAATAAATTAAGGTGGCACCGCGGATACCCGTATTCGTCCTTATAGTTAGGATGATACGGGTATTTTTATATAAAGAAAGGAAGATTTTAATGAAAAAAAATATTTATCACACACATCAATGTATGGAGTTGGATGCTACAAAAGTGGATGAAAAAGTTGTTTTATCAGGTTGGATTGAAAACATAAGAGACCATGGAGGAGTATTATTCTTAGATTTAAGAGATAATACAGATGTTATTCAAGTTGTAAGTAATGATGACAGCATTTTTAAAAATTTAACAAGAGAAAGTGTTATTAAAGTATCAGGAACAATTAGAAAAAGAGATGAAGAAACATTTAATAATAAAATTCATACTGGTGAAATTGAATTGTTAGTGGATGTTTTAGAAGTATTAGGTAAATCAAAAAATGAATTACCTTTTGAAATAATTACATCTAAAAATATTAAAGAAGATGTAAGATTAAAATATCGTTATTTAGATATGCGTAATAAAAAAGTAAAAGATAATATATTATTACGTTCTGAAATATTACATTTCTTAAGAAACAAAATGCATAATTTAGGATTTACAGAAGTTCAAACACCAATTCTAACAGCATCATCACCAGAAGGAGCTCGTGATTTTGTTGTTCCATCAAGATTGTTTAATGGAAAATTCTATGCATTACCACAAGCACCACAAATCTATAAAGAATTATTAATGGTAGGAGGATTTGAAAAATACTTCCAAATCGCACCATGCTTTAGAGATGAAGATGCTAGAGCAGACAGAACTTTAGAATTCTATCAATTAGATTTAGAAATGAGTTTTGTAGAAGAAGATGAAGTATTAGAAATTGGTGAAGAAATTTTCTATGATACATTTACAAAATTCTCAAATAAGCAAGTATCTCCAAGACCATTTAGAAGAATTGCTTATAGAGATGCGATGGATAGTTATGGAACTGATAAACCAGATTTAAGAAACCCATTAATTATAAAAGATGCATCAGAAGTATTAAAAGATACAACATTTGGACCATTTAAAAAATCTATAGTAAAAGTTATTGTAGTAGATGAAATTGGAGTTAATTCAAATTCATGGTTTAATGAAGTAGTTGATTATGCATCAAGTATTGGAATGCCTGGTATTGGATATGTAACTTTAATGGAAGATGGATCTCTAAAAGGACCTATTGATAAATTCTTAAGTGACGTGGAAAGAAAAAATTTAATTGAAAAATTTGATATGAAAACAAATTCAGTAATGTTCTTTATTGCTAATAAAAATAAAAAACTTGTTCAAAAATTTGCAGGATTAATAAGAACTGAATTAGGTAGAAAATGTGATTTAATTGATCCTAATAAATTGGAATTATGTATTATTAATGATTTTCCAATGTTTGAATATGATGATACAACTAAAAAATATGAATTCTGCCATAATCCATTCAGTATGCCTCACAATGGTATGAAAGATTATCAAGAAAAAAATCCAGATGATATTTTAGCATATCAATATGATTTTGTATGTAATGGTAATGAAATGGCTTCAGGTGCAATTAGAAATCATGATTTAGATAGCCTAGCAAAAGGATTTGAAATTGTAGGATATACTCGTGAAGAAGTTGAAGAAAGATTTAAATCAATATTCACTGCATTCAAGTATGGTTGTCCTCCACATGGTGGTATGGCTCCTGGTATTGATAGATTAATAATGTTGATTCAAGATGAACCAAACTTAAGAGAAGTTCAAGCATTCCCAACAAGCGCAAGTGGTCAAGATTTAATGATGGGTTCACCAAGTGAACTGACAAGTAAACAATTAGAAGAATTAGGATTAATTATTAAAAAGGAGAATGAAGATGAGTAAATTTACTAAGGAAATGGTTGATGATTACGCTAATAAATTACTTATTGGATTATCTGAGGAAGAAAATCTAAATGTATTAAATGAATTTGAAGAAATTGATAAACAAATTGATTTAATAAACGAAATTCCTAATATTAGTGATGTTAAACCTATGACACATACATTAGATGATTTTGAATTTGTATTAAGAGATGATGAGATAGAAGAATCAGTTAATATTGAAGATCTTTTAGCAAATTCAGATGAACATACCAATAGAGAAGTAGAAGTACCAAAGGTGGTGGGATAATGGAATATATGAATAAGAGTTTAACAAAACTTCATGAATTATTAAAAAATGGTGAAGTTACTAGTCAAGATTTAATTAAAGAATCTTTAGAAAAATCACACACATTACAAGAAAAATGTAATGCATTTGTAACTATTTTAGATGACGCTAAAGAAGAACGTGTTACAGATAATATACTTTCAGGAATCCCATATGGAGTTAAAGATAACTATAGTACTAAAGGTATTCTAACTACTGGTTCATCAAATACATTAAAAGATTATGTGCCATTCTTTGATGCAACTGCAATCACTAAATTAAATGAAGCAGGTGCAGTAAAAATTAATAAAACTGTACTAGATGAATTTGGTATGGGTGGTACTGGTACAACTGGTCATACTGGTAATGTTTTAAATCCATGGGATACAACAAGAATCTGTGCTGGTTCATCATCTGGTAGTGCTTGTGCAGTTGCTGCTGGAGTTTATCCTTATGCATTAGGTACAGATACAGGGGATTCAATTAGAAAACCAGCTGCATATTGTGGTATTGTTGGATATAAACCAACATATGGAATGATTAGTCGTTATGGAGTATTTCCTTTCGCATCAAGCTTAGATCACTTAGGGGTTTTAGCTCGTTCTGTAGAAGACTCAGCAATCGTTGTTGACCAAATGAAAGGTATAGATAAAAACGATATGACAAGTTGGGATAGTAGTAATATTCATTTATATGACAGTTTAACCACTGATTCTAAAGGTAAAAAATTATGTTATATAAAAGAACTATGTGATATCTCAAATTATCCAAATGCAGACGAAGAATTAAAATTACATTTAGAAAATTTCAATAAGACTTTAGAGTTATGTAAAGAATTAGGAATGGAAGTAAACGAAGTTAGTATAGATAGAAAATTATTAAATGCAATATATAGTACATATGTAGTAATTCATTCAGCTGAAGCAACAAGTAACATGAGTAATCTAACAGGACTAATTTTTGGACCTAGAGGTGAAGGTGATAACTATATTACTATGATTAAAGATCATCGTACAAAAGGTTTTTCACCACTTATTAAAAGACGTTTTATAATTGGTTCATATGTATTACAAAAAGAAAATAAAGAAAGATATTTCAACAATGCACAAAGAGTTAGAAGATTACTTGTTGATGCATGGAAAGAATTATATAAAACATATGATGCAGTTATTTTACCTGTAGGTATTGGACCAGCTAAAAAGTTTGAAGACTTAAATAAAGAATTAGATACTAATACTATCGCATTAGATGAACACTTACAAGTTGGTAACTTTGGTGGTTTCCCATCTATTACAATTCCAAATGGTTTTATAAACAATTTACCAGTTGGAGTAAATATAACTGGAAATTGTTATGATGATATAAATGTTTTAAATATTGCGAATTCACTAGAAAACGCAATGGAATATAAAGGACAAACTATAGGAGGTGTAGTAAATGAGTAAGTATAAGGCAGTTATTGGTTTAGAAATGCACTGTGAATTAAAATCAAATTCAAAAGTATTTTCAAGTGCTGAAAACTCATATTCAGAAATAGCAAACTCAAATATTAGACCTGTAGATATGGCTTTTCCTGGAACGCTACCAGTTGCCAATAAAAAAAGTATTAGAGATGCTATTAAAATGGCAATGGTATTAAACTGCGAAGTTCCAGAATATATGTATTTTGATAGAAAAAATTATTATTATCCAGATTTACCAAAAGGGTATCAAATAACTCAATTTGATTCACCTGTAGGTGTTAATGGACATATTGAAATTGAATGTAATGGTGAGTTTATTCCAATTGATATTCATGATATTCACTTAGAAGAAGATGCAGCATCAATGGATCATTTATATGATACTTCAGTAATTGATTATAATAGAGCGGGTGTTCCATTATTAGAATTAGTTACTGAACCATGTATCCATTCTGCTGAAGAAGCAGTTGCTTTCCTAGAACATATGAGAAGTGCTTATAAATATTGTGATGTTTCTGAAGCAGATACTAAAAAAGGACAAATTAGATGTGATGTTAACGTATCAATTATGGAAGAAGACGCTACTGAATTTGGAACAAGAGTTGAAATTAAAAATATAAATTCATTTGGTAATGTATATGATGCAATTAATTATGAAATTAAAAGACAAAGTGAATTAAAAGATGCTGGACGTTATGATGAAGTAGAACAAGAAACTCGTAGATTTGATGAAGAAAGTGGAACTACTATTAGAATGCGTTCTAAAGCAGATGCGATAGATTATAAATATTTTGTAGACCCAAATTTACCAAAATATAAAATTACAAATGAATGGTTAGAAGAAATAAGAGAAGAAATACCAAAACTTCGTAATGAAAGAAAACAAGAATATATGAGCAATTATTCACTTAGTGATTATGATGCAACTATATTAGTTAAAGAAAAAGAAATTTCTGATTATTTCGAAAAATGTATAGAAATTGGTATGGATCCAAAAGAAGCTTGTAACTGGGTAAATGTAAATATTATCGCATATATAAATAAATATGAATTAGAAATAAAAGATATTTATTTAACTCCAGAAATGTTAAAATTCATTGTTGATAATATTAAAAATGGTACTATTTCTTCTAAACAAGCAAAAGAAGTATTCTTTAAAGTATTAGATGAAAAGAAAGAACCAAGTAATTTTATCAGTAAAGAAAATGCACAAATTTCTGATGTTAATGAACTAGAAAAAATAATTGATGAAATAATTGGATATAGTAGTAGTCAAGTAGAACAATATAGAAGTGGAAAAGATAGATTATTTGATTATTTTGTTGGTCAAGTAATGAAAAATACACGTGGTAAAGCTAATCCAATAATTACAAAAGAATTATTACATAAAAAATTAGATATATAGATTTAATTATTTGTGTAAATTTTGATAAAAAACTTTACATTAATTTTGTGAAGTTTTTTTATATACTTAAAAGTATTTATATAAAAGAGCATTGTAATATATATTATAACCATAAAATAGAAAGGATATAATATGAATTATTACAATGAAATAAAAGAAAAACTAATAAAAAGTGAAATATATGATAGAGTAAAAGACTATTCAAAAGATAGAAATAAAGTTAAAGTATATTTTGAAATCGGGAAGTTATTGAGTGAAGCAGGTAAAGAATATGGAAAAAATATAATAAAGCAATATTCTGAAAAACTAATTGTTGAAGTAGGTAAAAAATATAATGAAAGAACATTAAGAAGAATAAGACAATTTTACGAAATCTTTAAAAATGAAAAATGGTCCACAACGTGGACCAAATTGAGTTGGAGCCATTATCGTGAAGTTATATCACTTAAGGATATTAATGAAATCAAATATTATTTAAATGAATGTGAAATCAAAAGTTTAACTCAAAGACAATTACATGACTTAATAAAGAATAAATCCTATAATAGATTAGATAATAAAACAAAAAACAAATTAATTAAATCAGAAAATGTTGAGGCATATGATTTAGTACCTAATCCAATAATAATTAAATCAAATTTATTAAATGATAAGATAAATGAATATACTCTTAAACAATTAATATTAAATAACTTAGATGAATTTTTAATACAATTAGGTACTGGTTTTACTTATATGGGTAATGAATATAAAATTAAAATAAATGGAAAGTATAATTATATAGATTTATTATTGTTTAATTATGAATATAATTGTTTTGTTGTCATTGAGTTAAAAGTAACCGAATTAAAAAAAGAACATATAGGTCAAATACAAATTTATATGAATTATATAGATGAAAATTTAAAGAAAAGTACTCAAAATAAAACTATTGGAATAATAATTTGTAAACAAGACAACAAATATATAATCAAATATTGTTCAGATGATAGAATTATTTCTAGAATTTATGAATTGGTATAACTATTGTTTTTTATTTTACAATAAATCTGTAAAGTTTTTGATTTTTTTAAATATTGGGTGAAAAAATATTGATTCGGGGGGGAATGTTGTATAATAAAAATATAAGGAGTGGATAATTATTATGGAAAAGAAAAATACAGGTTTAATTGTTTTAATTGTAGTTTTAAGTATTGCAGTATTAGGACTTGGTGGCTTTATTATTTATGATAAGGTTTTAAATAATGATT
>JAFSEX010000026.1 GCA_017435465.1 Bacilli bacterium
CCAGGAAATGCTAGGGCATAGCTCTATCAATATTACAGAAATATATACTCACGTGGCTATGGCGAAGCAGAGGGATATTTTAACGACGAAGCATCCAAGGAAGGATTTGAGGGTTTAATGATGGATAATTCGTAGTTATCTATTATAAGTAGATAATTATACATTTTTAAGAATCTTATTTAATTTGGAAAGGGGTAGTGTATGGAAGACAAAAAAGTCTCTGTTATTGTGCCATTATACAATGGAGAAAAATATGTTGTGCGTTGCATAGAATCTGTGTTAAATCAATCTTATAAAAATATAGAATTAATAATTATAGATGATAATTCTAATGACTATAGTTATAAAATTATACAAGAATATTTATATACTTTTAAATGTATTAATTATTTAAAAAATGACACCCGCATAGGTCCAGCAGAAACAAGAAATCGCGGTTTAAAATATGCGAAAGGGGAATATGTTTTGTTCCTGGATTGTGATGATTGGATAGATTTAAATTGTATTGAAAACGCCATTGAAAAATTTGAATCTAATCCTGAAATAGATATTGTATTGTGGGAAATAAAAACAGCATATGAATATGCCAAAGTTAGCTCAAGATATGAATACATATATAATAATGTTTTAACAAACAATATGGCACTTAGTTTATTATCTCACACTTTTGAGAATGAATTTTTTTTAAGTCCATTATTAGGATGCAAATTATTTAAAAAATCATTGTTAGACATAAATAACATTATATTTCCTGATACAATATATGAAGATGATATGTTCAGTTTTCTAAGTTTTTTATATGCAAATAAGGTCGCTTTAATTACAGGCTGTTGTTTATATTATTATCAACATTCTGAATCACTAACACATCACTTTACAGAAAAGCATATTACCGATTTTTTTAAAACATTTTCTCGCCTTTACAATTATATAGACGATAAAACCAAAGAATATTTTTATAGATATCTCAATAAAAGCTTACAATCTATGATTGATTGTCTATATAATAATTCAGATTTAGAAACTGTAAAAAAATTTAAAACATTAATATTTTGTCTTTTTTATGAAAATATAAATATAGAGGAATACTATTCGTATTCTTTTACAATTACAATATAGATTGCCTAAATGCAATCTATATTTCATTGTTTGCTTTTAAAGTGTCATAATATTTATTATCAAAATCTTTCAATGTTTTGTTATTATCAATTTTAACTATTGCATTTCTAAAATGTTTAATCGCAAAATAATGACCATTATTTAATGCTGAATCAGCATTATTTTCTAACCACTCCTTAATAGCATCGATAGATTTTTTACTATTAATTTTACCTAACGCTTCCACAATACTTGAAGTAGTATATATATTTGTTTCACGTTTTAATTGTGTAATTAGATTATCTTCTGCAATATATAATTTTTTTTCTCCAACAATATCGGCCATATGTTCTCGAATATATTTATTATCTGAAATTAGTGCATTAACGATATATTCGTTAATTTGCTCAGAATCACTTTTTAATAAAAAAGCCTCTAATTTATATCTATTTAGATCTACATGTGTTGACTTAGACCGTTGGAAATATTCAATAATCCATTTTCCTACGATATCAACTAATTTTGAATTTTCTGCAAATTTTATTGCCAAATCTGTCTGATATGATAAAAGCGCTTTTCCATATATTGCACCATATTCATGATTATGCAAAAATTCGCCAATAAATATAGCAATTTCATCAATTTTATAACACGACGAAAGTATTTCAAAAAAAAGTTTGAATAGAGGTGTAATATAGTCACTTGTTTCAATAGTGTATGTTTCATTCCTTAAAACTCTGTCGTACTCCCATATCGCTGATGTTATAGATGGAATTGACGAAAAAGTTGTTACATCTTCTAAAAGTTCGCTAAATATAGAGATTTGTTCTTCCGAAAAATGTCTTGAAAAATAATCTACAAAATCGTCTATATCATCATATTTAAGCAATTGTTTAATCAATAAAATCTTTTTAAATATTATCTTATATTGATTAGCTTTCAATCTTTCTAGCAGTTCATTCGCTAATGCTTTTAAATTATTCTTATCATAAGAAATATATTGGAGGTGTTGGATATCAAAAGGCGTTTTGGCTTCTTTTTCTTTTATAATAAAGACATTTTCATAATCCTTTATAGTATGAGTAATTCCTAATTCATAAAAAACGTTTGCATTTGTTTCAGAAATATCCACGATAACAAATTGAGAAGTAGCTATTCCATTTAGTATTAAATTTATAATTGGTACAGAAGCGGATAAATTATTATCGACTCTTATACATTTATAACCATCATTTTGTAAATATAATGTTAAAGTATCATATAAATTGGTGTATTGGTCTGAAAAAGGCATTGCAAAAAAGCATTGATTTTCTAATGCAGTTATTTTGGATTTGTTAATTTGTTTTGGATAAAATATATTTCTCATAAAATCCTCTCTAGTAAAATTGTTAATATATGTTGTTTATAGGAGACATTAATCATAATAATTTCTAACAGATAACTACGAATTATCC
>JAFSEX010000027.1 GCA_017435465.1 Bacilli bacterium
CAATGGCAATTATACCTTTTGCTTTTTTTACTCCAAATCCTACATTAATATGTACTAATGGAATACCTTTTATTTTCGTTTTACTTTTATATTCATATTCCATTCTAATTTTTCCATTATATTTTTGTGTAGTGTTTTTATGAATTTCATTCACTGTCAATTCATCTAAACTAATATTAAATAATTCTGCTATTCTTTTTGCTTGTTCTATATCTGGAGAAGTTATATTACTTTCCCAATTAGATAATGTTTGTCTAGTTATATTTAATTTATCTGCTAATTTTTCTTGAGTATAATTATTACCTTTTCTTAATTCAACTATTTTTTCTCCTATATTCATTCTTTTCACCTCTCAAAAAAATTATAAACAAATTGATAAAAAATTAAATAAAAAAGTATTAACATTTTGTAAAAATGATTTAACAAATACCTTTTTTATAACACTATTATACAACAAAAAAGAGGATTTTCATCCTCAAGTTATCGCGCAATATTCCTTAAATCACGAATCTAATCGCTAAATTGTAATTTAGTAATGATTAAAATTCTTTATTTAAATTTATTCTTTCAGATATTTTATAAGAAATATATAACATTACAACCATAATAATTGGAATAATAATAATTATATAATTTTCTAGTAGCTTTAATAGTTCTAACACTTTTCCAAAATTAAAGATATTACTTAATAAACCACCGATTATGGCTATACCAAATACACTTACAAAAATACCAATTCTTGCTTTTTCTACTCCAAATTTATATATTGTTGGATACATAAAAGATTCAAGTAGAATTGTAGCAAAAGAAGTCCCCAATATGATGCTTAATATTTCTTCATAATTAACTTTTTGTGTTTGAGTATATGTTATTATGAAAGATGCAAGGCCTACTATAAATGTCGTTATAATAATCATAAGTAATGTTGAAATATATTTCGATTTAACAACATTTTTTCTGCCATTAGGTAGAGTACAAGCATACGAATTCCATTTATTAAACTCATCATAACTAAAAGTTGAAATCATAATCATTACACTTATAAAAGGAAGTATAAATGATATGTCCATTATCCCTTTAAAAGCCATAATAATGTAAACCACAATTAATATGGCTAATGTTTTAAAATTACTTTTAAGCATAATAATATCTTTTTTAATAAATCCCAACATTATTTTACCCCCTTTACCATAATTAACATTAAATCTTCTAATGTTATATTATCAATAGTTTTTATCTTATATTTAGTATTAAATGCTTTTTTGTTTTCAATTAACACATCATATTCGCATTTTGTTTTTATGTATTTAACATAATCTTTTTTGTCTAATGTATCAAATTCCTTTTCAGTACATTTTACAATACCATATTCATTTAATAATTCATCACAAGTTTTAGATAAAACAATTTCGCCATTATTTATAAATGTTATATAATCAGCAATATGTTCCAAATCAGTAGTAATATGACTAGAGAAAAAGATAGAGCACTCTCCATTTTGAATAAAATCTTGAAATATGCTAATTACTTCGTTCCTTGCAATAGGATCAAGTCCACTCGTTGGCTCATCTAATATTAAAAGTTTTGGATGATGAGATAATGCAGTGACTATTTCTAATTTTTTTCTCATACCCTTTGATAATGTTTTTATTTGTTTTTTTAAAGGCAATGAAAAATCTTTTATATATTTAAAATATAGATTAGAATCCCAATTCTTGTAAGTATCTTTCATAATTGTATTTATATCATTCGGAGTAAGTATCTCTGGAAAAAACATATCATCTAATACCACACCAACATTCTCTTGTATCTTTGTTGTCTCCTTTTTATTATCAAAATTTAATATTTTAATTTCACCACTATAATCTTTAATAATATCTAGTATTGCTTTTATTGTTGTAGTTTTACCTGCACCATTTTCGCCAATAAAACCCATTATCATTCCTTTTGGCAAATTAAAATTCACATTTTTTAGTTCAAATTCAAGATATTTTTTTGATAAATTTTTAACTTCTAAAATATTATCCATTATTTTTCCTCCTCATATAAAATTTCCATCATTTCTAATATTGTTTTTTTATCTATATTATTCAATTTTGCAATATTAACTGCCTCATCTAATAATGTTTCTATTTTATTTAATAATTCTTCTCTAACAACATCTTTGTTAATTTCGGCAACATAAAATCCTTTTTGTGGTACATTTATAACATATCCATCTTTTACTAATTCTTCATAAGCATTTTTAGTTGTTATAACACTACATCTTAAATCTTTAGCTAGAGACCTAATAGATGGTAATAACTCTCCAGCCTTTAATTCATTTGAAACAATTTTTACTTTAATTTGTTCTTTAATCTGTTCATATATTGGAACACCACTTGAATTACTTATTATAATTTCCATAATTCACTTCCTTTGTATATACTTATTATATACAGTATATACAATTTTGTCAATATAAAAAAAGAACAGATTAATTATTCTGCTCCACAAATTACTATTTATCTGTCAGTTATATTATACCATTAAAAAAGCAAATCTGATCATGATCTGCTAATTAGTTTTCTATTTCTATATCTCCACAGTTATTTTTTATTGTTAATGTAACTTTTGATTTAGGATAATTATTTTTTATATCAACATTTCCTAAATCAGTTTCTGCATCAATATATATTTCGTTAGTATTTCCTATTTCAATATTTCCTAAATCATCTGTTATTTTTGAATCTTTATTTAAAACTAGATTGTCTATTTCTATATCTCCACAATCATTGTTTACATCTAAATAATTTAATACATTTTCTATTTCAATATTACCATATTGATTTTCTACTTTTGCATCATATATTGTATCTATTTCAATATTTCCAGCTGAATCACTTATATTTCCTACATTAACTTTTCCTATTTTAATATTTCCGTATTCATTATTAATATTAACAACATTTGCACCTACAACAGAAACATTTCCACATTCTTCATTTATTTCTAATGTCGCATTTTCAAAATTACCAAGTTCTATATCACCGTACTTACTATCAACTTTTATAATGTTTTGATAACTTTTAGGAAGATATACTTCTATTTTTGAATTGGTATTAAAACAAAATCCTATACAAAAAGTTGATTTTGCTGAAATAATTAATTCATCATTAATTGTATCGACAGTTGTTTTTTCTTTTTCTCCATACACAATTACTTTTACTTCATTATTAGAAGATTTCTTTATATATACATCCCCTGATTCTGAATATATATCTATTTTATTAAAATCTAAATTATATGATTCATCCACAACTAATTCTTTGCTAGTAGATGAAAATAATCTGAAGTTGTTTACAGTTATTTTTCCAGCTAATAAATTGACCATAAGCCATGTTAGACCTATTACTAAAATTGATAATATTACAATTAATATTATTGTTAAAGTTTTATTCTTCTTCATCATAACCACCTTTTAATGTCAAAACCAATTTAATTATTTCCATTATAAGAGCATATATAATCCAAATTATCCAAGTAATATGCCAAGCAAAAGTTATAAAACTGATTAAAAGATAAATAATTAAAATAATTAAAGCACATATATCTTCAATTCGTTTAAATAATTTATTCTTTTTACTTTTTTTCTCTTTTTCTTCTGTTTTATCAACTTTAAACATAGTACAAGTATAAACTATATATGCTGTCGCAACACCAATAATAATTAAAAATATTGCTGATGCAACAATTGGATTCATCATTAATACAGGTATTGCTATCATAATCCATATAACTGAAATAAAATATAACAAAATAGAAATACCTATCCCTTTTGCTCTTTTAGATTTGTTTACTTCATTATTTGGACTTGAAAAACTTTCTTCTATATCAATTTGTGTTTTTTCACCAGTAAGCAATTCATCTGCTGTTATTCCATATAATTTACATAATGGAGTGATTTTATCAAAATCAGGAGTGCTTTGATCTGTTTCCCATTTTGATACAGTTTGTCTTGTTACATTTAATTTATCAGCAACTTCCTCTTGTGATAAATGCTTTGCTTTTCGTAGATTTAATAATCTTTCACCTAAATTCATTTTTTCACCTCTTACATCTAAAATTATACAG
>JAFSEX010000028.1 GCA_017435465.1 Bacilli bacterium
ATTAGGTGAAAAAATTTTTGAATTAAGAAAAAAGTGTGGACTTTCACAAGAACAATTAGGAGAAAAAATCAATGTAACAAGACAAACAATATCAAATTGGGAATTAGGAGAAACATCACCAAATCCTGAACAGTTGAAACTAATTTCAAAAGAATTAAATGTTAGTATTGATGAATTGTTAGACAATGATATACAATCGGTTTTAGTAGAAAAAGTTAGTAATACAGAAAAACTAGCAGGATTAGTTCTAAAGGTATTAAAGTGGTTAGGTATAATTTTTATAATAGTTTTGATTATTGATATTGCTTCATTAGTATTATTTACTTATGTAAAAGATAATAAGGGTGGTGTTGATGTTAATATGACACAAGAAGTTGAATTACAATGTTCAGTAGAAGAAAAAGATTATATTATAACAGTCGGTAGTGATGGTTATTTTAATTGTTCAAATTGTTCAAAGGACCTTCAAAAAGAATTAAAAAATAATTATATTGATTTTGGAGATATAGAAAAAACTTCAAATAATATAATTGAATATTTTGAAAATAATAACGGAATTTGTGAATAATAAATTACAATTTATCAAGCAGATCTTATAATAAGATTTGCTCTTTTTTATTTTACAGAAAGGGGATATATATGAATATAGATTATATAAGAAGTTTATTAATTATGTTTAACAAT
The DNA here is from genome assembly GCA_017435465.1 of Bacilli bacterium. Lineage (GTDB taxonomy): Bacteria > Bacillota_I > Bacilli_A > RF39 > UBA660 > JAFSEX01. Next base: position 685 of record JAFSEX010000028.1, read on the forward strand.
AGAAGTGAATATGAAATAGAAACAGCATTAGCAATTTATGAATATATGGATAAAGATATTAAAGATATATCTAATGAAGAAATATTTAAAGTACATCAGCTAATACGGTCACAGGATGAAGTGTTTAATGATTACATTAAAGAAGAAGTTATAAAAATTAAAGAAGAATCCGAACGTCAAAATAGACTTAATGAAGAAAAATATAAGAAAGAAAAAGAAATTCAACAAGAAAAAGAACAAGAAGATTTAGAAAAATAAGATATTTTGTAGAATTATATGGTATAATTAAATTATCAGAAAAATACAGGAGGTGAATCTGAATGAAAAAAGCTGAAATCATTGAAGCATTAGCAGAAAAAACTGGTTTAACTAAAGCAGATGTTGCTAGAGTATATGAAGGAACTTTTGAATTATTCAAAGAAGAATTAGGAAAAGGTAATGATGTAGCAGTAGCTGGATTCGGAACTTTTAAAGTTTCTGAAAGAGCAGCAAGAGATGGAATTAATCCATTAACTAAAAAACCATTACACATTCCTGCTAAAAAAGCAGTATCATTCAAAGCTGGTTCTGCATTAAAAGAAACAGTTAATAAATAATTTAACTAAAAATAATATAGGGTTAGTATGAGAAAATACTAATCCTTTTTATTATGTTATAGAAAAGGAGAAAATTATATGTTATTAAATAAAGATGCAGTAGAAAAAAATTTAGATTTTATAAGAGAGGCATATAGAACTAATAGTCAAGAATTTATAATTGCTTTCTTTTTATATGAAATAAATGGAACAAAAAAAGAAGAACTTACAGAAGATATGATTAATAGTGTAGAACGTATATTAGATGAAACAGAATATTGGTATGATGATTTAATGCGTGATAAAATCAGAAATATTAAAACTGAAATATTAAAAAATCAATTAAGTGATTCTTTGACTAATTATATTGATAATTGTACTGATCAAGAATGGAATAAATTATTAAATGAATATAATGTAAGTGATGAGGAAAACTATATGAGTGAAGTAAGAGAAAATCTTGAAGAATCAATTATTGAGTTTTTTGTAGATGAGGAACTAGAGAAACAAGAAGAAATGTTAGAATTTTTTGGAAAATATGATGTGATTCAAAAAGAACAAGAGGAGGAATTAGAAAGATAATTTATGAAAGCAATCAAAATTTTATTATTATTTATATTTTTAGCAATGTTAGGTTTTAGTATATACAAAATTAATGTAATTAAAAAAGAATTAAATGCTTCGGAAGAAATAAAAGAAGAATTAATTGAATTAGTTGAAATACCAGAAATACCTTCTGAAGAACCATCTTTTAAAGTTGATTTTGATGAGTTAAAAAAAATCAATCCTGATGTTGTAGGATGGATAGTAATAGAAGGGACACAAGTTAATTATCCAATTGTTCAAGGGAATGATAATTCTTATTATTTAAATCATTCATACGATAAAAAATGGAATTCACTTGGAAGTATATTTGTTGATTATCAATCCTCAAAAGATTTTATAGATTATAATACTTTTATTTATGGACATCATACTAAGAATGGAAGTATGTTTGGAGAATTATACAAATATATGATTGAAAGTTTTTATGAGAAAAATAAAATATTTTATTTATATACACCATCTGGTAATTATGAAGCAGAAATATTTAGTGCATATTTAGATAGCACAAAATCAGAATCATATAATCAATCATTTAATTCAGTAGATGAATTTAATGATTATATTACTATGATAAAGAAAAAAAGCAATTATAACACTAATGTAGAAATTGATACAACTAAGGATAAAACAATTACGTTATATTCTTGTTCACATGAATCTAATAGACAAAAAACGGATAGATATTTTATCCATGCAGTTTTAAGAAGAGTATAAAGCAACTTATTTAAAGTTGTTTTTTTGATGGAGTAGTTTGTGTAGTGAAAAATTAGAGAGGATGAAAGGATTAAATATATGAACGAAACAATCATTTATACCGTGAAGGAAATTGCAAAAATATTGCATACTAGTCCAAACTATGTTTATAAGCTAATAGATAAAGGATACCTTCCAGCGATTAAATTAGGTAGTATTAAAATATTAAAATCATCTTTAGATAAATTTTTAGAAGAGAATGAAGGAAATGATCTTTCTGATGTTAATGAAATAAAAAAACTAGATGTTTCAAAAGAGGCAAATGAATAATGGCAGGATTACTTATAAGAAAAAGAGGTAAAGTATATCAATATCAATTTGAAATAGCACCACAAAGAGGAAAAAGACAATGGGTGACTAAATCTGGATACAAAACAAAAGCAGCAGCAGAAGAAGCAGGAACGAAAGCAAGAACGGAATATTTAAATGCAGGATTACCGTTTAAGGAAAACGTAATATCTTATGGTGATTATTTAGATTATTGGTTAAACAATTATTGCAAAGTTAATCTAAAATATAATACAACACAAACTTATAAATCTATAATAGATAAATATATAAGACCTGAACTTGGGCGTTATAGATTAGCATCCATAACTAGTGTTAAACTAAATACCTTTATTACTGAAACTTGTGAAAAGTATACTTATTCACGTGCATACTTTAAAACAATTTTAAAAGTATTGAAAGGTACATTTAGAGATGCGTGTGATATTTACGGATTTATTAAATATAATCCAGCGATAACTATAAGACTACCTCGTCTTGATATAGAACCTAAGGAAGTAAAACATTTATATACTCAAGAAGAAATAGACCTTATTTTAGAAAGATTCCAAAACAATCCTACTTTTACTTGTGCATTTTTAACAGCATGTTTTACTGGATTAAGGACAGGAGAAGTGTGTGCATTAAACTGGGAAGATATTGATTTAGAAAATAGAATTATTTATGTTAATCATAATGTATATGATAAACCTAAAGATGATAAAGGAAGATGGTATATTGGACCACCAAAGACAACAACAGGAAAAAGAGTTGTTTATATATGTGATACTTTATTGGTGGCATTAACAAATTATAAACAACTTCAAAATGATTATCGCGAACTATTTGGTTCGGAGTATATTTATTATCATTTAGAAGATGTTGTGAATGAATATGGAAAAGTAAAAGAACAAAGAATAGTAAAAAATGAAACGCAAGAAGAAAAAATATTTGATTTAGTTTTTACAAAGTATAACGGAGTTTATATAGGAACTGATTTTCTAAAATATCCTTTTGAGATTATTCACAAAGAATTAGGAATAGAACAATGTAGATTTTATGATCTTAGAGGAAGTTATGCTACTAAAATCCTAAATAATGGTGTAGAAATAAGAGATGTAGCAGATATTTTAGGACACCGTAATATTGAAACAACAGAGAATTATTATATTTCTAGTACAGTAGCAAGTAGAATGTCTGCAAATAATTCTTTTGAAGCAATAACCAAATCTGAAACAATAAATAAAATTATTGATTATAAATTATAGAACAGACAAGATATTATTTCTCTTATGAAATAATATCTTTTGTCTATGTTCCTTTTAACATACAAAAGAATATAAAAGTATGTTGTATGGAACTTAAAATAATAATTGAACATATTTATATGATTAGTCTTTTTTTAATAATCACAACCGTTTTCATAATATTGTAATAATTAAAAAAATAGTGTATAATGTTTATAGATTTTATATAGCATTAATCGCTAGTAAAAATCATCAAATTTATATCTTTTAATGAGTAAATGAAGACCTTGTCTACATTTTGTCTACGTTTTATAAATAACGATAGTACCAATAATACCAATAGTACCAATAATACTAACTGGTATTTACCCTTATAGTATAAGGAATAACGATAATACTATAAATACTATAAATACTTATAATACTAGTCAGAATTAGGCATGTGGTTCGGGAAAAAAATATAAACAGTGCTGTGGAAAATAGCATAAAATAAGAGAAAACGAAGATTTATAAAAAATTGAATCGGTTCGTATTTTCTTATCTTGTATACAAAATATTAAAATTATGCAGAAAAATAAAGGTGTGAACAGAAAATAATTTGTTGACACCTTTTAAAATCAATTAAAACAGGGGGAATAATTATTGAAAAAAGATATAGTGACAGCGGAAATAATAGAAAAAATTAAAACTGTATATGGAAGAAACTCTTTTGCAATGTCACCAACACAGTGGATAAAGAGAACTAATGCTATAGGTATTATATCAAATGGTGGGCGATATAGCATTGGAATATATGCTCATTCTGATATTGCGTTTGAATTTGCGAGTTGGTTAAGCCCAGAATTTAAATTATATTTGATAACTGAATTTGAAAGATTAAAAGCAAATGAAGCTTATCAAGAAAAAATAGATTGGCAATCGAGTTTAAAAATCGTTTTAGTTCTGTGTTCTAAATTTAGTAATATTGTGTTTAATAAGACAATAAA
>JAFSEX010000004.1 GCA_017435465.1 Bacilli bacterium
AGTTCATTTCTTTTGCTTAATCTTTTCACTTCATTCATTTACTCATTTCCCCTCCTTTCCTAAATACTTCACTAATAATCTTTTCTTTTATTTTAAGTGAAGGAAAGTAGATAATATCAATTGCATTATTTGCACCAACTAAATAGATTAAAGATTTGATTTGATGCTTATTGAAGCCATCATGTTCTGATAGCTTTCTTTTAAGTTCATCCTTACTTATTCCTAATCTTTTAGCAACATATGGTAATGTATAATTATTTTCATAGATCCATTTTTTAAGTTTTTTCTTTTTTAATGAATAACTATAAACTTTTTTATTATCCATAACTTGTCCTCCACTTAAAACTTTAAAGAGAAAAAATATCCCCTCACTATATATGGAAAGAAAGTGGCGTTTTGTAGGGGTGTTTTTTAAAAAATATTTAAAATTTTTTTAATTTTTTTTATTGCAGCATTATATGACTCTTCAATTGTCGTAAAATGAACACCCAATTCTTTACCTATTTGTCTAAATGTTTTGTTTTCCCAAAAATACATATAAATAACTTTTCTTTGTTTATCAGTTAATTTATCTATTGCTTCATGTAATTTTTTATTGAATTCTTCTTTTTCTAATTCTTGTTGTTCTATCCTATCAATTTCATCTTCACTTAAACTTGTATCAGCAAGTTCAAATCCATACTTTTGATTTAAGTATTCTAATGATACAGTTCTTGCGTGATATGTTTTATCTTGCTTAAGCTGTCTTTCAAACTCTTTATTTAACTCTTCAATTAACTTTTCTTCATTGATATTTTCAGTTTCAATTTCAATTGAATATTTAGTAGTCACTTTATAAATAACTTTCTTTTTCATAATAAAAAACCTCCTTGTGAATTTCTAAATTTTCAAAAAAACTTAAAAATCCGCAAGGAGGTCCACGAATGTATAAATTAATACAAATTCTGCAAACAAAAAGGCAATCATAGATAGATACTAAGTATCTAGCCATAATTGCCAGTTTATTTAAAATATTTAATTGTATAATACAATTTATGTATTATCATAGCAACCGCTACGTATTCGAAGCGGCGTAGTGTCGTTTGTCCAACGCATTAAATAATCCCTCCTTTGTAATCTTATTTAATAAGATTATAAATTTTAAGATCTTTAATATTAATGCGTATAATCTAAAACTATACTGCATATAATATTAGTTTATACACTAATATTATACACTAATGGGTTTGTAGAAAAAACAGAAATATTGTATTTCTTTATTTAAAACATATAACTGTACTACAAAATTAATTTACAGTAACTTTAATTGACATTATTTCATTACTGTTCAATTTATATATTCCTTCTATATTATAAATATACACAATACCAAATGTAACTAACTGCTTTTAAGTCAGATATTTTTTTCTTTACTATCTTCATACGTTCTCCTAAATTTTGTGTAAAAGAAAAGAGCTAGTATTTCTACTAACTCTTGAATAAAATATAGTTATTCAGTTATTGTCAAATTAATAATTATTGTAACTCTTGGATTCAATTCATATGTTCCAGTTATGATTGCTATTCCAGGACCACTCGCAGTAATATACCCCCAAGCACCCATTGTTACAGAAATATCATTTTCTTGACAAGGAACAAATATGCTCCAATCATAATATTGAATCATTGGATATGGTGAATTAGAATCATTCAATTCAAAATTGTAATATCCATTTTCTTCACTGAATGAATATGACATATTACATTCTATTTCAATTAATTCTTCAGAAGTATCATTTAATATTGTAAATGTTGTACGATAAACAACGCTTGGATCTTCCTTTAATACTGCATAGATTGTAACTGTTGTATTACTATCAACAGGTTTTGCTAAAACTGTACCATATTGACTTACTATAGCAACATTTTCATTGCTTGAGTACCAATCATAATCAAGTCTTGACATATGGTCTCGTAATCTGTCTTCAACCATTAAATAAATATTTCTGGTAAATCCCTCAGTTATTGTATAATTATCACAAACACCATCATTAAATCTAACTTCAGTTCCTACATCATATCCAACTTCTGATGGATCAGCTACAAGTGTATCATTAATATTTATATCATAGTCTACCATTCTTCTTAATGCATAATTAATATTAACATTATTTTCATTTTCAGCATATCCAAAATAATAAGTTCCTGGATCTAAAATCAATGTGAAGACAGGACTTCTATTTATCGATGTGATTTCATCTATATATACACTTTCAATATAATAATAGTTTATGCCAGGTTCATAGCCAGGGTCTCTTACTTTTTCAAAAACATAAACTTTAATATTATTATTAATTGTACCATTTGTTAAAACATCCAGTTGAATCTCTGAACGATGACTAATTGTTACTTCTTCAAAACAACTTTGAGTATTTACATTTTCAAATAGAACATCAAATCCAATACTTGATAATGAATCCAAATAATTAATATTATTTACTTCTGCACTTTGAATATTAAATGTTAGAGTTGAATAACTACTTAATGGTAAAGTAACATCTATATAATATGTTCCATTTTCTGGCAAATATATATACATTATATTTTCATTTTCATTTGATTGAGCATATATGTCAAGTTCGCTTAAAGAATACATGCTTAATAAGTTAGTTCTATTAGCATCAGTATATACTTGGATTGCATTTTCTGGATAAGTTGCATTAGGGCCTGCATTTAATGTAAATTTATAAAAACCAGCACCATTATAATTCGTATATTTAAGCCTACAATGATACACATTATTTTCAGTCAAATGTAAACCCGATGCAATATTTGTTCCATTACTTGAATTATAAGCAATTGCTATTCCATCAGGATTATAAGCAAGCTCATAATTGATTTTAATAGTACCACTAGTTGTAAGAGTTGAATGTTCTATACTTAAATAATGAGTTCCTTTATTCAAATAAGCAATTAATGAATTATCCCCACTATAAGCAACAGTCATATCTGAATTATAAACAATTATTTTTGAAGATGCATTGGTTATAAATTTATATGACCTTGTGCACTCAACAACTAATTTATATAATTTGTTATATCCAGCATTTAATGTAACACTTTCATCCTCATCTATTAAGCAATATAAATCAATTTCACTATAACTAGCGTTATCAGGTATTATTTTGCTTCTATAACTAGACCAATACACTTTATTTTTATATTCAGCAACTCTATCTTGTGGAACTACTATTTGTAAAGATGTTGAACAACCATCAAACACATTACTACCTAAATTAGTTATACCAGTAACTGCTCTTTCAACTATAACTGATGTTAAACTTGTACAATTTTCAAATGCATTTGAATCAATGTGTTGAACACTAGCTGGTATTTCTATTTCTTCTAAACTAGAACATCCTTTAAAAGCTCCAACACCTATAGCATATAAACTATTAGATAAAGTAACGCTTTCTAAGTTTGTACAGCCTTCAAATGCATATGAATCTATATTAGTTATAGTATTTGGTATTGTTACGCTTAAAAGATTATTTTGATTACTAAAAGCATTATTTCCAATAGATAATATTTGAGTCCCATTAATATTTTCAGGGATTTCAATATCTCCTGAAATTTCATAATTTACTGAAACTAACGTATTATCTGATACTGTATATAAATCATCAAGTGTTCTATATCCGCATTCTCCACAACGTAATTCAATTTTTGTATCATCAATAATATTATTAGTTTGAATATTTAAATTATGCGTATGATTCATTTGTAATGCTATATAAGAATCACACCATGATTCATTAATCCAAACATTATATCTATTTGTCCAACCAAAATGAACTATATATCCAGAATATGTTTCGCTATCCCCTGGATAATTATAGTCTTGATATCCATAGCCAACTACCCAATGATCTGTTCCACCTAAATCACTATCCAATCCAATTATTAATGGTCTACCAGAATCAATTTCTGCTTTAATTGGTGTTGAACTAATAGGTGACCATCCAAAAAACCAACCTTTTTCATCATGTGTAATACTATATTGACTGTCATCAAACTTAGCACTTAAAATATTTACTAAACCTTCTACAACATCATCTGTCGAAGATCCAGTATGTGTATGTTCAGTATTACTTGAGCTTTGTTCCCCTGGATTAGCATCTCTAGTAGTTACAGAAGTACTTGTAGTTCCATCAGGAAAATAAATCGTAGTAGTAACAGTAGCAGTACTACCTGATACTACTATACTTGTACTAGTACAAGTACAATTTAAGCCTGTAGGCTCAATATTTTGAATTACAAATTCATAAAAATCATTATTTGTTCCAGTTGTATATCTAGTCAAACTCATTGGATTATTACATACATTCATATTTCTTTCTGGATACACATAATTGCTTTTATCATATAAATTACTATTAGCTGAACCACTCCAGTCACCATATAAATGTTCAACATCAATTATTCTTCTATCATTATAGTAATTATTATACCCTAATAAAATTTGTGCAGCAACAGAACCACATGTGCCATGTTCATTAAATCCATGACGAGGATTAGACAAAAAATAATCATAATTATTTATATATTTAGTATTAACAGCACCAGGAGCATTTGGAGTAATAAAAGCATTACTATCAAATTCAGGAGCATTGTTATTTTGAGATGTAGTAATAGAAGAATTATCTATGTCAACATTTAAATTTAAAAAATAATTTAAACGTTCATCTGCATCTACTGAAAAAAAAGTTGATAAATTATTTGCATATAATTCAATATCTGAATCTGATAAATTCAAATAATCTCCGGTATCAACATCAATAAACTTATTATCCTTTTTTCCATAATAATTAGATGGACCAGCATAATACTTTCTAGAATCAATATTTGAATAATCTAAATCAAATTCATATGAATATTCCATCATTTCCAATGTAGTTCTATAATAAATTACATATCCTAAACCTTCAAAATCAACATAAACATAATCTGGTGAATCATTAAAATTATATAAATACTCTATACTATTAATTTCAACGTTGCCAAATATTTTGATTGTTTCTTCAATAAAAAGTTCTTGTTCATCTTCTTCTATATTCAATGTATATGCATTTACTTTTGTTCTAATATTTACAAATATAAATGTCAAAACAAAAGTAAAAATCATCAATATTTTTAAAATTTTTTTACTCATTTTCATAAAATTATCCTTTAATTTCTAATAAATTTAATATTTTCAAATTCTACTTTATCCATTTTTATAAGAATAAAAGTTCTTTCAGGTTCAGTAGTAACGTTAATTTTACTTTTATATGTTATTATTAAATTATTATTATTTAATTCAACACTATTTAAACTATATGTACAATTTGTATCAGCAAATAAAAATAAAATTAATATTTCTTTGTCATAATCAATTTCATAATTAGTATTAAAAACTTGTTCATACTTATCTAATGAATCTAGAACATATGTAATTGTCTTTGGTGAACTTTCATCAAAAATATATTCCTCTCTTTCCTGATTAGTTGAATCATAGTTTTCATTTTTATAATACACACCTGAAACTTTATTTTCTAATAAAAAGTCTTCTTTAAAATAATTAGCTATTTGAACAGTGTCAATACTTCCGCTATTTACCATTACTGCATTGTACAGAATAGTATTATCGTTATCATTGCTGCATCCAACCATCATAAATGCAATAACTAACATAAAACACATCATTAATACTCTTTTCATTTTCTAACTCCTTTCAATTATAAAATCATTAAAAACAAATTGATAAAATTAATTTTAATAATTTATAATTAGCACATATTATTTAAACGCATAATGCATAAAATATAATTTATTACACTTTTATGCAATGCCAATTTTTTTAAATTTTCTAAAAATTTTTAAAATGCAAGTCTTGAATACTTACTAATCCATATTTTCTTTCAATTTTTTCATATAATAATGAATATTTTTCATTATCATCTTTTTTAAAAACATATACATTACATGTTAAAGCATCAATTTTAATATCAAATTTGATAAAGTTATTTGACATTCTTATTAATATGATGTCTTCCAAAATATTATAAGAAAAAAACTTGTTATACTCATTTTGTGTAAAAACCAACGTTTCCATTTGACAGTCATCAAAATCAATTAAAGTGTTTCTTGATAAATATACTTTGTTATCACTTATTTTTATTGTTAAATAATATATCCAATTTTCCAAAGCATCTTCTTCTATGAACTCAAAGCAAATAATTTTATTTTCAAAAAAATTTTTTTCAAGCATAAAATACATATTTGAGCCTAAAGTTCTAATATTAATTTCATTTAAATCATTTAAAATTATACTTTTCATTTTTTAGTCCTTCAATAAATATTTTTTTAATTCTTCTACTTTATCTAATTGTTCCCATGGTAAGTTATCTTTACCAAAATGACCATAGTTTGTAGTTAATTTATAAATTGGCCTTCTTAATCCTAAATGTTTAATAATTCCTTTTGGTGTTAAAACAAATGTTTTTCTAACTGCCTCAATAATTTCTAAATCAGATACTTTTGCAGTTCCATATGTTTTAACCATTATTGAAGTTGGTTCTGAAACACCAATTGCATAACTCAATCCTATTTCTAATTTATCAGCAAATCCAGCAGCAACTAAGTTTTTTGCAATATATCTAGCCATATATGCTCCACTTCTATCTACTTTAGAAGGATCTTTTCCACTAAATGCTCCTCCACCATGTCTTGCATATCCACCATATGTATCCACAATAATTTTTCTACCAGTTAAACCACTATCTCCTTTTGGTCCACCAATAACAAATCTTCCTGTTGGGTTAATATAGTATTTAGTATTTTCATCTAATAATTCATTTGGTAATACATCTTTAATTACTTTTTCTAAAATAAATTCTCTTACTTCTTCAATAGTAACATCTTCACTATGTTGAGTGGAAACAACAACATTATCAATTCTAACAATTTTGTTATTATCATATTCAACACTTACTTGTGCTTTACCATCTGGTCTTAAGAAATCTACCATTTTACTTTTTCTACATTCTGTTAATCTTCTTGTTAATCTATGAGCAAACATAACAGGTGCTGGCATAAATTCTGGTGTTTCATTGCTTGCAAAACCAAACATCATACCTTGGTCTCCAGCTCCATCATCATTATTAACACCAATAGCAATATCTGGTGATTGTTTGTCTAAAGCAACCATTACAGCTAAATTTTCCGCATCAAATCCTAATTTTCCACGATTATATCCAATTTCGTCAACTGTTTCTCTAACAATTTTTTGAATATCCACATTTGCCTTTGATGTTACTTCTCCCATAACCATAACTAATCCTGTAGTCGCACAAACTTCACATGCAACATATGAATCTTTATCTTCTTCTAAATACGCATCTAAAATACTATCAGAAATTTTGTCGCAGACTTTATCTGGATGTCCTTCTGTAACAGACTCAGATGTAAATAACGTTTTACTCATACGCTTTTCCTTTCTCATTTATATTTGAACTACTATTAATAAAATCTAAAATTATTAATGGATTATGTTGTTTATGGCAAATTGATAAATAATAATTATTTATTTTGAAAGTTTCAATAGATTTCTTTTTGAATACGTTACAATTAAATAAATTTTTCATTATTTTCCTTTTTCCAAAATCATGCGATTTTATATATGCTTCTTTTTTAGTCCAAATTATAGTACTTAAATTCTCTAAATTCATATTTAAATTATTAATTTTTTTTAATTCTTTTTTATTGCATATCTTTTTTAAAATTTTCTCATTTCCTAATTCGACTTTTTCTATATCTATTCCTATATTTCTTTTTGAAAAGCAAACAGTTACGTATTGATTTGAATGTGAAATACTAAATTTCAAATCATTATATTTCAAAAATGGTTTACCGCTTTTCGAATAAATTATATTAATATTTTCAATATTTTTTTTCAGAAATTTACTAGCATATTTTTTAACAATCATTATAGCGTTATCGTGTTGGATTTTTCTAATATCACTATTAGTATTTTTTAAATTATCCAAATATAATATAACAACATAAATGTTTCTTTTATTCATTACTCTCATAAATTTTAGTGCATATATATTCAATTAAATCAGATATTTTGGAATACTTTGAAATAAGTAAATTATCATTATCAAATTGAATTTCATATGCACATTCTATATTAACTATCAATTTAATAAAATCAATAGAATTTATTACTAAATCATCATCTGCAGAATAATTTGTTTTCAAAAACACATTAATTTTATCTAAAATATCTTTTTCCATTTCAGCCTCCCAAAATGCTTTTAAACTAAAAAATATCTTTTTATCAATTTCTTTAATTTCTGTAACTGTATTTTTTACATGCTCTTTGTTAATTTTATTAGTTAAATAAAATTTTGTGATGATTGCTTTTAACACTAGAAATAGTTTTTTACTATCTTCAAGTTCTTTCTCTAATATATCTTTTTTTTTATTATCATTAATATATGAATCCAAAAAACAAATAAAATTGTTTCTATCTGTAGCAATATTATTTAATCCTATTATTATTTCATTTGTTTCAACACTATTAGACATATTTAGTAAATATTTTTCATTAATATTTTCTATAAATAAATTGTAATAATTTTCATTTAGTTTATCATAATGTAATAGTATGTTTTTTATAAATTTTTTTACATAACGATAATTAATTTTTTTTTGATTGTTAATTACAATAAAGAATTTTTTAAAGGATTCTCCGCAAATATCTTTGATATTTCTTTTTAAATCTTTTTCATCTAATACAGAGAATGAATCCTCAAATTCAATGATATCTTTATCAATATAATATTTATTTACAATAATAGGGTGATTGATATGCTTTTGTTTATAAAATAACAACCAATCACAATAATATGAGTCTAGTAATAAACCTACGTAATGAATTTCCTCATTTGATATTAACGTTTCTATACTATAAGCATTTGAGTCGTCAAAATTTAAATCAATGTTATAAATTTCTCTTAAAATAGTTTGCTCAATATTTCGATTTGGGTTTTTTAGTACAACATTATTATCAATGATTTTATAAAAATCAAAATATAGACATTTAATAAAATATAAGTATACTGGAAAATTATTTTTTTTTAGAATATTAAAAAAAACTTTGTCAAAACAATTATTAAATTCGATTCCCATTATTCACTAAAATAATTAATGCATTCATTGTACAAATCATTAATTTCTTCCTCTTTATCTAGCATATATACTTTTTTATTCAAATTTTTTAAAAATTTTAATTTAATAACATTTTCTTCTGTTTCAGATATTCTTTTCTTTTCTCCAAAAAAGCCTTTCCAATCATCACTATATTTTATAGGGAAACAAACCAACCCAACCACTTTTCCACCAGTTAGTCCTTCTGAATATTTAATTATTCTATCAACAAAATTGATTTCATCAAAAACATTTATACATATTATTAATAAATCTGGTTGAATACTTTCTAAAAATATTTGATGTTCAAATGGAATCATTGAAATGTTATAATCATTATAAGCTATCATTCCACTTTGACAGCCAGTAATTATTATGTCAACATCTTTTTGTGTAATATTCCATATCATTTGATTGGTTAATGAGCAAATTTGATATGGCATTAAATTCATTTCACTATTAAATCCACTATGAAAAATTTCATCAAAACCATATAGTGATGAAGTAGGCTCAGTACCTATTTGTCCAATATTATAACCATCATTTAAGAACCTTCTTCTCAATTCTAATTGCAAAGTAAATTTGCCCTGTTTAGAATTAGTTCCGATTATACTTAAAATAGGTTTGTTTGTTTTATAAATTTTTCCAAATTTTTTTGGAACCATATCTTCAGAAATCTTTGGTGTATAATAATTATCATAAATTTCATTTTTCAAAACATCATCAAATGAATAAATTTTTTTGCCTTTTCTAATTGCTTCTTCAATAAGTATTTTAGAATAATCTTTTTTTGTTAATTTGCTTAAATCCACTATATGTCCAATTATCAACGTATCAAATGTATCCCATTCGATTTTTTCAATATCCTTAATAATATAATTACTTTCACAATTTTCTAAAATATCTGATGTATTTTTATTAACATTCCCAGATATTCTAGGTGCATAAAAATCAACAATATTAAATGATATTAAGTCATGAAACCTTGCAAGTGAATGTATCTCTTTATTAAATGGAAATACTGCTGCATTGATAATTTTGAAATTCATTGTATTAGTTTTTCTTTTTTCTAATTTAATTATTTTTTCACAAAGAAGTGAAACGTCCAATTTATTATTGTTAGCTACTTTTGAAGTAAACTCAGCACATAAAAAACTACTTCCACTTACTAAAATATAATCGGGATTAAGCCATGCAACTTTTATATTTTTATTTTTACCTAATATATTAACTATACTATTTTCAATATATGCGAATCCCTTACTAGATAAATCTATGTTATTACTTGCATCAACACCAATAATATTTGTCAAACCTGCTGGAAATGAAACAGCACCATTATTATCAAATGCAGATATTATTTTGGTCCCTTTAATAATCATTTTATTACATATATCTTCTAAATTTTTAGTAGATCCATAATTAACAATTCCCAAGCTTATATTAATAATATCAAAATTTTCATAATCACTAATATATTTCATAATTTTCTCAAATTCATAACAATCAACTGAACATTCTTTAAAATAAATTTTGATATTAGTGATAATAGCATCGTCTGTATTTTTATTAATTAAATAATAAATGGCTGTACCATGCCCTATTTCGTCTTCAAAATCATCGAATTTCACTACTTCATCATTAATAACTTTTAGCGAATAACCATTAAGTTCTTCTGAGTAAAAAGCTGGATGGTTTATTCTTACACCACTATCTATAATTCCTATTTTAATTGGCATTCTGTTCTCCTAATCAGTTTTAATTATAATTTTCACTTTGTTTACTATACATTTCATAATATTTGCCTTTTAGGTTCATTAATTTATCATGGTTACCATCTTCAATGATTTCTCCATTTTCGAATACAATAATTCTATCTACAAAACTAGAAATTGCTAACCTATGCGAAATAAAAATAGCTGTTTTATTATTTGATATATTTATGAATTTATCATAAATTTCACTTTCTGCAAGAGGGTCTAAACTAGATGTTGGTTCATCTAAAATTATAACTTGAGTATTTTTATAAATTGCTCTGGCAATAGCAATTTTTTGTATTTGACCACCAGATAATTCAATTCCTTCGTCACTAAATTGCTTGGTCAAAAAGCTTTCTATTCCATTTGGAAGTTTTGCAATGACTTCTTGTAATTCTAATTTATTAATAATATCATATAGTTTCTGTTCATTATAAACTTCACTCATTATAATATTATCTTTAATTGAAAATGCAAAATTTGAAAAATCTTGAAATACAGCTGAAATTAATTTATAATATTCGTTATTATCAATATTCCAAATATCAATATTATTTATTTTTATGGTACCTTCTGTTGGTTTATAAAATTTACAAAGTAATTTGACCAACGTAGTTTTTCCTGCCCCATTCATCCCAACAAATGCCAATTTTTCATTATTATAAATATTTAGATTTATGTTTTTTAAAACAAATTTATCCGTATTTGGATAAGCAAAAGAAACATTATCAAATTCAATATTAATTTTTCTATTTTCAATCTTAGTTTCATTTTCATTAATAGATGAATAAACTATATTTTTTAAATATACATAATCATTTACATTTAACACTTGAGCATTGAAATTACAAAATTGATTAGTAATTGTAGATAAACAAATTGTTAAAGTTAGTATAGTATTAAAATATAGAGTTACATCAGCAATTGAAATAAGTCCATTTATATATAAATCTGCAAGATGGAGTAATACAATTAGACTTTGTACTGATAAGACAATTTCTGTTAAAATATTATGAAAAGCATTTAACTTAAATGATTTTAGTTGATAATTAACCATATCATTTCTATATTTTTTGTTCTTATTATAATACCATTGTTGAAGATTGTTCAATCTCATTTCTTTTGCTGTGCCATTATTATAAAAAGATATATTAAATAAATATTCAACAAATCTTGAATTTTCAGATAGTTTATTTCTAATTTTTATATTGTGCTTATATTCGACGATAACAGTATAAATTTTCACACTTAATGTTAAAAAAATTAATAATATAAAAATGTAATTTAATGAAATAGCTATATAGGAAAGGCTAATAATTGTAATTATATTTGCAATTATGTTTTGTATATATATTAAAGAATTAGTTAACTCAGATGCCTTGTTTGCAAGTTGAATTCTATTTTGCATTTCTGTATCTTCTAAATCATATAAATTTAATTTCATTGAAGAAGTTCCAATATTCTTTTTAATTTTCTTTACAAAGATATTTGAGTGTAAATCAATTTTGTTTTTCAAATATAAGTTCATAAAATTTATCAGTAGTAACACCACTCCTAAAATAAGTACTTTTTTTAGAATGATATCATAATCTATACCATTTTCAATTAATTCTAATACTTCTTTTGGAATATAAATTAAAATAATTGGAGTAATAGATTTTAGAAAAATTTGTGGAATAGAAAATATTATAAATAAAGGATTTGTGTCCCATATTATTTTTACGATTGTCCATAGTGATAATAATCTATTCTTTTTACTCATCAACTACTATCCCCTTTTCTATGTAAAATTTTGCTTGTGAAGAAAATAATTTGTAATATAAATTTTTATTTTTCATCAATTGATTATGATTTCCTTGTTCTACAATTTTGCCATTATCAAAAACAATTATTCTATCACATTTTTTTGTACTTGACAATCTATGTGAAATAAAAATACAAGTCTGATCATCAGCTATTTTATTTATTTCTTTGAAAAACTCGTACTCTGATATTGGATCCATAGCACTTGTTGGTTCATCTAAAATGATTAATTTTGTATGTTTGAAAAGTGCTCTAGAAAAAGCTAGTTTTTGTCCTTCACCACCAGAAAACTCTATTCCAGAATTATCCAAAGTTTTATAAATACTTGTGTCAATACCTTTTGGTAATGTCTTGACTTTTTCACTTAAACCACTCATCTCTAGTACTTCTAAAATTTGTTCATCATCAGCATCATTATCAAATGTAATGTTTTCTTTGATTGAATAAGCAAAAAGTGAATAATCTTGTAACACAATCCCAATTTTTTTAATATATTCCATATACGGTATTTCTTTAATATTTATACCATTAAGTAATATTTCTCCCTCAAGAGGATCATATAATCTTGTAAGCAATTTAATAAATGTTGTTTTACCAGATCCGTTTAATCCGACAATTCCTATTTTTTCTTTATTATTTATTTTTAACGAAATATTTTTAAGGGAAAAATCACTTCCTTTAGGATATGAAAAAGATACATTTTTAAATTCAATGCAATAATCATCTATATTTTTTAAATCCACATCTAATATGTTACTGTTGTAAATATTACTATTTTTTTTAATAAGCTCTTTATATTCCTTATAAAAGCCTGCAGATGTGGCAGTGTTTCGTAATATTGCTATATATTCAAATAGTCCCAAAAGTGTATAAATCATCAATGTTGTTGAACTGATTAATATTGTATATTCAGAAAGCAAAATGTTACCTATGACAACTTCATAAGTAAAATACAAATACATTATTACAGTTTGTACAACAGAAATTATTGTACTAAACGAATTTACACATATATTCTTCACAAATAAATTTTTAATTTTCCTTATTTGTGTTTTAAAAATATTATTATATTTATTATATATATATCCCTCTGCATTATTCACACGTATATCTTTAGAGTATTTATAGTCAGTCATGACAGTATATAAATAATCTAATTGTCTATCTTCATCGATCTTATCATTTGCAAAATTAAAACTATTTTTTTTATTAATAAAAACAAAAATAATTGATATAAATGATGTTATTAATATCGCAAATATAAACAAAGGACTATAATATGAGAATATGGAAATCAAACAAACCAGATGCAACAAATAATATGTAAAATTACTTATTGTATCTACAAAAACTCCAGCAGGATGACCTTGCATAGATTTTCTTCTCATTTGTAAGATAGTATTATCTTGAACATAATGATAATTAATCTTAAGTGAATCATTTGAATACTCATATTGCATTTCATTAGAAAGCTTTCTCATAATAAAGTTTTCTAACAATTGTATTAATTCTCTTATTATTGTAACTCCTATGTTAATAATTACATATAATAATATAATATAAAAAATATGTTCTTTGCTTTTTCCCTTTTCTAAAGCATTTATTACAATTCCAATACCTAATATATTTGAAAAGGATACTGCTATTTTAAATATATTTTTAATTATTATCACAATAAAAATAGACTTACTTAGTTTAAATAAATTTTTAAGAAGGAAAAATAAATTTTTGATTTTTATGCTCATTTATGCTACCTCTCATAATTTAATTATTAATAACATAGCAAGGGGCTTTGCCATGTTATTTATTCATTACTTAACAAAGACATTGTCCGTTATTGCCAGATGCACATGAACTTGCTGCATTTTCAGCATTATATAAACTAATATTTTTTTCATTCTTTTTTTGTAAAGGTTTTACTAGTTTTTTCTTCATAAATTTTCTCCTTTCTCTATTTTTAATAAATATATTATATATAAAGCCCCTTATATATAAACAAGTTAAACATTTGCTTTAATTTCCATTATTATTTCAACAATTTTATTAATATCACTAAAATTTTCAATCAATAATAGTTCTGGTGGAAATTCTATATTTAATTCATTTTCTAATTCTACAATAAATGACATGAATTGAATTGAATTTATAATATATTCATTTAAATCAATGTCAGCACAATCTTCTATATCAACATATATAAACACATTTTCTAATGCTTTTATTATACTTGCAAATATTTTCTCTTTACTCATAATAACTCCTCTTTTTAATCAATTGCCTCAAATGCAGAACAATTATCTTTAAGCATTAAATAATAATTTAAATTAGTTTTCCCATCAGGACAATATATTTTATTTTTTCGCTGCGATGGGCATACTTCCCCTTTGCATATTGGAGAATAAAAACATTCATATATTTTGCCACAACGATTTGTTATCAACATTCTATTATAGATATTATCATTCAATTCAACTTTATTATTTATAATTTTTCCAATAATGTTAGATTTATTTTCAAAACAAACAGTGCATTTATGAATTTCCCCATTCGGTCTAAAAAAATATCTATCATTTCTTCCTAAATTACAATTACCATTTTCTGAATCAAGAGGAAAAACAAAATTTATCTTTTTATTTTGTTTTAAAATTAATTCATAAATTGGGGTAAGAGAATTAAGATCTTCTAAAAATTTCTTTTTAAATTCAGTGTCAATATTATTAGACCATTCTGCCGCATAACAAAGCGTTAAAGAAAATCTACTATCATTTGAGCACAATCTATCAATCAACTGTATATATTCATCCAGATTTTCAAATACATCTTTAGTAAAATTTGAACGTATCATTATATGAAAATTTCTATTTTTCAACTTCTTAATTTCCATCAAATTTGAATAAATAGTAGAAAAAGTTTTATTCCCATTAATTAATGGGCGTTGATTATTATGTATGCATTCTATACCATCAATAGTGATTTGAAAAATATTAATTCTTGCGTTTAATAATTTTTTAAAAGTATTAATGTCAAGTAAATATCCGTTTGTTGTCATTGCAGCTGAATATCTTCGTCTATAAAATTTTGAAATCTCAATAAATTTCTCTGACATATCAAGTACTTCATTTAACATCAATAAAGGTTCTCCACCAAACCAATTTATATTCAAATCTGTAAATTTATGGATATTATCTTTTACAAAACTAATTATATTTTCCCTTGTTTCAGAACTCATTCTTAAGTTTTCATGAGTTTCATAACAATATTTACATCTAAAATTACATCCCTCAGTAGGGCTAATTGTTATACTTAGATCTTTAGGCGCCATATATTTTTGAATAAGCGAATCTAATTTTCTATCTTCATCTACATCTTCATTTATAATTAATCCTTTATTAATTAATTTGTCAACAATTCTTTGATCTAACAATTTAAAATTATTTAAAAATTTTTCTTGATTATTTTTATCAATTATTTTACACATACTTTCTGTTCCTTTTAATGTGTTAAATAACAATAACTCATTTTTATAATTAAAACAACTGTAATTAAATTTTGATAATTTATACATTATTCCTCCATATCAATACAAATCACTTATACTATCAATATTGTTATATATATTTTTTTCAGAATATCTTAACTCACATTTAGATAAATAATTTAATGGATTTAATATTATATATCTTTGAGATTTATATTCTAACATTTTATCACCATTATATAAAAAATATTGAAATCTAAAAATATGTTTCCTCCACATAGATATAATATTATAATAGTCTTCTTTATTTTTAACAAAAAATCTAATTTTTTCTGAAGATAAAAGTAACCATCTAAACTCATATAAATTAAGTGGATTTCCGTATTTATCAAAATATATTATCCCAAAAGTAGAATCTACAATTATCCATTTATTCAATTCATTAATGAATACTTCAGTAACACAATGTCTTTCATGTGACATAATTTCATACGGTAAGCATCTAACAAATCTTGCTTTAAAACCTAGTGAAATTAATAATTGAGTAAATAACATTGTTTTGTACCTGCAGTTTAAAGTTAATTTTTCTTTTTTTACAATTTTAATTAATTTAATCCATGAATAATTATCATAAATATTTTCTTCTATAGGCCTTCCTTTATAGTTTAAATTTTCATTATACCATTTTAAACAATAAACTATTTTATCCAAATCTGTAACAATATTTTTTGGTAAATTAATTCTTTTAGATATATTATATTTTTTTAATGATTTATAATCATAAATAAAATTAATTTTACCATACGATGTTTTCACATCATATTCAAGATAATAATTCCTGACAAATAATTCTAGACTTTCAATTGTATTCATTATGCTATTTCTTCCATTTCTTCCCCAAAAAATCTTACAGAATAATATTTTCTATTTAATAAAATTAAAATTTCATTTTTATACATGGATTCAACATTATAAACTTCACTAGGGATAAACACATTACGCATAAAAAAATTATTTTTTGAAAGCATGATATCGTTATCAATTAAATATAGATTAAAATTATATTCATTTTTCTGAATAAAAATTACACTATATTTTCCTTCATAAAATTTGTTCAAATAATAAAACCCATTATTCTTGAATTTTAAGAACTCATTAAATTGAATATCTTCTTTACTATAATAAAATACATTATTTTTATTTTTGTATTGAACAGTCTTAAAATCTTTAATATAACAAACTGGATAATTAATTTCATTTTTAAAACTTTTTGTCATATTTTTTGGATTAAGAAATCCTTTAATTATTTCTTTATCATCTTCTTTATTTATCCAAAAAACTATTCCTTTTTTATATGTATTTAATATTCCCATTCCATTATTTAATCGATTGACCACTTTATCATGAGCAAAAGAATAAGAATCATCTATATCGTGTATTTTTCCAAAATTATCCTTTAATAATACTTTATAAGAACATGTTTTTAAAAACTTTAATTTTTTTACATTCTGAAAGACAATTTCATTTTTATCATAATTTACATAAGCATAATATGGTTTAGATTTATCAGTTCTATCAACAATCTCTATATTAGTTATGGGGGAATAATCTTCTGAAATTCCAAAATACCCATAATTTATAATTTGCTTATTAAGATTTAAAATCTTATTTATTAATTTTTTGCTTCTCATTAAACAATGTATGGTTGTATGATCATATCCATTTAATAAAACATTTTGAACAAAAATCTTTTTGTTATTTAATATTTCTTCATTTCTATAATAAATATCATTCACGTCTGAATCATAATTACCACATATAATAATAGTAGGTACAGTTGCATTAATGTTTTTTAACAAGTATTCATTAGATTTTCCAGCTATTGCTAAACAACTATTAAATTCGTAAGGATACTTTCCACAAAGAGTTGTAACTGCACTTGCACTACTTGAGTATCCGAATAAGTATTTCTTAGTTATAATATGGTTTGGGAAGAGTGTTTTTATATTACTCAATATTTCAAAAACAATATATTCTCCTATGTAATTTCCATAATTATTTCCCTTTAGATTAACTTCTACAATTAAATAATTCTTTTTAAAAAAACTGCTGTATGTATCAATATAAGTATTATGACTATGTGACGACAATACCAAAATCAATTCTAATTCTTTTATATTGCTTATATTACAAGGCACATATAAACCATAAATTGACTTTTTTTCATCCAATTCTGAAATATATTCTACTTCTTTATATCCAGGTGAAACATAATAATCATTTTGAGATTCATATTTATACTTCCCGAAAAACCTAACTATTTGTCCGTATAAAATAAAATACTTATCATATAAACTTAAATCTCTTTCTTTTGCATTGATACTTGTTTCTTTGATTTTTTCATATTCCCATTCCGTAAAGTAATGTATATTTTCTTGTATTAGTTTTTCGATTTTGATATAAGACTCATTAATATCAATTAGAAAAATTCTTTTATATTGCCTATTTATTTTTATAAATATCCATCCAACATCTGATTTAGAAACATAATCAGTTAAATCAATATTCTCTTTACTATATAAAGAAATAGACGGATAATTAATTTTCTTAAAGTTTATTTTTCTTTTTTTAAAATTAATATATGGAATTAATACTTCAACCTTGGGATCATCTTGTCCAAAAAAATCTTGTTGGACAAAATATGAAACAATGTTATCTTTTTTCTCAAAAAATGCATATGTTTTTCTAATATCATTAAAATCATCATATAGATTTTTTTTATATTCTGAGATTAATATTTTAATATCCAACACATTGGGAGAATATGATTCTATTATAATTTCATTTTCGCCTTCATTCATTGCAACAACAATTCTACTAATCCAATCATCATAATATCCTATATATTTACCATTTATCCATACTTTTATTTTTGTATAATTATTATATAAGGAAAGGATAAATTTGCCATCAATATTTGCATTATATTTTAAATATAAATATCGTATTCCTTGTTCTTTTAAATAATCAATTTCCTTGCTTGTCAAATAAAAATCACTTTTCTTAACATCATTTATAAAACAGCATGACATAAAATTTGGTTCTTTATAATCATATATATTACTGTATAAAAAATTGTTGAAAATTAATTCTTGGTGATATTTATTTTCATTCATATATTTCTCCCAATTTTAAGAAAAATTAATTTTTGTGCCAACAGTAAAAATTCCATTTGAAGAATTAGATACATATCTAACAATTCCAATATTATTTATATTATCAATTATATTAACTTCAATAACTCCAAGATCTTCAAAATTACTGTCAACATTGCAATACACATAACCTGAAGGATTCTCATCTGAATACACAATAATTGAACAACTTCCTATAATCACTTCATTTTCATTATTACTATAAACAACATATCCATAATTTTCATCTGTTTCTGATGTTAAAATATAGTATAGTTCATCATCAATTGTCAAAACTGTGACACCCTCTGGGTTTTCGTTTTTAATTATTACAGCTCTACTAGCATTTACATTTATAGCACTGCAAAAAACTAAAAATAGCATAAAAATAAAACTTAATACAAACAATTTAATTTTTTTCATATTTCTTCTCCTTTTTCACCTACATTATACACTATATCTTTTTATTTGTCAAACGCTTACAAATTAATTAATTGAGCATTTTTTTTTTTTTTTTTTAGCTGAAAATTATAAAAGTGCTCAAAATTTGAGCACTTTTATGAGCAGAAAATGATACCTTGTTTGAAATATGCCTATTTTAAACTTTTTTAAAAATATTTATCATATAACCTGGAATTTGATATTTAATTAAAGAATTTATGATTTTTTTATCCCTATGGTTTAAAAAATAATTAAGTAATTTAAAATACTCGCTCACATCATCATTAGTTGTCAAATCAATTTCCTCACTGAAATAATGTTTATACTTTTGTTTATTAGATTTAAATAGCGCAATTAAATAACATGTTAACTCAGTCATATCATAATCACATTTATCTCTTAATAAAGTAATTACTTCATCATATTTATTCAATCCTAGTAATGCAACAACATAACTAATACTTGCACTTCTAAATTCAAACTCATATAAATTAAATGATTTTAAGCATGTAATTTGTTTATTAACAATTGTAAGACATTCTGAATAATTTCCTATGTATAATAAAGAACTAATAATTGTTTGATTCAAATTTATCATTCTTCTATAATTAAAATCTGATAAAAGTATATCTTGTGCTTTATATGCATAAAAAATACTCTCTATATATTTTTTTTCATTATAATTTTTAGAAGATAAAATTTGAAAAGCTAATGGGTTGTTAAAATTATCAGTCCATTCACATTCAGAACTATCTGTTTCAAAAAATAAAGCTAGTAAAGAAAGAATTTCATGAAGTTCCTTTGTAAAAAAACTACTATATTTTTTCACTTTATTAAACATATCAATATTTTCAAAATAAACATTTTTGACTGATTTTTTAGAATTTACAGTCAAGAATAACTTAAATAATAACAATATTGGATTAATAATTAAATTTTGATTTATTAAATCATTAATATATTTTTCATCTTTCTCAAATGTATCATAAATTTTATAATATAATTTTTCATATAAATTTGTTAAATAAATCGACAAATTATCTAAAAATTCATTCTCTACTCTTTTTATTTTAAAGTAATCTGATAATTGTTTAATTATTATTTTACCAACCTTTTGTTCCTTTTCTCTACATCTTCTATATGATGAATAATTAACACCTAAATCATAAAGCAATTTTTCTTTATTTATATCAGTTTGTTTAATATAAGTATCAAAAAAATAAAAATATGGTTTACTGTTTTTATAATATTCTAAATCAAATTTAATCATTTGTTCACCTTTAGTACTAAATAATTTTAAATATATCTAAAAAAGGAATATTTTCGAATTCTTTTTTATTATTTTCATTATTTAACATTTCAATACATATTTTCACGATCCCCAAACTTTTTTCTAATTCCTCATTATTCTTGTCTAAAATATAAATTACTTTTAAATATAAAAAACTAGCTAACAAAATTTCATTAATATTACTACATTTTTTTATAATTTCTCTACATTTATTGTCTACAAATTCTTTTTTTTCAGATATATCAGTATTTACCGAATTTATACTCTCAAATATATCAATTATATTTAATCTATAGTCATCATTATATATTTGTAACCCTTTTTTTATAATATTTAACCGATCTTTTGAAGAACTAGATTGAACATATTTCTTTATAATTTCTTCAATATTATAATTAATAACCTCATTATCATAATCAAATAATTCATTTAATGAAATATTAAAATATCTTGCAATTTTAGGAATCAGTTCAAAATCCGGAAAATTTTCACCCTTCTCCCACTTACATACTGCTGCTGTAGACACTCCCATTGCATTTGCAAATTCGCTCATAGTTTTATCTTTTTTCAATCTTAATAAATTAATTTTTTTTCCTAATTTTTTTTTCATATTTATACCTCTAAATGATTATACAATTTTTTAATTTTAAAATCAACTAAAAAAATCCAAAATATTTTATTAAATTAAAGTTTTTTGAAAAATATTGTTCAATATCGATTCAATCATATTCATTTGTTTTCTATAAATAACATCAAATTATTCGGAGGAAATTATTGTGACAAATGATTATTTCAATTTAGTAACTGATTCCTTTTATAAAATTTATAATGGATATATCAATATGTGCGCATGTTGCAGCTACCCTTTTGACAGTACATTACATG
>JAFSEX010000029.1 GCA_017435465.1 Bacilli bacterium
CAATTACTGCTTTTACAAAATCTATTGTACCCATTATTATTAATATTATTGGGACTACAATCATTATAATATCTACTAACTGTCCTAAAAAACTAAATATTTGTTTTCCTGCATTTGAATTACACAATGCATTTAATATTAACATATAATTCACACCCTATTTTATTTATCTTTTATAATAGAATTATATAACATTGTTTGGATTTGGTCAATAAAAAAGTTTTCAATAGTAAAATCTATTGAAAACTTTTTTAAAATTTTATTCTTTCATTAATATAATTTTCTACTTCATCTAAACTTAAAGTTATTTGTTCCATTGTATCTCTATTTCTAATAGTAACTGTATTATTATTTAATGTTTCATCATCAATAGTAATACACCATGGAGTACCAATAACATCTTGTCTTCTATAACGTTTACCAATTGATCCTGTTTCATCATATGTTGTCATAAATGATTTAGAAAGTTTATTAAATATTTCCATTGCTTTTTCATTATGATATTTTTTTACAAGTGGTAAAACAGCTACTTTATATGGTGCAAGATATGGATGTAAATGTAATACTTCTCTAGTATCATTTTCTAGTTGCTCCATCTCATAACTTTCAAAAAGTACTGCAAGTACTGTTCTATCTAGTCCATATGTTGATTCAATGATATATGGAATATATTTTTCATTTGTTTCAGGATCTAAATATTCTTGTTTAACACCTGAATATTCTTGATGTCTTGTTAAATCGAAGTTAGTTCTATTATGAGTACCATTAACTTCTCCCCATCCAAATGGGAATTTATATTCAATATCGCATGCTGCTTTTGCGTAGTGTGCTAATTTTTCATGGTCATGGAATCTTAAATGGTCTTCTTTAATACCTAAATCCATATAGAAATTTTTACCATATTCTTTAAAGTAATTGTATAATTCTTCATCATTACCTTCCTTACAGAAAGTTTGATATTCCATTTGTTCAAATTCTATTGTCCTAAAAGTAAAGTTACCTGGTGTAATTTCATTTCTAAATGCTTTACCAATTTGCCCAATTGAGAATGGTAGTTTAGCTCTCATACTTCTTTGTACATTTAAGAAATTTACATATTCTCCTTGTGCATTTTCTGGTCTTAAATAAATTATACTTTTATTATCATTAGTAACTCCTCTATATGTTTCAAACATTAAGTTAAATTGTCTAATATCGGTATAATTTGATTTACCACATTTTGGACATGGAACTTTTTCATTTCTTAAATATTCCATCATTTCTTCTTGACTCATCGCATCACCAATTGATGAATTAGTATAATCATTAATTAAATTATCCACACGATGACGCATTTTACATTCCTTACAATCTACTAATGGGTCAGAGAAACTTGCTACATGCCCTGATGCTTCCCAAACTCTAGGATGCATTAAAATATCAGCATCAACTTCATATGCATTATTTCTTTCTTGGATAAATCTTTTTCTCCAAGCATCTTTAATATTATTTTTTAATCTAGAACCTAATGGACCATAATCCCAAGTATTAGATAATCCTCCATAAATTTCACTTCCTTGGTAAATAAATCCATATTGTTTACATAAATTTACTAATTTTTCCATTGTTAATTCTTCCATTTTTTCTCACCTTTTTTATATACCTTTCCTATTTTTTTATCTATTAAATTATTTTCTACCATATTAATAAAATCATTATAGTAACCATTACAAACATATATATTTTTATTATTACTAAATTTTAATACAATGTTTTTATCATTATAATTAATTCCATCAATATTTTCTTTATTTATATCATAAAAATCATCTATTATTGCATATCCTATTTCATTATTTCTTAAATTTAAACTATCTTCAGCATTATTTATAGATATATATAAATTATTGCCTTTTACTATATCAACATCATTTTTCATATATGTAACATAACTATTTTCATTTGATATTAGAAAAATTATATTATCAATTTGATTTTTATTTACATCATATTTTTTACAAAAATGATAATTTTTCCAATATATTATTTTTTTAATAATGAAATCAATGTTTGCTTTATTTTTAAATTTTAAAATTATTTTTTTGTTATTTGAACAATATATTTTTATTATATTATATTTTCCTTTAGGACAATTATTAATTTTTATTTCACTAATTTCAGTATCTGATAAATATTTTGTTAAAACACAATCTACCCATAAATCACAATATCCAATAAGGGCTTCAGTAGTTTTTTGAAATAGCTCAATATTACATGGTGATTCATCAATTCCACATTCAATTTTGTAACTAATATTATTGTTATTTTCAATAAATTTAAAAGTTTTTGCTTTAATTAAAATATTAAAGTTTTCTTCTTTTATATCTTTTATCATGAAATCACCAATCCCACAAAATAATAAAACTCTTAAAACAAGTATAGAGACGATTAATTAACCGCGGTTCCACTCTACTTATTCTAAGAGAATCACTTTTAAAAATACTGCTAGAACTTTCCACATTCATTATCGCACATATAAAGAAAATTTACAAAACTATTGTATTACAAATAAGTTGGTTTGTCAAATAGAAAATATAATTCCTATAGAAATACCAAATAAAATTCCACAAAATACTTCAATTGGCTTATGACCAATTTCTTCTTTTAGGATATTATAACTTTTTTTAGTATCTCCTTTAATTAAATTATCAACTAATTTATTTATAGTAATAGCTTGATTTTCAGTTTCCATTCTAAGTACCATAGAATCATACATAATAATTAAAGAAAATATTAATGATATGGCAAAAAAGGTTGACGTTATTCCTTCATTTATCCCAATAAGTGTAGTTAGAGAAAATACAAATGCATTATGAGAACTAGGCATTCCTCCAGATCCATTAAATAATCTACCCCATATTAATTTTTTATTTTGAATTGATTCAATTATAAATTTAATTATTTGCGTTAATATAATTGTTATAAATGGAACAATTATATAATTATATTCTCCAAACACTTTATCACTCTTTTCAAATATTTAGTTTTTTAATATCTTTAATAAACTTTTTACTTTTTAAATATATTCCTGTATATCTATCATAATAACTATTTACAAACATATCTAATTCATATTTTACTTTATCACTTATACTTAATTTTGATATTTTAGAAATATCTACATAATAAAACATTCTAATTAATTTAATGGTTTTATCACTTACAATATATTCATTTCTTATACATTTGTTACAAATATATCCACCACGATCTCCAGATATTGTTATTATATTAACTTTTGAACCACATAGCGCACATTCATCAATTATTGGTCTAACTCCTAAATAATCTAACATTTTAAGTTCTATTATATTAGTAATTACACCTGCATCAAATCCTTCATTTATTTTTATAAGACTAGCAATTAGTAAATCAAAAATTTGTTTGTTATATTCGTGTTTCATTACTTGGTTAACTAATTCTAAAATATAGTATGCATAACTAACATTTGTAATATTAGTTTTAATATTTGACAAATTATCAATAACATCAACATTTACTAAAGTAGATAATCCTTTTTCTTTATAATAAATATGAAAATAACCAAAAGTAAGCTTGGTTGAAACACTTCTAAGCTTACTTTTGATACTTTTGGCACCTTTTGCAATAACTCCAATAGTCCCATATTCCTTTGTAATAATATTTATTATCTTACTAGTCTCAGAATATGGAGTTTCAGTTAAAACAATTCCTTCTACTTTAATTATTTCCATTTTATCACTTCTTTAATCTTTTATTTACTAAATCTTTATATGCTAAATAGTATTCTATTTTACCTGTTTTTACAAATAATTCCCATGCAATTATTTCACTCATATAACTCACCTCTATTTATATAGTGAGTTATATAATATGAGTTTATTCAAACTAATTTGATTTACAACATATTTTTGCAGAGCCAACACCTTGATGTTTGCCGCCATTCCACATTTCCCATGTAGAAATTTCTTTATGAGAGTTAAAAATAGCTATTTCGCCTGAAAAAGTACCATATAATATCTTATCTATCATTTCTTTTTGACCCATAATTATTTCACCTTCACTATAATATCTAAAACGATTATAAAGAATTACTGGGCCATTTTTATCTAGTGTAATATCACCTTTGAAATTTTTTTCAGAATATATTATTAATTTTGTATTTTGATCAATTGCAATAGAATCTAAAGTATGGTTAAGAGCTCTAGAAATACTATATTCTAAATCACTGTATTTTCCACTACCTAAAATATCTGATGTAAAAAAATCATTAACAAATATTACTGGACCATGGCTTAAAGCCCCTTCACCATTAACAGGTATTATTCCATCAGAAATATAGCTGCCACTAAAATGAACCCTACATCCATTTACTGGTGCTTGAGCTACATCAGAACAATTCCATCCT
Organism: Bacilli bacterium; assembly: GCA_017435465.1. GTDB lineage: Bacteria > Bacillota_I > Bacilli_A > RF39 > UBA660 > JAFSEX01. Next base: position 4,427 of record JAFSEX010000029.1, read on the forward strand.
TCTGGATCTTTATCCTCTACTTCAGGTTCTTCAGTATCAGGAGTTGGTTCATCTTCAACTATCTCTTTTTTACAAACTGGGATGTTATCTTTATCACATTCACTACCATTAACATCGGCAACACATTTAAAGCATCTATTGTTAGTATCTCCACCTACTAAACCAATTAAAAATGATACTATTGATATTACAAAGAATACTGCTACACCATATATTAATCTCCTTACAAATGTTTTTTGAGTTTTCTTTATTTCATCATCTTTTTGAGCAATTATCGCTTTTATAAAATCAATGCTTCCCATTAAAATGATTATCACTGGTATAACAATTTTTATAATATTCATTATATGACCTAAAAAGATAAATAATCTAATTAGACAATCACAAAAATTTGTTGGGTTTGTTAATATATTTAATAAATTATAATTCATAATTTTTGAACCCCAATTCTGCTAAATATTTTTCTTTATCTCGCCAATTTTTAATAGTTTTTACAAATAATTCTAAATATACTTTTCTACCTAACAATTTTTCAATATCACGTCTTGATCTACTACCTATTTCTTTTAACATGCTGCCATTTTTACCAATGATAATTTTTTTAAGTCCATCTCTATCTACTATAATACATGCTTTGATATTAATAACATTTTTTTTATATTCAATGTCTTCAATTACACAAGTTACAGAATGTGGAACTTCCTCATTAGTTAAATCTAATACTTTTTCGCGTATATATTCTGAAATAATAAACTCTTTTGAACTATTAGTTATTGTATTATCATCATAATATTTTATTTCATCAGTCATATATTTTTTTAGTACTTGAATTAATCTATCAATATTTTTGTTTTTTAAACTTGATACTGGAATGATTTCAGAAAAATTATATAAATCTTTATACTCGTTTATTTTTAATAATATTTCATCATTAGTTAATTTATCTATTTTGTTTAAAATTAATATAACATCTTTTTTTATGTTTTTAAGTTTATCAATTACAAATAGATCTCCAGGTCCTAATTTTTCAGAAGCATCAACTAAAAATAATACTACATCAACATCTTCAATCATTATATATGCTTGTTTATTTAAGTGTTTTCCTAGTTTATATTTTGGTTTATGAATACCAGGTGTATCTACAAATATGATTTGTGTGTCAGAATCATTATATATACCTTGTATTATATTACGTGTAGTTTGTGGTTTGTTAGAAGTAATCGCAATTTTTCTACCGATTATTTGATTAAGTAGTGTGGATTTACCAACATTTGGTCTACCAATTAAACTTACAAATCCACTTTTCATTTCAAGTCCTCTGATGTAAATGAATATGGACATAAATCTTCAACAGTTAACGTTTTAGATTCACCATGTTTATTGTACATAACTATTTCCATATTACTTTCAAAAAACTCTGTAAATACCTGTCTACACATATTACAAGGTGTACTAATAGTATCTCCATCAACCAATAAATATAATTTTTCAAAATCCCCTTTAGTATAACCATTAGATACTGCCGATACAATTGCACTTCGCTCTGCACATATTGTTGCACCATAACTTGAATTTTCGACATTTACACCATAAAATTCTTTACCATTATTTGTAGTAAGTATTGCACTAACTCTAAAGTATGAATATGGTGCATAAGAACGTTTTTGTAATAATTTTAATTTTTCAAACATAATATCTACTCCCTTTTTATTCTATTTAAAATAATCCAATTATTTTTGGAACAAATATAATTAATGCGCCAATTAATGCAGTTATGCATAAAATTAGTACCGCAGAAGAAGCTGTATCTTTTGCTATTTTAGCAAGTGGATGAATCTCCGGTGTTACTAAATCAACTAAAGCTTCTATTGAAGTATTAATTAATTCAGTTGCACAAATTAATCCAATTATTATAATACAAAATAACCACTCTACACTTGATATTCTAAACAATAATCCAAAAATTATCGCAACAATTGCGGCAACTAAAATAATAATTATATTATGTTCAAATTTAATTGCATATTTCATTCCATCTATTGCGTGAAAGAAACTTTTAACATATCTTTCCCATGCATTACCTTTATCTTTATTTCTAACAATTTTTATTTTGTTAATTTTCTCTTGAAATCCCATAATTATCTAAAATCTCCTTTTGTTTTGAAAACATTATTTTTTCTTCATCTTCTTTCATATGATCATATCCAAGTAAATGTAATAATCCATGAATACTTAAAAATGAAAGTTCTCTTAAAAGAGAATGATTATAATCTATAGCTTGTCCTTGTGCTTTATCAATTGAAATGTATATATCCCCAAGCATTCTAACTTCAGTTTTAATATCATCAAAATCTTCTAGTGCAAAACTAATAACATCAGTATATGCATCTTTGTTTCTATACTCACGATTTAATTCTCTAATTTTTTTATTATCAACTATAATAATATTAAAAAATACATTTTCTAAATTTTCGTGTTTTAATGCATATTCAATTAATTTATTAACTTCAACTAATTCTTTAATTTCTTCATTAGTTTCATTAATTATTTCAAAATAATTCAAATTAACCACCCCATCTTTACATCAATTATTCCATATACACATAATAAATATAGAATAAACGCTAATACCATTATAATACTTATTATATTTAAAAACCAAGTCTTTTTTGTAAACTTAGATAAATGATTCCAAAATTTATAAAATAAGTATCCTATTAATCCACCAATACCATTTAAAATTATATCATCAACATCAAATACCCTACCTATTTTTCCTTGAGTAAATTCAATAGTTAACGATGATAAGATAATAAGTATTAAGGGACAAAATATTTTTTTACTTTTAGTATAAAAAGAAATAAAAAAACCTAATGGAATAAATAGTAAAATATTTCCTAATACATTCTTAATAAATAGTCTACTTCCAAATTCATATCTAAATATTTCTTTAAACAATGTAAAATTACTAGTTCCATAATTAACATCTTGAAAAGTTACAAGGTAAAACAGTGATAAAATATATATAATAAAACTTAGATTGATTAATTCTTCATATATTTTAAATTTCTTATGATTTTTAATTATATGAGCAATTCTAATAGACGATATAATAGTTACAACTATTACTATCATTGGCCAAATATAATCAAATATATCCATCACTGCGTCTTTAATCATTTAGTTTCCCTCTTCTTCTTTTATTTCTTCAACTATTTCTTGTGCCAAATCAATTCTTTCACAAACACTAAAAAATATTTCTACAACTATTTTACTATCTTTTTGATAAAAATTCAATTTCTTTTGCTTAATAATATATTCATCTTCATCTAACTTAGCTTTCATTTTTTCAATAGCTACCTTTTCTGCTTCAATTAGTCCCTCTTCAAAAGTATAAACATTATCTATTCTACTTACCTCACTAGATTTAACTTTTAATAATTTAAAAGGTAATAATTTGTTTTCAAATATTATTTTTTCTTTATCTATAGAATTTTTATATTTATTAAAATCAAATAAAGATATCTTATTATTTAAAAATTGTATTTTATAAATATTCTTTTCTTTTCCGGTTTTAGTATCTTTAGAATAAATTAATGGATATTCCATACTCACTGTATACCATACTTCTGCGTATACTCTTCCCTTCGCACTAACAATAGATTTTATATTTTCTTGGTATGTATCCATAATTTTTCCAGAAATAATTACATCACCCTTACTAACATAATCATTAGTGTTTTTAACTATTACTCCTTCAGAAGATTTAACACTCATAATTATTCCGGATTTAGAAGCAACTATATCTTGTTTTGGATATGTTTTTTCTTCAGGATTTAATACTCTTTCTTCTACTTTAACAATAATTTTAGTACCGTTAACTTCTATTTCTAGCCATTCTAATTTATCTTTATTACTATCTAATATTTTTTTTGAAATATCTTCTAACTTATTAAAACTTTTCTTTAATGTATATTTTTTAACTCCATATTTATCTAATTCTTTAATAATTAAATTTCTAATATTTGAATTAGAGTGAATAACTTGTACTTCAAATACTATATTTGTTAAAAACATTATAAAAAAGTATCCAAATAATATTAGTATGATTAACAATTTATTTTTTTTAATAATATTTTTAAATTTAATTAACCCATATTCATTAATTATTTCTATTTCATATATAGATTTTAAATTTAATACTTTTTCATAATCCTTTAAATATATTTTTAGATTAATTTCTTTTCTATTAATTTTATCAATATCTAATAATTCAACATTGCTTTTATATAATCTATTTAAAAATCTATCTATATTTTTACCCTTTATTTTAATTTTTATAATATTTTCATATCTGTTTAAAAATCTATTTTCCATTCAATCACCTAAATTCTATATCTGTAATATTACCGCCTATTAATATTTCTTCTTTTGTAAGTTTTTTAACTGTAATATTTTTACCAATTAAATTTATTAATTTATCATCTACTTCTATAGAAAATTTATTTGAACCAAAGGATTTTATATTTTTATAATTAGAAACATATATATAATTATTTAATATAGTTATAGTATTTTTATTATCATTTATATAATTTTTAATAGAAGATAAAATATCCATTAGTATCACCTATATAATTTTATTCAATATAAAAGAAAAAAATCTACAAATTTGATTGTAGATTTATAAATTATTTTCGTTCTTTATTTTATCAATTTCTTCAAGACTAAGTTTAGTAATATCAGAAATAAAACTAATATCACAATTTTTATTTAACATATTAATTACGATATCATTTTCTTTTTCTTTAACCCCTTGTTCATAAGCATATTTTTTTGTAGTATTTAAAATCAATTTTTGATCTTCTTCATATGTCATCGCACTTTGAAATGTTTCATCCTCATTTAAATTTGTTAATTTATTTTCAAATTCTTCCATGAATTCATCCCCTTTAGATATTTTTTTAAGATCACTGCTTTCTAAATCTAACATTATTAAATGTTTGTATTCATTGATCTTTTTCTCATCTAAATCATACCAAAATTGCATTATTTTGTCCATATTATATTCAATAATTTCTACATTATCAATATATTTATGTCCATCATCACTCATCACATAATATTTTTTGAATTCATCATCAATATCTAAATTATATGTAAAATCTATATGTATGAATTCTGATTCTGTATCATATACTTCTCCTCTTTTAGTCTTCTTAGTAAATACAGTAGAAAAATATACAAAATTTCTAATATGTAACCAATTTTCATAATTTGTATTTAATTCAATATGTATATATTTATTTTCACTTTTTACTAATACATCAATAGTTTTTACTTTTTCTTCAGTATTTCTAATTGGTAGTTCATTTCTTAAGAATTTAACTATTTCTACTTTTCTATTCAATAATCGACTTAAAAATTCCTGCATCATATGTGGATTATCTTCATCACATAATATTGTTTTAAATACTCTATCATATTTTGCCGTATAAAATTTTTTCATATTGATCACCCAATAACACATTAACACTAAATTATTCATTAATCAAATCACACAAATTTAATATTTATATATAAAAATAATCAAAAATTTAGTTTTCTATAAATCAATTTTAAATATATAAATATTAGAGGCTTATATAAAATAAAAATTGATACTTTTGTACCAATTATTTTAAAACATTAAAAAATGAAGTTAATAAATCTAATTTATCTACTATATTATTTAATTTATCACTTGGTCTTAATTTATATTTTTCCCTCATTTCTTCATTAAATAAATTTATAGATTCTGGATTACGATTTAAATATTTGTACCAGCCTGAATTCTCTCTTAAATATCTTTGCATATTCATATTATTTTTAATTTTAAATTGAACATCTAAATTCATATTTAATCCTCAAACATTCTTTTAGTTGGTCTTGGTGTATATCCATTTCTAGTTGGAGTTTTTATTTTATTGTTATCACCAACAAATTCTTGTACAAATCCCAAAAATTTTTGTATTGAATTAATATTTTGTTGAATAACTTCTGGTTTAACTCCTTTAATCATATTAAAAACATCACTTATACCATAATTAGTATTAGAATTATTATCTATTCTAACATTGATTTCATCATCTTTTTTTAAATAATCCTTCCACGCTTCATTATCTTCATCATATAAACTATATAATTCATAGAATTTTTGCCATGACATACTACCATTTTTAACGTGTTTAATTAATTCCGGATGTTTTTTAACAAAACTTTTAAACTCATCTTTACTTTTCATAGACTTCACCTATTAAAGTATATGTAGTTACTAATTAATTTGTACCACTTTCTAAAACTTTTTTGTGTAAACTTTTATTTATTCCTTCAGATAATATTAAACTTAATTTATCAATTACAAAATCAACTTCTTTTGGTGTAACCATTAAATTATAATTTATTGGGGATAATACTTCATATATTAAGCTTTTTATTTCCTCTTCATCTAATTCTCCTAAAAATCCCATATATTTTTTTTTATCAAAATCATCTAAATCTTTTATGTTATCTTTTTTAATGTAATTTGTATTACCTACTTTAAGTTTATTTGATGGATTATCTATATTTTCTTTTACGTATGAAAAATGTTTTTCCATATAATTTATAGTATCACTTACTATTGTTACCGCATCTACTACCGTTGGAATCCCAATTGCGATAACCGGAATTCCCAGGGTATCTTTACTTAATTCTTTTCTATGATTCCCAACTCCACTACCTGGGTGTATGCCTGAATCTGTCATTTGTATAGTTTTATTTACACGTGATATTGCACTTGCAGCTAGTGCATCTACTGCGATTACAAAATCTGGATTTACACTCCTAATCAAGCTTTTAATTACTTCACTAGTTTCAATTCCAGTTACTCCCATAACACCAGGATTGAATGCACTAACACATCTAAAACCTTCTTCCACATTATTTCCATTTAATTCAAATAAATGTTTTGTAACAAGTATATTATCAATTGTATTAGGCCCAAGTGAATCAGGAGTGGATTTTTCATTACCAAGACCAATCACTAAGCAACTAAAACTTTCTAGAATATTAAAATCATTCAGCATTTTTTTTAATTCACTAGTAAAAACTTTAATTATTTTTTGTCTATTATTATAATCAGTAACATCATCAAATTCTATTGTAATATATGTTCCTTTCTTTTTATTTAATTTTTCTTCATATTCCTTATCTATAATAATTTCAGTAATTTTAATATTATCAATAACTTTTTCTTCAAATTTATATTCATCGCTTATATTTTCTACTGATTCGATTGCTAAATCAGTTCGAATTTGATATTTTTTCATATTTAATTTATCCATATTTATCACCATTTTTATTTTGATGCAAAATATTAATTTAATGTATATAATATTAATACAAAAAACATATACTCTTAATTTTTTTACTGCATAAAGAACTATTCTTTATGTACTTTTTTTATTTTTTTGGAATATAGTTGCTTTTTTTTGCCATTTTTGTTAAAATCAATAGTGATGTAAAGAGGAGGAATAATAATGCCAAATATTAAAAGTGCAAAAAAACGTGTTCAAGTAATAGCTAAAAAGAAAGTTGCTAACAACGATTATAGAGCTAGTATGAGAACTGCTATTAAAAATGTAGAAAAAGCGACTGATAAAGACAGCGCACTTAAAAACTTAAATATTGCTGTTCAAAGAATTGATAAAGCTTTATCAAAAGGTTTAGTTCATAGAAATTATGCTGCTAGACAAAAATCACGTTTGACAAAATTAGTAAACAATATGGAGTAATATATTTAATTACTTCTTTTTTTATGGTACAATTGTAATTGTGGTGAAGAATATGAAAAAATTTATCGGATTATTAACTCTTGTTATAGTTATTGGAGCTGTATATTTTTATCGTGAAGAATTAACAAAAATACTTACAACTTCAACTGAAAAATTTCAAAAACCTGAAATTGTAGTTCCCAAAGTAAATGAATATAAAACATTCAATGGAAATTATGAATATGTTCAAGATACAAATAACTTTGTTCCAAATTCTAGTCAAGATATTTTAAATATTATATATACTACTCTAAACTCTGGTTGGGATGAATTTACATTCTATTGTCCAAATGAATATACTTCATGTATAGATGAGGTTATTAATATTACAAATGATAATGTAGTATTATCAAACATTAATGGATTTGTTCATCCTTATAATACTTTTAAATCAATTGAAACATCTTATAATAATAGTGGTAAAATTACTTTAAATATCCATAAAACATATAGTGATGAACAAATTAATATCTTAAATAAAAAAATTGATGAAATTTATTCTAGTTTAATAAACAACACAATGAGCGATACTGATAAAATTAAAGTTATTCATGACTATATTATTAATAATTCTAAATATGATAATGATAGAATTAGCGGTATTACAAAATATAATTCTAATAGTGCATACGGTAATTTAATTGAAGGATATGGTATATGTAGTGGATATACTGATTCAATGGCTATTTTCTTAAATAAAATGGGAATTCAAAATTATAAAATTTCAAGTGAAAATCATATTTGGAATTTAGTGTATATTGATGGTAAATGGTTAAATTTAGATTTAACATTTGATGATCCAGTTATTACTGGTAATACTAATCCTGTACAACCTGAAGATGTTTTATCACATGATTACTTTTTAATTGATACAGATACATTATTAAAACTTGATAAAGATGAACATATTTTTGATGCAAATGTATTTAGTGAGGCAATGACGAACTAATAATAGTTCGTTTTTTCATACATATTTTTTCTTTTTCTCCCCATTTTTTAACCACATTTATTTTATATAATTAAATAACAAAGAAAGGATGTGGTTATATAGATTAGAACAAATTGAATAAATGTTATATCAATTCTTACTCCAAAACAACAAAACAACTAAATATATTTTTAGTTGTTTTTTATAAATTCAAAAAAACATTTAAATATTTTATATATATTTTCATCTTTAGTTAATCTTTCAGGATGAAACTGTACACCAATATTAAATTTATTATTAGGATACTCTATTGATTCTATTATTCCGTCACCACTAAAAGAACTTACCCTATATATTCCAGGATCAATTATATGTTCACTGTGTGTTGAATTTACCTTTATTTTTTCTTTTCCAATAATTTTATATAGTTTTGAATTCTTATCAATTATAATATCATGTACATATTCATTTTTAATATTATGATTATTAAATATATTAGTATCAATAATATTTAAATTATCTTCATATAGACTCGCCATTACCTGACAACCCAAACATATTCCTAGTATTGGTATATCATTCTTAATTGCGTATTTTATTACTATTCTATCATAATCATAATATTCACTTCCACCTTGTAAAATAAATCCACTACACATTTTTAAAATATTCTCAAATTCAAATATTTCTTTTTTATTAAGTTTCCTATTTATATTTTTAACATTTGGTATTATACCAAGTGGAATACAATTAAAATCCAATATTGTATCTTTTAATTCTTCCCCTATTATAAATACATCTTTATTAGTAATATTTTTGTCTGGTCTTCCAATTATTCCTATTATTTTATTCAATTTTATCACCAATATAGTATATGAAAAAAACTTATCAATTTTGATAAGTCTTATACTTATAAATAATTATGGTTTATAGATAACTTGATTTTCTAATCCATTTCCTAATTTATACCAATTACTATCAAATCCAGATGGTGCAGAACTTTTACCAATTACAATTATAGTTGCAGGAACATCCAAATTTTCTGTATAGAATGCCTCACCACTTATTGTTGTAACATTTTCAGGTATTACTATAGTAGTCATTTTATGATTATTAAAAGCATTTTGTTCAATAGAAGTAACACTATTTGGTATTATTATGTTAGTTATTGGATTAACATTAATGATGAGACCAAAGGAAACAATATTATTTGGAATAAATACACTTGTTAATTGATTATATGCAAATGCACTTCCTCCAATTGAAGTAACACTATTTGGTATTGATATACTAGTTAATTGATTATAAGCAAATGCATTTGAACCAATAGAAGTAACACTATTTGGAATTACTATTTCACTTAAATTGTTACTAGCAAATGCTATACTACCAATTGTTGTAATAGTATCTGGTATTATGACATTTGTTAAGTTTTTAGCGAGAAAAACTTCATCTCCAATAGAAGTAACTGTAATTCCATTAACTACTGGTGGTATTATAATATCTCCACCTGGACCATTATATGCAGTTAAAACTCCTGCTTCTGATACTACAAAATCACTTTCTGGACTAGTATAATATGCTTCTCCTTCAGCTTGTATTGTTGCTTTAAATGTTTGTCCCATCATTACACTTTGGTCTAAATGAGTTTCTTCTATCCATATATATAAATTATATTCTTTTTCATCATATGTTGTTACTCCATCTTCTGTTATTGGTGCTTCAAGTACTTGGTATGGTGCTACCATTAAGCTTGTTCCTACTCCATCAAATGATCCATTACTTACATTTTTTTCGATTTTATTTGTTTTATCTGTTACTTCATATAATGACCACATAAAATCATATCTTTTTAAATCATCTGAAGAAACTGCCACACCTTCTTCGTTTAGTTTTGTTGTTGTAATATCTTCTAATGAGATATGTACATACATTTTTTCTGTTCCTGTATTTTTGATTGTGAAATTTTTTGTTACTGCTTTTCCTGCAGTTGTTACTTTCCCTGTTTCATCTTGTGTTGGTAGTGCAACTTCTCTAATTAGTGGTGATAATCCAGATGCATTTGCGATTGGGGATCCATCTGCATAATCTATATCTAGATTTGCTGTTGTAACTGTTTGTTCTTCACTACTATCTTGCGCCATAAAGTACGCAAAACTTATTCCTAGTACTAATGCTAGTACTACTACCAATGATGATATCATTAGTATATTTTTTTCTTTTTTGTTTAAATCTTTTTCTTCCATTATATACTCTCCTATCTACTTCATTGTGAATATTTTTAATAATAAGTAATTATTACTATCTATCCACAATTTTCAATATTAGTATATAATATTCCCCCCCCGAGTCAAGAAAAAGTTTTCAACAGGTGTCAATTTGACACTTCTATTGAAAACTATTATTTTTTCTTTTCATCATAATCATCCAAAAAATTATATTTTATTTTACCGTCGTGATATCCAATTATAGTACTAAGATTTATGTTTTCTACACTTCTAAATATATTAATATCTACATTTGGATTAATTTTTCTATATTTATTAATTAATTCTTTTATTTCTTTACGTTTTGATTTATTCTCATCTATGTTAATTTCTTCAGTGAATTTACAAGCACAATTAATAAATACTAACTCATTACTTTTTGTCCAACTAAGTATATCTTTCTCTTTGATATAATACATTGGTCTAATAAGTTCCATACCCTCAAAATTGTCACTATGTAATTTTGGCATCATTGTTTTAACTTCTGCACCATATAAAATACTCATTAAAATAGTTTCAATAACATCATCAAAATGATGTCCTAGAGCTATTTTATTACATCCTAATTCTTTTGCTTTGTTATATAAAAATCCCCTACGCATTCTTGCGCATAAATAACATGGTGAAGTCCCTCCAAAATTATCTACTACGTTAAATATATCAGAAGAAAAAACTTTAATTGGAATATTTAAAATTTGAGCGTTTTCTTCAATCTTTTTAGCATTCTCTTCATTATATCCAGGATTCATAACTAAAAATTCTAAGTCAAAATTAATTTTTCCGTGTTTTTTTAATTCTTGAAAGCACTTTGCCATAAGCATGGAATCTTTTCCACCTGATATACATACAGCAATCTTGTCACCATCATTAACAAGTTTATATTCTTTAATTGCTTTAACAAATCTAGCCCATATTTCTTTTCTATATTTTTTGATAATACTTCTTTCTATTTCTTCATATTTTTCCATAATTCCAATACTTTCAATTTATAATTTTTTTATATATAATTTATTCATATTATGACTATCTTTTGGTTCATTTACAATTAAATATTTTTTATTATCTTCACCTTGAATTAGAGTGATAATTTTATCTTCAACTATTTCCATATTACATTTTGTTTCATCCATTACATATCCATAAATAATCTTGCTATCTTGAATTATATCTTTTTGGTATAATTCAATTAATGATTCTAATGGTTTAACATTATATTCAATATTATTTTCTGTTTCAATTGATACTAAATTATTAAAATATAAATCATTTTCCTTAAATAAATCATTTTCAATTATTGTACTTAGTGGTAATACATTAATTATTTTTTCCATTTTAAATGTTCCTTTCGTTTTTTGAACTATTATATCATACATTTTAATAATTTAAAAATAATATTTTTTACATTTTATTTTTTATCCATTTTATTATTATTTTTACTATATAATCAATTTGTTCACTAGATAAATCTCCACAAGGCTCTATATTGTGCCATTTATATAAACATGTTCGACAACAAGTTGCAGTTGCATGTTGTGCGATAAAAACTGGATGTCCTTTCATTGGGGTTTGTCTTCCATCATTAGGTATATTGGCTGGTGCTAGTCTTTTATTTATAAAGTCGTAGGCATGATTTTTAATTATATCTATTCCTTTTTCTTTAATATATTTTTTTTCTTTAATTCCTAAATTAAAATTATTTCTAAATTTTGATTTCGATAACTTAATTAGTGTTAAATCAATATTATTCATAATGTCTTCTAATTACAAATTCTTTATAATTGTTATTTGTATCTGAATCAAAATAACGAATAGATATTCCTATATTTTTATTTAAGTCTTTTGCTTCTTTTGAAATTTCAATAGCTTCATTGATTAATTTTTCAGTTTTTTCATCAGAAAGTTTATTTATATTGGAGTTTATTAATATTTTTAAATAAATCTTTGCTTTTCCTTCATTTATAGTATCTTTTGGATAATATATGCCTAAATCATAAGTGATTTCTTTAGTTTGATTACCAGTATATTCAATAGGTTTTATATATAAACTTATATCTTCATATATTGTATAGTGATAAATATTGTTTTGAATTACATAATCATCTATATTTATTGGGGTATTCATACCATTATCTAAAATTTTAGTATTGTATTTTTCAAGCGTTGTTTGAACGGTTTCTTTTTTTAGATAAATTGGACCGGTTTGTATTACTTTTTGTTCTTGCTTCTTTTTATTTAATAAATAATTTATTTCTAAAAAGATACCAAATAATGAAATGATTAAAATCAAACTAATTGTTAATATTTTCTTTACCTTTTTATTCATTTCTACTCCCTACCTATAATTCCTTTTCTAAAAATATTCTTTTATTAAATGCTCCTCTTTTTAGTACTTTTTGTTGTCTTATATTATTAAATTCTGTTTCAGATACATTTTTATATTTTAAAATTGCTAGTAATACTTCTTCAATATCAGTAAGTTCTTCAACATTTTCATCACTAAGATATTCATTTACTTCTTCTAAAAGTTTTTTATTTAATTCTTTAATATATTCTTCATCACTTAAAATTCTAGTTATTGGTTTTGCATTATTTTTAATCATAATCTCTGGAATATTGTCTCGTACCAATTTGTTATATTCTTTCATATATCTCACTCTTTCCAACTCTTTTATACATTAATATTTTATCACGTATATTTTGGTATTGCAATTATAATATATTGATTTAAAAAAATAAAACTCGAACCTAGTTGTTCGAGTTTAAAATCAATATGGTAGCGATGGAGGGACTTGAACCCCCGACCCTTTGGGTATGAACCAAATGCTCTAGCCAGCTGAGCTACGTCGCCATAAAAGTAAGCAAATATATAATATCAAACTTACTTATTTTTTTCAAGCATTTTTATTAATTTTTTTGAAATTCATAACATTTTACTACATTTACTAATAGATTAGTTACTGTCATTGGTCCAACACCACCTGGTACAGGTGTGATTTTTGCCACTTTATTTACTACATCATCAAAGTTAACATCACCACATATATGATCATCTAATCTGTTTATTCCAACGTCAATTATAATTGAATTTTCTTTAACCATATCCTTATTAATTAGATTAGGATGACCAACCGCACAAATAATTATATCTGCATTTTTTGTGTATTCACTTAAATTTTTGGTTTTCGAATGACATATACTTACGCTTGCATTTTCTTTTAATAGAAGTGAAATTAAAGGTTTTCCAACTAAATTGCTTCTTCCTATTATTACTACATTTTTGCTTTCTAAAGACGTATTAGAAAATTTTAATAGATCTATAACTCCAGCTGCAGTACATGGAATTATTGATACTTCACTATTATTTAATTTTCCAATATTTGTTGTTGTAAGTCCGTCAACATCTTTTTTATAATCAATTATATTTAAAATTTTATTGGTATTTATATGATTAGGTAATGGTAATTGTACTAAAATACCAGTAACTTCTTCATCGTTATTAAGTTCATTAATTTTATCAATTAATACTTCTTCGCTTACATCATCTCTAAAAGTTATTTCTAAAAAATCTATTCCTACTTCTGTGCAAGCTTTTCCTTTGGAATTAACATATATTTTACTTGCTTCATCGTTTCCTACTCTAATTACTACTAATTTTAAGTTTTTATCTATTTCTTTTATTCTTTCTTTTAAATTTTGACGAATTATTTTACTACATTCTTTTCCGTTTATAATTTTTTCATTCATTTAATCACTTCCTAATAAGGTAATGGATATTTACTTGTAAGTTCTATAACTTTAGACTTAACTTTTTGAATATTTTCTTCATCATGATTTGTTAATACATCATCAATTAATTCTGCAATTAATTCAAAATCTTTTTCTTTTAATCCTCTAGTAGTCATAGCTGCACTACCAAGTCGGAGTCCAGATGTTACTTTAGGACTTAAACTTTCATTTGGAATTGTATTTTTATTGCAAGTAATATTTACACTTTCTAATATATCTTGTGCTTCTAATCCAGTTATATTATATGAAGTTTTAACATCTAATAATATTAAATGATTATCAGTTCCATTTGTAACTACTTTTTTTCCTAATGATATAAATTTATTTGACATAGCTTTAGCATTTTTAATAACATTATTTGCATATTCTTTAAAACTATCGTCTAATGCCTCACCAAAACATACACCTTTTGCGGCAATTACATGCATTAAAGGTCCACCTTGTAGTCCAGGGAATATAGTTTTATTAATTTTTTTAATTATTTCTTCATTATTAGTTAAGATTATTCCACCTCTTGGACCTCTTAATGTTTTATGGGTTGTAGATGTTACTACATCTGCAACCTCACATGGATTTGGATGATAACCACCAGCTACTAATCCAGCTATATGTGCCATGTCTACCATTAAATAGGCCCCCACTTTATCAGCTATTTTTCTAAATTTTTCAAAATCTATAATTCTTGAATATGCAGTTGCGCCTGCAATAATCATTTTTGGCATACATTCTAGTGCAATTTTTTCAACTTCATCGTAATTAATTTCTTCAGTTATAGGATCAACTCCATAGCTAACAATATTATATTCTTTTCCAGAAAAATTAGCTTTTAAACCGTGAGTTAAATGACCACCATCATTTAAACTCATTCCCATAACTGTATCACCAATATTTAATAGTGCCTTATATACAGCCATATTCGCACTACTTCCTGAATGTGGTTGCACATTAGCATATTTTACATTAAACAATTTTGTAACTCTATAAATTGTTTCATCTTCCACTTCATCAATATGTTTACAGCCACCATAATATCTATTTTTTGAATATCCTTCAGCATACTTATTTGTAAGTATAGATCCTTGTGCTTTTAAAACATTTGGACTTACAAAATTTTCAGAAGCAATTAATTCAATATGTTCATTCTGTCTTTGTTTTTCACTTTCTATAAATTCAAAAATTTTATCCATAAATGATATCCCTCCTTAAATTCATTACTAAAATAATTATACGAACAATTGTATTGTTTGTCAATTGTTTTTATTATTTTAAATTAAAGAGTGAACATATTTGTTCACTCTTTAATTTATAAATCCAAATTTATCAAAAGGAATTATTACAAAATTTGCTTTTCCTTCAATTTGGTCTTTTTTTATTAAACCAATACTTCTACTATCAGAAGAATTTATTCTATTATCACCTACTACAAAATACATATCTTTTGGAATAACATCATATCCGGTTTCAGATACAGAATAATCTAATGTTTCACCGTTTTTTTTGAAATCTTCTTTTACATGTTCACCATTAACATATAAATTTCCATCTTTATATTCTATTTTTTCTCCAGGTAATCCAATTACTCTTTTAATTAATGGTTTGTTAGAATAATCTACTACTACAATATCAAATCTTTCAATATCAGAAAATGTATATTTAATTTTATTAAGTAACATTAATTCGCCATCTTCTAAATTAGGATTCATACTTGTTCCTACTACTTGAATTGGGCTAATTATGAAATATCTTAATATTACTACTATAAGTATAACAATTATATATGGTAATACTTCTTTAACAAATGTTTTCATTATACATCATCTCCTAAATCACAAAATAAGGCAAAAGTTTTTTGCCTTATTTTATTACTAATTTCTTTCTTTAATTTTAAATTGCCCGATAATTTCTCTTGCATAATGCAATTTAGCACGTCTTACTTTACCTTTTCTTACAACTGTAATTTTATCAATCTTTGGTGAGTGCATTGGGAAAATTCTTTCAACACCAATACCAGCAGATTTTTTTCTTACAGTGAAAGTTTCACTAATTCCTCCACCTTTTCTAGAGATAACAACACCTTCGAATGCTTGGATTCTTTCTTTGTTTCCTTCTTTGATTTTAACATCAACACGAACAGTGTCACCTACTCTAAATTCAGGAATATTAGGATTTAGTTGTTTGTTAGTAATTTTATCAACTAAATTCACGTTTCAGTCACTCCTTTTCTAATAAAATGATCATGATTTTAAGGGCATCAGCGGATCACTTCTTTTTTAACAATATGAATTTTAACACAAATTTATTAAAAAGACAAGTTTTTTTTAATATCTTGTATCATTTTTATTTCATCATTATAATTAAATTTCCGATAATATATAAATCTATAGATTGGGTTTTTGTTTTCAACATTTAAATACTTTTCATATTTTTCCATGGCACTAATATAAATTGGTGAAAATTTTGTATTATGTTTATTTATAATTTCATTATCAATATCATATATTTGTTTCTTTGAAAACGCATAACTCATCAATAAATCACTATCAACTACATCAAATAACGAACTTGTAAATTCAACTTCTTTAGAATGCATAATAGGTGCGAAAGGGATATTATATTTTTCACAAATCTCACGTGTTTTAATTTCTGTTATTCCTTCACCAATAATTCCCCACGATATCCTATTAAATGCATTACTTCATGTGGTAATACATCCAAATAATAATCATTTTAGTTTTTCCCACCAACAATCATATAATTAAAATAATCTAAATAATCCTTAGAATTATCACTATTATCTAACATTTTAACATTTGGATTACTATTATATTCTTTATCACTTTTAAAATATGCATCAATCATTTTTTGAGTATCTTTGCCAAGATAAATTTTTCTTTTTTCAAAATTACACCATGCACCAATTCCGTCTGTATACTCTATTATATTATCAAAATTTTTTGAATCATTAAAAAATTCTTTAGTAGATACATCTACATATTCATCCATTTCTTTAAGAAATATTTTTATTAATAATATTAATTTAGTTTTTAAATCCATAATCATCTACTTTTTCCTTGATATTCATTACTATAACTTTTTTCTTCTTCTATTTGATATATTCTTCTTTTAATTTCTTTTCCCATTAAATTTAAACGTTTAAGTAATTTTTCTGTTTGTTCTTCTCTCATGAAATTAGCGTATTTCTTTTTAATAATTGATTTAAATAATTCTACTTGATTTAATACACCAATCATTCTTCCAGTATCATCATCATCTGAGGATGCAATTTCACCAACCATCATTAATATTTTTTTATATTGTTTATCAATTTTTTTATTTAATATTTTTTCTATAAGTGTAGGTGACATAAAAACAACTTTTGTTACATCAATTGAGTCACTTTTCTTTAACTTATTTTTAGGTTTTACATCAAATCCTTTATTTTTTTCGTACTCAATATATGTAATTTCCTTATTTTGCATATTTTTATTTATTATGTAACCCTTACTCATAGTTATCCCTCCATTAAATCTGGTCTTTTTTCTTTTGTTTTTTTTATTCTTTGTTCCATTCTCCATTTTTCAATATTTTCATGGTGTCCACTAAGTAATACATCTGGAACTTCCATTCCATTATATACTCTAGGTTTTGTATATGTTGGATAATCTAATAAATTATCGTTAAATGAATCATTTAAATGTGATTCAGTATTTATCACACCATCTATTAATCTTACAATAGAATCAGTTACAATCATACTAGGTAATTCTCCACCTGTTAAAACATAATCTCCAATACTAAGTTCTAAATCTACTAGACTTAATATTCTCTCATCAAATCCTTCATAATGTCCACATATTATAATAATGTGTTTATGTATTGATAATTCATAAGCTTTTTTTTGAGAATAAGTTTCACCTTGTGGTGTCATCATAATCACTAAAGTATCCTCTTTTCTTAAGGCTTCAACAGCTTTAAAAATCGGATCACACATTAATACCATACCACTTCCACCACCATAAGGTGTATCATCAACTTGTTTATGATTATAACTTGAATAATCTCTTATATTATGAATATTAATGTTTACTAATTCTTTTTCAATCGCACGTTTTATTATCGATTCAGATAAAAAATTATCAAACATATTAGGTAATATTGTAAGTATATCTATTATCATTCTATCAATCCCTCTATATATTTAATATACACTCTTCTCTTCTCTAAATCAACTCTTTCGATAAAATCTTTATTATTTGGAATATAAGTAGTTTTATTTTTGCTTTCTATAATTAATAAATTATTATTTTTTATATATTCTATGTTTTTAATTTTTCCAATACATTTACTATTACTAAATACATCCATACCAATTAAATCTTCATCAAGATAATCATCGATTATTAAACTATCTCTATCAATAAATACTTTATTATTTTTAAATATTAATACATCATTAATATTATTAAATTCCTTAAATGTTATCATATCAAAATTTTTATGAACTCTATAACTATTTATATTTAATTCTTTTTTATCATTTCCAATATATATTTTATTACCTACTTTGAATACTTCTTTTTTGAATTTGAATTTAGATAAAATTCTAACTTCACCTTTAATACCATGAGTATTAACTATTTTACCAACGCATAAATAATTCATAATCCACCTAATTATCTAGTTCATAAAGGATTATACTCGCAGCAACTCCAACATTTAAACTTTCACATTTTTCATTCATGGATATATAAATATGTTTATCACATAATTTTTTTATGTTATCACTTACACCTTTACCTTCATTGCCTACAATAACACATAATTTTCCATATTCTTTTAGACTTTTTACATTTATTCCACCATCAACATCTGTTCCATAAATTTTATAGTCACTCATCTTTAATAATGGTATAAAACTAGATAAATCTTTTCTAATTATATTTATGTTAAATAACATTCCTTGTGTTGCCCTAATAACTTTTGGATTATATAGATCAACTGAATTATCACTTAATACAATTGTATCTACATTAAAAGCACATGCACTTCTAATAATTGTACCCAAATTACCTGGATCTTGGATATTATCTAAAACAAGTATCCTATCACCTAATTCAGATTCTTCTTTTTTCTTACATACACCTATCATATTAATTGGAGTATCTAATTCAGATATTTTTTTCATTATTTCAGGAGTTACATAATATGTATCTACATCTAATGGTAAAAAACTACCTTTTTCTAAGATTAACTCTTGTAAATAGGAAGCATTATATGCTTCTTTAATTAAATTACTTCCTTCTACTAAAAATAGACCAAGTTCATCTCTATATTTTTTTTGATTTAATTTTGACCATTCTTTTACTTTTTTATTTTCTAAAGATTCTATATTCATATTTATCACCAAAATAATTATACATCAAATATAAAAAAATTAAAATAAAAACACATAGAATTTGTGTTTTTATTTTCTACAACATTTAGGAAGATGTTCTTTATTACATACTTCGCCATTAACATCAGCAACACATTTAAAACATCTATTATTAGTATCTCCACCTACTAAACCAATTAAAAATGACACTACTGATATTACAAAGAATACTGCTACTCCATATATTAATCTTTTTATAAATGTTTTTTTAGTGATTTGAATTTGATCATCATTTTGATAAACTATTGCTTTTATTAAATCTATACTTCCCATTAATATAATTATTATTGGAACAGTTATTTTTATAATATTCATAATATGTCCTAAAAATATAAATAATTTTATTAAACAATCACAAAAATTATCACTTTCTGCTACACAGGTTGGTTCTTCTACCTCTGGTTCTGGTGATTCATCCATACAAGTTTCTGGATATTCAGTGCAGCATTTACCAGGATTAGATTCTGCGTATTGTTTATTATCACATTCATTGGATTCCGAAACAGGATTTTCTAAATCAAGTTCTACTGGAAAAGACAAATCAGTTACAATAAAATTTGTTTTCAACTGACAAGCATGTACATTATAATGTGTTCCAAGGCCAAATCCATAAGAATTAGAAATAGTAGATATATTTACTTCTTTTTTCTTAGAACCATCATTCATTTCCCATTCCATTAAATTCCAATCTTCTAATTCTTCAGCATAATATGTTGGAGTAGAATGGGCATATAATTTCACAGTATTTTTATTTACTACTAATTTTATTTTATTAAAAGGACTATCTATTATAGAATAAAATTTACCAAGTATTTTAGTATTAGGAATTTTTATTAAATTTTTAATACTATCATTCATAAAATGATTCAAGACATTATAATGGTATTGGTGATGTAAATCACGAGTTGATAAATTAGTAATTTCTAACAAATATGTTCCATCCTGTGAAAAATATATCGCATGTGTATTTATTATTTGATTATTCATATTATAATTACCAGTTATATTTGTATTAAAGAATATACTAAACCCTAAAAAAGTATGCCACAAATTCTGTGTTTCCGCAGTCTTATTAATATTTAAAGAAAAAGTTTTTTCATTTGAATTATTACTTGGATAATATAGAAAGTCTGCATGTGGAGAAGTACCATATCCTTTAAAATCAACTGTTTTTCCATCATTAGTAATATTTGTATGTCTATCTATTGTATAATTACCAACCATAATTTCTTCATGATACTCAATATATTTGTGTTCTGTATCTGAAATAATTGCTTGTTCTTGAAAATTAGTATGATCATATATCCACCAAGTAGCTTTTGACAAATCTTCTTCAGCATATACATTATTTCCAATAATTAAACATATACAAAATAATATAAATAAATTCAAATATTTCTTCATATATTCACCTACTATTTTTTAAGTTCATTTCTATATATTTTCCAATTTGGAACATAAATACTAACTAAGTCCCAAAACATTTTAGAATGATTTGGATGTATAAAATGACATAATTCATGAAATATAACATAATCTATTACTTTTTCATCATATCTAATTAAATTAGAATTCAAAGTTACATTATTATTAGCTCTATTACATACTCCCCATCTTGTTTTCATATTTCTAATTTTTAAATTGATTTTAGGTAATGGTTCTAAAAACTTATTAATACATAAATCTAATCTTTCTTCAAAAATTATATTAATTTGTTTTTTTAACCATTTATCTAATGTTTCTCTATCTTTAACAAATATTTTTTTATCAATTATGGATATAGTTTTATTATCAAAAAAAATTATATCATAATCCTTACCTAAATATTTAAATTTTTTATTATTTTCTATTCTTTTAATTTGTTTATCTAACATCTTACATATAGAGTTATAATTGTCATTTATTATTTTTTCTAATTGTTTATTACTAGTAAATCTATTGCAACTTATATATATCTTTAAATCTTCTTTAACTCTAATATATAAATTTTTAATTTTCTTTTTTTCAATAATTACTTCATAATTGTTATTTAAATAATTAAAAATCATTATTATCACCATAAAATAATTATACAACAAATATAAAAAAAGTAAAATTAAAAACACATTAGAATTTGTGTTTTTAATTTTTACAACATATCATAAATGATTTAAATGCATTATATTCTCCATACATGTGTTGCGGTGATCTTTCATAGGGAAAATTTAATCCATTATAATTATTAGAAAACAGGGAATTATTTACCCAACTATTGAAAATACTTTCATCATTGTTTCCACTATATAATAATAATGGTCCTTCTTTTTCAAAAAATTGACCTTTGAAATTTTCTTGATCATAAAATATAAGCTTCGTATTTTTATCTATAACAAATGAATCTAATGTAAGTGAAGTGGAATTGGGTGCCGCTATTGTAGAGGAACTATATTTTCCTTTTCCAAGTATATCGTTTGAATTTGGATAATTAGAATTTTCTAATGTGAAAAATTTTTGATTCATACCTATAACAATATCACTAAAATGAACTCTACATCCTTCAATTGGTGCAGTATTAACATCACTACATGACCAACCTTCTAAATTAGGCTCTTTTTTTTCAGGAATTGATTCTTCTTCTTTTGGAACTTCATCTTCTTGAGGTTCTTCTTTTGGAACACTTTCTATATTTGAATTCCTACAACATTTAGGAAGATGTTCTTTATTACATACTTCGCCATTAACATCAGCGACACATTTAAAACATCTATTATTAGTATCTCCTCCTACTAAACCAATTAAAAATGATACTACTGATATTACAAAGAATACTGCTACTCCATATATTAATCTTTTTACAAATATTTTCTTTGTTTGCTGTATTTGATCATCATTTTGATAAACTATTGCTTTTATTAAATCTATACTTCCCATTAATATAATTATTATTGGAACAGTTATTTTTATAATATTCATAATATGTCCTAAAAATATAAATAATCTTATTAAACAATCACAAAAATTATCACTTTCTGCTACACAGGTTGGTTCTTCTATTTCAGGTTCTGGTGGAATTGTTGGCACTTCATCTTCTTCTTTTGGTATTTCAGTAATAGGCTCACTAATATCAATAAAATAATATTTTCCTAATGTTTGTTTTGTTTTTTCACCAAAATAATTTATATTTGCATGGTCATTACCGATGTTTACAATATATAATTTTATTCCATAATCAAGCAAACTTTCTCCACCAGCAATTGTTTCAAACACATTATGATCCATTGAATCAGTTAGCCATATAATAATGTCATAACTCCATTGAGAAGTAGGTACCATTTTAGATGATAAATATTTAAATGCACTTTCACTTCCTGTTGGAGGGAATGTACCATTATATACTATCATATTATAATCGTATGTTTTATCTTTGCTTATGTTTTTTCTCATTATGGCTTGAAATTTAACACTTTCATTTATTCCATCTGTATATAAAAATGGTGCATAATTTGCAATACCAATCATATCCTCTGAATGCAGTGCATTAACAAATTTTTGAATTGTTTCATCTATATAACTTAATTGTGTATTGTTTTGCATACTTCCACTTACATCAACTGCAAATAATACATTTGCATAACTTCTAGTTTGTCCATCTGGCATTCTAGTAGCTTCACTTTCTCTCCAAGTTTTAAACCATTCTGGATTATTAATAAGTAATTTTTCACAATTATTTGCTTCAGTACAAGTACTTGGTATGGAATAATATTCTTTTGATTCAGTAATAATAGTTTTTGTATTATTAAAATTAATATTTACTATACATAGTAACATAAATAATATAAAATTTATCTTTTTCATAAAATCAACTCAATTCATTTAATTGTCTATATTTGTTTCTACATATTCCAATAATTTTAAAAATAATTTAATAAATCTTTTATCAATTTTTATTTTTGATAATCGTCTAACTTTTATTCTTTTTTTCTTAATAGGTATTTCTTCAAACATTACATCACTTATTAATTCTTTTTTTGATGTTTCTATTGGTAAATCAGAAATTATATCATCAATATCCTGATTTATAACTTGTCCAGCATCCATTTCTATATCATTACCACGTACATTAAGAATCAATTTTTCTGTTGTAGATACATTATTTATTTCTACAACAAAATCATTATTGTCTTCATATACAATTGTTTCTAATTGTTCGCCATTTAAGAAAGCTACTACAGTATCTGCCTTTTTTACATTTTTAAAGCGAACTATATATTTTCTTTTTTGAGGTATGATTCCACTTTTACCAGATGTTGGTCTAATCGCAACGGCATAATCATTTTTCCTATAATTATACTCTATAGTGGTGATTGTATAAAATCCTCTTTTATATTGATTAGTTTCACCATCATCCTCATATAAATTATATGAATTAGTAGCACCCGGAAATATTTGTATTTCCATAACTTCCGGAACACTTGTATCATTTAAAGCCTTTGGATTGGCTAGTGGAATAATCGCACCAGCAGGAACAAATACTGGATATGTTTCATCTTTATAAAATGAGACGTGGTCCAACCCGCCATTAAATCTTTTTCCAGTTGTAAAATCATACCAAACTCCTTTTGGTAAATAAAATCTGTGTATTACACGATTCATTATATTATCTTTCTTTTCAACAATT
Source organism: Bacilli bacterium (assembly GCA_017435465.1). Taxonomy (GTDB): domain Bacteria; phylum Bacillota_I; class Bacilli_A; order RF39; family UBA660; genus JAFSEX01. Next base: position 29,352 of record JAFSEX010000029.1, read on the forward strand.
GGCGCAATTAACATTTGAGTACCTAAGAAGTATTGATTTCTAACCTTTAAATCATCAAATAATGTTGGAACTTTATAATATATTGGTTGAATTAATGGTGTTCCTGTTTTATGATATTTATAACTTTCTGAATATATATATGGAATTAATCTATATCTAAACTTCAAATAATCTTTTGTTATTTCATAGGTTTTATAGTCAAGTTTCCATGGTTCTTTTTTATAATATTTACCTTCATCAGATGAAAATCTAAGTATTGGAGAGAATGTTCCAAATTGAACATATCTTAAATATAGTTCATTATCTTCCATTCCTTTATAAAATCCGCCGATATCATGACTCCACCAAGATATTCCCGAATTTGCAGCAGCTGAATTATAAAATGGTAAATTTTTTAATGTGTTCCAACTGACAATTGTTCTTCCAGAATAACATATTGGATATCTATGTGGTGCAACCTTAGCATTTCTACTTAAAATCAAGGGTCTAATGTTTTCATTTTTTTCCATGTCTTTTATATGATAGTAGTTAAGTAAAGATAATTTATTCAAATCTTCTTTCATAGGTTTATAATCTATCCAGAAAAAATCAAATCCTAAATTTTGAATTGGATGAATAAATAATTTTAAATAAACTTCAACAAATTTTAAAACTTTAGGATTAAAAACTACTAAATTATCAGTTATTCCTAAATATTCACTAAGAATTTTAAATTTTGGTTCAGTACTTGGAATACCATTTTTAGGATTTATATTTAAACCTACTTCTATATTATTTTCATGTAAAAAATCAGTTAATTTTTTTGGATCAGGAATATATTTAGAATCAAATGTAAATCCTGTTTCTAACTTTTTTTTATTTAATTCATTTATTATATGCCATTTTTTATCAAGTAAAAATACAGATATCGGTATTTCTTTATCTTTAAAGGTTTCTATTTCTTTTATTACATCTTTTTCACTATATTTAATATTTTTACTCCACCAATTACCTAATGCATAACGTGGTATCATAGGTGGCATAGTAGTTAATTCAAAATAATCTTTTAAACACAGTCCAAAATCTTTTTTATATGCAAATAAATAAATATCTATACCTTTACTATCTCTTTCTTCAAAAACTCCATCTTCATTTATAATCATGCTTTCTGAATCATCAAAAGATGCAAAACCATCTGCTGAATATAAACCATTATCTAATTTTAAAGTTCCTTCAAAATCATCTAAAGATACATTACTTCCACCATAACTTCTAACTTCAGGGTGCTTATAGTACCAAGTTCTATCTGTATTTGAAAGTGTTACTTTTAAGTTTGATGCTGGAAACAACTTACTTCCTACAAAGGGCATTTCTTTTTGATATTCTACATTAAAATATCTAGTAGATATTTGTAAATATTTATTATCTTCTTTTATTTGAAAATTACATTCAGGAAAATTTCTAAACCAAGCAAATTCTGTTGGTCTATCTTCAAATATTCCATCCTTATTATATTCAAATCTTATTAGTCTTTCAGTAAGAATTGTAAATCTATATGTTTTACCCTTAATAATTGATTTTGAATTACTTTTATTATTTAAATAATCAACTAAAAACATTAATTTAGGTTTTTCCATTCTATCACCTATTTTCCTATTATTAATGATAACATAAAACCCATTTTATAACAATAGAAAAAACTCTTATAAAAAGAGTTTTTAATTTTTATTTAACAGTAAATGATCCATTAATAAGCATAGGATAAGACCCAGCATCATGTACATCATCACCTGTAGCGATTTCATACATAATTATTTGAGCAATATCTTCTCTTTGTTCTCTTGAACCTCCTACTTTTATTTCAGGACCTCTAATTGAAAATGTAAATCTTGTGTATGTATATGGTTCCTTTTTTCCAGTTTTAGTAACTGACATATCATTTGGCTCCTCGTAAAAACTAAAGAATTTTTTAAATTCCATAATTGTTTTGTCATCTTTTTTTATTATCCCTAAATAATATGTTTTATCTTTTTCTAATTCATAATTACCTTCACTATTTTTTTCTATTAGTGTACATGAACTTATATCATCTTCACATTTTCCTTCTGTTATTATCGGTGTATATACATCATTAAATGTTTTTTCAAAATTATTTTTAATAGTTACTGTATTAGTATCTCCATCCCATTCGACTCTAAGTCCTAATGCTTGTGTTAAGAATCTAACTGGAACATATATTGTATTACCACTACATTGATATTTTGAATCTGTTACTTCAATAGGACATGATGTTACATTAGCACTTAACTGTGTATTTATATCATCTACTACACTTCTTCCACCTATCAATATTGTTGATTTAAAATTAGATGTCCCAGATTCATGTTCAACTAAATAATGATATTTTTTTTGACCATCTGTACTAGTTAATGATTCACTTTTTAATATTTTATATATCTTTTCATTTTCTTCATCCTTATGTACTTCACATATTCCAGATTCACTACAGAATGTATATAAATCTACATATGTTCTATTTTTATATAAATAATTAGAAACATTAACTGTGTTAGTATTATATTTTATAGTTATTTCAGTATTTCCTGAACCACCAGTTCCGCTTATTGTTTCTCCACCATCAATAGTAATCTTTCTTTCAAGTTCTGGATGTTCCTCACCCATTATCCATATATTATCAAAATCAAAGCCTACAAAATTTTCTTTATTTTTCATTTCTTCTTTTGTAAAGCCTTTCATGCTTGATATTTTACTATACTCATTATGATACCAACCTACACCATTAAGTGTTGTATTTTCTTTTAGGGTATATGCATTTGTTGCAGTTGCGATACTATCATTTGACATAACTCCAATTAATAAACCAACATATTCTGAACCAGTAATATTTTCATTATAGTTTAGTGCATTTCTTAATGTTGAATATTCAGATAATTCCCCAACAATACCACCAACATGAGAACCTTCACCAGTAATAGAAGCAGTATTTGATACATCTTCTATTGTTACTTTATCAGAGGCATAACCAACAATACCACCAGTACCACTCAATTCACCTTTATTATTACCACCATGAATATTACCAGAATTCTTTACTTTTTTTAGGGTTGAATCACCATATAACATACCAACAATACCACCAATTTGAGTACCACGACCAGCAATAGAAGCAGTATTCCATACATTTTCTATTTTTGTTTTCCATGTTTCTCCTATTATTCCACCAGTTGGAGAATTTCCTGTACTTGATGTTGTTTTTACTGTTATACTACTATTTTTTCCAATTCCTATATTTTTTATTGTTGCACCATTTGTTGCTCCAAATAGTCCTCCAAAGAAACCATCTGTTTCTATTTTGAAATTGATTAGTTCTACATTATTTCCATCAAAATGTCCATAGAATGCATCTTTGAATACTTCTTCTTCATTTTTTCCTTCTAATAATGAACATATTGGTTTAAAGTTTTGGATATCTTTCATATCTAACTTATCATCTTTTATATCTATTTTAAAATATTTTGCGTTATCTTTACCACAATATTTTCCTACATTTTGTAACTGTTTTGCATTTGTTATTATATATGGATCATTTTTTTCTCCAGTACCACTTTTAAAATCTCCTGCGGCACTAGTATTCATTGCCATTGATGAAAGTATCCCTGTTAGGATTAAACTTATTCCTATTGTTGCCTTTAATAATATTTTCTTTTTCATATTCTCACCTATTCAACTATTGTTATTTCTATTATATTTGATTTTACTTTCCCGTTTTTTGTTTGTAAATATATTTTTGTTGTTCCTTCACTTTTTCCAATTATATTATTATTTTCATCTACATATGCAATTTCTTCATTCTCAC
>JAFSEX010000030.1 GCA_017435465.1 Bacilli bacterium
GAAGTGCATTATCTAATATATCAGGTCTATTTGTTGCAGCAAGAATAATAATATTTGTATTTGCTTCAAACCCATCCATTTCAACCAATAATTGATTTAATGTTTGTTCTCTTTCGTCATGTCCGCCACCAAGGCCTGCACCTCTTTGACGCCCAACTGCATCAATTTCATCAATGAAAATTAGACATGGAGCATTATGTTTTGCTTGTTTGAACATATCTCTAACTCTACTAGCACCTACACCAACAAATAATTCAACGAAATCAGAACCACTTATATAATAGAATGGTACATTTGCTTCACCTGCAACTGCACGAGCAAGTAGAGTTTTACCTGTCCCTGGAGGACCAACTAGTAAAACACCTTTTGGTATTCTAGCGCCTAGTTTTTGGAATTTTTTTGGATTTTTTAAGAAATCAATTAATTCTTGAACTTCTTCTTTTTCTTCCTTTAATCCTGCAACTTTATCAAATTTAATTTTTTTAGCATCCTCACTTAGTTTTGCTCTACTGCGACCAAAATCCATAGATTTGTTTGCACCACCCATTTGTTTACTAAATATAAAGAATGTTGCACCAACTAATAATAAGATTGGGAACACATTTATAAATACTACCCAAAATGAGTTTGATGACGGATCATTTTCAGTTACCAATTCAAAATCATATTCATCATTTGCATTTAATACTTTCGCAATTATTTCATCTGATAATGGAACTCTAACAAAGAACGATTCATTTTCATCGTAAGTTTTTAAAGTACCAGTTAGTTCATATACTCTAGCACTTGTCTTTGGAGTAATATTCATTTCTCCAACTTGCCCCTTATTTAGAGCTGTTACAAATTCATTGTAACTTAATACATTTACTTTATTATTCATACTACTAACAAAATATAAAATTGTTAACATGATAATAAATAAAAATAAATATGGTAATAAACTTTTCTTAACATTTTTCTTCATGTGTTTTCCTCCTTTTTTAATAGTACTTAACTATTATATCATATTTTTCATCTTTTGCTTTATCATATTTAGATTTTTTTAGACCCGGTAACCATAGAATTATTCCATTACTGTCTACAAGAATTGGCAATTTCTTTCTATTTTGGATTGGAATTTTTGAATTTATATAAATATCCTTAATTTTTTTACTTCCATTTAATCCCTTAATTTCTATTCTATCACTGTCTTTTTTATTTCTAATAAATAATGGTAAAACAATTTCATTACTATTTAATCTTATACAATAATTGGAAGTATCATCACTTTTTTCAACTATCTCAATTGTACCAGTTTCTAGTTCTATTTTTTTATCTAATTTAAAATTATAATCTTTAGTTATTTTATTATCTATTAAAAATTCTAAATTATTATAATTTTTAATTGCGATTATATTTTTTGGTAAATCTAATTTCATATTAGCTTTATTAGAATTAATTAATTCTAAAATTAGATTTACATTAGATTTTTGGATCAAGTTAATATTATCATTATAAATATTATCCAAAATTTTAATGATTATTCTTTCTTGTATTAAATTATTTAATAATACAAATTTATCAATAATAATTTGGTTATCAACAAATACTTTTGAAAAATATTTATTTGTTTCTTCTTCTAAATAATTTTCATATTTCAATATTTCTTCACTAAATTGTAAATATTTTTTATGAACATTTTCTTCTTCATTTTTTAAAAATGGAAGAACATGTTTTCTATATCTATTGCGTGTATAGTACTCTTTTTCATTTGAAGCATCAGTAACAAAAGGTATATTATTTTCTTGGTTAAATTCTAAAATTTGTTTCTTAGTAACACTAATTAGAGGTTTAAAATATATTTTATTGTTTACATTGCTTTCTTTTTGAAAACCACTATAACCCTTTAGCGTAGAACCACGAGTTATTCTCATCAATATTGTTTCAATTAAATCGTCACCATGATGAGCAGTGAATAAAAATTTGGAATTATATTTTTTCATTATATTTTCAAAAAAGTTATATCTTATAATTCTTGCTTGATTATGAAAATTATCATCAGTATATTTTTCAATTTTCATACATTCAAAAATAATATTATTTTTTTCACAATAATCTTTTAAAAAGATTTGTTCATCCGCACTTTCTTTTCTAACATTATGATTAACATGCGCACATACAATATTAAATTCATTGTTAACTCTAATTTTATTTAATAAATATAATAATAACATAGAGTCTGGACCACCTGATGTCGCAACAACTAAATTATTGTTTTTAAATATATCAATTTTACTTTTTAAATACTCATATACTTCATTCATTTATGACACCTCTTTTAAAAACTTATAATCAAGTTTATACATAATTAATACTAATAAATATAAGTTGATAGAATTTAATATTCTAGAATAATTATAAACTATTGGTTCAAATATATTTATTAAAACTAAATAAAGGAAAAAAGTCAATAAGAATAGTCTATATTTTCCTTTTTTATTTATATTTGAATTATCTATAAAAATTGTACAAAAAAATTCGTATATAATAAATATTAAAATATTTTTTATAAATAAATTATAATCATAGAAAAATAATAATAATGAACTATATATTAATATAATAAATTTTTCTTTAAAAAAAATAATATATAAGAAATATAAATATATAGCCTCACCTAAATATAATTTATTATGTGTTAAATATATAAGTATAAGCATAATTGTAAAGTATAATAATTTCCTAATAATATACATAATATCACCTGGATTATCATTTTACAAATATTAATCCAAGTATTTTGTCATAATAAAAGACACAAATTAAATTTGTATCTATTCAGGTATTTTAATAATAAATTCTCCATTTTTAGAATATAAATATTTTTCTCTAGCATATCTAGCTATATATTCCGGATCATTTAATTTTTCTACTTCACCTTTTAATTTTTCTTCTTCTTCACTTAATTGACTTATTTTATCTACAAGTTCTTTTTTTTCAGTATATTTATTATATAATTCTATAAAATATGTAGAGAATATATATGCCATTACAATAATTACACACAAAGAAAGTATACTAAAAAAAATTGTTCTTTTTTTAGATAATCCCTTTTTCTTTCTTTTCTTCCTTGCCATATAAACACCTCTATCATATTTTATTATATCATGTATTATAAAAATGTAAACTGTTAATTATTGGTAGTGTGTAAATAAATTGTAAAAATTATTTACTTTTTTCTTTTAAAAATATTCAATTTTTTAAATTTTGAAGATATATAATAACTAAATATGATAGTTAATATAAAATAAAAATGAATTATTCCGTTATTTATTTTTTTAATAATTATAAAATATAATAAACAAGAAAAAATTGATACAAATATAGAACTTAATATTTTGACTATTTTTCTATTAGAATAAATATATTTTTCAGACAAATGAACAAATATATAAAAGAAGATACCAAAGCCAAATGAAAATACAATTGATTTAAGTTGAAGTATTAATGACATTATTTAAATAATCTATTAAAAATTCCATCTTCTTTTTCTTTATTTTTCTCATCATCTATATAAGTAATAGAATTCATTTTTCCTTTTATTGAAATATTTCCTTGATAAGTATCTAATCTTATAATTTCTAATTGTTCACCTTTAACAATTACAAATCCCATTAAAGTTTCAATTAAAAATTCTTCATTATCAAAACTCTCTATTTTTTTAACTCCAGATATAGTAATATTTTTTCTTTCATTTAACGCTATTGTATGTGTTAAAATTGTATCTAGTTCTGAAACCTTGTCCATTGTTATCTCTCCTTTTAATAAATTATATGAAAGATAACAATAAATATTCCAAATAAAAAAACTCTTAAATAAGAGTTTTATTCAGCATCTTCTTTATTATATTCTTCTAAAATTGCGTCTTCAAACATTTTACGTACTTCTGGATTAATTGGATGAGCAATATCTCTATATCCTCCAGTTGGAGTTTTTCTACTTGGCATTGCGATGAACAATCCGTTATCTCCTTCAATAATTCTAATGTCATGAACAGCAAAACTGTCATCTAATAAAACAGATGCGATACCTTTCATACGTGAGTTTTCTTTTTCAATCTTACGTACTGTTACTGATGTAATTTTCAAGATAAATCCTCTCCTTCCAAAGCATTATGCTTTATAATTAAATTATATATTAGGAAGAAGTAAAATGCAATTGTTTTTGTAAAAAATATGTCAAATATTGTTAAAAATTTTTAATTAATTTTAAAATTAATATATAATATATTAACGAAATATTAGTTTATTAGTTTTTTGTTTACTATTTTCCATATAATATTCAAACTTTTCTATTTTTTTTAAGTCGCTTTTAATAGACTCTTTATATTTTTTTAGTTTCTTATATAACAGCAATTTCTCAGTAACTCTTATATTTCTTTTTAGTTCTAATATTGTATTATTTATAATATCAATTTCAGATATTGCATTATTAAAACATGTTATGATTGAATCTTCTAACAATATTTTTTTTAAATCAAAAAGTATATCTCTTTTTGTATAAAATTCTCTTTGTGCAATTATTGCATTATTTTTAATATAAAAATTAACTTCAAAATGTATACAATCCTTTAATTTATAATTTGTTGTAGAAAAATCTAATACACCAGCTGAAAGCCCTAATTTTGAATTCATTCCATCATCAATTTCGCAATCATTTAAAATTTCTAAATATTCTCTTATAGTCAAAATACATCACCTGGGCTATAGTATATCATAATTTATAAAAAATATTCAATTTTTTTAATTTAATCAAAATGTAATTCTACCGTTTTTGTTAAAACATCTGAATAAGTAAAAGATTTATTTTCTGTTTCTGTTTGAACAATAAATATAAAGTTATATAATTCTTTAATAACTGCTTCAAACTCCTCATGTTTATTTCTTCCAATATTAAATTTAATTCTAACTTTATTACCTAAATTATCACTAATATTATCTTTAATTTTTTGAATTGTCATATTTTCTCCTTATCTAGGGTAACCAACATACATTGTCCCCTTAGTTTTAATACCTCCAACTCCATCAGGACCATATTTAGTCTTAGATAAAATTCCAATTAAATCTATATCTTCACTTTTATCAGATAAACCAATTGTTGATGCGATTATTGCAGGATCTAATGCATGAATATTTATTCTTTTTGGACTAGATGCAAAATTAGCTCCAGCTCTTATTAATTCTTCATAATTAGATTGACAAGCACCTGCAATTATTATTAATTTATCATGAGCTTTTTCATATTTTCTTGCTTCTTTAATTGCTTTAATAAAGTTATTGCTGTTTCTATATGCATCGCTACTACTTTTGTTTCCTTTTTTTTTATAATATGCATCATGTCCAGTAATAACTACAATATCAGGATTTGTATCTTCTAAATATTTTCTAATATTATTATGAATATCATTTTCTTTAGAATGAATACCGTAAGCTAAAATATTAGCATCTTTATAAAATTTTAAACATCTATCTAAATAATCCTTATCACCATCTATGTGTAGTATTTTTCCAGGTAAATAAAAATATTCATCCCGATTTAATTTACCAACTATCTTAACTCCCTTAAATTGTCTATTATCATTTTCAATAAGTTCTTTTTCTTTCTTATCATATAAAACCAAATCATCAATATCACTATCTGCATATAATCTTATATTTACACCTTTTAAATATGCAATATCATCTTCAATATTGATAATTTTGAAAACTGTATCATTATCATATGATTTTCTGGTGACTAAATCCCCAATATTAAAATTCATCTTTATCACCCAAAATATTATATGAGTAATAAAGATGAATTATTCTAATTATTATATTTATTTACTTGTTCATTTAAGAAATCATCATTATCAAAATAATTTATTTTCATAGCTTTTTTAACATCAATTAATGTAATATTTGCAATTTCATTTGCTTTTTTAGTACCATTTTCTAAAAATCCAATAACTTCAGTTATTCTTTCTTCGTAATATTTTCTTCTTTCTCTAAATGGAGTTAATAATTCTTCAATAACTTCAAATAAGAATTTCTTAATTTTAGAATCACCTAAACCACCTCTTTGATAATGGTTTTTAAGTTCATCTAAATTTTTGTATTCAGGCAAATATTTTTCAAAATGCTTATCATTACAAAATACATCTAAATAAGTAAATACCATATTACCTTCTACATGACCAGGATCATCAATTTTTATATGAGTTGGATCAGTATACATTTTAAATACTTTAGATTTTACTTCTTCAGTAGTATCTTTTAGATAAATACAATTTCCTAATGACTTACTCATTTTCGCATTTCCATCTATACCAGGTAATCTATAACATAATTCATTTTCTGGTAAAACTGCATTTGGCATAATAAGTACATCTTCATATGTATTGTTAAAACTTTTAACTATTTCTCTTGTTTGTTCTACCATAGGTAATTGATCATCACCTACTGGAACTATATTTGCTTTGAATGCTGTAATATCTGCAGCTTGACTTATTGGATAATTGGCAAACCCCACAGGAATACCTTTATTTCCATCATCAAAGCCACGTAATTTTATTTCTGATTTTACTGTTGGATTTCTAAGTAATCTAGATAAAGATACTAAGTTCATATAATACATTGTTAATTCAGGTAATGCACTAACACCTGATTGTATAAAGAATGTAACTTTTTTAGGGTCTAATCCAATTGATAAATAATCTAACATAACTTCTAATACATTATCTCTAACTTTTTTAGGATTATCTGCATTATCTGTTAATGCTTGTGCATCTGCAATCATAATTAATAAATTATCATAATTACTATTATTTTGTAATTCTACTCTTCTTTTTAATGAACCAACATAGTGTCCTAAGTGTAAATTACCAGTTGGTCTATCACCTGTTAATATATTATTTATCATAATATCCCTCTTTTCTTACATAAATAAATTATATCATTTTAAAAATATGTGCGCAATATTATATATTATTTGAAATATCTGCAAAAATATCAATAGATAAAGCTTCAGCTCTAACAGATAAATCAAAATCATATTTTTTTAATATTTCTCCTATTTTTTCTAAATTATAACCTTTTAAATTATTTCTTAATGTTTTTCTTTTAAATATAAATGAATCTTTAACTAATTTAAAAAATTTATTTTCATCATCTACTTTAACAATTGGATTTTCTCTTCTATCTAGTTCTATAATTGCACTATCAACATTTGGTTTTGGATAAAATACATTTTTACTTACATCAAAAGCTTTTTTACATGAAAAATAATAATTAATAAATATTGTTAATGAATTATAATCTTTTGTTGATGTAGTTGCACTAAGTCTATTAGCAACTTCTTTTTGAACCATAAATACACATTTGTTAACTGGTAATTTTGATTCAATTATTTTGGTAATTATTGGTGTAGTAATATAATATGGAAGATTTGCGATTATATATAAATTATCGTATTCATAGCCTTTAATTACTTCATTAACATCCTGTTTTAAAAAATCCCCATAAATTATATTTGCACCCATATCTTCATATTGTTTTAAATGCTGCTCTAAATCAGTATCTATTTCAAAACAAATAAGTTTTTTAGTCTTTTCAATTAATTTACTAGTTAAAGCCCCTCCACCAGGTCCAATTTCAATAACTAGATCGTTAGAAGTTATATTTGCTAAAGCAACAATATTATTTAAAATATTATTGTCTTGTAAAAAGTTTTGACCAAATTTTTTCTTAAAATGAAATTTTTCTTCCATAATCCACCTCAGTTACAACAATTATATAGTTATTTATAATAAATTTCAAGCAAAAAGAAAAAGTTCTAAACAATAGAACTTTTACCATCCTAATCTAATAATATCTATTTTAATGTTTTTTTGAGTAGCGATACCAGGAACAATAGATTCTTTTTCAAATAATAAGTCTATTTTATTACCTTTAATTGCTGAACCTCTATCCATTACTATAGCTAGTGTTGGTTCACCTAAAACATTACTATTAGATATTCTAAATATTGATCCATATGGATATTTAGCATCTGCTGCTATAATTCTTAACTGACCATATGTAGGATCATTATAATATATATTACCATTTCTTACGTCTTGTCCAGCGCCAACTTTCCCACTACAGCCTCTACAGTCAGGACCATATCCTGTCATAGAAGCATTAAAAGTAGAAATAACTTTATCGCCAACTTGGACAATTTCAGTTTGTGGTTTTTGAATTTCAATTTTTACACCATTATATTCTACAGTTAAACCATTAATTCCGGCTTGAACTGTTTTTTCTTCCATAAATTTAAGATTAGAATTTTTTTCCTCAATGGTTTCATAAGAAACTACATTTTGTGTTATATCCGCATCAAGTTCAGGTGTCATTGAGTTAACTCTTTCAACTTTACTTGTAAGTGAAGCATATATTGCAAATACTGTAATAGTTGAAAATTTAATAACAGTTCCAAATTTCTTTGGGAGCTTAATTTCCATCTTTTCACCTCTTAATACGAGTATTATTTTAGCATATTACGACCTAAAAGTCAAATAATCGACATGTATTAGCAGTGGTAATACTTTCCACTTTTTTACTATCTGTATCTTTAATTTGTGCAATTTTTTTAGAAATTATAGGTACATAATAAGGAAAATTTTTAGTTCCTCTATATGGTTCTGGTGTAAGATATGGACTGTCAGTTTCTAATACAATATATTCTAATGGAATCTCTTTTATTACTTCAACTATGTTTTTAGCGTTCTTAAAAGTTGATACTCCACCAATACTAATATATACACCTAGTTCAATAAACTTTTTAGCCATTTCTAAACTTCCACTATAACAATGCATAACAGCATTTTTAAATTTAGTATTTTTTAATACTTCATAACAATCATTAATTGCTTCTCTACAATGAATAACTATTGGCAAATTATATTTATTAGCAAGTTCAATTTGTTTAATAAATAATTCTTTTTGTTCTTGCTTGTTATCTTTATACCAATGATAATCTAAACCTATTTCACCAATTGCGACTACTTTCTTATTAGATAATAATTTTTCTAGCTCATCCAAACTATAACTATCTTGTAATACCTCTGGTAAAAAACCTACACTAGCATAAACCATATCATATTTGTTAGCTAATTCAACTGCTTCTTTTGAACTTTCTAAATTATATCCACTAACTATTATTTTATTAACATTATTCTTTTTACACTCATCTATTATTTCATCAATATTATCATAATCATTACTTTCTAAATGACAATGGATATCAATCACTATAATCCCTCCAAATTCGATATATTCAGTATATATTGTTTTGAAAAAATTGTAAAGAAAAAGAATCCATTGTGGATTCTCAATTATATTATTATTTTATATAAACCCAAGAGGTTAATACTTTTCTACCTTCTATTTCTTTATACTTAATAATTGCGCTTGATTCAACAAGCGATTCATCATATTCAGTATAATCATCATTGAACATCGTTTCCCAATTTTTATCACTTAAATCTAAAAAATCAACTGTTAAAGAATATTCATTTAAAGATTTATCATATGATAATTTTTTTGCTTTCATGAGTGCTTCGGTTCCGCCAGCAGCCATTGGCAAATTAACATAACCATCTTTGAGAGTAGTTTTATCAAATATATCTCCATTTTTTGATAATATGTTCTCATTGAAATTATCATTAAAAATTTCTTTATAAATATTTTGAATATAAGATATTTTTATACAACCAAATTTTTCTACTATTGTATCGCCATCTAATAAATACCCACAATCAGATTTAGTGTTGTTATGATATTCTGAAGTATTAGTTAAAGAATATATAATATGCCAGTATGCAAAATTGTATTTTTCTAGTTCATCATCAAATATATTTTTTCCAATTGTATAATCTCTTAAACTTAAATCATTCATTGATGAAATTGGAATATTTTTTAAATCTTTATTAATTCTACTTTTATATTCTTTAGATAAAGATATAATTTCAATATTATCATTATTTTCTTTATTTGTTTCTTGTTTGATATCCTCAGTTTCAGATTTATTGTTTAATAATAACTTATCATAAATAATAAATCCACTAGTTCCTAATAATGCCAATACTAAAAATATAACTAATATAACTAAACCAGTATTTTTCTTTTCCATTTAATTAACCACTCCTCTATATAATAATTATAGCAAATTCCTCCCCGAATCAATATTTTTTTATCAACAATTTTAAAAAAACAAAAAAACTTTACAAAATAACGTAAAGTTCTTATCCTTCGACTTTCATTAAATACAAAAATCTTATAAAATATACTATTAACATAATTAAATAGCCTAAGTTAAATACATCACAATTAATAATATTAATAATGCTAAACAAAATAATACCTAATACAAAACCGCATATAATCCACTTCTGGTAACTGCTTTTTTGACTAGACATATAAATTTTCTCCTTTTATTCTTTTTAAGTTACGTTAAAAATATAACATAATTCAATGTAAGAATACAGTGAAAAAAGTCGAAAACTTAAATATTTACACAAAATTTTACATTTTATTTGTAATATTCTTCAATTTCTTCTAATTTTTTATTCTTATCAAGACGTGCGAATAAAGGTTCTGGGTCATTAATTGTTAAAGTTTTTTTCATACCATCAAAACTATTTACTGATTCATAAGAAGTTTCAAAAGTATTTAATTGATGGAAAATTTTATTTGAAGTATCTGGTAAGAATGGATGTAATAATATAGAAGCAATTCTAATAGATTCTAATAAATTATATAAAACAGTTCCAAGTCTTTCTTGTTTTGTTTCATCTTTAGCTAAAATCCATGGAGTTGTTTCATCAATATATTTATTACATCTTCTAAGTAAATCAAATATATTATCCATAGCGCCTGCTACTTTTAATTCATTCATATTTTGTTCTACTAATTTAGAAGTATTTAAGGCAAGTTCTATTAATTCATTATCAATATCTTCTGGACAAGTATTTTTTGGTACATTACCATCAAAATATTTTTTAACCATTGATATAGTTCTATTAACTAAGTTACCTAAGATATTTGCTAAATCAGAATTTATTCTTTCAATAATTAATTCGTTTGTAATAGTACCATCACTTGAGAAAGGAATTTCATGTAATAAATAATATCTAATTTCATCTAGTCCAAATAATTTAACTAAATCATCAGCATACATTACATTACCTTTACTTTTACTCATTTTACCATCACCCATTAATAACCATGGATGTCCAAATATTTGTTTTGGAAGTGGTAAATCTAATGCCATTAACATAATTGGCCAATAAAGTGTATGAAATCTTAAAATATCTTTACCAATTAAATGAATATCAGCTGGCCAATATTTTTTAAATTCTTCAGTGTGATTACCTTCTGGATCATATCCTAAGAAAGTAATATAGTTAGTTAAAGCATCAAGCCATACATATACTACATGTTTGGGATCAAAATCTACTGGTACACCCCAATTAAATGTAGTTCTAGAAACACATAGATCTTGTAATCCTTGTTTTAAGAAATTATTAACCATTTCATTTTTTCTAGATTCTGGTTGAATGAAGTTTGGATTTTCTTCAATATATTTAATAAGTCTATCTTGATATTTACTTAATTTAAAGAAATAAGCTTCTTCACTTTCTTTTTTTACTTCTCTACCACAATCTGGGCATTTATTATCTACAAGTTGAGAATCAGTAAAGAATGATTCACAAGGTACACAATACCATCCTTCATAAAAATCTTTATAAATATCTCCTTTATCATATAATTTTTTGAAGATTTTTTGAACTTTCTCTTCATGTTCTTTATTAGTAGTTCTAACAAATCTATTATAACTAGTATTCATTAAATCCCAAATTTCTCTAATACCACTTGCTACATCGTCAACAAATTCTTGTGGAGTTATTCCTCTTTCTTCAGCTTTTTGTTGAATTTTTAATCCATGTTCATCAGTTCCTGTTTGAAAATATACATCATATCCTAATAATTTTTTATAACGAGCAATTGCATCTGCTAAAACAATTTCATAAGTATTTCCTATATGGGGTTTTCCAGAAGTATAAGCAATTGCAGTTGAAATATAAAATGGTTTTTTACACATTATTTATCATCCTTTCTATCTGTACTACCAATGCCACTTTTACGTACATTAGTAACATTATCATCATCAGTTACCAAATATTTACTAAATATTCCTTGAACTATTCTATCTCCTACATTAAACTTAACAGTTTTATCTCCTTCATTTTGAATTTTAATAAACAGGTGTCCTTCATTATCTTCATTGTTATAATAATCACTTTCTACTATTCCTACTTGATTACATAATCTAATATTATGTTTAAATCCCATACTGCTTCTTATATACATGGAAAACACTTCATCTGTTTGAAAATATACTTTAAGACCTGTAGAAATTAATTTTATTTCACCAGGTTTAATTTCAAAATCAAATGGTGTACTAATATCATATCCAACAGAGTATTTAGTGGCTCTTACTGGAATCTTAATATTATTATATGCATCTTCAATGTTTTCTAAAAAACTAAAATCTTTTTTGAATTGTTCGAAAGAAATTTTTTCAAAACCTCTTACTTTCATTTTTAACACCTCCATAAAAATAAAAATATTCATCCAACATAAGGACGAATATTCGCGGTACCACCTTAATTTATAATTTATATAAATTATACACTTTATTATTTAACGCATATATACGATTTTGCTCCAGAGCCATCTTCTATAATATCATTACATCTATTTTCACCAAACATAGACTCTCTATAGAAATGAATACTATATACTCTTTCTTTCAACACAAATTAAAAATATATGCTGATTATACCAATTATTTCTTTAATTTTCAATATATTTTCCTAAAAATTGTGATGCAACTTGTATTACTTTTTCATCATTTGAATTAATTTGTTCATCTTTTGATAAAATAATTAATAAACCAATACATTCACCATTTGATATTATTGGGTTAATAATATGTGAACATTCTAAAATTGAACCATTACTTAACTCTAGATTATTAATACTTTCTGATTTAATTACTTGTCTATTAGATATTAAGTTCATTAAATAATTACTAATATTCTTTTGATCATAGATTTTTTTTATTTCACCTGCTACTGCAATAAAATTATCTCTATCAGTTACTAAAATATCTTTTTTTAATATTGAATAAATTGATTCAATATAACTTTTAATTATTATAGTGTAATCTTCAGATAAGGAATATTTTTTAAGAATAATTTGATTTAAATTATCAGTATATATTTCTATAGATTCACCATCACGTATTCTTAAGTTTTTTCTTATCTCTTTTGGTATTACAATTCTTCCTAATTCATCTATTCTTCTTACTACTCCAGTTGCCTTCATATATATCCTCACTTTCTTTCTCTAGATTTATTTTGTGATATATATTCTAAAATATACCAAAATCAATTTCTAAAGTTTTATTATTTATCTATATATAGTATAACTCAAATTGTATGAATATTTTGCTGGTAATTTTTGGCAACAAAAAAGATGTAAAAATTTACATCTTCTTATATGTATCAAACACATTAAGTAAATCAATTAAATAATAAATCCAATGTTTTTCTAATTTAATAATATCTAAAATAACTTTAATTTTTTTGTTAGTATATGAAAATCTAAACATTCTTGAAATAGAATTTGCAACATAGAATATTTTTTCACCATCAATTATGTTACTTATATCTTCATCAAAAGTAAATTCAACAAATGTCTTAGTTTGATTAAAATATTTAATATTATATTTTTTAAATAATTTTTCTAACCATTCTTCATGCATATATACTAACATTTCATCAGTTACTTTACCAAATCTATCATCTAATTCAGTCTTAATATTAAGTAATTTTTGGTAAGAATCAATTTGATTAATTTTATTGTGTATTTCAAGCTTTAACTCTTCATCAGATACATAACTATCAGAAATATGAGTTTCAATATCAATAAGTGGTTTTTCATCTTTTTCTTCTTCTATTACTTCAATACCTTTTAATTTATTAACTTCTTCATTTAACATTTTTAAATACAATTCAATACCGATTGTATCAATAAATCCGGCTTGTTCACTACCAAGTATATCTCCTGCACCTCTTATTGATAAATCTCTCATAGCGATTCTAAAACCACTTCCAAGTTCAGTAAAATCTTTAATAACTTGTAACCTTTTAGAAGCTATTTCATTTAATACTTTCTTTTCATCATACATAAGGTATGCATAACCAATTTTATTACTTCTTCCAACGCGGCCTCTAATTTGATATAACTGACTTAATCCAAATCTATCAGCGTCTAATATAATTAAAGTATTTGCATTTGGAATGTCTATACCAGTTTCAATAATTGTGGTACAAATTAGAATATCATATTCTTGGTTTATAAATGCCTGCATTTTTTCTTCTAATTCTACTTTTGACATTTGACCATGTGCATATGTTATTTTTGCATCAGGAATTAAACTTGATATTTCATAAAATTTTCTTTGAATATCTTCTACTCTATTGTATAAAATAAACGTTTGTCCATTTCTACTTAATTCTTTATATACTACATCTTTTATAATCTTCTTATTTTCTGGTAATACATAAGTTTGAACTGGATATCTATCTACTGGTGGTGTTTCTATTAAGGATAAGTTTCTAATTCCTACCATAGACATTTGAAGAGTTCTTGGTATTGGTGTTGCTGATAAGGTTAAAACATCTATATTATTTTTCAGTTCTTTAATTTTTTCTTTATGTGTAACTCCAAATCTTTGTTCTTCATCTATTACTAAAAGTCCTAAATCCTTGAAAATAACATCCTTACTTAATAATCTATGTGTTCCAATAACTAAATCTATTGTTCCATTTTTAAGTCCTTCTAGTGTTTCCTTAACTTTTTTAGGAGATACAAATCTATTTAAAAGTGCGATATTTATTGGAAACGATTTAAATCTTTCAATGGAATTTTTATAGTGTTGACTTGATAATATTGTAGTTGGACAAAGGTAAGCGACTTGTTTACCACTAATAATAGCTTTAAATATTGCTCTAAAAGCAACTTCTGTTTTTCCAAAGCCTACATCACCACATAATAATCTATCCATTGGTGTATCTTTTTCCATGTCTTCTTTAATTTGTTTAGTTGCAAGTATCTGATCGTCAGTAGCTTTATATAAAAATTCATTTTCAAACATTATTTGTTCTTCTGTATCAGGTAAAAAAGCAAATCCTTTTTTAGCTTCACGTGCAGCATATAATTTCAATAAATCATTTGCGATATCTTTTACTTTACTTTTAACTCTTAATTTTGTTTTTTCCCATTCTGTACTACCTAATTTATTTATTTTAGGTACTGCACCTTCATTGGATGAGTACTTACTAATTAAATCGATTTTTTCAACTGGAATATAAAGTGAATCATTTCCTTTATATTGAATTTTTAAATAATCTTTTTTTAGTCCATTTTTATTTAAAGTTGTCATACCACAATATCTACCAATTCCATGTGTATTATGAACCACATAATCCCCAATTGCTAGTTTATTTACATCTTTTATTTTCACTCCAAATTTGTGCTTATTTTTAAAATTATGTTTTATTTCATTACTATTAAATAAATCTTTAGAAGTAAGAACAACAATATTTTTATGTTGAAATCCATTTAATATATTTTTATTAATTACATTAACTTTATTTTCAATAATATTATTTTCAGTAGTTATTATTGCTTCTTCAAATATATATTCTTTAAAATTCTTTATTTGCTTTTGACTACTCAATGAAACAATAACTGTCTTACGAGAATCTAAATACATATAAATATCTTCTTTAATTTTTTCAGTATCACTAAAATATTGATTAACTGAATTTGATTTAAATGATATTTTATTATCTATTGTAACATCAGGTAAAATATTATCGGTTTCTAAAATAAATATTTCATCATCATTATTTAATTCATCAAATTCATACATATATTTTTTATTATAATTATTTCTTGTATTGTATTCAAAAATTTCGGAAACTAGTTGTTCATATGAATTTTTAATTTGATTATAATCAAAGAATATTGTTATTGGATTATCAATAAAATTTAGTAGTGAGTTAAATTCATTTGAATTATTAATTTCATCATATGGGTTTATTATTATATTATTTATTTCTTTTAGTGATAATTGATTTTCATAATTAAAATATCTTATTGATTCAATTTCATCATCAAAAAATTCTAATCTAACTGGATTATCTTCATTAATTGGAAATATATCTATAATATACCCTCTAACCGCAAATTCACCAGTTTTTGTTACAATTGATTCTTTTTCATATCCTAAATCATATAATTTTTCTATTAATTCATCTCTATTAATTATATTGTTCTTTTTAATATTTATAATATTATTTTTAGAACTATTCTTATTTGGCAAATATTTTAAATAACCCATTAAATGTGTAATTACAATTTTTTTATTATTATTAATTAAATCATTTATTGTAGATAATCTAACATTTTTAAGTTCGGGTGATGGAGTCGCAATTTGTGTAGTTAAAAAGTCATCCATTGGAAAAAGTAAAGCGTCTTCTGTATAATTACTAATTGCATCATATAATTTATTTGCTTCAAATAAAGAGTTTGTAACGACTAAAAGACCCCTGTTTGTATATTTATATAAGTCATAAATATACAGGGGTTGTAGTGATTTAACTATTCCTTGTATTGATGTTTTTCCATTTTTATAGTCAACATCTAATAAGTTATCAAAGATGGACATTTTAATCACCTCGTTTTTAATATATTACACTTTTTTATTATATTTTGTCATTAAATGATTAAATGTTAATAAATTAAAATCATCTATTATATTTGTACTAGTTAAAATTATATCATCAATAATTTTTCTTTCTTCATTATTAAATTTTCCTAATACATAGTTTTTAGTATCAATACCCTTATCATTTGAAATACCTATTTTTAATCTTTTATAATCTTTAGAGCCAAGATTTTGTTCAATACTCTTAAGACCATTATGCCCTCCAGAACTACTATTAGTCTTTAGTTTATATGAACCTATTTTTTGATCTAAATCATCAACAATTACAAAGATATCATCAATATTAATTTTAAAGTAATCCATATATTTTTTAACAACTATTCCAGATAAATTAACATAACTTAAAGGTTTTAGTAATAATACTTTTTCATTATTGATAATTGTTTCATAATATAATCCATTAAATTTTTCTTTTGAATTAATTATATTATTTTTTTTACAATATGTATCAATTGCGTCAAAACCTATATTGTGTCTTGTATGTTCATATTCTTTTCCTGGATTACCAATCCCTACTATTAATTTCATTTAACATCATCCTTTATGGTATTTCATATATATTTCATTTTTATTTACATTTCTATCTTTAGCAACTTTTTTTATTGCATCTTTTTCAGATAGACCATCATTTATATACATTTTTATATGTTCTAAAACATCTATTTTTGAATAATTAATATCTTTTTTTTCGCACCCTTCTACTATTATTACGAATTCACCTTTTAATGTATCAACTATTGAAATAACATTATCAATATTATCTCTTATTATTTCTTCATGTAATTTACTAATTTCACGAGCTAATGATATTTTTCTATTTCCAAATACTGATTGAATGTTTAATAAAGTGTTTTTTAGTCTATGTGGTGCTTCATAAAAAATAATTGGGTATTCAAAGTTTTTAATTTGTTCTAGCTCTTCTTTTTGTTTTGAAGATTTACTATTTAAAAATCCATAAAACATAAAATGATCGGTATCAAATCCTGACATAACAAGTGCAGGTACAAATGCATTCGCACCAGGAAGACAAATAACATTATAGTTGTTTAAGATTGCTTCTTTTACCGCAACCACTCCTGGATCACTGATACCTGGAGTACCCCTATCAGAAACTAAAGCAACTGTTTTGCCTTCATTTAAATATTCCACTACCTTTTCTTTAATTACAAATTCATTATGCATGTGATTTGAAATTAATTTTTTTGTTATATTTAAATGATTTAATAACTGTTTTGTTACACGAGTATCTTCACAAAATATTACTTCTGCTTCTTTTAATACGTTTATAGTACGTAATGTTATATCATCTAAATTACCTATTGGTGTTGGCACAATATATAGAGTTGGAGAATTATCATAACTTTTTTGTCTCATAAAATCACTTTCTTTTCACTAATTTAAGATATCTTTGTTAAATTCTTTTTTCATCATTTCAAATATTTGTAATCTTTCTTCTTTTGTATATGGATCTTTTTGGCATTTAAACCTACTTAAATTCCATTTCCAAAAATTATATCCAAAATGTCTATCTTTGTATGTTTTTCCAAATAATTTTAGTTTTTCTTTATATCTTGGAACAAAATGATAATGTACTCGTGGAGTTTCATTGTCTCTATATGCATTATTCATTAAACAAGCAAAATTAAACATAGTTGCACCAAATACTTTTTTACATACTCTTTCCAATTCATTTTCTAAAACACCTAATTCACACCATTCTTCAGGGGTCAATTCACTTAATGATTTTTTACTATTACCAATAATACAATATCCTGGATGATCTTGACACCAGTCTCCAAAAATTACATCCCAATATTTTCCTTTAAATAATTCCATATTTTTCACATCCTATTGAAACATATCTTGTATTTCTTTTCTATAATTTCCATGTTCATTATGAACATATAATGGTTTTAATACTTTAAGACCTGGATTACCATTTTTTCTACCTTCAATTAAAATCATATTTGATTCCTTATTTTCATTTGGATAAATAAATTGTAATCTTTTAGGTTCAATATTATTTTCTTTCATAGCAGCAATTATTTCAACTAATCGTTCAGGTCTATGGACTAGCGCAATAACACCATTGTTTTTTAATAACTTTTTAGACACTTTAAATATATCGTTTAAGTTTAAAGTAACTTCGTGACGCGCTAAAGTTTTTATATCATTTTTATTTATATTACTATTTTCTGTATATTTAAAATATGGAGGATTACAAGTAATTATATCAAAAGATTCATTTTCAAACATCTTGTCCAAATCTTTAACATCTGCATTTATAATATTGATTTTATTTTCTAAATTATTTATTTGTATACTCTCTATTGCCAAATCATATATTTCTTTTTGCAGTTCAACACCAGTAATTTTTGCATCTGTTTTTGTAGATAATATTAATGGTATTGGAGCATTACCTGTACAAAAGTCTATTATATTTTTTGTATTTTTATTTAATGTAACAAAATTTGGTAATAATACAGAGTCTAATGAAAAATTAAAATAATCAGTATCTTGTATTATATCCATATTTGTATAATTTAATAATCTATTTTTTACTTTCATTTTCTTCTATAACAACTTCTACTATTCCATGTTCTGGAACATCAACCATACATTTTCTTTCGCAGATCATAACAGATATAACTTTACCTTCACCTTTTTCAGTTTGTATACTATCTCCAATTTTAGGAAGTCCTTTTTTTGCTTTAGAATAATCTTTATCTTCATATTTTAAACAACATAATAATCTACCACAAGAACCATTTATTTTGTTTGGATTAAGTGCTAAATTTTGATTTTTAGCCATATTAATTGATACTGAATCCATATCATGTAAGAATTTTTTACAACATAGTTCTCTACCACAAACACCTATTCCACCAACACATTTTGCTTTATCACGTACACCAATTTGTCTTAATTCAATTCTAGTTTTATAAATACTTGCAAGTTCCTTAGCTAAATCTCTAAAATCCACACGATTATCTGAAGTAAATTGAAACATCAATTGTTTTCTATCAAAAGTGTAATCTGCATCTAATAAATTCATATCTAAATTATATTTTTGGATAAGTTTTAAACAAGTTTTTAATGCTTCTTTAGAATCTTTTTTATTTTTACTGTTTATTTCTTTATCTTTTTTTGTTGCAATTCTAATTACTTTTTTTAACACTAATGTTTTGTCATAATCTTTTACATCTAATTTTGTTACAGTTGCAAATTGACTTGATTTTTCACTTTCTACTATTACTTCATCATCAAGTTTTAATTTTAAATTATTTGAATCATATAAGTATGTTTTACCATTTGGTTTTAGTATAACTCCTATTACGTGCATATTACCTACCTCCACTAAATTCTATAATAAACTTGTCCATTAACATGTTAATATTAACATTATACTTTAATTTGTCATTTACATCTATTATTAAATTTATTTTTCTAAATAGTTCATTTAAATCATTTGTTTTTTCAATATTTTGTATTTGTTCTTTATACTCTTTAAAAGTTTCTATATTATTTTTAAGTTTTAAATTTAATACATCCATATATATTAAATTTATTATATCAAAAGATTTAATATAGTCCTCTTTTTGAGTTAATTTATTATTCCACAAATCTTGAATTTGTGCAAGTGTATTAATTTTATTTTTTTCCAGATATTCAATAAAATTTAGTGCATTATTTATATATTCTTCTGAATATATATTTTCTTTTATATTTTCATTTTTTAAATTTATTATTTGGCATCTTGATACAATTGTTTCAATTACGTTATGAATATTATTTGTAAGTAAAATAGCAACTATTCCTTCTTCTGGTTCTTCTAAAAACTTTAATAGTGTATTTGCAGAACTACTATTCATTTTTTCTGCACTTTCTATTAAATAAACCATTCTATTTGATTCTATTGCTTTTTTATTAAATTGTTCTTGTAATTCTAACAATTGTTCTTTTTTTATCCATTGACCATCTGGTTTTATTATCTTTAATTCTGGATAATTACCTTCATCTATTCTTTTACAAATTATTTCACTATTATTTGGATTTTGCATACAAATAATTTTTTTTATAAATGAAAAAACAAATTCATTATTTTCTAATGAACCGTCTACTTGAAATAAATATGCATGTGAAATTTTATTACTTTTAATTGAATTATTTAATATATTTGTTGCTATATCTAATGCACTAGTCATATTATACACCTCTTAAAGTGCAACTAATAATATTATTACTAAGCCTAACAACCCTGAAAATCCTAAAAATGATACTATTAATAAAGTTATTATATTAATTGGTATTATTATTGATAATGGTGATATAAGCATATTAAATCCGTATAATATAAAAGCTGCTAATACTATTTTTTTAAGTATATTAAATATTTGTTTTAACATATTGTCCACCTCAATAATTTTTATGAAATGGACAATATTATTATGATATTTTTTTTCTATCCTGTAATGCTAATGTTAGTGTTAACGAATCAATATATTCAATATCTGCACCAAGTGGAATACCATGTGCAATTCTAGTAACAACTACATCCATACCTTCAAGTAGTTTTTGAATATATAAAAGCGTTGTTTCTCCTTCTATACTTGGTTTTATTGCAAGAATTACTTCGCTAATATTTTCTTCTTTAATTCTTTTTATTAATTCATCAATATTTAAATCTTCTGGTCCAATACCATCTAATGGTGATATTAATCCATCTAATACGAAATAGATACCATTAAAAACAGATAACTTTTCAAACAAAATAACATTTTTTGTATCTTCTACAACACAAATTGTTTTCTTATCTCTTGTATCATCACTGCATATTGAACATAATTCATGTTCTGTTAAATGATTACATAACGAACATTTTTTTACTTTTGTTTTAACATCTTTTAATGCTTGAGCAAAGTTTTCTATTTCGTCAATATCAAATTCAATCGCAGCAAAAGTATATCTTTCTGCACTTTTTTCACCAACACCAGGTAATTTTTTAAAATTTTCAATTAAATTTTCAATACTTTCAGGATAGTTCATACTTCATCAACTTTCTATTTATTACATTAAACCAGATAATCCTTGGCCATATTTTCCCATTCTTTTTTCTGTTTCTTTATCAACTTGTTCGAATGCTTTATTGATTGCTATCATAAGCATATCTTCTAGCATTTCAATATCATCTTTTGATAAATCCATTTCTTTATCTATATCAATTTTTGTTATTTCTTTATTTCCATTAACTGATACAGTTACTGAAGAATATGTTTCAGTAAATATTTTTTTATTAATTTCTTCTTTTTCTTTCATTACTTCTTTTTGCATCTTTTGTGCTTGTTTCATTATAGCTTGTATATTCATTTTTTATCTCTCCTTTATATAACTTGTATTAAATCTTCACCAAATATATCCATAGCTTGGTGAACAATTTCATCTTCTTTTGTATTGAATAAATTATTATAATCAATATTTTCTTCTATGTATTCATATTTTATATTATTTTTTAAATTTTTAATATATTCTTTTTTTACTAAATTCCATTTATTTTGATCTAACGAAATAAATTTATATTTTTTATTGAATACTAATTTTAAAAGTTCTTCAATTTTTGGTATATCATTATTTGCTCTTTCAGACATTGAATCATAAGGATATGTAACAATTATATTATTTTCTGATGCTACTACAACTTCACTATCTAATAGCATACCAGCAGACATTCCATATATTGAATTTACTGAATATTCACTTATACTTGACCACTTAGATTTTAATTCATTTAAATGTATTTTATCACAACTACATAATACATTATTAATTCTAACATCAATCAATTTTTCTAAACTATCAATGTTTGCTATTTGTTTATTTTCAACTTCTATCTTTTCTAGCTTTTTAGTATTAGAATCTGTTGTTAGTTCACAATTATTTTTTGGTTCAATCACTTTATTTTGAATAGGTTTATTATTATTTTCATCCTGTCTTATAATTTTTTTTTCTTGTTCTATTTTTGGAATAACGATACTATTTTCATCAAATTTATTAACACTTATAATAAATGTTTCCATCAAAATTTTTGGATAATTAGTCAATTTCATTTTATTTGATAATTCATTAAGTGAATTAATATAATTTAAAATTTGTTTTTTATCATAATTATTTTGTATTTTGTTTAATAATAAATCTCTAAGATATAGCATCAATTCATCTACTACCTTATTTAAATCAATTCCTTTATCATTAACCATACATATGTACGATATATATTTTTCTATATCATTATTATAAATCATTTCAAATAATTTAGATAATTCTTTTTTTGTTAACGAATAATTAATAGCATGCACCGTTTTTTCTGTTATTTCTTCATTAGTATACGCAATTAATTTATCAAGTAATCCAATCGCATCCCTAAGTCCACCATCAGTCAATGTACTTATTTCTTTTATTGCTTCATCTGTTATTTTTATATTTTCTTTATTTGAAATATCCTTTATTCTATCATATATTTGACTTTCACTAATTCTATTAAAATCAAATTTTTGACATCTTGAAACAATAGTTATTGGTATTTTATTTACTTCTGTCGTTGCCAAAATAAATATTACATGTTTTGGTGGTTCTTCTAATGTTTTTAATAGTGCATTAAACGCCCCAATAGAAAGCATATGAACTTCATCTATTATATATATTTTATATTTAGAAACTGCTGGTAACAGATTAGCTTTCGATCTTAATTCTCTTATTTCATCTACTCCATTATTCGATGCTGCATCTATTTCAATAATATCAATATAATTTTTATTATTAAATGATACACAAGAGTCGCATTCTTCGCACGTTTTACCATTACTAGAATTCCTACAATTAACTAATTTTGCAATTAATTTTGCAACACTAGTTTTTCCTGTACCACGTGGCCCACAAAATAAGTATGCATGAGAAATCTTATTATTATTAATTTCATTTATTATTGTTTTTTTAATTATATCTTGTCCGTACACTTCTTCAAATGTTGATGGACGATATTTTCGATATAATGCTTGATACATATATTCACCCCTATCTAGTTGTATATAAATAATTATATCATGAATTGCAATATTTACTGTACAATTTTACGTGATTTTTTTCTTTTTAAAACAAAAAAATCACGTAAAATTTTAGAATACGTTTTTTCATACTCTTTCAATTCAATTTTATTTAATTTCAATTCATTATTATTCTTATTATTTTTATATTTTTCTTTTTCATTATCTAATATATAATTAACTTTTTTAATACGAGTTTCATTTATTACGCTTTTACACATTGCACAAGGAATCATTGTCACATACAACTCACAATCATCTAATTTCCAATTTTTAGTTTTTTTAACTGCCTTTTTTATTGCGATGATTTCAGCATGATCCATCGGATTATTAGTTTTTTCTTTTTTATTATATCCTTTTCCTATTATTTTATCATTTTTAATAACTATTGCTCCAACTGGAACACAATTCTTTTTTTTAGCCTTATTTGCTAATTTTATTATTTCTTCAACACAATTCATTTTATCACCCACAAAAAAAGCACACACAAATGGAGGTTATTAAGGCTGCTATTTTCCAATCCTGACCTGTTTCTAACACATTTGTTGTGCATATTAATTATAGTATATTTTAGTTATTAAAATCAAGTTTTATATTAAAAACACTTATCTTTTATTTATTCTTGTCTATGTTTCACGTGGAACATTCCTTTATTGCACTTATCTTTTATTTATTCTTGTCTATGTTTCACGTGGAACATTCCTTTATTGCA
>JAFSEX010000031.1 GCA_017435465.1 Bacilli bacterium
GTAGTAGTACTATCATTAGTACTAGGAATAAGTTTTGCATACTTTGCAGCACAAGGACAAAGTACAGAACAATCAATTACAACATCAAATATGGGAATAGAATTTGGTGATGGAACAGCAATAGTAAATGCAACTGGATTAAAACCAATCATGAGAGATGAAGTATTAACTAAAGCAGCTAAAAAAACATTTACAGTAACAAATACTGGAACAGAAAAACTATTTGTACATATCACATTAGATGATATTACAATACCAACAAATTTAAAAAGATATGATTTTGTATGGTCATTATATGAAGGAGATACAAATGTAAGTAACGGAACATTTGCAAGTGCAACTACTAGTATGGATGTTGCCCCATATCAAGTGTTTGAAGTAGATGATGAAAAAACATATAACTTATATATCTGGATAGATGAAACTGGAATAGATCAAAGTGCAATGATGGGACAAACATTTAAAGCAACAATCAAAGCTGAAGGGGAAACATATTATACAAGCCCAGAAAGTGATTTTACTGTAACAGAAGCTGGAGTATTAACTGCATATAATGGAACTGATACTGATATATTTATTCCAAATAGTGTTACTAGTATAGGTGATTATGCATTTGCTGGTTGTGGATTAACAAATATTTCAATTCCAAACAGTGTTACAAGTATTGGAACTGAAGCATTTTCAGAGAATAGTATGACAAATGTTTTTATTCCAAATTCTGTTACAACTATAGGTGAAGCAGCATTCGCATTTAATAATTTCTATTTGTCTGGTGTAATAATTCCTAGTAGTGTTACAACTATCTTGTCCACTGAAATGGGAATATTTAGAGACAGTGCCATAGATTTGATAACTGTACAAGGTAAAGTTAGTGCTCCAAATACTTTTGCAGAAACATGGAATCGAGTAACTGATGGTAGTTCAACTGAAACATATAATACTGTTTTTGTTCCATAAAATAAAACAGTTTTGGATTTCCATTTTCTAGTGGGGAGTTTTAATAAAAAAGCTACAACTTTTAGTGGGGAGTAACAAATTAATTTGTTACTCTTTTCTTGTGAGATAATAAGTGGATTTAGGTCAAGTTTTTAGATACATTTTTAGGGACAAATTATAATATTTAAATTTATTCCAATTTGCCACTTGACTAATAAATTTTATTTGAATTATTTATATTTGTTTTACATATTGATTTTTCATTTTTTGAAAAATCAATAGTAAACAAATTCAAGGTAACAAACAAAATTTATTAATCAAGTGTTTTCTCGACATAAAATTAAATATTTATGCAGTTGCTAAATTAACAATATAATTATCATATTTTTCATTTGGTGTCATATAATCTATACTACTATGTATTCTTTTATTGTTATACCAACTTTCTATAAATTCAAATATTGCTAATTTTGCTTCTTTAAATGTTCCATAATTATTAACATTTACTTCTTCTTTTTTTAATATGGCATTGAAGCTTTCCATACTTGCCTTATCATACGGGTATCCTTTTTTACTGTATGAATGTTTAATATTCAATTTGGATAACAATTTTTCAAAATCATTTGATGTATACTGACTTCCTCTATCTGAATGAAATATTCCATCTTTTGATAATCCACGATTAATTATTGCTTTATTAAATGCATCTATTACTAAATCATCTGTCATATTTATTCCATAACTCTATCCAACAACTTTCAAATCAAATAAATCCATTACTATCGCTAGATATGTCCATCCTGTTTCTTTTGTATTATCAATACTTGATTTTCCTGCATGATTATATAATATTTCTTAATCCTAAAATTTTCATTCTTCTTGCAACTCTTTTTTGACTTATTTTTATTCCTTGTTTATTAAGTATTTTAGTTATTTTAGGTGATCCATATCTTCTTTTTGATTCATCATAAATTTTTTTAATTTTGATACCTAGTTCTTCATTTGCTAAATGGTGACTATTCTCTTTATGATTACAGTGATAATAGTATACTGAATGATGTATGTTTAAACATTTACATAATAGTCTAACATCATGTTTATTTTTATATTTATTGATAAAACTTATTTTATCTTCTGTTCTTTTGAGAATATGGCTACTGCTTTTTTTAATATTTCATTTTCCAATTGTACTTGTTGTAGTTCTTTCTTCAATTTTAATATCTCATCATTGTTTGTTATTTCACCAATTGTTGTTATAATTGTTCCATATTTATCTATCCAATTTTTTTATATTTGAATGGGATATGCCATATTCTCTTTCTAATTCTGATATCTTTTTTCCTGATTCATATAAATTTACTATCATTTTTTTATAATCTTCATCATATTTTTTATATGCCATAAACACTTACTCCTCTCGATTTGATTTTATATCATATCGTCAGATTTTCGTGTCTATATATCTATACTAACACCATTATTGAGGAAATTTAAAATATGTTTTATACATCTTATTTTGGAATGAACTGTAATCCTTTTAGTAAAGATGAAAGTATAAACTGTCCTTTTAAAAGTGATGATTTTAATCAAGTTATAACTAGATTCAATTATTTAAAAGAAACACTTGGTATTGGAGTATTCTTAGGCACAAGTGGACTTGGAAAAACTTATATTGTTAGAAATTTTATTAATAATTTAAATAAAGATTTATATAAAGTAATTTATATAAATTCATCACATAATATGTCATTATTTGATTTTATAAAATTAATTTGTAATTCATTAAATCTAGATACAGGAGCGTGTTACAAAATAGATTTATATCAAAATATACAAAATGAAATTATAAGATTATTTAAACATGACAAAGTAAAGCCTATTATTATAATTGATGATGCACATTTATTATCTAGAGAAATATTATTTAATTTAAAAATATTATATGATTTTGAAATGGATTCTAAAGATTATGTAACATTAATTTTAATTGGATACCCTGAATTAAAAACAGAATTATCAAAAAATATTCATGAAACTTTAAATCAGCGAATTATAGTAAATTACAAATTAAATGGTTTATCAAGAAATGAAGTAAAAGAATATATTAGAACAAGAATGGAATACGCAAATCTAAATAATGATATTTTTACACCCGATGCACTATCTGCATTATACTTTTGTAGTAAATCTTCTCCAAGAAGACTTAATACATTGGTTACAAATTGTTTAATGCTTGCATCTCAGAATAATAAAAATATTATTGATTCTGATATTGTTATGAATGCGAAGAATGAAATGGATTTAGACTAATAAAAGAGAACTTCTGTTCTCCTTTATTGTATCATGTTTTTGGTTTGTATGGACGCCAAATTAATTCGCAATTTTTCCGTTTTTTTAATTCGCAACTACTTTATTATTTTATTTCGCAAATTTATAATTTATAGTCAAATTGACAACTTGTTGAAAACTTTTTCTTGACTCCGGGGGAATATTATATACTTATATTGAAAATTGTGGATAGACAGTAATAATCACTTATTATTAAAAATATTCACAATGAAGTAGATAGGAGAGTATATGATATGAATGAAAGAAAACAAAAAACAACAATTGCGATTGCATCATTAGTAGTAGTACTATCATTAGTACTAGGAATAAGTTTTGCATACTTTGCAGCACAAGGACAAAGTACAGAACAATCAATTACAACATCAAATATGGGAATAGAATTTGGTGATGGAACAGCAATAGTAAATGCAACTGGATTA
>JAFSEX010000032.1 GCA_017435465.1 Bacilli bacterium
AATGGACCAATGGGTGTTTTTGAATTTAAGAATTATGAAATTGGTACAAAAGAAATTTGTAAATCGATTTCTGAAAACAAAAATATTACAATTGTTGGTGGTGGAGATAGTGCTGCTGCTGCAATAAAATTTGGTTACAAAGATAAGTTTACTCATATTTCTACTGGTGGAGGAGCTTCACTAGAACTATTGGAGGGTAAGCTTTTACCTGGTATTGAAATAATTATGGATAAAGAAGAAGATTTTCAAGAACTTAAAAAAAAAACTATATAATTCTAATTAGTATATTAATTGTAGTATTATATTTTACATTAAAAGATCATTTTGGCGAAGTTGTAAATCAATTATTTAATTTAAATAAATTATGGCTATTACTTGCCATAATATTTATGGGAATATATGGATTACTTAGAGCTTTATCCTTGCATCTAGTAATCAAGAATTTTAAGAAAGACTTTAAATTTTTTAAAACAGTTAGAAATCTTTTAATAACTCAATTTTTCAATGGTGTTACACCGTTCTCTTCTGGTGGACAACCTGCACAAATTTACTTTTTTAAAAAAGAAGGCGTAGATATTCCAACATCTACAAGTATTGTTATACAAAATTTTATTGTATATCAAATTGTATTAGTTATTTATGGTACTATTGCAATAACAGTTAATCATTTTTGTAAATTCTTTCCAGATGTTTCTTTATTAAAAAAATTAATATTATTAGGATTTTCAATAAATGCACTTGTAATGTTGGGTTTGTTATTAATAAGTTTTGGAAAGAAATTAAATAAATTTATAGTTGAAAAGTCAGTTAATATTTTACATAAATTAAAAATTATAAAACATAGGTTAAGAACCATTAATAGGTTTAATTTAACAATAGATAGGTTTCATGATAGTGCTACTCAAATATTTAAAAACAAAAAAACATTTATTCAATGTTTTATATGTAATTTTGTTGCTTTTGCTTTTCTATATTCATTACCATTAATAATATTATATAGTATGGGAGATTATAGTTCATTTAACATCTTAAATTCAATAGTTGCATGTAGTTATGTAATGATTATAGGGGCTTTTGTACCAATACCTGGTGGTAGTGGTGGATTAGAGTATGCATTTGTTAAATTTTTTGGTAATTACATAACTGGATCTATATTATCTGCAATTCTTTTAATTTGGAGATTTATAACATATTATTTAGGAATGATAGTAGGCGCAATTGCGTTGAGTATTAATAAAAGGAGATAATGATTATGAGAGTAGGTTTATTTACAGATACATATCCTCCATATATAAATGGTGTATCTACAAGTATTGCAATGCTTAAAAATGCATTAGAAAAAAAAGGACATCAAGTGTTCGTGGTTACGGTAAATAATGAATTAACAAAATATAATTATGAAGATAACGGAAAAATAATTAGAATTCCTGGTATTCCTACTGGAATATATGATTATAGATTAACCGGAATATATCCAATAAGATGTATTAATAAAATTAAAAAATGGAAACTAGATGTTATACATTCACATACAGAATTTGGTGTAGGAACTTTCGCAAGAATAGTTGCAAAACAATTTAACATACCAATTGTTCATACTTATCATACAATGTATGAAGATTATGTTCACTATATAACTAAGGGATATTTTGATAATGCTGGTAAAAAAATTGTTGAATATTTAACATCGTTCTATTGTGATAAAACTATTTCAGAATTAATTGTTCCAACTAAGAAAACATATGATTTATTTAAAGAAAAATATAAAGTTGCCCGTAATGTACATATTATCCCTACTGGAATAGAAATAGATAGATTTTATAAAGAAAAATATACTAAGACTATGCGTGATAAGTATAAAAAAATGTTAAATTTCGGTGATGATGATTTTATAATCTTATTTGTTGGGAGACTAGCTCAGGAAAAGAATGTAGAATTTTTAATTGATGCTCAAAAAGATTTAGTTAAAAAATATAAGAATTGTAAATTATTAATAATTGGTGATGGGCCGGATTCAGATAAATATAAAACAATGTCTGAAAAATTAGGTATTAAAGATAATGTTATTTTTACAGGAAAAGTTGCTTGGGAATTAGTACCAGTTTATTATCAACTTGCATCAGTATTCGCAACTGCATCTAAAACAGAAACACAAGGGTTAACGGTAATTGAAGCTATGGCTGCATCTAAAATACCTGTATGCATTGATGATGAAAGTTTTAGAAATGTAGTAATTGATGATTTAAATGGTAAAATATTTAAAAACAAAAGACAATATAAAAACATTATTGAAAACTTAATAGGAAATCCAGATGATGTTAAAAGAATGTCTAAACAAGCAAGAAGAAATTCTGAACAATATTCATCTAAATATTTTGCTGAAAGAGTTTTAGATGTTTATAAAATTGCAATTGAAAATAATCCTAAACATAAATATGGTATTATTTCAAAATTAAAAAATATTGTGAAAGGAAATGAAGAATGAAAAAATTAGTAGTTGCAAATCATAAAGCAAATTTATCAATGAGTGATATTGGTGATTATATATTTAACATAAATACAAATTTAAGTGATAAACATAATATTGTAATTTGTCCAAGTTATATACATATACCATTTTTCACAAGTGAAAAATTTGAATTAGGAGCACAAGATGTATCTATATATGATAATGGAAGTTATACTGGGGAAGTAACATCGGAACAATTAAAATCTTCAAATGTTAAATATGTTATTGTAGGACATAGTGAAAGAAGAGAATTATTTGATGAAAAAGAAAATATAATAAAATTAAAATTAAAGCAATGTTTTAAAAATGATTTAATACCAATTTTATGTGTTGGTGAAACAAAAGATGATAAATTATCTAATAGAACTTCTCAAGTACTTAGAAGAACTCTATTAGAAACTCTAAATGGTTTTTCAAAAGAAGATTTATCAAAACTTGTTATTGCATATGAACCAATATGGTCTATTGGAACAGGTATTACGCCAACTATTAAAGAAATTGAGGAAATAATATCATTCATAAAAGATATTATAAGAAGTGCTTATAAAGTTGATGTAAAAGTATTATATGGTGGAAGTGTTAAAGAAGAAAATATTGATAAATTAAAAGAGGTAGGAAATTTAGATGGATTATTAATTGGTGGTGCAAGTAATAATGCAATTACTTTTTCAAAGATAGTTGATTTATTTTAATAGTAAGGTGAGTTGATTCAAGAAATGGAAAAAGAATACAAAATAAAAAACAAAAAAACTTTAGAAGAGCAGATTAGAAGTAACAAACATAGTATTTGCTTAAATAGTTTATGTATTGGAGTAAATGCATTAATAATAATTTTCAATATGGTAAATGGTATCTCTAATCCTGCTTTAATAGGCACAAATGTTTCAATAATTGGTTTGTGTTCTTCGCAGTTAGCAAATAGCATAACAGAAAAAGCAAATCTAAAAAAAGAATTAGAAGATTACAATAAAGGAGGAATATCTAAATAATGAATGTAAATATTAATGATATTTTGACCTTAGATAATGATATGGAGTATATTGTTTGCAGTAAAATTGATTATAATAACGATGATTATTTATATCTCATAAATATAAATAATAATTTAGATTTTAAAATATTAAAGTATAATAAAAACACAGAAACATTAATAGAAGTAAATTCTGAAAAAATTCAAGTATTATTGCCTTTATTTTATAAAGTCGGAATTAAAAATTTTAACGATTTAATAAATTCTTTTTCAAAAGATAGTTGATTTATTTTAATCAATTATCTTTTTTTGTTGTAAAATTCGTGTCAATTCGACAAATGATTTCATAATTAGATAAAAAAAACTCTAGTAATATAATCGCTTTTTGTTATATAATAGGAATGCGTGGTAAGAAGGATAATGAAGGGAGAACAAAATGGAAAATATAAAAATTCTTATGATCGACGATAACGAAAGTTTATGTAGTATGGTTAAGGAGTATTTTAGTAGTCACGCAAGTATAGATGTAGTTTTAACAGCCTTTAATGGTGAAGATGGTATAGATGTAATCCAAAATAAGAAAGATGAATATGATGTAATTATTTTGGATTTAATTATGCCCAAAAAAGATGGTTTATATGTTTTAGAAGAAATGCAAAAAAGAGGTATAAATAAAAAAGTAATTGTATCAACATCATTTAATGAAGATGAAACAATAAGAAAAGTTTCTGGTTATGGTGTAAGTTATTTTATATTAAAACCTTTTGAACTTTCTGATTTAGAAAGAAGAATATTAGAAATATCTAGTAAAAAAGAAGGGGGAAAAGTAATAGATTTATTACAAAATGATCTTCAAATTTGTATTACTAGAATTCTTCATGAACTAGGGATTCCATCACATATTAAAGGTTATCAATATATAAGAGAAGGAATATCTTTGTTATATCAAACGCCAGAAATGGTTGGTGCTATAACTAAAGAATTATATCCTGAAATTTCTAAAAAGTTTGATACAACAGTATCAAGAGTAGAAAGAGCAATAAGGCATGCAATTGAAGTTAGCTGGAATCGTGGTAATTGGGAACTTATGGAAGAAATATTTGGACATAGTGTAGATATCGATAAAGCTAAACCAACTAATTCTGAGTTTATAGTTACAATATCTGATAAACTTAGATTAGAATTTCATATGGCGAAAAGTAGAAGTTAATGGCAATGGAACTTGTACTTTTGATATAGTGAATAACATTAATTTGTTATTCTTTTTTTATCATAAATTTTAATTATTATCTTGTGCATAGAACATATGTTTGTTATAATTGTATTAATGATTCAGGAGGGGTGTTATGTTAGAATTACAAGAAAAAGAAAATACAAATATAGAAAACTTAATTTATGAAATTAGAGGACAACACGTTATGATTGATAGGAATTTAGCAAAACTTTATCAATGTCGTAATGGTACAAAGGATATTAATAAAGCAGTAAAAAGAAATATAGAAAAATTTCCAAATGATTTTTACTTTCAATTAACAAAAGAAGAATATTTTGAAATTCTAAGGTTCCAAACTGGAACCTTAGAATTAAAACAAGGTCAATATTCAAAATATTTGTCATATGTTTTTACAGAACAAGGAGTTGCAATGTTGAGTTCAGTCTTAAGAACTGAAGTTGCTAATAGAGTAAGTGTAGAAATTATGCGTGCATTTGTATCAATGAGAAAATATATTTCAACAAATTTATTAGAACAAAAATATATCAATAACCAAGTAATGAAAAATACTGAAGATATTAAATTATTACAAGAGTCATTTAAACAATTTGATAAGAATAGAAAATTAAATGAGATATTTTATCAGGGTCAAATATATGATGCGTATTCCTTGCTTATAGATATATTAAATAGTGCAGATGAAAATATTATAATAATTGATAATTATATAGATAAAAAGTTTTTAGATATATGTTCTAAAATAAAAACTAGTATAATTATTTATACAAATAAAATAGATAGAATAGATTTAGAAAAATATAATAAACAATATAAAAATGTAGAAATAAAAATAATAAATTCATTTCATGATAGATTTATAATTCTAGATAAAAAAACTTTATATCATTTTGGAGCATCACTTAAAGATTTAGGTAAGAAATGTTTTGCACTTAATAAAATAGAAAATAATAATATATTAAATGAATTATTAAAGATAATTAATTGAATTTTTATTTGTCAAACAGTTGACACTTTTTTTTAATGGTTTTATAATTTAATTAGAAATAATGAAAGGAGAATACATTTTATGGAACGTAAAATAGATAAAGTATTATTTGAATGGAAGAATTCAACAAATAAAAATCCATTAATAATTAGTGGGCCGACAATGGTTGGAAAAAGTTATTCAGTACAAAAATTTGGACAAACAAATTATTCAAATTATATTTATGTTAATTTGGAGTTTAATCCTGTAGTAGTTAATCTTTTAAACAAAGAAACAAATATAGATAGACTATTTGAAAAATTATCACTTTTATATAATGTTGAAGGAGATAATACTAATACACTAATTATCTTTGATAATGTTGATAAATATGACAAAATAATAAACGTATTAGTTAGGATTAAAGAATGGAAAGTAGAATATGATGTAATTGGAATTTGTAACAATATAGTTTTACCAACTAATAATACATCATATGTTGGAAAAATAACATTTAAAAAAATGAGTAAAATTGATTTTGAAGAATTCTTAATTATAAATGGACAAATAGAATTAGTAGATTTTATAAAGAGTTCATATAAAAAATGTAGAAAGAATCAATTTCATTCAGTTGCGATAGATTTGTTTAATGAATATTTAGTTGTTGGTGGATATCCTAGTGTTGTTAAAAAATATGTTGATACTAAAAATTATAATCTAGTATTATTAGAACAACACGAAGTATTTAAAAGTATAAATAATACAATCTTTAAAAATTATTCTGGAAATCAAACAAAAATATTAAATTCTATCATGTCTGTGCCTGTTCAACTATTTAAAGATAATAAAAAATTTCAATATGGGGTTATTAAAAAAGGTGCTAGACAAAGTGAATATAAAGAACCGATTGATTGGTTAAAGAAAAATGATATATTGATTAAATGCTTGAAGGTAAATAAAATTAATCGTAGTATTGCTTCTAGTGCAGATGAAAGTAATTTTAAATTATTTTTAAATGACAATGGTATTCTATCCTCTATGTATGGAATAAATTATAAAAATCCATTAGATAAAATGTGGGAAAAGCAAATAGATGCAATAATTCAAAATTATGTTGCGAATACTTTATATAATAATGGATATCAAGTATATTTTTATGAAAGTGAAGGAAAAGCAGAAATACCTTTTGTTATTCAAACTGTTAAAGGAGAAGTAATTCCTATTGATATTGAAAGAAGAAAAAAAGCAAAAAACATAACACGTTTTAATAAAGATCACAATACAGAATTTGCGATTAATTTAACATTCGATAATTTTAGTAAAAGTGGGA
Organism: Bacilli bacterium; assembly: GCA_017435465.1. GTDB lineage: Bacteria > Bacillota_I > Bacilli_A > RF39 > UBA660 > JAFSEX01. The sequence goes on from JAFSEX010000032.1 coordinate 7,008, forward strand.
ATATAAGAAATATACCAATATATGCAGTATTTTGTATATAAATATAGAAAGAAGATGATATTATGAAACCAATTGTACTTGCAATACTAGATGGATTTGGTTACAGGAAAGAAGAATATGGAAATGCAATAAAACAAGCTAATACTGAAAATTTTGATTATTTATGGAATAAGTACCCACATTCATTATTGGAAGCTAGTGGTGAAGCAGTAGGACTACCTAATGGCCAAATGGGAAATAGTGAAGTGGGACATTTAAATATTGGTGCTGGAAGAATAGTTTATCAACCATTAGTATTAATAAATAAACATATTGAAGAAGAAACATTTTATGCTAATGCGGAATTTTTGAAAGTTATTAATCATGTTAAAAAAAATAATTCAAAACTTCATTTAATGGGATTGCTTAGTGATGGCGGAGTTCATTCACACATTAATCATTTATTTGCGTTATTAGAATTATGTAAGAAAAATAATTTAGAAAAAGTATATATTCATGTTATTACTGATGGACGTGATACATTACCAAATATTTGTGATAAATATATTATTGAACTTCAACATAAAATTGATGAATTAAATGTTGGAAAAATTGCTAGTATATCTGGAAGATATTATGCAATGGATAGAGATAATAGGTGGGATAGAATTGAAAAATATTATAATACAATTGTTTATGGAAATGGACATCAAAATAGTTCTATCAACAGTTTTGTGGAAAACCAATTTTCAAACGAAATATATGATGAATTTATTGAACCATGTGTTATAGATAAAAATGGATTAATAGATAATAATGATGGATTAATATTTTATAACTTTAGAGGAGATAGGGCAAAAGAAATATTAACTACATTAACAAATCCAGGATTCAATTCATTTGATGCAAAAAAAATAGAAAATTTAAATGTTGTTACTATGATGCCTGTATCTGAAACTGTTATTTCAAATCCTGCTTTTGAACTGGATAAACTTAAAAATACTTTTGGAGAATATATTGCTAATTTAGGATTATCACAGCTTAGAATTACAGAAACAGAAAAATATAATCATGTTACTTGGTTTTTTGATGGAAATAAAGAAATAGATTATCCAAAAGAAAAAAAAGTATTAATTCCATCCCCAAAAGTTGCAACCTATGATTTAGCTCCAGAAATGAGCGCAAATGAAATAACAGATACTTTGTTAAAAGAATTACATAATGATTATGATTATGTTATTCTAAATTTTGCTAATTGTGATATGGTAGGACATACAGGACTTATGGAAGCAACCATTAAAGCGGTTGAAACTGTAGATATAAATCTTGGTAAAATATATAATAAGGTAAAAGAACTTGGTGGATTATTAATTGTAGTAGCAGATCATGGTAATGCAGAATATATGATAGATGATAATAATGAGCCATTTACTGCACATACAACAAATAAAGTTCCATTCATAGTATGCAAAGAAGGATATGAAGTTTTAGATGGAAAATTAGGTGATATTGCACCTTCTATGCTTTCAATAAATAATATTGATGTCCCAGTTGAAATGACTGGAAAAAACATTATAAAAAAATATAATAAACTTTAAATTTTAGATTTTAGTATATAAGCAATTACAGAAAATGAAAATATCTGTAGTTGCTTTTTTTGTTTTTGAAAATAATTAAATTCAAATAGTTAAAAACCTTCATTTGAGTTATCAAAATGGTTATGTTATTTTGGTAACTATAAGGGAGGCAATTGAATGAAAGAAAATAAAATGCATCTAATAAATAGAATATTTAATAGCGAAACTATTAGAACAGTATGGGATAAGGAAAATGATAAATATTATATAAGTGTAATTGATATGGTAGGGGTCTTGTCAGAAAGTGAAAATCCTAGAAATTATTGGAAAGTACTTAAGTATAGATTGAAAAAAGAAGGGAATGAGTCGGTTACAAATTGTAACCAACTGAAATTAAAGTCTTCAGATGGAAAATATTATAGTACTGATGTTATTGATGTTGAGGGGATGTTTAGAATAATAGAATCTATTCCATCTAAGAATGCCGAACCAGTAAAGCAATGGCTAGCCAAACTTGGTAGCAAAAGAATAGATGAAACTTTTGATCCATCAATTGCAATGCAAAGAGCAATTGATTTATATAGAATTAAGGGTTATGATGAAAAGTGGATTGCTAAAAGAGTTAAAACATTACAAGAAAGAAAAGAACTTACAGATGTATGATATGATAATGGTGTTACTGAACCTAGGGAGTATGCTATACTAACCAACGAAATATATAAAACTTGGTTTGGTATGACTGCTAAGGAATATAAGCAGTTTAAAGGTTTAAGAAAAGAATGTTTAAGAGATAATATGGATAGTATTGAATTAATATTGACTGATTTATCAGAAGAAGCAACAAAAAGATTAGCAAGTAAACAAAAACCACATGGATTAAAAGAAAATATTGAAGTAGCACGTATTGGTGGAAGTGTTGCTAAAGTTGCTAAAGACACATTAGAGGAAAAACTTGGTGAAACGATAATAAGTAAAGATAATAGATTGAATTATAAATATATTGATAATAAATCATAAAATATCCAAAGTAAAATATTATTTTAAGATTTATAATTAATTTTAACTTTTGATAGAAAATAAAATTAATAAGTGCTATAATGTATTTCATGACATATAAAAATAGGAGAGTATGTATATGAAAATTATAATTGTTGGTAGTGGTAAAATGGGATCTTACTTATCAAATATTTTGGCAAATGAAAATCATGATATTACAGTAATTGATAAAAATGAAACTGTAATTAATAAATTAAATAATACCCAAGATATATCAATACTATGTGGTAATGGATTAGTTGCGGCAACTCTAGAAGAAGCTGACATTAAAAATACTGATATTTTAATTTCTACAATGAAAAATGATGAAGATAATATTGTTTGTTGTTTACTAGCAAAAAATTTAGGAGTTAAAAATACTATTATGCGTATTAGAAATCCTGAATATAAAGATAGTATGCATTATATTAAAAATGATTTGGGATTGTCAATGACAATTAATCCTGAATTATTAACTGCAAAAGAGATTGCTAATACATTAAATTTTCCCTCAGGTATAAAGATAAATTATTTTTTCAAAGGTAAAATTGAAATGTTAGAGTTTAAAATAAAAGAAAACTCTAATATTATAAGATTATCTGTTAAAGATTTGATTTCAAAGATTAAGAAGAAAATAATTATAGTCGCAGTTGAAAGAAATGATAAAGTATTTGTCCCAAATGGGGAATTTGTGTTTGAATTAGGTGATAAATTAATTATTACATCTAAGCTGCAAAATATTAATAATTTCTTTAAATTTATGGGGAATGTTACTTTTAAAACAAAAGATGTTATGATCATTGGTGGAAGTAAAATGTCTTATTATTTAGCATACTTTTTAGAAAACATGGGTATTAATTCAAAAATAATTGAAATGGATAAAAATAAATGTGAAATATTATCTGAAAAATTATCTAAAACACTTATAATAAATGGTGATGGTTCAGATAAAAATTTATTATTAGAAGAAGGAATCGAAGAAATGGATGCATTTGTATCAGCTACCGGAATAGATGAAGAAAATATTATATATTCATTATTTGCAAATTCACTAAACATTCCTAAAGTAATAACTAAAATCAACCATTTAACATTTAATGATATTGTTGAAAGTGTAGGTATTGAAAATGTTCAAACACCACATATAATCGCATCTAACCAGGTTTTAAAATATATTCGAGCTATGGAAAATTCTAGAGGTGGGAATATGGAATCTTTAGTTAGAATAATGGATGATAAATTAGAGATGATGGAATTTGTTATAAATGATGAATTTAAATATATTAACAAGTGTTTAAAAGATATTCATTTCAAAGAAGGTATAATAGTTGTATGCATTAATAGAAAAGGCAATGTTATTTTCCCTACTGGTGAAGATGTTTTAAAAGTTAATGATAATATAATTATTTCAACAACAAAATCAAATATTAAAGGATTAAATGATATTTTAAGATAATTATGAATTATAGATTTATATTAAAAACGTTAGGTCATTTATTATTAATAGAAGCTATTTTAATGTTTTTGCCTTTAGGAGTTTCTATATATAAGAATGAAAATATTATTCCTTTTGTTAATACTATAGTAATAATTTTAATCTTTGGAAGTATATTATCATTAATAAAAATTAAGAACAAATCATATTTTGCTAAAGAAGGATTAATGATTACAACATTATCATGGATATCTTTATCCTTATTTGGTGCACTTCCATTTTACTTTTCTGGATATTTTCCTACGTATATAGATGCATTTTTTGAAACTGTTTCAGGTTTTACTACAACTGGATCTACAATTTTAAAAAATATTGAAGTGTTACCATATGGGTTGTTATTTTGGAGAAGTTTTACACATTGGATTGGTGGAATGGGAATATTAGTATTTGCAATTGCAATATTACCTTTATCTAATGAAAATTCGATGCACATGATTAAAGCTGAAGTCCCTGGTCCATTTACAAGTAAGTTGGTGCCTAAATTAAAAGATACAGCAAAATGGTTATATGGAATATATCTTTTGTTGACAATTTTAGAAATATTATTACTTCTTCTTGGTGGTATGCCTTTATTTGATAGTATTGTAACTTCTTTTGCTACCGCTGGAACTGGTGGGTTTGCAATTAAAAATAGTAGTATAGCTTTTTATAATAGTACATACATTGATTATGTTATATCAATATTTATGATTTTATTTGGAATAAACTTTAATATATTTTTCTTGATTATTATGAAGAAATTTAAACAAGCTATTTCAAATGAAGAAATGAAAGCATATTTTGGTATTATTATTACTTCAACAATACTAATAACATTAAATATATTATCAATATGTAATAATATTTTTGAAGCATTTAGATTATCATTCTTTCAAGTTTCATCAATTATAACAACAACTGGTTTTGCAACCACAAACTTCGATTTATGGCCACAATTTTCAAAAATTATTTTATTATTTCTAATGTTTTGTGGTGCTTGTGGTGGTTCTACTGGTGGTGGTATAAAAGTATCAAGAATTGTAATTGCACTAAAAAAAGTAATTAAAGATTTTATAACTGTTATACACCCAAATACTATTAAAGCGGTTAGGTTAGATAAAAAAGTTGTTAATGAAAAAACTATAAATGATGTTGGATATTATTTGGTGTTGTATTTTTTAATAATCATTTTTGCTACATTAATAGTATCTTTAGATAATTTTGATTTTGAAACAACACTTACTAGTGTAATTACGTGTATTAGCAATGTTGGTCCTGGTTTTTCAATAGTTGGACCAATTGGTAATTTTGCAGATTTTTCTGGATTATCAAAATTAGTATTATCAATAGTTATGCTTTTTGGTAGATTAGAATTGTATCCAATGTTACTTTTGTTTTATCCACTCACATATATAAAAAATAAAAGAAAACAAGTATAAAAGATTTTGAAAAAATTACTAAATGGTAAATTGTGGAAATTAAAGTATTGACTCGGGGGAATATTGTATACTTATATTGATAATTTTGTAAAAATATTTTTATACAATTTTAGAAGGGAGTAATTTATAATGATTAAAGAAGCAAAAACATTAAAAAATGATGCAATATTTTTCTTGGTATTAATATTAATCATAATTTTCTTGTCAATATTAGGAGGGAATTCAATTTTAAATGCATTACTAATTGCACTATTTAATGGAATTTTTTCTGTTGCAATATATATTGGTGCTAATAATCAACAAAAATATGCTGGTATTTGTGGAGTAGTATATGGATTTTTACTTATATTAACATTGAGTCTTGAAACTATTCTTGGAATATTTTTAATTATTCACAGTATTAAGTATTTAAAGGTTATAAAATAATTTGTAAAAGAACATGTAAATTGTAAAAACACGTTCTTTTTTCTTTACACATCAATCAAAAAATTTCTTAAAAAACTTCATAAAAAACCTTGATTTTCATATAATTTCTATGGTAAAATGTTAAATGTTTGACGGCGTAGATGTGCAAGGTTGCTGACACACCAGGTTAAGTTGTTAATAATTTAAATGGCAAAGTCAGGTTATTTGCTCGGAGCTAGTCTATACAGCGATATAGGCGAGGGGAGGAAAAATTATGTCAAATACGAAAGTTCGTATCAGATTAAAAGCGTATGATCACAGAATTTTAGATCAAGCTGCTATAAAAATTGTTGAAACTGTAAAAAGAACTGGCGGAGAAGTTAGTGGTCCAGTACCATTACCAACAGAAATCCAAAAGTACACAATTTTAAGAGCTGTTCATAAATATAAAGATTCACGTGAACAATTTGAAATGCGTACTCACAAAAGATTAATTGATATCAATAATCCTAGTAAAGAAACAATTGAGGCATTAACTCACGTTGATTTACCTAGTGGTGTTGAGATACAAATCAAATTATAAGAAATAATATAGGAGGAAAAAGGTATGAAAAAAGGAATCTTAGGTCGTAAGATTGGTATGACTCAAGTTTTTGATACTAATGGTAAGTTAATTCCTGTAACTGTTGTTGAAGTTGGTACAAACGTAGTAACTCAAATTAAAACAATGGAAAATGATGGTTATGAAGCAATTCAACTTGGATTTGGTGAAAAAAGAGAAAAACTTTCTAATAAACCAGAAATGGGTCATGCTAAAAAAGCAAACACAACACCTAAGCGCTTCTTAAAAGAAATCAGAGGTGTTGATATCAACAATTACCAATTGGGAACTGAATTACATGCAGATGTATTCGAAGTTGGAGAAGTTGTTGATGTAACTGGAACTAGTAAAGGTAAAGGGTTCCAAGGCGTTATCAAACGTCATAATCAAAGTCGTGGGCCAATGAGTCACGGTTCACATTACCACAGAGGTCCTGGTTCAATGGGAACAATGAGACCAATGCGTGTTTTCAAGGGTAAAAAATTACCGGGTCACATGGGTGATGAAACAATTACTATCCAAAACTTAGTAATCGTTGCTGTAGATATGGAAAATGGTTGTCTATTAATTAAAGGTAATGTTCCTGGTCCTAAAAAATCTTTCGTTGTTATTAGAACTGCTGTTAAAAATCCAGTTAAAAGAGAAATGGGTGAATTAATTACTTATGTAACTGAAGAAGAAGTGACTGAAACAGTTAACGAAGTAGTTGAAACAGAAGAAGTGACAACTGAAGAAACAAATGAATCATCACAAGAAGAACAAACTCAAGAATAATAATTTAACTAAAAATAAAAATTTATTTGTGATGAAAGGAGGAATTTGAAATGGCTAAACAAGCTCTTTTAAATATTAAAGGTGAAAAACTAAAGGACATTAATTTAAATGACAATATTTGGAATATAGAACCAAACGATGCAGTATTACATAATCATTTAATACTTTCATTAGCATCATTAAGACAAGGAACTGCTAAAACTAAAACTCGTTCAGAAGTTAGTGGTGGTGGTAGAAAACCATGGAAACAAAAAGGTACAGGACGTGCTAGACAAGGTAGTATTCGTGCTACTCAATGGAGAGGTGGAGGAATCGTATTCGGACCAACTCCAAGAGACTATAAAAAGAAAATGAATAAAAAGGAAAGAAGATTAGCGCTATTATCTGCACTATCTTACAAATTCAAAGGTGAAGAATTAGTTGTAGTTGATAATATCAATTTAGAAACTCCAAAAACTAAAGAATTCATTGAATTATTAAATAATTTAAAATTAGATAACAAAAAAGTATTATTTGTTACTTCAGAATTAAATGATAACATTATCTTAGCTTCAAGAAACTTGGAACAAATCTTAGTTTTAGCTGATGATGAAATTAATACATTAGACATCGTAAATGCTGATTACATGGTAGTTACTGAAGATGCAATTAATAAAATTGAGGAGGTGCTTATCTAATGATGAATCATTATAGAGATATCATTAAAGCTCCTATCATAACTGAAAAAACATCTGCAATCGCAGAAGATGGAAGAAGTTATGTATTTAAAGTTGATACAAAAGCAAACAAAACTGAAATCAAACAAGCTATTGAAAAAATATTCAATGTAAAAGTTGAAAGTGTTCATACAATCAATGTTAAACCAAAGAAAAAAAGAGTTGGTAGATACACTGGTATGACAAGTAAATACAAAAAAGCAATTGTTAAGTTAGCAGAAGGTAGTTCAATCGACCTTAACTAACAGACAAGGAGGATATTTATGCCAATAAGAAAATTAAAACCTAATACAAATGGTACTAGAGAAATGTCTAGATTAGTAAATGATGAAATTACATGCTCTACTCCAGAAAAAAGTTTACTAGTATCATTAAGCAAAAATGGTGGTCGTAATAACCAAGGTAGAATAAGCGTTCGTCATCATGGTGGTGGAGCTAAAAGAAAATACAGATTAATCGATTTCAAAAGAAATAAATTTGATATCGAAGGTACTGTAGCTACTATTGAATACGATCCAAATAGAACAGCTAACATTGCTTTAATTAATTATAAAGATGGAGAAAAAAGATACATACTTGCTCCTAAAGGTTTAAAAGTAGGAGACAAAATAATGAGTGGAGAAAAAGCTGATATTAAAGTTGGTAATGCTCTTCCACTTATGAACATTCCAGTTGGTACTGTAGTACACAACATCGAAATGAAACCTGGTAAAGGTGGACAAATTGCAAGAAGTGCTGGAAACAGCGCACAAATCTTAGGACGTGAAGGAAAATACGTAATGTTAAGATTAAACAGTGGTGAAACTAGATTGATTCTAGGAACTTGTATGGCAACAATTGGTGAAATTGGAAATGCTGACCACGAATTAGTTAACATTGGTAAAGCAGGTCGTAAACGTCATATGGGAGTTAGACCTACCGCACGTGGTTCTGTTATGAACCCTAATGACCATCCACATGGTGGTGGGGAAGGTAGAGCACCTATTGGTAGAAAAGGGCCACTTACTCCTTGGGGTAAACCAGCTCTTGGATACAAAACTCGTAAAAATAAAAAGGCTTCTGACAAATTTATTGTTAATCGTCGTAAAAAGAAATAAGAAAGGATGAAATAAGATGGCAAGAAGTTTAAAAAAAGGACCTTATGTGTTCCAAAAATTACTTAAAAGAGTTCGTGAATTAAACGAAACTGGTAAAAAACAAGTTTTAAAAACATGGTCACGCCGTTCAACAATTTATCCTGAATTTATTGGTCACACATTTGCGGTACACAACGGAAAAGAATTTATCCCAGTATATGTTACTGAAGATATGGTTGGTCATAAATTAGGTGAATTCTCTCCAACTCGTAAATTTGGTGGTCACGGTGATGACAAGAAAAAGAAATAGCCAAAAGGAGGGTGCTTAAATGAAAGCAAAAGCAACTGCAAACACAGTTTTAACTGCTCCTATTAAATCTCGTTTAGTTATCGATTTAATTCGTAACAAAAGCGTTAGTGAAGCAGCAAACTTATTAAATAACATGAACAAAAAATCTGCTAGATTAATAAATAAAGTATTAACTTCAGCAGTAGCAAATGCAGAAAATAATTTAGGTCTTGAAAAAGATAAATTATATGTATTAGAAGCTTATATAAATGAAGGACCAGTTTTAAAAAGAATTAGATTTGGTTCAAGAAGTCATATTGATAGACATGATAAAAGAACAAGTCACATAACTGTAGTCGTAGGTTATAAAACAAAATAAAGGAGGTATACTGATGGGTCAAAAGGTTAGTCCAGTCGGACTTAGAATCGGTATAAATAAAGATTGGGAATCTAAATGGTATGCATCAAATAAAGATTTCGGTAAATTTTTAAATAACGATGTTAAAATCCGTAAATTTTTAGATAAAAAATTAAAAGATGCTGGTATTTCTACTATCTTAATTGAAAGAAATTCTAAATCCACAGAAGTTACAATCCATACATCAAAACCTGGTGTTATTATTGGACGCGGTGGAGAAGAAATCGAAAAATTAAAGAAAGAAGTATCAAAATTAGTAAACGAAGATATTCAAATTTCTATTATGGAAATTAAAAATCCAGATTTAATTGCTAAATTAGTTGCTGATAACATTGCTCACCAAATTGAAAACAGAGTATCATTCAGAAATGCTCAAAAGAAAGCAATCAGAAATGTTATGAAAGCTGGAGCTAAAGGAGTTAAAACTTTGGTATCTGGACGTTTAGGTGGAGCAGATATGGCTCGTAGTGAAGGATATAGTGAAGGAAATACTCCATTACATACTCTAAGAGCTGATATTGATTATGCAACAAGTGAAGCTGATACAACTTATGGAAAAATAGGTGTAAAAGTTTGGATTTACAAAGGTGAAATACTTCCTACTAAGAAAAATTCTAAAGGGGGTAATGCAAATGTTAATGCCAAAAAGAACTAAATATAGAAAACCTCATAGAATTTCTTATGAAGGAAAAGCAAAAGGAAATACAAAAGTAAATTTTGGTGAATATGGGTTAATGGCTAAAGAAGGAGCTTGGATCAATGGTAGACAAATCGAAGCTGCTCGTATCGCTATGACTCGTTACATGAAACGTGGTGGACGTGTTTGGATAAACATTTTCCCACACTTAGCAAAAACAAAACAACCACTTGAAACTCGTATGGGTAAAGGTAAAGGTAACGTTGAAGAATGGGTTGCTGTAGTAAAAGAAGGAAAAATCATGTTTGAAATCGGTGGAGTTTCAGAAGAAATTGCACGTGAAGCATTCAGATTAGCTTCTCACAAATTACCAATCAAGTGTAAATTTGTTAAAAAAGAAGATGGTGGTGATACTAATGAAGGTTAATGAAATCAGAAATTTAACCACTGAAGAAATCAACAAAAAGATTGAAGAAACTAAAGAAGAATTATTTAACTTACGTTTTCAACAAGCAAGCGGAAATCTAGAAAAACCTTCAAGAATTAGAGAATTAAGAAGAACAGTTGCTAGATTAAAAACTATCTTAGTTGAACGTGAAATGAATAAAGAAGAGGAGGCATAATCCTTATGAATACAAAAAAACGTGAACTTATTGGAAAAGTTGCTAGTGATAAAAATGATAAAACAATCACAGTATTAGTTGAAACATATAAAAAAGATCCATTATATGGAAAAAGAGTAAAGTATTCTAAAAAATATACTGCACATGATGAACAAAATATTGCTAAAATTGGTGATACAGTTCGTATAGCTTTCACAAGACCATTATCTAAAACTAAAAGATATGAACTTGTAGAAGTTATAGAAAAAGCAGTAATTCTATAATAACTCTTTTAGATGGAAGGAGGATTATCAAATGATTCAACAACAAAGTATATTAAAAGTTGCTGATAACTCAGGAGCTCGTGAATTAATGGTAATTAGAGTTCTTGGTGGAAGTAAAGTAAAAACTGGTAACATTGGGGATATAGTTGTTGGTACTGTAAAAAAAGCTATACCTAATGGTACTGTTAAAAAAGGTAAAGTTGTAAAAGCTGTTGTAGTAAGAAGTAAATTTGGGGCAAGAAGAGAAGATGGTTCTTACATCAAATTTGACGATAATGCATGTGTTATTATTAAAGATGATAAATCTCCAGTAGGAACTCGTGTATTAGGACCTGTAGCTCGTGAACTTAGGGATAAAGATTTTATGAAAATAGTTTCACTTGCTAAAGAAGTAATCTAGCCTTGAAAAGGAGGAAGAAACATGAATTTAAAAACAGGAGATAAAGTTATAGTTACCTGTGGAAAAGATAAAAACAAACAAGGTAAAATAATTAAAACATTAGCTAAAGAAGATAAAGTTATTGTTGAAGGTGTTAATATTGTTAAAAAACATATTAAACCAACAAACGGTAAAGATGGTGGAATCGTTGAAGTTGAAGCACCAATTCATGTATCTAATGTTATGATTATTGATCCTAAAACTAATAAAAGAACAAGAATCGGTAAAGAATTAGACAAAAATGGTAAAAAAGTAAGAGTTACTAAAAAATCTAATTCTAAACTAGATTAATTGGAAGGAGGGTATTTATGAACCGCCTAAAAGAAAAATATTTAAACGAAATTGTTCCTAGTTTAAAAGAAAAACATAACTATAAATCAGTTATGCAAGTTCCAAAAATAGAAAAAATAGTTATTAACATGGGTGTTGGTGATGCAAACCAAAATAGTAAATTAATTGATGCAGCTGTTGCTGATTTAGAATTAATTGCTGGTCAAAAACCTGTAATTACTAAAGCCAAAAAATCAATTGCTGGATTTAAATTAAGAGAAGGAGCACCTATTGGATGTAAAGTTACATTACGTGGGGAAAAAATGTATGATTTCTTAGAAAAATTAATCAGAATTTCATTACCTCGTGTAAAAGACTTCAGAGGTGTATCTAAGAAAAGCTTTGATGGTAGAGGAAACTATACTCTAGGAATTAAAGAACAACTAATTTTCTCTGAAATCGAATTTGATAACGTTGTTAAAGTTCGTGGTATGGATATAGTTATCGTTACTACTGCAAAAACAAATGAAGAAGCATTTGATTTATTAAGCTTAATTGGTATTCCATTTAAGAAGTAATCTCGTAAAGGAGGATAAGTATGGCAAAAAAAAGCATGATTGTTAAGGCTAACAAAAAACAAAAATTTAAAGTTCGTGAATACACAAGATGTGAAAGATGTGGAAGACCACACTCAGTAATGAGTAAATTCAAAATCTGTCGTATTTGTTTTAGAGAATTAGCATATAAGGGACAAATCCCTGGTGTTAAAAAATCTAGCTGGTAAAAAGGGAAGGGAGGATTATTATGGTATTAACTGACCCAATAGCAGATATGCTTACAAGAATTCGTAACGCTAATTCAATGCGTTATACAAAAGTTGAAGTTCCTGTTTCTAAAGTTAAATTAGAAATAGCTAGAATTTTAAAAGAAGAAGGATTCATTAGTGGATTCGAAGTAGAAAAAAGAGAAAAAGAAGATGATATGATTATATTATCATTAAAATACGGAAACAAAAAAGAAAGAGTAATTACTGGATTAAAACGTATTTCAAAACCAGGATTACGTGTTTATGCTAAAGTTGATGAAGTTCCAAGAGTATTAAATGGTTTAGGAATTGCAATCATTTCAACTTCTAAAGGTATTATGACTGATAAGAAAGCACGTGAAGAACAAGTTGGTGGAGAAGTACTAGCTTATATTTGGTAAAACTTAAGGAGGTGTCTTTATGAGTCGTATAGGAAATAGAATTTTAACAGTACCTGAAGGTGTAGAAGTTTCTATTCAAGATAGTATCGTTACAGTAAAAGGTGCATTAGGTGAATTATCATGCGATGTATCAAATTATATTACTGTTGAAGTAGCTGATAATCAAATTACAGTAAAAAGAATTAACGAAACAAAAATTGCTAAACAAATGCATGGTACTGCAAATGCTAATATCGCTAATATGATCGAAGGTGTTACTAAAGGTTACGTAAAAGGATTAGAAATTCTTGGTGTAGGTTACCGTTTTCAACCAAAAGGTGACAAATTAGTTATCAATGCTGGTTATTCACATCCAGTTGAACTAGAAGTACCTGCTGGTTTAAAAGTTGAAGGTGTAAGTAATACTGAAATCACTGTTAAAGGTATTGACAAACAAGCAGTTGGTGAATTTGCTGCAAATATTCGTAAAGTAAGACAACCTGAACCATATAAAGGTAAAGGTATTCGTTATAAAGGTGAACACATCCGTCGTAAAGAAGGAAAGAAAGCATCAAAATAAGGTAAAGGAGAGATAAGATTATGGTAAATAAGGTATCTCGTAATGAAGTACGTAAAATAAGACATGCAAGGGTTAGATCTAAAATTTCTGGTACTCCTGATGTTCCAAGATTAAATGTATTTAGATCAAATTCAAACATTTCAGTTCAAATAATTGATGATGTTAATGCAGTTACACTTGTTAGTGCTTCATCATTAGACAAATCATTAAAAATTGAAAACGGTTCAAACATTGAAGCGGCTAAAATAGTTGGAAAATCTATTGCTGAAAAAGCTAAAAAAGCAAATATTAATAAAGTAGTTTTCGATAGAGGTGGATACCTATATCATGGACGTGTTAAAGCTTTAGCAGAAGCTGCACGTGAAAATGGATTAGAATTTTAGAAGGAGGGTATAGAAATGAAAGAAAAGAAATATAACCCACCAAAGAAAATATATGACGAAGAAGTAATCGCAATTAATCGTGTTACTAAAGTTACAAAAGGTGGTCGTCATTTTAGATTTAGCGCAACAGTAGTTGTTGGAGATAAAAAGGGTAAAGTTGGATTAGGTACTGGTAAAGCTAATGAAGTTCCTGATGCAATTAAGAAAGCTATTCAAGCAGCTACTAAAAACATTATCGTAGTACCAATTGTTGATAACAGAACTATTCCACATGACGCTATTGGTGTTAGTGGAGCAGCTAAAATTCTTGTTAAACCAGCAGCAGCTGGGTCTGGAGTTATTGCAGGAGGTCCAGTTCGTGCTGTACTAGAACTTGCTGGTATCCGTGACGTTGTATCTAAATCACTTGGTTCAAACACAAAAATTAATATGGCTCGTGCTACAATGGAAGCTCTTAAATCACAAAAAACTGTTGAACATGTTGCAAAACTAAGAGGGAAAACAGTAGAGGAGATTTTAGGATAATGAAATTACATGAATTACAACCAAATGAAGGTTCAGTAAAAAACCGTAAAAGAGTTGGTAGAGGTCCAGGTAGTGGACTTGGAAAAACAAGTGGTAAAGGGCATAAAGGACAAAACGCTAGAAGTGGTGGAGGAGTAAGACCTGGTTTCGAAGGTGGGCAACTTCCATTATTCAGACGTTTACCAAAAAGAGGATTTAGTAATGCAATGTTTAAAAAAGAATATGCTGTTATTAATCTAGATGATTTAAATAGATTCAATGATGGTGATGTTGTTACTCCAGAATTATTAAAAGAATTAGGAATAGTTAAAAAACAATTATGTGGTATTAAGGTATTAGGAAATGGTAACTTAGAAAAGAAAGTTACAGTTCGTGCACACAAATTTAGTGAAAGTGCAAAATCAAAAATAGAAGCATCAGGTGGAAAAGTAGAGGTGATCTAATATGTTTGCTACTTTAAAGCAAATATTTAAACCTACTAACAAGGATTTAAGAAACAGATTACTATTTACTTTAGCAGTACTATTTATATTCAAAGTTGGAACAACTATAAGAATTCCTGGAACAGAAAATTTAACTGATAATTTAGGATTTCTAGAACTTATTAATGCAATGGGTGGTGGAGCGTTAAAACAATTCTCTATCTTTGCATTAGGGGTAATGCCATATATAACTGCTTCAATTATTATTGAACTATTATCTATGGATATAATCCCATATTTATCAGAATTAAATAAACAAGGTCATACAGGTAGACAAAAGAAAAATCAAATCACACGTTATGTTGGTATTATATTTGCTTTTGTTCAAGGATTCGCTTATTCATTCGCATTCTTAGGTACATCTGGTGGTGCGATGGAATATATTAGAGTTGCTACTATTATGACAGCAGGAACTGCATTCTTATTATGGTTAGGTGACCAAATTACTCAAAAAGGTATTGGAAACGGTATATCATTAATAATTATGGCAGGTATCTTAGCAAGTATTCCAACAATGTTTATAGATGCTTTTACAGAATTAGTAAAATTTGATAGTTTACAAACTATATTTATAGGTAGTATTTCTTATTTAGTCTTTGTTGCAATTTATTTATTAATAGTAATTGGAGTTATCTATGTACAAGAAGCAGAAAGAAGATTACCAATGCAATATGCAAACAGAACAACAAGTTCTTATGGTGGTCAACAAGCATATATGCCTTTAAGAATTAATTCTTCAGGTGTTATGCCTGTAATCTTTGCTTCAAGTTTAATAGCAATTCCAGCTACTATTGCACAATTTATTAAAAACGAAAGTTTCACATTATTTGTTAATAAATATTTAAATTATAATACACCTATTGGATTTACACTTTATATATTATTAATATTGTTCTTTGCTTATTTCTATGTATTCTTACAAATGAATCCAGAACAAATGGCTGAAGATTTACAAAAAAATGGAGGATATATTCCTGGAATAAAACCAGGAAAAGATACTTGTAAATATATTAAACAAGTTCTATCTAGATTAACTATTGTTGGTGCGCTATTCCTAGCAGTAATTGCTGGATTACCAATTATATTTACTAATATTTCTAAATTACCATCAAGTATTACAATTGGTGGGACAGGATTATTAATCGTAGTTGGTGTTGCTCTAGAAACATATAAACAAATGGAAAGTTCATTAGTAAGTCGTAGTTATAAAAAAGCAGGAAATAGAAGAGGACGTAAAAAAGCATAATATGCAAAAAAACATTATATTTATTGCGCCACCTGCCGCTGGTAAGGGTACGCAATCTGAAATATTAAAAAATGAATTCAATCTTGCTCATATTTCAACTGGTGATTTATTAAGAGAAGAATCTAAAAAAGATAATGATTTAGGTAAATATATAAAAGAACAAATGACTGCTGGTAATTTAATTAGTGATGATATTGTTACTGAATTACTAGAAAAAAGATTACAAAATGATGATTGTAATAATGGATATATCTTAGATGGTTATCCAAGAAATGTTAATCAAGCAAACATTTTAAATGAATTATTAACTAAATTAGATAAACAAATTAATTATGTATTTTACTTAAGTATTGATAAGGATATCGCAATGAAAAGAGCTTGTGGTAGACTTGGATGCCCAAAATGTGGTAAAATATATAATATGTATTTTGAAGAAATGAAACCAAGTGTTTCAAATGTTTGCGATAAATGTGGCGTAGAATTAAATCATCGTGATGATGATAATGAAGAATCATTTAATAAAAGATTTGATACATATATTAATTCTACTAAACCATTATTAGAATATTATAAAGATTTACTTTATACAATTGATAGTGGACTTGGAAAAGAAAAAACAAGCGAAACTATTAACAAAATTTTAACTAAAAAATAATTAAAAAAGGGGATGTTAAAATGATAACTATTAAAACCCCAAGAGAAATAGAGTTATTAAGAAAAGCAGGAAATATAGTATATAAAACACATCAGTATTTACAACCATTTATTAAAGAAGGTATTACAACAGATAAACTTAATGAACTTGCTCATAACTTTATTTTAAAACAAGATGCAACTCCATCATTTCTAGGATATAATAATTATCCTAAATCAATTTGTGTATCAGTTAATGAACAAGTTGTACATGGTATTTCTTCTTCTTATAAATTAAGAAAAGGGGATATAGTTTCAATTGATATTGGAGCATGTTACCAAGGATATCATGGGGATTCAGCTTGGACATATATTATAGGGGAACCTACAAATGATGCTAAAAGATTAATGGATGGAACAAAAGAAGCTTTGTATGAAGGGCTTAAAGCTATCAAACCGGGAAACCATATTGGTGATATTGGTTTGGCAGTAGAAAAATGTGCTAAAAAATACAACCTTAGTGTTGTAAGAGAATTAGTAGGTCATGGTGTTGGTGCTGCCTTACATGAAGAACCAGATGTTCCTAATTTTTCAATGAAAAATAAAGGACCACTTTTAAAAGAAGGTATGGTTATTGCAGTAGAACCAATGCTTAACTTAGGTAGTAGACATGTTGTTGTAGAGGATGATGACTGGACAATAATTACCTATGATAGAAAACCATCTGCACACTATGAACATACTGTTTTAGTAACCAAAGATGGATATGAAATATTAACAGGAGAGTGAGAAAGATGGCAAAAGATGATGTAATTGAGATGGAAGGTAAAATACTTGAAGTCTTACCAGGAGGACAATTCAAAGTTGAATTAGAAAATAAACATACTGTAACAGCTCACGTTTCTGGTAAAATAAGAATGAATTACATTCGTATCTTACCAGGTGATACAGTAACAGTTGAATTGTCAGTTTATGATTTAACACGTGGGCGTATAACCTATAGAAAATAGTAGGAGGGATTTTAATGAAAGTAAAACCATCAGTAAAGCCAATTTGTGCAAAGTGTAAAGTTATTAAACGTAAGGGAAAAGTAATGGTAATTTGTGAAAACCCAAAACACAAACAAAAACAAGGATAATGGAGGTGTAATATATGGCACGTATTAAAGGTGTAGATATCCCAAATGATAAAAGATTAGAAATTTCTTTAACTTATATTTTCGGTATTGGTAAAAGTTTAGCAGGACAAATCTGTGCTGATGCTAAAATCGATAAAAACAGAAGAGTAAAAGATTTATCTGAAGAAGAATTAAACGTAATTCGTGATCAAGTTTCTAATTATATTATCGAAGGTGATTTAAGACGTGAAGTTAGTACAAATATCAAAACTAAAATGGAAATAAATTCTTACGAAGGATCACGTCACAAAAAAGGATTACCTGTAAGAGGTCAAAGAACAAGCAGAAATTGTAGAAACTGTAAAGCTCATAAAGGACCTAAAAAGGTAATTGCAAATAAGAAAAAGTAATCAAATAAAAGGAGGTTATTATAATGGCTTATAAAACAAGAAAACGTAAAGTAAAGAGAAATGTGCCTGAAGGTCAAGCACATATTCATTCTACTTATAATAATTCAATCGTTACAATTACTGACAAAGAAGGGAATGTAATTAGTTGGGCTTCTGCTGGAACATTAGGTTTCAAAGGAAGTAAAAAAAGTACTCCTTTTGCTGCTGGTATGAGTGCAGAAGCAGCCGGTAAAGTTGCAGTAGAAAGCGGAATGAAAAAAGTTCAAGTTTATGTTAAAGGATTAGGACCAGGACGTGAAACTGCAATTAGATCATTACAAACTGCAGGGTTAGAAATTACTGAAATAATCGATGTAACACCTATACCACACAATGGATGTCGTCCACCAAAACGTCCTCGTAACTAAGAAAGGGAGTGTGCGAAAGTGTTGAAATTTGAAAAACCAGAATATAAAGTAACTGAATATGTTGAAAGTAGCAGTTATGGTAAGTTTGAATTAGAACCACTTGAAAGAGGTTTTGGAACAACATTAGGAAATGCATTAAGAAGAGTTATGTTATCTTCATTACCAGGTAGTGCTATTACTAGTATTAAAATTGATGGAGTTCTACATGAATTCCAAACTATCGAAGGTGTAGTTGAAGATGTAACAAGTATAATTTTAAATTTAAAAGGTGTTGTAATTAAAAATCATTCTAATGATGAAAATAAAACAATTAGAATTAACGTTAAAGGTGAAAAAGTTGTTACAGCAGCTGATTTTGAAACAGATTCTGATATTGAAATCATCAATAAAGATCAAGTTATTGCAACTGTTAGCGAAGGTGGAAAATTTGTATTAGAAGCCACAGTTGGTAATGGTAGAGGATATGTTAGATGTGATGAACAAAAATCTTTATTAGGAAATTTAAAAGTTGGTGTTATTCCAATAGATTCACTATATTCTCCAATTGAAAGAATTAGCTATGAAGTTGAAAATGCGCGTGTTGGACAAAATGAAAACTATGATAAATTAATCATGAATGTTTGGACAAATGGTGCAATGAAACCTGAAGAAGCTATTGCTTTAGCTGGTAGAATTTTAGTTGAACATTTAGAAATTGTTACTCAAATAGATTCAATTGCTGATGTTAAAGGTTTAATGAACGAAAAAGTAGAAGATCCAAGATTGAAAACATTACAAACTCCAATCGAAGATTTAGACTTCTCTGTTCGTGCTTATAACTGCTTGAAGAGAGCTTCATTATTAACTGTTCAAGACATCACTAATAAGAGTGAAAATGAAATGATGAAAATCCGTAATTTAGGTAAAAAATCTTTAAAAGAAGTTATTGATAAAATTAAAGATATGGGACTTAAATTTAGAGATGATGACTAGTAAAAGGAGGTAGACAGTATGTATAGAAAATTAGGAAGAGATAATAAACATAGAAGAAGTTTACTTGCTAGTCAAGTAAAAAATCTAATCATGTATGAAAGAATTGAAACTACTGATACAAGAGCTAAAGAAACTCGTAAATTTGCTGAAAAAATGATTTCTTATGGTAAAGATGGTAGTTTAGTAGCTAGAAGAAAAGCATTAGCTTTCTTACATAATGATAAAGAAGTTGTTAATAAAATATTTAATGTATTAGCGCCTAGATATGCTAATAGAAATGGTGGATATACTAGAATTCTAAAACTAAATGAAAGAAGAGGAGACGACGCTTTAATGGTTGTTTTAGAATTAGTTAAAGAAGAAGAAAAATAATTTGTGTTCTAAAAATAAAAGTTTTCGACGCTTTTAATAAGTTGTTGAAAACTTTTTTTGAGTTTTCTTTTTTTGACATTATTATCATATTATTATATAATACACTCAGATTTGAAGGTGATATTTTGAAAGGATCAAAAGGTGGATTTTGGAATCTTTTATTAGAAAGATTTAGAATGAGACGTATCAAAAAAAAGAAAATAAAAAATGAAGAACAAAAGTTAAATGACTTAAAAACTATTAAAGAAATAAATAATAAACAAAAGAAAGAAAAAGAAATTATAGTTAATTATTACATAAAAGAAAAGAATAAAAAATATAAATTAGAAAAAACATCTAATAAAGTAAAAATTAAAAATCCTGAAAAGATTATTGTAGTTAAACCACAAAAGAAAAAAGTGGGAATTAATTTAAATGAAATTGAAAAGAAAAATATCATCAAAGAAAATAAAGAAACTGAAATAAAACAAAAAGAAATAAAAAAAGAAGAAAAACATATTAGAATTGAATCTAAAAATAATCAAAAAGAAATAAAACAAGAAAATAAAACAAGAAAAACTGAAACTAACCACCCTAATTGCAAAAAAGAAATATCACAACCAATAGAAAAACAAAAAGAGGTAGAAAACAATAGTCAAATAAGTAAAGTTAAAGCATCAAATCAAGATTTAGAAAATACTTTGATTAAAGAACTTAAAAAGATAACGGGTAAAGATAGAGATGAATTACAAAACCTAGGTTTTAAACTTGACGAATTAAATAGTAAATTAGATAATGCCAAAACAATAGAAGAAATAAATAAAATTGAAAAAGAAATTCAAGAAATTATAAAACAAATAAATGAAATAATAAATAATTATAATGCAATAAGCAATGGTAATTATAAGAAATTAAATAATGAAAAGATTAATAATGTATTATCTAAAGTTTCTAACACTAATATGATAATTGACATTAAAAATAAACTTAAAAATGAATTAGATTATTATAGTAAAATAGTTGATACTAAAAAAAATATATTTAATATCCAAAATAAAAAAGGAAGTAAGAAACAAAATATTAATAATAAAATTCAATTATTTTCATATGAAAATAGTGAATTATCAAATATTTCAAATATAAATAAACAACTTAATGTAAAATTAAAAGAACAACAAGATATATATAAAGAATTTAATGATTTAATCACAAATATTAAAGCTGATAAAATAGTAAGTACAAAATATAGTTTTGTTGATAGAATGCTTAATGGTGCGACTAGTATTATGACAGGTGCCTTTTCACTTAAATTAATGAAACAAAAAAATATTCCTTTCTTTGCACTAGGATTGTTTATACTTGGTAATTCCATTAGAAATATGCGTAAAGTAGTTAAGAAGGATGAAACTATAAAATATATTCCTAGTGATGATTATGCAAAAGAAATTGAAAGTAATATGAGTAATTTTTATTTAATTGATTATATGTTAAATGATACATTATATCAAGTATCAAGATTAAAATATGAATATATGGATGAATTTAAAAATTATCATGGGTTAGATAGTTATGAGAAAAACTTAGATAAAATTATTAATATTGAAAAACAAATAATTAATAAACAAAAGCAAGTTAATACTATGAAAAATAAAATGTATGATACTTTAGATAAAAATAATCAAAAAATTAAAATTATAAAGGATATGAATAAATAAAGTGGAGGATATATGGAATTTGAAAAAGAAATAACTGTTGAAATAGATACAAGTTTAGATAAACTAAAAGATATATTACATAAAAATAAATTTCAAATTAAAGAAGTATATGATTTAATTGATATTTATATGGTTAAAAAAGATATTGATATTAAAGATAATTATTTGGATATACTTAAAAATTGTGTGTTACTTAGACATATAATAGAAGAAAATAAAGAAACAAAACAGATTACTTATAAATACAAAGAGTATAATGACATTGGTGAAATTTTAAATCAAGGAAAAGTAAATTGCAGGGTTGAATCTATTGATGCTGCATATGAATTGCTAAAACAACTTGGTTATAATAAATTAATTGAAATAAAAGATCATATTAGTGTGTATGCTAGTGATACATGTGAATTGTGTGTTCAAGAAGTAAACAATAAACATATCTATATTGAAATAGAGGATAAATGTCATTATATAAATAAAAATTATAAAACAATTGATGAAATGAAAAATGAATTTGAAAAATATAATATTCCAATTAAAAATAATGATTATTTTGTTAAAAAAGCAGAAATTGAATTAAAAGAAATGTTTAATCAAGAGATATAAGTAAATAAATATTTATTTATATCCTTTTTTATAGTATAATTAATGCAGAATGGAGAGATGTTTCATGAGTACAGAAATGATTAAGAATGAATTATTATCAACTGTAAGCGGGACAATTGAATTTTTAAAAAAGGATTTAGAATCATTTAACAAACAAAGTCAAAATGTAATAAGTGATTATGAAAATGAATTAGTAGGAGGAACAAGAGAAGTTTCTAAATTACCTACAGGATATGATATTGATAATATAATTAATATAATTATAAGTCAATATATAATTCCTAGTGATATGAATGTTATGGATATTACTGAAGTACATATATCAAATAATATTGATTCATTAACTAATATTAATAGTGGTAATTTAACAGCATCACAAAAACAAGAATTAGATAAAATGAAAAGTACGTTAATTAAGTTGATTTTGGATATGCTTTTAGAATATCAATATATGGCAATGTCAAACAATAATTTTAATATTAATGAAATGATAAATCAAAATAGTCAAAATCCAGAAGAAATTATAAATACAACTAAAATGATGTTACTTAAATCTAATCCTGAATTAATAGGAAATCTTGCTAAAACCGGAACAATGGAGTTATTAGCTCGTCAAATTGGTGAACAATTAAATATTGATATAGTTCCACAATTTGAACAAGAATATCAATATATGAGATTAACTAAAATATTATTAAATAATAGACAAGAATTATTAATTAAGGGTGATGTGCAAGAATTAACCAGTATTCTTGGTGAAACATACAAAGAAAATTATTTGCTTAATGAAGCTAATTTAAGTATGCAAAAAATAAAAACAATGAATCCAGAACAATTATCTAAATTAAATTTAACTTATGAACAACAATTATTATTATCACAAAATATGGGAATTGAAATTCCGAATATTGAAAAAGTTAAAGAAGAAAAACAAGTTGCAGAAGTTAAAAAAGTAGAAGAAGAACTTAATTTAAATGATGTTCAATATATAGAAAAAGATGGTGTACAGTATGCTACATTTGAAGATAAAGATGGTAATATGACTTTTGCTGAAATAGTAGGTAATTTAACTCCACAAGAAAGAATAGAAAGAATTAAAAATGGAATTAGTGATTTACCAAAAAGTGGTGTTTTAACTGCTGATGATATATCTAAAGAAATAAAATCCGATATGATTACTAATGATGAATTCAAAAGTATTGATGAAGTTCTTCCTAGTGATATGAATGAAGAACTAGCTCATGGTATAGATATTTTAAAACAAAATAACATTAATACCGGCATGAAAGTGGATACTAAAACAGGAATAATAATTGATAATAATAAAAATATGTATGATACTGAAATAAGCGATAACGGAAAAGTAGAAATTAATCAATTAACCACTAACACTGGTTCAAATAATAATATAGTTACAAATAATGTTGAAACTGGAAAAAAAGAGATGTATACTGAAGAAAAAATTATCAATTTATTAAAAGAATATGGTGTTATAAGTGGTCCAGATGAATATTATTCATTTAGTCCAGAATATAGAGAAAAAATGAGAATTGAATATAATATAACTCGTGATGGTGATCCTGGATATAATAATGAACAAACATTAGAGAACACATCTGGATTACAACATGTATTAAAAAAAGACAAACCCACTGGTTATGTTAGTGCATTAATTGTTACATTTATGACAGGTGCATTAGGTGGTATGATTGCAATGATTTTAATGAATTTAGCAAAGTAGGTGAGTTATGAAGGCGTTAATTACAGGGGCAAGTAGTGGAATAGGCTTAGATTTTGCTAAATACTTATCTACTTTGGGATATGACCTAATATTAGTTGCTAGAAGAAAAGATAGATTAGAAAATATAAAAAAAGAATTAAAAACCAATGTAAAAATAATATCTACTGATTTAAGTAATGAAAAAAATTGTATTGAATTATACAAACAACTTTCCAAAGAAAAAATTGATATTCTAGTTAATAATGCTGGATTTGGAGATTTTGGAGAGTTTCGCAAGTCAGATTTAGAAAAAGAATTAAATATGATTAATGTTAATATTAAAGCGGTTCATATTTTAACTAAATTATTCTTAAGTGATATGATTAAAAAAAATTCAGGATATATACTTAATGTAGCTTCTGCTGCATCATTCTCACCAGGTCCTTTAATGGCAACATATTATTCAACTAAAAGTTATGTTTTAAGGTTGACTCAAAGTATAAATGCAGAGTTGCATCATAACAAATCAAATGTTAAAATAAGTGTGTTATGTCCTGGACCAGTCGAAACAGAATTTAATGATATTGCAAATGTAAACTTTTCAATTAAACCTTTAAAAAGTGATTATGTTGCTAAATATGCAATTGATAAAATGTTTAGTGGAAAACTAATAATTGTTCCAGGAATACTTATGAAATTTATGAGATTATTTAGTAAAATTTTACCAGATAAATTTTTGGCAAAAATAGTGTATAATAATCAGACAAGAAAGAAAAAATAAAGTTTTGGTGGTGATATAATGTCAACAATCCTTAGTATTAAAGATTTATCCTTTGGATATGATAAAACATATCTTTATAAAGACTTCAATTTAGAAATTGAAAAGGGTGATTGGGTATCTATTTTAGGCGCTAATGGTGCAGGTAAATCAACACTGGTTAAATTACTAATCGGTATTTTAAAAAGTGAAAATAAAATAGAAATTGATCATATTTCATTAAATAAAAATAGTTTAAATGAAATAAGAAAAAATATTGCAGTAGTATTTGATAATCCAGAAATTCAATTTGTTGCAGAAACAGTTAAAGATGAAATAGCATTTACTCTAGAAAATCTACAGTATCCAAAAGAACAAATACATGAAATGGTTATGGAAGTTTCTGAAAGACTTAAAATCAAAGAACTTTTAGATGTTGAGCCACACAGACTTAGTGGTGGACAAATGCAAAAAGTTGCGCTTGCTTCTGCACTAGTTTTAAAACCTAAGATATTAATTTTAGATGAAGCGTTATCTATGATTGATCCATATGATAAAGATGAAATAATGAAGATGCTTAAAAAATATCATAAAGATAGCGAAACTACTATTTTAAATTTCACAAGTGATATTGAAGAAGCAATATATTCAGATAGAATTGTTGGATTATATAAAGGTCAAATTGGTATTGATGGTCCTGTTAAAGCTGTATTAAATGAGGAAAGAGCAATGAAAAAATTAGGCCTTGAAGTTCCATTTATTGTAGATTTAGCTCAAAGATTAAAACTATATGGTTTATTGGATGATATAGAATTAGACATGGATAAGATGGTGAATGAATTATGGAAATAAAATTTGATAAAGTTAGTTTTTCATATTTAGCGGGTACTCCACTTCAAGTAGATGCCCTAAAAGAAGTATCAACAACTATTGAGTCTAATAAAATAAACGCTTTGGTTGGACCAAGTGGTAGTGGAAAATCCACAATGATAGAATTAATAAATGGACTTATTTTGCCCACAAAAGGAATTGTCCATGTTGGTAATCATAGACTTAGAAATAATATTAGAATTGTTAATTCAAATCAACTTCGTTTTGAAATTGGTGTAGTATTTCAAAACCCTGAAGAACAGTTTTTTTGTAATACTGTTAAAAAAGAAATTGAATTTGGTATGAAATATTTTGGATATAAAGTAGATAAAATAGAAGAAAGAATAGAAAGTGCTTTAAAAATGGTTGGACTTGATAACAGTTTTTTAAATAGGAATCCATTTAAACTTAGTGGTGGTGAAAAACGTAGGGTTGCCATTGCATCAGTTCTTGCGTTTAATCCGGAAGTTATAATATTAGATGAACCTACAAATGGGTTGGACATAACTAGTAAAGAAATGCTTATAAAATTAATTAAATTATTAAAAACAAAATATAAAAAAACGATAATAGTTGTTAGTCATGATGTTGATACATTATATAAATTTGTAGACAATGTAATAATTTTGTCTAATGGTAAAATACTTGCAGAAGGTAATAAATTTGATGTATTTAGTGATGTAAAGTATTTAACAGATAATGGCGTAAAGGTTCCAAGAATTGTAGAGTTTATACACAAAGTAAAAGAAAAAACAGGCAAAAACTTGGGGAAAATTGATGATGTTAATGATTTAATAAAGGAGATTTATCAAAATGTATAATAATGTATTATTAAGTAGATATTTCCCTGTTAAATCAAAAATGCATGATATGGATCCTTTTGCTAAGATGTTATCTACAATAATTTTTATTGTTACATTGTTAATAACTAATAATTTTACAGTAATGTTTATTTTAACAATTGTTACTTTAATTATGCTTTTAAGAAGTAATGTACCTTTTGGATTATATTCAAAAAGTGTTTCAGGATTATCTCCTTTAATGGCACTTATCATTATTATAACTTTATTAGTAGGTGTTAATTATTACATAATATTATTAGTTATTCTTAAAATTGTATTAATAGTTATATATACATCAATACTTACTTTTACATCTACACCAACAGAGATTACATATGGTTTTCAAAAGGTACTTGCTCCACTAAAATTAATTGGAGTACCAACAAGTAAACTTGCACTTAAAATGACTATGGCAATTAGATATATTCCAATAATGATGGAACAAGCACAAAGAATTATTAAAAGTCAAGCAAGTAGAGGTGTTGACTTTGCAAATTCAAAATTTGATGGTAAAGTATTTGCATTTTTCTCAATGATTGGTCCACTATTCAGATTATCAAATATGAGATCAAAAAATTTAAGGGAAGCAATGGAAATAAGAATGTATACAGTGTATAATAAAAGAACAAGTTATAGGACTAAATTCTGGGGATTTAAAGATACATTTATTGTATTCTTACACTTACTTATATTAGGAGTATTTATTACTAAGGAGGTTTTGGGACATGGTTCGTTACTTGATAACTTTTTCGTACGATGGATCTGGTTTTAATGGGTATCAAAGACAACCTAAATTAAGAACAGTTCAAGGTGAATTAGAAAAAGCTTTAAAAAAACTAAATGATGATAAAAAAGTAGAAGTTCATGCTTCTGGTAGAACTGATAAAGGAGTTCATGCAATCAATCAAAAAGCGCATATTGATTTAGATATTACAATAAATGAGGATAAATTAAAAATGGCTCTAAATAGTTTGTTGCCAGAAGATATATATATTAAGAGTGCTGAAATAGTTAGTGATACTTTTCATGGTAGATATAATGTTAAGGCAAAAGAATATATGTATTTAATTAATACTGGGGAATATAATCCTTTGGAAAGAAATTATGTTTATCAATACAATAAATCTTTAGATATTGTAGAAATGGAAAGAGCATTAAAATATTTAGAAGGTGAGCACGATTTTAGATCTTTTGTCTGTACACAAGATGAAAAAGAAAATTGTGTTAGAACAATAACTCAAACTAATTTAATTAGAGATTTGAAAGATCCTAATAAAATAACTATATTATTTTTAGGTACTGGTTTTTTAAGATATATGATTAGAAACATGATTGGAACTTTAATTAAAATTGGTGAAGGAAAAATGAAAGCAGAAGATATTATTCCATTAATTGATAAAAAAGATAGAGAAGCTGCTGCTCCAACTGCAGCTGCAGAGGGTTTATATTTAAGAAATGTTTTCTATTAACATTTCTTTTCTATAATAAGTGGCGTATTTTATGTGTATTTAAAATTAGATAATAATAAGCAGATAAAAAAATTTTATAGACTTTTGTCATTATATAAATCTATAATATTTAAATTTGTTAAATTTAAAACTTCAAACAGTGATAAAAATATAAACCTAATCATAGAAGCTTTAAATATTAAAAATAGAAAAGAAAGAATAACTTTTGTATATGATGAAGCATGTAAGTTAATTGATAATCAAGTTAATGGTAAAAACATCTGTGGATTTGAAAATTGTAAATGTTATACTCAAAGAAATAATAGTTATAAATATGGGTGTTTCAGAATGTGTAGATATAAAACTAATAGTGGTTGTTCAACAAAAAATCTTGCTTGTAAATTGTTTAATTGTTCCGAAGTAAAAAAAAGATATAAGGTTATAGAATATAGTGATTTAAAAATTCTTAAATTATTAAGCATAAGACAAAGATTTATTGTAAAATCTGATTATTTTACTTTAAGAGAAAATGTTTTAAAGGATTTATATTCATATAGTTTTATATATTCATCTATTAAAATTATTCTTAGAACAATTATAGATTTTATTCATGTTAAGGCTATTGAAAAAAGAACAATTAATGGAGGTATTTATGAAAATTGAACTTAAAATTTTAGAAATAAAAGATTTAAATAGTTTAAAAGATTTATGTGAAATTTGTTTTGATATTAAGTCTGATGTAGAGATAATGAAAAAAGAGTATAAAAAAATATTAAATAATCCTAATACTAAACAAATAATTTTAAAATTAGAGAATAAGATTATTGGACATATTAAATATGATATAATTAACGACATTTTTGATATGGGAAAACCTTACATGTATTTATCTGATTTATGTATTCATCCTGATTATAGAGGTAATGGATATAGTAAATTGTTAATGGATTATTGTGAAAAAGAAGCAATTAATAATAATTGTAAAAATATATTTTTGAATTCAAGTGAATTTAGAGATATTGCACACAAATTATATGAAGGACTTGGATATCATATTAGAGATAGTAGAATATATAGAAAAGGATTAATATAATTATGAAAAGAAAAATAGTATTAACTGGTATTATTAATTGTAAAGATGAATATTTAATTGTTAAAAGATCAAAAGATGATGATTTCTTACCTGGTGTTTGGGAATTTCCTGGAGGAAATATGAAAGATGACGAATTGATATATGATGCCTTAAAAAGAGAAATGATTGAAGAAATAGGTTTTATAATTAATAACACCAATATAAGACTTGTACACTATTATGATGAAATTAAAAAAAAGAAAGAAAAGTATCATTATATTGAATTAGATTTTCTTATTAAAGTTGAAAATAAAGATATTGGTATTAAATTAAGTGATGAACATGATGCTTTTTGTTGGATTAATAAAGATTCTAATATAATTGATGAATATATAAAAGATAAATTAAATAGTATATAATTATTTTAAAATTGACATAATATATAATTTATGTTAACATCATAATCACTTGGTTGTTAATAAATTTTGAGTGGGGATTATTATGTTTAAAAAAATAGTATTATATAAAGATGTTGTTAATTATATTAATGGTGATATGGATTTAGAAACTTCAGAATTAATGGAAAATAATACTAAATTTATGATATCGGTAATTAAGTATACAAGAGATAAAAAGATGTATCAGTTTTGTAGCGATAGAGTTAAAAAAGATTATGATATGGTAAAATTTATGGTTGAAAAGTTTAGTGATGATATAAACTTCATTTCAAATCTTGCTGATGGATATATTTCTAATAATAAAACGAATGATGATGATTATACCTATGATGAATTAATTATTTTGATGTCGAAAGTATATAAAGAAAAATATCCAGATGATTTTAATAAATATGCCATTAAGGCAAATGCTTTTTTATCTTTTAAATTATTTGTAATTGAAGAATTATTTAAAGATCCAAAAATTAAAAATAATTATGGACTTGGTTTTGGGATATTTGAAATGGATTATAGTGGTAGCAAAATAATTATGGATTTTGTTGCTAAATCACTTATAGATGAAATTTTTTATGGGGAAGAAAGAGAAAATTTAGAAAAAATTCTACATAAAAATTATAAAGATTATAATAAAATTACTGAAAAAGGAATAAATACATTTTTAATTAATTATATTAGTACTTTTGATAAATCATTAGCTGGTTATGTATCAAATAATATAGAACTTATAAATAGTATTAAAAAACATCTTGAAAGAATAAATAAAAATTGGAATAAATATAATGAAAATCTTAATAATGAAAAAATAGAATTTTTTATAGAAAAAATATCTGATTTTAAAGATAATTGTTGTTTTTATAAATATAGTATAGATGATATTATAAATTATATAGTTGATTATTTTCATTTGGAGAATATATTTAGTTCGTATTTAAATACTTTAAAACAAATTGATGAATATAGATTATATAATTATAATGATTGTTATGAATGCTCATATGAATATGAATTGGAATCAATATTTAACGAATTAACAAATGAATCTAAAAAAATTAATCCTAATGAAATGAATTCTTCAGATTTATTCTTTTTACAAAAGATTATTAAAATTGCTAGGGAAATATTTATTGAAGATAAATATTTAAATGATGATGAATATATTGACTCTGAAAAAGAAACAAAAATATTAAAATTTCCAGTTAGAACTAATATTAATAAATCCATAAGGAAATAATAAAAGAATAACTAAAATTTGACAAAATGCATAATTTTTGGTAAAATATATTTTCATAAAAAGGAGAAATCCTTTTGATAAGGGGTAAGTATTGTGTTGAATATATTTATAAATGTTATTAAAAACGTTAAGATGTGTTATGAAATGTATAACACTTGTTACAAATAATAGAGATAATTCTCTATTTTTTTGTAATATTTAATTGACTTTAATAGTATGTTTTAGTATAATTTTAATCGGTACATTTTATTTTATCTAAATATTGAAAAAACCTTGGGAAAGTTTAATCAATATTGGTAAAAGAAAGGGAAGATTTTATAATGACAACATTTATGCAAAAGAAAGAAGAAGTTAATCGTAAATGGTATGTTGTAGATGCTGAAGGTAAATCTTTAGGTCGTGTTGCATCTAAAGTTGCAACTGTACTTAGAGGTAAACATAAAGCAACATTTACACCAAACACTGATTGTGGTGACTTCGTAATTGTTATCAATGCAGAAAAAGTTAATTTAACTGGAAACAAATTAGATGCTAAAATGTATTATAACCATAGTGGTTATCCAGGAGGATTAAGAGAAAGAACTGCAAGAACAATGATAGAAAACTATCCAACTGAAATGATTGAGAGAGCAGTTAAAGGAATGCTTCCAAAAGGAAGATTAGGACGTCAAATGGGCAAAAAATTATTTGTTTATGCTGGTAGTGAACACAAACATGAAGCACAAAAGCCAGTAGAATTAAAAATTGACTAGGAGGAAATAAATATGGCTAATAAAAAATCATATTATGGTACAGGACGTAGAAAAAGCGCAATTGCAAAAGTAACATTAACTCCAGGTAAAGGTAAAATTACTGTTAATGGTAAAGATGTTAATGAATATTTTCCATTTGATACATTAGTTATGGATTTAACTCAACCACTAGTTTACACTAACACAAATGAAATGTTTGATGTTAATGCAGATGTTAAAGGTGGTGGATTCTCTGGACAAACAGGTGCTATTAGATTAGGAATTGCTAAAGCTTTATTAGAATATGATTCAACTACTGATGCTGATAGCGAAAATTCATTTAGAAAAATTCTTAAAGCACATGGATTTATTACTAGAGATGCAAGAGTTAAAGAACGTAAAAAATACGGACTTAAAAAAGCAAGACGTGCTCCACAATTCTCAAAAAGATAATATACAATTATTTCAATGTTTGGCAAAGCTCGATATATTCGAGCTTTTTCTTATTTAAAACTTTCACTCACATATCATACATATATTATAAAAAAATAATAAAATTCTAAATAGGCAGTTCAAAATATGATATAATAAATATAAATTTATGGAGGGTTTTATATGATAATATATAACAATGATAAACATTTAATTACTACAACAATTGGTGATATAATACAAAATCCAAGAATGTCATCTTTTTATTTAACAGCAGAATCTTTTAGAGGTAAAGAAACTCGATTTTTTAAAATAATATCCAAAGATGTTATAACAAGAAATATTAAACATATAACCAATCAATCTATGGCAACAGAAGTAAAAAGAAGGTTCAGAGAAATTACAAATATATATAATTCAAATGAATATTATGATAAAGAACATAATATTGGTTATAAAGTTTTTCCTTATATGAAAAATCCATCAATTTATTCGTATTCAATGTTATATCCTGCAATAACTGAATTTTTTCAATACTGGGAAAAATTTAATCATACAGGAATTTCTATGAAAGATTTTATTCCTCATTATGATTTATCAAAATTATTTGTGAGTATGGAAAATTTTAAAGACTTGGAAAATTTATTTGAAAAACAACAAGGTAAAACATTGAAAAATGCTTTATATCAAGAATTTCCACAATTTGCAATATTTTATTATGAAATTTATCCATATTTAAATTTAGAAACTGTTAATTGTTATGATATATCTAAATTAATTAATGCAAGAATTCAAGTTAAAGAGTTAGGATTAGATACAACACAATTAGATGCATTAGAAGAAAATCTAAAAGTAGCAAAAAATAATACTAAGGTTTTAAATCTTATAAAAAAATAAGTATAATATACTATAATTTAAAGTTTGATATACTCAAACTTTTTTTTAAATAAAATATTAAGTTTACAAAATAAATTTATAAGTATATAATTTTAATAGGTGGTATAAAATGAAGGCTGATAAAAAAATTCTAATCGCTTTTCTATTAAATTTATTTTTTTCAATAATTGAATTTATTGGTGGAATTATAACAAATAGTGTTGCTATTATATCTGATTCTATTCATGATATCGGGGATGCTATTAGTATTGGTATTTCATATTTTTTAGAACTTAAAAGTAATAAAAAACCAGATGAAAAATATACATATGGCTATGTAAGATATTCACTTTTAGGAAGTATAATTACAAATTTAATATTATTGATTGGCTCTGTTTTTGTTGTTTATAACGCAATAATAAGAATTTTTACTCCAGTTTTAATTAATTATGATGGAATGGTAGTATTCGCTATAATAGGATTTGTAATTAACTTTTTAGCTGCATACTTTACAAGAGATGGAAAATCTTTAAATCAAAAAGCAGTAAATTTACATATGTTAGAAGATGTTTTGGGTTGGTTAGTAGTATTAATTGGCGCAATTGTTATGAGATTTACTAATATTGTAATTTTAGATTCAATACTTTCTATTTTAGTTGCATTATTTATTTTAATAAATGCATTAAAATCATTAAAAAAGATTTTAGATATATTTTTAGAAAAAACTCCTAATAATATTAATCTAGATGAGATTAAAAAAGAATTAACAAAAATTAATGGTGTATTAGATGTTCATCATATTCATATAAGAAGTATAGATGGGTTTTATAATTATGCTACAATGCATATAGTAGTTGATGGCGATTATAAAAAAATAAAACATGAAGTAAAACATATATTAGAAAATTATAATATTAATCATGTAACTATTGAATTTGAAGAAAAAAATGAAAAATGTGATAATACTAAATGTGATATAAAAAAAGAAAAACATGCACACCATAATCATTAAAATATAGTTGGAGAATATTAATGAATATTTATAGTGATTATTTCAATGAAATTTTAGGTTATGATTGTGATAATAATGAAATAAGAGAATTTAGAGTGTTAAGATATCCTTTTTCACAAGAAATAGAAAGTTTTGATGATGAACCAAATATTGATCCAAGATTTTATTGTTTAGTAAAAAGTGAAAATGGAAATGTTTATGGTGTAAGTATTTATGATGATTATAATCCTAAGTATATAAGAAGATTTGAAAATATTGATAAGAAAGATAAAATACCAATGTTAATTAAAACTGTATCTGAAATGTCATATTATGAAGTGGCGTTTTCTGGAATAACTGGTAATGAATGGTATTATCATAGGGATAGAAATAAATTAAAAGAAGCAATTGAAACACATGTAAATAAACAAAAAGTTTATGTAAAAAAATAAATATAATATGAAATATATTTTTTATAATTGTTATTTATAATTATATTTGTTAAAATTATTATTAGAGGAGTTGGTGTATAATGAAAAAAAGTGTAAGTATTAGTTTAGTTGGTATTATACTTGCTGTAGTAATATTTGTTAGTGGATATTTTATTATTTTTCCTGGAGTAAAAGAATTAAATGAAATTAGTAGTATAAAAGAATTAACATTTGATGAAAAAACAAAATTAATAGATGATGTAAATAAAAAGTATGACAATTTGGAAGTAGAAATTGATAATAAATATTCTGGTTCTATTAATGATATAGAATCTAAATATAAAAATTTAGAAAATCAAATTAAAGAAGAAACAAAAAAGAAAATAAGTGAACTTGATGAAAAAATAAATAATAAAAATGTTGAACAAGATAATGAGTTTTGGAAACATCAATTATCAAAAAAATATTATGATTTAGGTACTGAACTTTCAAATTTAAAAGAGGAAAAATGGGATGTAGAAATAAAAGAAAGAGAAGACATTTCTAAAAATAATACAAATAAAAGACAAGAATTGGAAAAAATAGAAGAAAATAAAAAATTAGAAAAAGATAGACTTAGCGAGAAAAAACAAAATGAAATAAATGAAATCAACACTAGAAATACTGATACATCTAGTATAAAAAGTAAAAATATTAAAAACATTATTCTTGGAATTATTATAATATTAATACCAATGTTATATATTGTTCTAGCATTTAATAAATTAACAAGACTATTCAATTCTGTTAAAAAATATTGGAGTCAAGTTGACGTATTATTAAAACAAAGAGCAGATTTAATTCCAAATATTGTTAATACTGTAAAAGGATATGCAAAACATGAGAAAGATACTTTAACAAATGTAATTAGCGCTAGAAATGAAATATTAAATGCTACTAGTAAAGAAGAAGAAATAAATGCAAATAAAAAAATGAACAATTCAATAAATCGTTTATTAGCACTACAAGAAGATTATCCGGAATTAAAAGCAGATAAAAATTATATGAGTTTACATAATGATTTAAGACAATTAGAAGATGAGATAGCTGATGCAAGAATTAGATATAATAATAGCGTATTAAAATATAAAAACAAATTAGAAGTTTTTCCATCTAATCTAATAGCTAGTATATTTAATTTTAAACAAGAATTATTTTTTCAAATTGATGATGAAGAAAAAAATAATCCAAAAGTAGAATTTTAATTGATATAAAGATAGTTTAAAAACTATCTTTTATATTGTTAATTATAATTTATTGTGGTATCCTATAATTATATTATTAATAGAAGTTTGGTGGTATCATGAATAAAATATATTTAATATTAATGCATACATATACTATACCTTCAAGAGTGATTAGATTCGTTACTATGTATCCATATAGTCATGTAGGTCTTTCTTTAGAAAAAGAGTGTAATACAATATATAGTTTCGGAAGAAAAAAAGTTAGTTCAATCTTGGATTGTGGTTTTGTAATAGAACATAAACATGGTGAATTTTTTCATAAATTTAACAATACAAAATGTAAAATTTACGAACTTGATGTTGATGAAGAACAATATAAAGAATTAAAGAAAATACTCGATGATATGGAGATAAATGCTGAAAATTATAAATATGATTTTACAGGAATTATCCCCAGGTTTTTGGGAATTCCAATAACCACAAAAAGTAAATATGTATGTAGTTATTTTGTCGCAGATGTTTTGGAAAAAACTGGAATATATAAGTTTAATAAACAAGTATGCTTTATTAAACCTAAAGATTTTGAATACTTGGGTATAGGTAATGAAGTGTATAGTGGTTATTATAATTTATATGAATAGAATAGTTTATCTTAATAATAAAGAAAAAAATGAATATAATTGATTATAAATGAGGGATATTATGCAAGAGTATAAAAGATTAACAATTATATTATTTTTTTTATTTTTTTGTGTATTTATAAGAGTAGATGCAAAAATAAATGATTTACCATTGCTTGGAAAAGCTATTTATGTAGATCCCGGACATGGAGGTAGGGATCCTGGCGCATTATACAAAGATATCGAAGAAGCAGATATAAATCTTGAGATATCTAAACATTTAGTAAAAAAGTTAGAAGAAAAAGGCGCAATAGTATATATAATAAGAGATGGAGATTATGATTTATCTAGACCAAACTCTTATAATATTAAAAGAAGCGATTTACAAAATAGGGTAAAATTAATTAATAATTCAAATATTGATTTATATTTATCAATACATTTAAATACATATAGTTCTAGTAATTGGAAAGGTGCTCAAGTTTTCTATGACGATATAAACAATAATAATAAAAAGCTTGCAGAAAACATACAAGCTTCTTTTAAAAAAATGTTAAATAGTAATCGCAAAATTAAAGAAATATCGACATATTATATGTATAGACATATAAAAGTACCTGGTGCTTTATTAGAAGTTGGATTTCTTACAAATCCAAATGAAAGACATTTATTAAAAACAGAAAATTATCAAAAGAAAATCTGTGATTCAATTGTAGAAGGTGTTATAAACTATTATAATTCCTAACTGGTATGTTAATATTACTTCTAGTATCAATTAAATCATTTATAGTTTCAGTTTTGTCTTCATCTTCTTTAATTGGTTCAAAATCAGATATCCAATTTTTATCTAGTGGAACATTATTATCAATTATTACATAACTAATAACAATTCCAGCAACTACTAAAAATACTTTTGTTCCATTAAAGATTATGTGTTTATCTCTAATATATTTTTTTATTAAATTTTTTAAATCATAATTTTTTTTAATACTACTATTAAAATCATTACTAAATTCATAATAATTATTAATATACAAATATAAAGATTCTTGATTATTATTGTTTACAATTAAATATCTATCAAACATAAAATCACCCATAATTAGTATTTACAAACTATTAATTTTAATACTAATTATGGGTTTAATTTAAAATTCAAAATATTGACATTTATCTTTTTTATCACAATCTTTTCCAGTTTTATATGATAAATTTTTAAATACTTCATCTAAAATCTTTTCGTTTTTATCATTATACAAATAATCATTTACAACATTAATTGTATAAACTGCTTTATCTAAGGCAATCCTATATAATTCTATAAATGAATAATTGTATATTTCGTTTTTATTCATTGGATGATTCCATTCTTTTCTTTCTAAATTTAAATAATGTATTTTCTTTTTATGATGAACATTATATGATAATCCTTGTTTTTTTAAATATTTATCTGGTAAAACAAAATCAATAAATTTATAACCTAATTTTTTAATACC
Organism: Bacilli bacterium; assembly: GCA_017435465.1. Classification (GTDB taxonomy): domain Bacteria; phylum Bacillota_I; class Bacilli_A; order RF39; family UBA660; genus JAFSEX01. The sequence continues at coordinate 44,833 of JAFSEX010000032.1, forward strand.
ATACTTATCATATCTATATAATTGAAATATCTTTTTCATTTGTTTAATAGAAGTTAAATATATTTTAGAAAAATTATCAATATCATATACACTTTTAAACACATCATCTAACATTTTAATACATTTACTATCTAAGTTATCCAAATTACAAATAAAATTATGAATTTTATAATCTTTTGGAAAAACTTTTTCTCTTTGAAAAATCATATATCCATCTATATATACTTCCATATCTGCATGCATTCCATTATATTTATATGTGTTTTTATTTTTTTTGTCAAAATCTCCGGTTTTATATATTACAAATGGATGAACTATTGAATCTAACGTGTAATGTGCAATAGAACCATATAACAAACTTAAAACATTCGAATTCTTTTCTAATTTATTACCTTTTATATATTTAATTAAAGTAATAAAATAATTTTTTGTATTTGTTGTGTGAATTAATTTGGGATAATTTTCTCTAATCTTTTTACCGGGTAATATTGTTCCTAAATTATAAAAGTTTAATGGATCTGACCCTTGTGCAAATGTTTTAAAGTTTTCAATATTCTTAATTCTTTTTTGTACATCTCTATCTAATTTTTCATATATGTCTATTGCAAAAAAAGCATGGGTTATAGAGCTAGGCATGATTTTTCCTCCTTATATTTATTGTACAATATAATAAATTATATCATAAATTGTGGGAAATAATGAAAAAAATAAAATAATTTTAAATTTTGTGATATAATCTATAATAGGTGAGAATATGGCAGGTAAAGAGTTTAAAAATTTAGCCGAACAAATTGAGATAATGAGAGCTAAAGGGCTTATGATTTTAGATGAGGATAAAGCAAGGAGTATTCTTTTAAGAGAAAATTACTTTTTTATAAATGGTTATAGACATCTTTTTATGAAGTCATCAAATGATAAAAGATTTATACCAGGTTCTACTTTTGAAGAAATGTATGCTTTATTTACCTTTGATAGAAGATTTAGAAATATAATATTTAAAAATGTGCTTATTATTGAAAATAATATAAAATCAATTATAAGTTACCAATTATCTAAAAAATATGGTTATAAAGAAAAAGATTATTTAAAACCATCAAATTTTTCATTGGATAGAAAAAAATCAAGACAAGTAAACGATTTAATTCATAAAATGAAAAGACAAGTTAGAGTAAATGGTGCACAACATTCAGCAACACTTCACTATACTAGCAATTATGGTTATGTACCAATGTGGATTTTAGTAAAAGTACTTTCATTTGGAATAATATCTGAAATGTACACTATATTAAAACCAGAAGATCAATTATCTATCGCAGAATATTATGATTTTGATATACATACACTTGCTAATTACTTATCTATATTGGCAAACTATAGAAATTTATGTGCGCATGAAGATATTTTATTTGAACATAAAACACAAAAACAAGTTGATGATACAAAATATCATGCATATTTAAATATTCCTAAAACTGATAATGAATATATATATGGTAAAAACGATTTATTTGCTTTGATAATAATATTAAAGCAGATGCTTTCTGATGAAGAATTTAGACTTTTAATTTATGAAATAGGTTATGAATTAGATATTCTTGATGGAAAAGTCGAATCCATTCCACAAGAAAAAATATTAGATAGAATGGGATTCCCAACTAACTTTAGAGATATAATAGATATAGAAGGTGATTTTAATTTATGAGAAAAAAAATAATAACAGGGGTTAGTATTATATTATCATTTTTATTTGGGGCAACTGGTATGTATTTACTATTTAGATTTATGCCTGAAGAATCAACTACAATTTTTCGTGATACAAAAAATGTAACAATAACTGAAACTGATAGTATATATCAAGCTGTAGATAAAATTTATGATGCAGTAGTAGTAGTTCAAACATATAAAGGTAATCAACAAATAAGTACAGGAACAGGTTTTGTGTATAAAATGGATGATAAATATGGATATATTATAACTAATAATCACGTGGTTGATAATGGGGATAAATTCGATATTTTATTTACTAGTGAAAAAATATCAGAAGCAACAGTACTAGGTAAAGATGTTTATGCTGATTTAGCAGTTTTAAAAATATCAAAAGAAAATGTTACAAATGTTGCCAATATTGGTAAAAGCGCAGATGTAAGAATTGGTGATACTGTATTTACTATTGGGGCGCCTGTAGGAAGTGAATATATAGGTACTGTAACCAAGGGTATAATTTCTGGAAAAGATAGAATGGTATCAGTAACTCTTGCAAATAATACTGGGGATTACATTATGAATGTAATGCAGACAGATGCAGCTATAAATCCAGGAAATAGTGGTGGACCACTAGTAAATATTAATGGTGAAGTTATTGGTATTAATTCATTAAAACTTGTTGAAGAACAAATTGAGGGTATTGGTTTTTCAATTCCAATTGATGATGCAATGGAATTTGTAAAAAAATTAGAAAAAGGTGAACAAATTGTAAGACCAATGCTTGGGGTTAGTCTTATTGATAAAACTGAAACTTATGGATTATATTCATATGGAATAATTGTAGATAAAAAAAGTCCAGATGGAGTAGTAATTGGAGAAGTATCTGCTGATTCACCAGCACAAAAAGCTGGATTACAAAAAGGGGATATCATTACAAAAGTAGATGATAATAAAATCACAAGTCGTGCAAAACTTAGATATGAATTATATAAACATAGTGTTGGTGATACAATAAAAGTTACATATTATCGTGATGGTAAAGAAGATAGTGTAACAGTTAAATTAGATAAAGAATTACAATAAAAAGTTAGAGATTTCTAACTTTTTTTGTAAAGTTAGAAAAAAGGTATAAATTGTCATTTGAAAATGACAAAATTAATGATATAATTATTGTGTGTAGAAGGAAGTGAATTATAGAAGTATGGAATTAATTAGAGTTATAAATGTAGAAAAACAATACAAAAATGGAGTAACTGCCTTATACAATTTGAATTTAAGTATTAAAAAAGGAGAATTTGTCTTTGTAATAGGTGCTTCAGGAAGTGGTAAATCAACATTAATTAAAATGATGTATCGTGAAGAAAAACCTACTAAAGGGCAAATTATTATCGGTGGAATAAATGTTGCAAAATTAAGAAATGGAAAAGTATATAAACTTAGAAGAAAACTAGGAGTAGTATTCCAAGATTTTAAGTTATTACCTAAATTAAATGTATATGAAAATGTAGCGTTTGCTCTAGAAGTAATAGGAATGAATAAAGCTGATATAAGAGCTAGAGTTATTAAAGTTTTAAAACTTGTTGGTCTTAAGGAAAAAGTAAGATCTTATCCTGATCAATTATCAGGTGGTGAACAGCAAAGAGTTGCAATTGCTCGTGCAATTGTAAATGATCCAAAATTACTTATATGTGATGAACCAACTGGAAATCTAGATCCAGTTACTAGCATGGAAATAATGCAAGTACTAGAAACAATTAATAGAAAATTAGGTACAACAATCATAATGGCTACACATGATAGAGATATTGTTAATAAACTTAAGAAAAGAGTTATTATGTTAGATAGTGGACAACTAAAAAATGATTATATGGAAGGAGCGTTCAGTTATGAAGGTATTTAGAATGATTCCTAGATATATAAGAGATGCTTTTAAAAGTGTTTTTAGAAACTTTAGTTTAAGTGTTGCATCAATTTCATGTATAATTGTAACTCTTATGTTGGTATCAGTTGCAATAATACTTACATCTAATGTTAATAACTTTGCTGAAAAAGTAAAAGGAGATGTTACTGTAGTCACATTTATTAATAATGATGTAACTTCTGAACAATTAGATGAGTTAAAAAAAGATGTAGAAAAAATTAAAAATGTAGAATCTGTTGAAATAATTACAAAAACTCAAAAAAGAGATGAAATGGCAGAAACAAGTGAGGTTTTCAAAAACGTTGTTTCTTCATGGCCAGATGACAAAAACCCTTTAGCAGATGAATTAATTATAAAAGTTAAAGACTTAGAACAAATTGGAAAAACAGCTAAAACTATTGAAGAAATGGAAGAAGTTGAAAGTGTTAAATACGGAGAAGGAATGGTTGAAAAATTAGTTCATGTATTTAAAGTAGTACAAAGATCAATGATGATAGTTGTAGTAGGATTAGTTGTTGTAACTGCATTCCTAATAACAAACACAATAAAACTAACAATATTCTCAAGAAAAAGGGAAATCGAAATCATGAGATTAGTTGGAGCATCTAATATTACTGTTAAATTCCCATTTATAGTAGAAGGATTAGTATTAGGTATTATTGGATCTATACTTCCAATTCTAGGAACTATATATGGATATAAAGCTTTATATGGATATTTTGGAGGACAACTATTCTCACCATTAGTAGAATTAGTTAAACCATTCCCATATGTATACTCATTATCACTAGTTTTACTAGCAATAGGAGCATTGGTAGGTATGTTCAGTAGTGCTAGAGCAGTAAGGAAATATTTAAAAATATAATGAAAAAAATATTAAATATTACTTTAAGTATATTCATAGCTTTAAGTATATTTATGCCTACCACTAAAGCTCAAGCTAAAACTATTAATGATTTTCAAAAAGAATTAGATCAAAAAGAAGCACAATATAATGCAAATAAAAACAAACAAAATGAAATTACAAATAATAAAAAACTTTCTGAGAAAGAAATAAAGTCAGCACAAGATGCAATTACAAAAGCAGAAAAGGATATGATTGCAACGGGAGAAAAGATTCAAAAACTAGATAGAGAAATTGAAAATAAAAATTCAGAATTAGAAGAACTTATGAAATTTTTTCAAAAGTCTAGTGGAGATATGGTATATCTTGAATATGTATTTGGTTCAGCAGACATGACTGATTTTATTCATAGAATTTCAATGATTGAAGAGTTAACAGCTTATAATGAACAAGCTATTGATGAAATGAATCAAATGATTGAAGAATCTAAAGAATTACAAATTGAATTAAAAAATAAACAAGTTACTTTGAATCAAAAAATTGATGATTTAAATAAGAAAGTAGCAAGTTACAGTGTTCAAATTGATGATTTATCTGATATACAAGTAGATGTATTAGAAGAAATTAAAACATTAAGAGAAACAATTAAATATTATAAAGATAAGGGTTGTAAGGCAAATCAAGATATTAATTCTTGTTTAAGTTCTAGCTTACCTTATGATACTGCTTTCTGGAGACCAGTTAACTATGGTTATGTATCTAGTGAATATGGTGGACGTGTCCATCCAGTAACTGGTGTTTACAAAATTCACTATGGAACAGACATTGCTGTTGGCAGAAGAGTAACAAATATTTATGCTTCAGCTGCTGGTAAAGTTGCAGTAATCAATAATTATAATTCTAATAGTTGTGGTGGAAACTATGTAATAATTCACCATAATATTAAAGGTGTTGAATACAGTACTGGATATTTCCATATGGAAAAAGTATATGTTAAAGTTGGTCAACAAGTAACAAAAGATACTATTTTAGGACTTGCTGGTGGTAACCCTTATGGGTCTCCAGGATATACTCCATGGGATAAATGTTCAACGGGACAACATGTTCACTTTACTATGGCAAAAGGATTAAAATTAACGGTAAATTCTTTATATAATGCTTCATTTAATGGTAGAACATTAGTAAACTTTCCAAAAGTTGGGTCTTATAAATATTTTAGTGATAGAACAACTAAATATTAAAAATTAAAAGAATTAGATTAACGTTTATCTAATTCTTTTTTATATACAATTACAGCATCATTATTTTCACATAAAAAACTATTAAATGGTGAATTAAAAATTCTTGTTTCAAACTCATTACTACCAAATGTCTCTTTTCGCTCTTTATAATTATCTATCCTATTATACCACTTTACACCATCATCATAAGATAAATAATCATACATATATGCCAAAAATATTAATCCATTTTCTTTTAAATTTTTAGAAAGTTCATTTGAAAGAAATTTTTTGTATTCTATTAAACCTGGTTTTTCAAATATTTCATCAATTGATTTAACAATGTTTGATAAATAAATTAGATCATATTGCTTATCCAAGTTTTTTGGCAACTCTTTAATGTCTAAATTTAAAAACTTTGGATTATATTTTGATATTTTATTTTTTAATATATAATAATTTTCAGGCTTTAAATAATTATTACATTTTATTATATTCTTTTTGTAATTTTCATCTTTACTAAACAGTGTAGATTTTCTTAATTTTTTTCCATTTTTATTACTAAATACTTCATCCCAAAAATATTTAATATCATTTTCTAAGACATCTCTTATTATTTTATATGTGCTTTTATCCATACATTTATTATTTTTTGTAAAGAACGTTAAAAATTCATCATAATTTAAACAATTTATTCCAGCCATTTTTAAACACATATAATACTTTGATAATCTATTTATATCAAAGCAATCTACACTTTTAGCATCCAATAACATCGCATTAAATAAATGATCACCTGATGAACAAACTGTTAATACATCTTTTCCTTGAATTTCATTTTTTTTATAATATTCTTCTATATTTTCATTAGTAAACGGATATATAGCAGAATAACTATGATGTTGCTTTGATATATTCTTTTGTATTCCATTTATTCTAAGTAGTGCATTTTTAATATCTATATATACATTTTTATCCATGAAATAATCACCTTTTTCGAATGTTTATTATAACAAATGTGTTGAATTTTTACAAATGATATTATGCAATTTTACATCTTATTGGACAACAATTCAATATTCTTGTTTTATATTATTAAAAATGGTAAAATTAGATAATGTGATTTTTTGCTTTGAAAGGAGGAAAAAAATGTTTGAATTAGTATCAAAATATAAGCCAAGTGGTGATCAACCACAGGCAATTGAAAAATTAGTCGAAGGAATTATTCACAAATAATAAAGTATATTTCTTTATTTCATAAACTGATATATAATAAAAATGTTGAAATTTAGTTGTATTTAATAGTATTTAGGCCAAAATTAAAAAACACTAATGGGTTGAAGAAACAAATACAATTTGTGACTTTTATTCGTGGGAATTCGTGCAGATAAAAATTAGATAGAGTATTAAGATTAGTAAGGAGGTTGAAGCAAATGGACAACAAAGTTATAGCAACAAATACTGATGTAGTTTTTTATAAAAAAGATAATGGGGATACTAATATTGAGTTATTAATAAATGGAGAAACCTTATGGGTATCTCAGAAAACAATGGCAGAAATATTTGATATAGATAGAACAGTAATAACTAAGCACCTAAAAAATATTTTTAATGATAGAGAATTAGATAAAAATCGAGTATGTGCAAAATTTGCACATACTGCAAATGATGGTAAAACATATAATACAGAATTTTATAATTTAGATGCAATAATATCAGTAGGTTATAGGGTTAATTCTAAAAAAGCAACAGAATTTAGAATATGGGCTACTAAAATTTTAAATTCATATATGACCAAAGGTTTTGCTTTAGATGATGATAGATTCTTAAAAGGTGGAAAAGTTAATCAAAAATATTTTGATGAATTATTAGAAAGAATTAAAGTAATTCGTACAAGTGAGAGAATGGCATATCAAAAAATAACTGATATATTTATGAATACTTCAATAGACTATGATAAGAATTCTGAAGAAGCATATACATTCTTTAAAATAGTACAAAACAAACTCCACTATGCAATAACAGGGTATACAGCGGCTGAATTAATTTATGAAAGAGTAGATTCAGAAAAAATAAATATGGGACTTACTACTTGGAAAGAAGCACCCGATGGAATGATATATAAATATGATGTTAGTGTTGCAAAAAACTATCTAAATGAAGATGAACTAAAAAAATTAAATAACTTAACTACTTTGTTTCTAGATTATGCGGAATCAATGGCAGAAGAAGGACAAGTAATGACAATGAAAGATTGGATAAATGAAACTGATAGTCTTTTAAAGTTTAGAAAAAAAGAGATACTAAAAGATTCTGGTAGAATATCACATAAACAGGCAATCGATAAAGCATATAATGAATATGAAAAATATAGAGTTATACAAGATGAAAAATATATTTCAAGTATGGATGAAATGTATAAAAAGTATTTAGAAGAAGAAAAAAACTAAATAAATATGAATTTATAAAAAGGAGAAAAAATGTTTGAATTAATATCAAAATATAAACCGAGTGGTGATCAACCACAGGCAATCGAAAAATTAGTTAGTGGAATTAAAGAAGACAAAAAACATCAAGTATTACTTGGTGCGACTGGTACTGGTAAAACTTTTACAATGGCAAATGTTATTAAAGAAGTAAATAAACCAACATTAATTTTAGTTCATAATAAAACTTTAGCAGGACAATTATATTCTGAATTTAAGGAATTATTTCCAAACAATAAAGTATGTTTTTTTATTTCATATTTTGATTACTACCAACCTGAAGCATATGTTCCTTCAACTGATACGTATATAGAAAAAGATTCATCTATTAATGATGAAATCGATGAAATGCGTCATGAAGCAACTGCATCTTTATTAACAACAAATAACGTTATTGTAATTGCTTCGGTATCTTGTATATATGGTATAGGAGAAGTAGAAGAATATAAAAACAAATTATTAGTTTTATCAGTGGGTGACACTATTGATAGAAATGAAATATTAAAAAAATTAGTAGATATGCTTTTTGAAAGAAGTGAATTAGATTTAAAAAGAGGTACTTTTAGATCTAAAGGTGATGTTATTGAAATTATTCCAGCATCTGAAAAAGCAAAAGGAATTAGGATAGAATTATTTGGGGATGAGATAGAAAGAATTAGTGAATTTGATCCAATTACAGGAAAAATTTTAGTAAATAAAAAAACGGTTAGTATATATCCTGCAAGTCACTATGTTACAAATGATGATAAATTAATAATTGCAACTCAAAGAATTAAAGATGAATTAAAAGAAAGATTAAAATATTTTAAAGAAAGTAATAAATATTTAGAAGCAGAAAGAATTGAACAAAGAACTAATTACGATGTTGAAATGCTAGCGGAAACTGGATTTTGTCATGGTATCGAAAACTATTCAAGACATTTAGCACTTAGGGAAGAAGGAGAAACCCCTTCAACGTTAATGGACTTTTTTCCTGATGACTTCTTATTAATTGTTGACGAATCACACGTAACTCTTCCACAAGTTAGAGGAATGTATAATGGTGATAGAGCGCGTAAACAAGTTTTAGTTGATTACGGATTTAGACTTCCAAGTGCCCTAGATAATAGACCTTTAAAGTTTGATGAATTTGAAGATAAAATAAATCAAGTTGTATTTGTTTCCGCAACTCCTGGTGATTATGAATTAACTAAAACTAATAATGAAATAGTTGAACAAATTATTAGGCCAACTGGATTACTTGATCCTACAATTGATGTTAGAAAAAAAGAAGGACAAATTGATGACTTAATTAATGAAATTCAAGATAGAATAGAAAAAAATGAAAGAGTACTTATTACTACACTTACTATACGCATGGCTGAAGAACTAACAAACTATTTAAAAGATGTAGGAATTAAAGTTGCTTATTTACACAATGAGGTTAAAACTTTAGAAAGATTACAAATAATTCAAGAACTTAGATTAGGTAAATATGATGTTGTTGTAGGGATAAACTTACTTAGAGAGGGTATAGATATTCCAGAAGTTAGTTTAATTGCGATAATGGATGCGGATAAACAAGGTTTTCTTAGAAGTGATAAAAGTTTAATCCAAATTATCGGTAGATGTGCAAGAAACGCAAATGGACATGTAATAATGTATGCGGATGAAATTAGTAGTGCAATGGATACTGCAATTAAAGAAACTAAAAGAAGAAGAAGTATTCAAGAAGAATATAACAAAAAACATGGTATTGTTCCTAAAACAATAATTAAAGAAATTAGAGAAGTTATCTCTAATAAAGAAGAAGTTAGCGATAGTAGACCTAAAAATATGACTAAACAAGAAAAAGAAGCATTAATAGAAAGATTAGAAATTGAAATGAAAGAAGCTGCTAAAAACTTAGACTTTGAACTTGCAATGGAACTTAGGGATGCATTATTTGAATTAAAAGGTGAATAATATGTTTAAGAAAATTTATGTAGAGATAACTAATATTTGTAATATGAATTGTAGTTTTTGTTCTAAAGATGATAGGAAAAAACAAGAAATGTCTTTAGAAAATTTTGAAATGATTTTAGATAAAATTAAACCATATACATCATATATTTATCTCCATGTAAAAGGTGAACCTTTATTACATAGTAAATTAGAAGAAATTTTGAAAATTTCTAAAGATAAAGAATTTATGGTTAATATTACAACTAATGGAACTTTATTAGATAGACAAAAAAAAGTTTTGGTTAATGATACTTCAGTTAGACAAATTAATGTTTCACTTCATTCAAATATTTATGATAATGAATATATAAAAAAAGTTATTAAAGCTACTGATTACATCATTTCAAAAACAAATATAGTATTTTCATTTAGACTTTGGAATATTACTGACAAAAATATTAATAATGATAAAATTATTGAGACTTTAAAAAATCATTATAATATTGAAATTCCAAACAATGTAAGTAATATAAAATTAAGTGATAATTTATATTTGAATTTTGATGAGGTGTTTAACTGGCCAAATATAAATAATGATGTATATAATGAATTTGGGAGATGTTATGGTTTAAAAAGTCATATTGGTATTTTAGTAGACGGAACAGTTGTTCCTTGTTGTTTAGATAGTAATGGAGTAATCAATCTAGGTAATATATTTGAAAGCAATTTAGATGAAATAATTAATTCTAATAGGTATCAAAATATGCTTAAAAATTTCAAAGATAACAAAAAATGTGAAGAGCTATGTAGACATTGTGATTTTATTTAATGTAAAATTAAAAATTTAATCAAATTAGTAATATTGATTAAATTTTTTTAATATGCTATTATTAAGATAGATTTAGTTAGTTTTTCTTTACTTTCCTTTTTTCAGGATTAAATAAAGTATCTATTAAATCAATTATAAAAAAGGAGGTAAAAAAAATGGAGTATCAAGACAAAACTATAGTTTGTAAAGACTGTGGTAAGGAGTTTACTTTTACTGCTGGTGAACAAGAATTTTATGCTGAAAGAAATTTTTCTGAACCAGTTAGATGTAAAGAATGTAGAGATGCAAGAAAAGCACAAAGAAATGAAAATAATTAGTGAAATTAAAACACAATAGATTTTGTCTATTGTGTTTTAATTTATTTTTTATATCCTTTTCTTTTATATTCATCATACAATTCTTTAAAACGAGTAAAGTGTACAATTTCTCTTTGTCTTAGGAATTGTAATGGTTTAATAACTTCTGGATCAGTAGCTAAATCAAGTAAGTTTTCATATGTTGCACGCGCTTTTTCTTCGGCAGCCATATTTTCACTTAAATCAGCTAATGGATCTCCAACTGCTGCAAAATATTTAACTGTAAATGGTACTCCATTAGGATCTGTAGGATATAAATCCATACCATTTACTGCATAATGCTTATCAAAACCAGCGGCTTTCATTTCTTCGATAGTTGCTCCTTTAGTTAATTGATATAACATTGCTGAAATAATTTCGATATGTGCTAATTCTTCTGTACCAATATCTGTAAGTAGAGCTTTACCTTTTTCATCTGGCATTGTATATCTTTGATTTAAATATCTTAATGCGGCAGCAAGTTCACCATTAGGTCCACCATATTGGGTAAGTATATTTTGAGCCATTTTTAAATCTCTTTTTTTAATATTTACTGGATATTGTAATTTTTTTTCATATGCCCACATTTTATCTATCTCCTTCCCATGGCCATTTATTCATATTCCATGCCCATGGAATATTGTTTAACTCGTTACTTCTTAAAGTAATTGGCCCAAATCTTTTTTCAAATCTTTCCACTAATTCTTTTTTTTGCTCTAAATATCTGTTATATAAATTTATCATACACCTATCCTCAGGATGTACATCTAAATATAAATTTATATCTTTCATTGCAAAAGCAACTTTTTGAATTTCTAGTAGTTGTCTATCCCTTTCATTTGTTGGTATAACATTAGTTACACGCTCATTTTTGTATGGATCATATAAGTTTGGAAACATATTTCCTCTTATAAAACCTTCATTATCATTAAATAATCCACAATTTTGATTACCTGGAATGTTAAGTATATTTTCTAATGTATTTTGTTGTCCTTGTTGTGGATTCATATTTTGCATTCCTTGCATATTGCTTGGATATACATTTTTTTGAATTATTGTTTTTTTATAGATATTATCATTTGGAAATGCAGGTACAAATTCATTATCCATATCCATATTCATATCTAAATAATTAAAATATTCGTCCATGATTTACCTCCTACATTAATATTGTATTTATTTTTGAATTTTCGTGTAGGTAATAAGACTATATTATTAACAATAAATATTAATAATCCACAATTATTGTGGATGAGTGTACTTTTGAAATGTTCTATCAATAGTTTCTATTGATAGAGAAAATGAAAATTGTGATAAATCCACAGTAATTGTGGATATTTTTTAATAGGAATGGTTATATTTTGGATGATATTAAGGTTTCATTTTTCTTTAATATATAGTATAATGTTTATATCTATGACAAGGGTGATACAATGAAAATAAGAAGACAAAAATTTTATGAAAAATTTATAGATATTTTAAATGATTATGAAAAAATTGTATTAGTTCCTCATAACGAAATAGATCTAGATGCCCTGGGTGCATCGGTTGGTTTATATGTTTTTTTAGAAAAGCTAAGTAAAGAAGTATATATAAATATTGATGAAGTAAATACGGAATTAGGTGTTAAAAGAGCACTTCACAAAATTAAAAAATTAAATTTAAATATAGATATTAAAAAACTTTGTAATATTGAAGTGGATAATAATACATTGATTATTGTATTGGATCATCATAAAAAAGAAATGTCTCAAAATCCAGATATATATAAAATGTCTAAAAATATAATCGTTATAGATCATCATATTGAGGGAAGAGACATGATTGGTAATACATTGGAAAAACATATTGATGAAGAAGCATCAAGTACAACTGAGATAATTTTTGATATAATTTCAAATCAAGACATTGAAATTCCAAATTATATTTCAACTGTAATGCTTGCAGGATTAACTTTAGATACTAATAATTTCTCTATAAAAACTACTGAAAAAACTCATGAAGTTGCAGCTGGTTTAACAAGAAGTGGCGCAGTTTCAAAAGAAGTACAATATTTATTAAAAGAAGATTTAAGTAAATATATAGAAATGCAGAAAATTATTTTTAATACTGAAATAATTGATGGGGTGTATGCGATTACAGTAGGTAAAAAAAATGAAATCTATAGTAAAGATCAACTAGCTAAAATTGCAGATAGCTTATTACAATTTGATGATATAGAAGCATCATTTTGTATTGGAAAAATTAATTCCAATATTATTGGAATAAGTGCAAGATCACTAGGTAATGTAAATGTACAAAAAATAATGGAAAAATTAAATGGTGGTGGACATTTAACAGATGCAGCTTGCCAAATGTTTAATACGTCGCTTACAGAAGCAAAAAAAAGTTTATTAAAAATTATTGATAAATTGTAAGATAGGGGAGGTACAATATGAAAGTAATTTTTTTAAAAGATGTTAAAGGACAAGGAAAGAAAGACGAAATAAAAGAAGTTAAAGCAGGATATGCACAAAATTTCTTAATTAAAAATGGATATGCAGTTGCTTTAACAGAAACTAGTAAGAAAAAATTAGAAACTGAACAAAAAAATGCTAAGACACAAGATGAATTAGATAAAAAAGAAAATTTAAAACTTAAAGAAAAAATAGAAAAATTAACTATTAAGTTTAAACTTAGAACTGGAAAGCAAGATCAAGTATTTGGTAGTATTTCTACTAAACAAATAAATGATGAATTAACAAAAAATGGAATTAAAATTGATAAAAAGAAAATAAAATTAGATAATCCAATTTCTAGTTTAGGATTTCATAATGTAAATCTAGAACTTAGAAAAGATGTAATCGCAGTTCTAAAAGTTCACGTAGATAAGGAAAAATAATTATGTTTTGGTTATTTTTAATATTTGTTTTTATCATAATTTTTGTAAGTATATACTTTATAAATAAAATACTAAAATATAAATTTCTTAAATATATTCCTTCAATATTACCATTAATATTTGGAATATATTGTTCATACCAAGAAAAAGTTTGTACTGAAAATTGGTGTGGACTTGGATATGGTATAACTGCAATTTTATCATATATCATATTTACATTTATACTTATATCATGTATTATCGTTGATTTAATAAATTACATAAAAAAGAAAAAACACAAGAAGTAGGTGAAAAAATATGCAAGAAAGAGTTTTACCTCATAATATAGAAGCTGAACAGTCCGTAATTGGGTCAATGTTTCTATCCAAATATGCGATAAACAGGGCTACAGAAGAATTATATCCAGAATTATTCTATTTAGATAGTCATGCAAAAATGTTCGAAGTAATAAAAGAACTTGCTGATCAAAAAAATCCAATAGACTTAACAACTGTAATAGAAGCATTAAATAGTAAAAAATATTTAGATAAAATAGGTGGGGTTGAATATTTAACTGAAGTAGTAAACTCTGTTCCTTCTGCTGCAAATGTTGATTACTATATTGAAATAGTAAGGGATAAAGCAATACTTAGAAGATTGATTGATGTATCAACTGAAATTACAACTGCAAGTTATGATGGCAATGATACAACAAATGAAATTTTAGATGAAGCTGAAAAGAAAATTTTAAATGTTATTAAAAACAGAAAAGCAAGTGAATTTAAAAGTATTGCACAAGTAGTTACAAACGCACAATCAATATTAGAAGAACTTTCTAAAAATGAAGGTAATATTACTGGACTTGAAACAGGTTTTACAGATTTTGATAATCTAACATCAGGATTACATGGCAGTGAATTTATTGTACTTGCGGCTCGTCCTGCGATGGGAAAAACAGCTTTTGCACTTAACTTAGCAACCAATATTGCAATAAATTCGGGTAAAACAGTTGCCTTATTCAACTTGGAAATGAGCGCCGAACAACTTGCAATGCGTATGATTTCATCTATTGGACAAATTGAAGGTAATAAAATCAGAACCGGAAATTTTGATGCCAAAGATTGGGAAGGTGTTAATGAAGCAGTAAGAGCTTTAGCAGATGCTAAAATGTATATAGATGATACCCCAGGTATTACTGCAAGTGAAATACGTGCTAAATGTAGAAGACTAGCAAGTTCTGATGAAGGTCTTGGAATAGTTATCATCGACTACTTACAGCTATTAACAGGTTCAGCACGTTATGCTGGAAACCGTCAACAAGAAGTATCAGAAATCTCAAGATTATTAAAAACAATGGCACTAGAATTAAATGTTCCAGTTATTGCGCTTGCCCAATTATCACGTGCAGTTGAACTTCGTGATGATAAAAGACCAATAATGAGTGACTTAAGGGAATCTGGATCAATAGAACAAGATGCTGATATTGTTGGTTTCTTATATAGAGATGATTATTATAATAAAAAAGCTGCAATACACCCAGATATTTCACTAAGTGAATTAATAATCGCTAAACACCGTAATGGTGCAACTGATACAATTGAGTTATTATTTAAACGTAATGTATCAACATTTACAAATTATAAAAAAGAAGTAGATGAGGAGGATATCAATGAGTAAACAACTAAAAGCTATACCTTTTATTGTTTCAGGGGTTTTGTTATTAAGTGTTTTATTTGTAACAGGATTTACATCCAAATCTAAAGATGAAATTCAAAATGTATTTCAAGTTTATCTAGATGGAAGTGAAGTTGGAATTGTAAATTCAAAAGAAGAATTGGAAAATTATATTGACAAGCAACAATCAATATTAAAAAATAAATTTAAGGTTGATACTGTATATGCTCCAAAAGGATTAGATATAAGACCTTATAGAACTTTTGGCAACAAAGTACAAAAAGTGGATGAGATTTACAATAAGATTAACAATAAACAACCTTTCACTGTAAAAGGATTTGTCATTACTATCAAATCTGAAGAAAAAGATTTGACACTTTATACTCTAGATAAAAAAGTATTTACTAATGCGATGGAAAAAAGTATAAGTACATTTGTGGATGCTGAACAATATCAATTGTATCTAGATAATAATCAAGTTCAAATAAAAGATACTGGAAGTATTATTGAAAATGTTGAACTCGAAGAAGATATAACAATTAAAGAAGATTTAATTTCTGTAGATAACGATATTTTTCTAAATCAAGAAGATTTAACAAAATATTTATTATTTGGTACAACTGAAAAGCAAGCTACATATACTGTTAAAGCTGGAGATACAATTTCTCAAGTGGCGTTTGATAATAAATTAAGTCCAGAAGAATTTTTAATTGCTAACCCAGAATTTACTGATGAAAACAATTTATTATTCCAAGGACAAGAAGTGGTAATTGGATTAATTAATCCACAATTTAGTTTAATTGTTGAAAAGCACGTTGTTGAAGATCAAGTAAAATCATATCAAACTGAAATTAAATATGATAATACTGTAACAATTGGAACAAATTATACTTTACAAAAAGGTGAAGATGGTCTAGACCGTATCACTAAAAAAGAAAAATATGTAAATGGTGAACTTGTAACAGTTGTTGGGGTTACTACTCAAAATTTAAAACCTTCTATAAATGAAATCCAAGTTAAAGGTGGAAAAGTTATTCCAACAGTTGGGGATACAGGAAGTTGGGGATGGCCTACTATTCAAGGTTATACAATTTCAAGTAACTATGGATGGCGCTGGGGAAGATTACATGCCGGTGTTGATATTGCTGGTACGGGTCATGGTTCTCCAATATTTGCTTCAAATAATGGTGTTGTAACAAAAGCTGGATATCATTCAACCTTAGGTAATTATGTATATATAAATCATAACAATGGATACCATACTGCATATGGGCATATGTCAAAAATAAATGTTAGTGTCGGTCAAACAGTTGCGCGTGGTCAAACAATTGGACTTATGGGTAATACAGGTAGATCAACTGGTACACATTTACACTTTGAAATTTGGACAGGTGGAGCACCATACCAAGGCGGAACATCACATAATCCATTACCATATTTAAGAGGACAAAAATGAAAATATTAGTTTTAGCTAGTGGTTCAAAAGGAAATTCTACATATATAGAATATAAAAATACAAAAATATTAATAGATATTGGAATTTCTGCTCTATCTTTAGATAAAAAATTAAAGAGTATTGGAATAGAAGTAGATGAACTAGATGCTATATTTATAACTCATACTCATATAGATCATGTTGGTGGATTAAAAACATTTGTTAAAAAACATCAAGTGCCAATTTATTTATCCAAAATTATGTATGACGAATTAGAAATAAATTTTGATAACCACATTTTTGTTGAAGAAGATAAGATAATAATGAATGATATAGAACTTAATATAATTAAAACATCACATGATACAAATGATTCTATGGGATTTATAATTAAAGGGGATAAGGAAGTAGTTTATATAACAGATACTGGATATATAAATAAAAAATATTTTAAAGATATTTATAATAAAAATATTTATATTTTTGAAAGCAACCATGATTTAGAAATGTTAATTGATGGAAAATATCCACATTATTTAAAACAAAGAATATTAGGAGATAGGGGCCATTTATCAAATAAAGATAGTTCATATTATTTATCAAAATTAGTAGGTAATAATACATCTCACATTGTTTTAGCCCATTTATCAGAAGATAATAATACTGAAGATAAAGCATTAGAAAGTTTAGATAATGCACTAAATAAAGAAAAGAAAAAAATAGATAATATAATGGTTGCTAAACAAAAAGAAAGTATTTTAATAGAGGTTTAGTATGATAAAGATAATATGTATTGGTAAAATAAAAGAAAAATATTTAATTGATGCGATTAACGAATATAGTAAAAGAATATCTAAATATTCTAAATTAGAAATAGTTGAACTATCAGATGAAGCAACAGATAATGCTAGTATTACTTTAAATAAAGAAAAAGAAAAACTATTAAAAGTTATTAATTTAAAAGATTATAATATAGTTTTAGATATTGATGGAAAAGAATTAAATTCAATTGAGTTATCAAATAAAATTGATAATATATTTACAAATGAAAATAGTAATATTACTTTTATAATTGGTGGTTCATGTGGATTACATGAAGATATTAAAAATTTATCAAATTATAAATTATCATTTTCAAAATTAACTTTTCCTCATCAATTATTTAGAGTATTATTATTAGAACAAATATATAGAAGTTTTAAAATATTAAATAATGAATCATATCATAAATAAAGTTTTAAGAATTAACCTTAAAACTTTTTTTCTTGACTAGGTTTATTTAATTGTTATATACTAATAACGTAATCAAGATTAAAAATAGAAGGTGAATATATATGAAAGAAATTAAATTTCAACCAATATTACTTGCTAGTGATATTAATGTTTATAGTATGGCAAGAGCATTCCATGAGGAATATGGAATTAAATCTTTAGTTATTGCTAGAAATGATTCTGGTATTATTAAAGATTCAAAAATTTTAATTTATGAAGAAGAAAAACATATGAATGAAACAGATGTTTTCTTAAAAAAATTAGATGAAATATATAATAGATATAAAAAAAATGAGAAAGATATTAAATTACTTTTAATCGGTTGCGCAGACCATTATGTAAGGTTAATAGTTGAAAACAAAGAAAAATTAAAAGAAAAATTTATAGTTCCTTATACTGATAAAGAAATATTAGATAATATTGTTTTAAAAGAAACATTTTATGAATTATGTGAAAAATATAAATTAGATTATCCTAAAACATTTGTATATACTAAAAAAACTAAAAAGAATTTTAAATTGGATTTTGATTTTCCTGTTATTTTAAAACCATCTGATAGTGTAGAATATTGGAGAGCTCCATTTGAAAATCAATATAAAGTTTTCAAAATTAATAATAGAGAAGAATTAATTAATACACTTGATAAAATTTATAATGCGGGATACAAAGGCAATATGATTATTCAAGATATTATTCCAGGAAAAGATGAATGCATGTATGATTTACATGTTTATGTTGGTAAAGATCATAGAGTAAAACTTATGAATTTAGGAAATGTATTATTAGAAGAACATACTCCACAAGGTATTGGAAGTAATGCAGCAACACTTACTGTTTATAATGAAGAAATCATGATGAAAGTAAAAGAAGTATTAGAAGGAATTAAATATTCTGGTTGGGCAGATTGTGATTTAAAATATGATAGTAGAGATGGAAAACTAAAAATATTTGAAATAAATATTCGTCAAGGAAGAAGTCATTATAGAGTTACAGGGAGTGGAAACAATGTAGCAAAATATATTGTTGATGATTATATATATGATAAAAAAATGGATTTAAAACTTGTTAAGGAACCATACTTTTGGCATATGATACCAATGGGTATAGTTTATAAATATGTTAAGGATAAAGAAAAGTTAAAAATTGTCAAAAAATTAGTTAAAGGGAAAAAAACATGTAATTCCATATTCTATAAAAAGGATTTAGGATTTAAAAGATTAATAAGATTTACATTAAAATATATTAATCAATTTGTTAAATTTAAGAAATATTATAAATAAAGTATTATCACTCATTTAAATGAATAGTTTTAAATGGGTGATATTTTGTTTATAAATAAAATCTTATGGTCTATTACTACTATATTAATGATTTATAGTGGGATATATTTTACTTTTAAATTAAATGGTATTCAATTTAGATTTAAAGATATATTTAAGAGTTTGAAAAAAAGTAATAATGATAATACAATTAGTCCTTTTGAAACTTTAACTATGGCTCTTGCTGGTAGGATTGGGGTGGGATCCCTTGCTGGGGTTGCACTATCTATTTATATTGGTGGTATAGGAACAATTTTTTGGATGTGGGTAACTGCACTTATTTGTGCACCTAACGCATTCTCAGAAAGCGTATTAGGAGTTTTATATCATAAAAAAGACAATGATATATATGTTGGTGGTCCATCATATTATATTAATTATGGATTAAAGAAAAAAAAGTTATCAAATCTATATGCTTTCTTAATTATAATAACTTATATATTTGGTTTTTTATCTATCCAATCAAATACTATAACTAAATCAATTACAGATGTAATATCTATCGAACCTATAATAATTGGAATAATAATTACACTTGTTACTTCACTCATTATTTTTAGTGGAGTTAAAGGTATCGCAAAAGTTACTAGCGCATTAGTTCCTATTATGTCTTTAATTTTTATATTAATATCTTTATTTATAATTGGAATTAATATTGATAAAATACCTAATGTTATTGTTGGAATTGTAAAACACGCTTTTAATTTTAAGGCTCTAGGAATGGGTATTTTTAGTACATTTATAATTGGACTTCAAAGAGGAATATTTTCAAATGAAGCAGGTATTGGAACTGGTGCCATAGCATCTGCAATTTCTAATGATAATCCAGTTAAACAAGGTTTATTACAGGTTTTAGGAATATATTTTACAACATTAGTTATTTGTACTATAACTGCATTTGTAATTATATTATCAAATTATAATACACTTATATTAAATGATATAAATGGTATAGAAATAACTAATTATGCATTTTCATTTTTTATTGGAAAGTTAGGCAATCTTACGGTTATAATATCTATTGTATTATTTGCTTTTTCTACTATTGTTGCTGGTTATTATTATGGTGAATCTAATTTAAAGTTTTTAGTTAAAAATGATAAATATACTTTTATTTTAAAAGTAGTTACTTTATTTATGTTATTAATTAGTAGTGTAGTATCTTCAAATATACTATGGAATTTTGTAGATATATTTGTAGCGGTTCTTGGAATAATTAATATAATTTCTATATTTTATTTAAGAAAAGATATAATAAAAGAAGTTAAAAACTATAAAGATAATTAAAAATATGATACAATTTAAATGGTGAAGTATATGATAGGTAATAAGTGGGATATAATTTTAAAGGATGAATTTGATAAACAATATTTTAAAGACTTAATGGAATTTGTGAAAAATGAATATAATACAAAAATAATATATCCATATTATCCAAATATTTTTAATGCTTTAAAATATACAGATTATGATGATGTTAAAGTGGTTATTATTGGTCAAGATCCATATCATGGAATGGGTGAAGCACATGGACTTTCTTTTTCGGTTTTAGATGGAATGACTAAGCCTCCATCACTAAAAAACATTTTTAAAGAATTAAAAGATGATTTGGGAATTGATGAGCCTAAAAATGGTAATCTTGTTTCTTGGACAAAGGAAGGTGTTATGCTTTTAAATGCGGTTTTAACTGTTGAAAAAGATAAACCAGCATCACACCAAAATAGAGGCTGGGAAACATTTACTGATGAAGTAATAAAAAAAATAAATGAAAAAGATACACCTGTTGTATTTATATTGTGGGGTAGTTTTGCACGTAATAAAAAATATTTAATTACTAATAAAATTCATCATATTGTGGAATCTGCACATCCATCACCATTTTCAGCATATAAAGGTTTTTTTGGAACTAAACCATTTTCTAAAACGAATGAATTTTTAAGAAAAAATAATATTAAAGAAATTAATTGGGAGATAAAAGATTAATTATGAATATTGAATTAAAAGCTAGAGAGTTTGCGATATTAGCTCATAAAGGACAAATTAGAAAAAGTGATCCTGAAAAACCAATGATAATTCATCCAATAAATGTTGCACAAATTTTAAAACAATATGGATTTGATGAAAATGTTATCGCAGCTGGTTATTTACATGATGTGGTTGAAGATACTTCATATGAAATTAATGATATTAAAAATAAATTTGGTGATGATATAGCATCCCTAGTTAATGGCGCAAGTGAGCCTGATAAAAGTTTATCTTGGGAAGAAAGAAAAAAACACACTATAAAAGAAACCAAAAAATTAGATTTAAGACATAAGGTAGTAATATGTGCAGATAAAATTAGTAATCTAGAAGATTTGAGAATATTGTTTGAAATCAAAGGTGAATATGATTTTTCATCATTTAAAAGAGGTTTTGATAAACAAAAATGGTATTATGAGGAAGTATATAATAGTTTAATATTTAGTGAGGATGAAAATCATCCTATGTTTGTTAGATTAAAAGAATTAATTGATTATATTTTTGATGATAAAAAAGATGATGATTATGTAAAAAACGTTATTTTTAAAGATAATCTAGATGAATATCAAAAATTGAAAAAAATTCATTATAGAAAAGAAGAAGTTTATAAATTAAAAAAAGTATTATATAAGCAAAATCCATATGTAATAGAATTTACAGGAACTCCAAGAACTGGTAAAACTAGTTTAATTAATAACTTGAAAGATTTCTTTAAGAAAAAAGGATTTTCAGTTGAAGTATTAGAAGAATTTACAACATCAGAAAAATATAAAAAAGAAATATATCCAACATTAAAGGATAAATATAAAAATGTAGTTAATACAGAAATTCCAAAATATGTATTAAAACAATTAGAAGAATCTATAAATAAAAATCCAGATATTATTATAATCGATAGGTCATTATTTGATAGATTAATTTGGGTTGATAGATTGGTTTTAAAAAATGGAATGAGTATAGAAGAATATAATAATTATAAGAATAAATATATTCCATTAATTAAAGAAAAAATAGATATAGTTATAGCTACATATACAGATAGTATAACTGTTCTAAAAAGAGATTATACTGCTAATTTGTCTTTAGAAAAAAGAAATTTTCTGAATGAAACAAATGTAGAAGAATATAATAAATCATTATTAAATATGGAAAAATTAGCTAGTATTGAAAAAATTAATTTTAAATTGTTTGATACAACTAATAAAAATCAAAGAGAAATATCTTTTGAGGTTATAGATTATATATTAAAAGATATGAGAAAAAATTTATTAAATAAAGTAAAAAAAGAATTTAATTAAATGAAGATTATTCTATAAACGATAATCTTTTATTTTATCAAACAAAAGTTCGTATATGTATTGACGTATTATATTTTTAGTGATACAATGAATTTGTAATAATTTGTAGATGATAGGGAGGTAGTAATTATGACTTATACAGAGTTAGACTTTGATATAAAAGTTGTAAAAAGAAATGGAAAAAAAGTAGATTTTGACGGCGAAAAAATAGCTGTTGCGATAAAAAAGGGATTTGATAGTGTAGAAGTATCTGATGAAATTGATGAATTAAAATATAGTTCAAAAGATATTCAAAAAGTTTATCATGCAGTATTAAAAAACATCGAAAAAAATTATAAAGATAAAGAAAAAATTAAAATTGAAGAAATTCAAGATATTATTGAAACAGAATTACAAAAAAACAAATATCAAGATGTTTATGAATCATTCTCAGCATATAGAGATAGAAGAACACAATCAAGAGAAATGTTTATGGATGATAAAAAAAGACATAAATTCTTAAAAACTCTTGAAGGACTTGGATTAAAAAGTGCGAGTGAAGATGATACAAAAAGAGAAAATGCAAATGTTGATGGTGATACTGCTATGGGTACAATGCTTCAATACGGAAGTACAGTATCAAAAGAATTTGCTAAATCTTATTTAATGAAAAATGAGTTTGCAGAAGCGCATGATGAAGGATATATTCATATTCATGATATGGACTTCTTACCAATGGGTACAACAACATGTATGCAAATAGATTTAGAAAAATTATTTAAAGGTGGCTTTTCAACAGGGCATGGTCATTTAAGAGAACCAAATGATATTATGTCATATTCTGCACTTGCTGCAATTGCAGTTCAATCAGATCAAAATGATCAACATGGTGGACAAAGTATACCAGCATTTGATTATTATATGGCACCAGGTGTATTGAAAACATTTAAAAAACAATTTAAACAAACATTAACTGATTTACTAGATTTTTCTGGATTTAATACTTTTGTAAACACAAATAATTTATATAAAGAAGTAGATAAATTAGAAAGTATTGAAGTTGATTTAACAATTTTTAATAAAGTAATTAAAAATAGTGAAGAATTAAAAAGATTAGTTCAAATGGCTTATGATAAAGCATTACAAAAAACTAATAAAATCACATATCAAGCAATGGAAGCATTTGTACATAATTTAAATACAATGCATTCAAGAGCAGGAGCACAAGTGCCATTTAGTTCAATTAACTTTGGAACAGATATTTCTCCTGAAGGTAGAATGGTATCAAAAAATTATTTACTTGCTGTAGATGCTGGACTTGGACATAATGAAACACCAATATTCCCTATATCAATCTTTAAAGTAAAAGAAGGAGTTAACTACAATAAAAAAGATCCAAACTATGATTTATTTAAATTGTCATGTAAAGTATCAGCAAAACGTTTATTTCCTAACTTCTCATTTATAGATTCTCCATTTAATAAACAATATTATAAAGAGGGGGATTATAGAACAGAAGTAGGATATATGGGATGTCGTACTAGAGTTTTAGGAAACAGTGTTGATCCTAATAAATCAGTAACTCCAGGACGTGGTAACTTATCATTCACTTCTATAAACCTTGTTAGATTAGGTATTAAACACGGGATTGTATTAGAAGATTCTAAAACAGATTTAGATGGATTCTATAAAGAATTAGATGAATTAATGGAACTAGTAAAAGATCAATTATTAGAAAGATTTGAAATTCAATGTAATAGAAGAATCTATAATTTCCCATTCTTATTAGGACAAGGAATTTGGATGGATTCTGATAAATTAAAACCAACTGATAAATTAAGAAAAGTATTAAAACATGGTACATTAAGTATTGGATTTATTGGACTTGCTGAATGTTTAAAAGCTTTAATTGGTGAACATCATGGAGAAAGTGAAAAAGCAAGAAAATTAGGTTATGAAATTATTTCACATATGAGAAAAGTATGTGATGAATACACAGAAAAATATAATTTAAACTTTACTTTACTTGCAACACCTGCAGAAGGATTATCAGGTAGATTTACAAATATTGATAAAGCAATTTATGGTTCAATAAAAGGTGTAACTGATAGATTATATTATACAAACTCATTCCACGTACCAGTATATTATAATATAACTATTGCTAATAAAATAAAAATTGAAGCTCCATATCATGAGTTAACAAATGCTGGTCATATTTCATATATTGAACTTGATGGAGATCCAAGTGAAAACTTAGAAGCATTTGAAAAAGTTGTAAGATTAATGAAAGAAAATAATATGGGATATGCAGCTATTAACCATCCTGTTGATAGAGACCCAGTATGTGGATATGTTGGAATTATAAAAGATGTATGTCCTGGATGTGGACGTCGCGAAGGTGAAGGTATAACTTTAGAACAATTACACAATGTAGATTGTGAATGTAAATAATATAGAAAGGAATAAAAATTATGAAAGATAAAAAAGAAGTAGAAGTAAAAGAAACTTCAAAAAGAACAGTAGGGGAAGGCGTTGGATTTGAAAGAATCAGAAGAATTACTGGATATTTAGTAGGAACTGTAGATCGTTTTAATAACGCTAAAACTGCTGAAGTACACGATAGAGTAAAACATGGATAATTAAAATGACTATAAATTTAGCACGTGATATTCAAAAAGATAGTATAGTTGATGGTGCAGGTATCAGAGCAGTTATATGGACCCAAGGTTGTTCACATAACTGCTTTGGTTGTCATAATCCTGATACACATGATTTTTCAAAAGGAATAAAAGTAGACATTGAAAACATAAAAAAAGAATTAGATAATTTAGAAATGCATGATGGAATCACTTTTTCTGGTGGTGATCCAATGTTTCAAGCAAGTTCTTGTGCTGAAATTGCAAAATATGCAAAAAAATTAAAATTAAATGTTTGGTGTTATACTGGTTTTACCTTTGAAGAATTACTTTCTATGTGTGATACTAATCCTAATATAAAAGAATTTTTAGATTATATTGATGTACTAATAGATGGTAAATTTATTTTAGAACAAAAAAGTTTAGCTTTAAAATATCGTGGTTCTAAAAATCAAAGAATTTTAAATGTTAAAAATAGTTTAAAAAATAAAAAAGCTTCCTTAATTAGAAAGTATAATTAAAAAACTTCTAAATTTTTTAGAAGTTTTTATAATTTAAAATCATTATCAATATCATCCATCATATCTTTTCCATCAAAGAAAGTTTTTTCTTTATATTTAGAAAGTTTTCCAATTATATTAGTTGGGAAATTTCTTATTAATCTATTATATTTTGTGATATTTTCGTTATAATATTCTTTATAGGCAATTAAGTTTTCCTCTATTTCTTTTAATTTACCGTCAATTTCATTAAATGCATCACTTTTTTTAAGTTCTCTATATTCTTCTTTTATTCTGGAAAATTCATTCATTGAATCAACTAATTGTCTATCCAAATCAAAACTTGATAATTTTCTAGATCTTAATTTTATTATATCTGGAAATATTTCCTCTTCAATTTCAACATTTCCTTTTATAACATTAATTGATTTACTTAACAAATCAAATTTATCCCTAATGCTATTATCAATAAAACTTTCTACTTCATTGATTCTTATTATATATTCTTGATAATTATTGTAAATTATTACATAATAAACCAAAATTAAGCCAACTATAATAATAAGTAAAAGTAAAATTAATAAAAATGAACTCATCTATATCACACTCTTTCTTATATAGATAAATTATAACAAAATAAAAAGATTACTGCAAGCAATCTTTTTAATCTAAATCTTGGAATAGTAAACCAATGTTAATTATACCAGCTATACCAACTAATGTATAAATAACTCTTGTAAGAATTTCTTCAGTTCCACCAAAAATTGATGCAACTAGATCAAATTGAAATAATCCTACTAATCCCCAGTTTAAAGCACCAACAATTGTTAAACCAAGGCATAATTTTTGTAATGTATTCATGATTTTCCTCCTCACTTAATATTCACTAATATGTTTTGCAGTTTTTTTTATTTTATACATGAATAAATAACATTTTAATCCATATAATTTATTGAAAACAAAAATATGAGGTGAGAAAATGAAAAAATATGTTTTATCAATATTCTTATTATGTACAATTTTGCTAGTTGGATGTGGTAAAGTTAATAAAGAGAATATTGTAAGTGATTTATCAAATTCAATTGATAAAACCAATGGATATTATTTAGAAGGAGAAATGCAGATAATAAACAATGAAGATGTATATTCTTATAATGTTGAAGTATCCTATAAAAAGGATGATCAATATAGAGTAAGTTTAACGAACAAAGCTAATAATCATGAACAAATTATTTTAAAAAACAGTGATGGGGTTTATGTTATGACACACAAAAGTACTAAACTTTTAAAAAAAACAAATTAAGTTTGGGATTATATCAATAAATTATAGTGTTTTATTAATTTTTAGGATATGTTTAAAAATATATTCTTTTTTTATTATATATTTGATTTTTTTTAAAATGTTTAAAAAAATTTTGATGACTTTTATATTATAATTTATAGAATTCTTTTGAAATATTGAAAATACTTTTAATATTGTGTATATTTAAATTGTATAGAATTAGAAAGTAGGTATTATTATGGAATACGAATACACAATAACAAAAGATGTATATGAATGGATGATTAGCGGAAAGAAAAAAATAGAAATAAGATTGTATAATGAAAAATCCAGTAAGATAAATATAGGGGATTATATTACATTTAATGTTTTAGATGATGATAACCTTAAATTAAGAGTACAAGTTACAGCATTATTAAAATATAAAAATATTACTGAATTATTAAATGATGTTGATTCTGAACTAATTATGTATAATTATCCAATAGAACAAGCTGAGGAATTATTAGGAGAAATATTTGGAATAGACAATGTAAAAAGTCATGATGTAATAGGAATAAAATTTGAATTGATTTAATATATATTTTACATTTATGTTTATATAGTTTGAGGTAAATAGTCATTTTTGACAAAAACGTCTAAATGTGGTATAATTTTATTCGTTGAAAGGGAGTAGTTCTCATTCATTTGAATGAATTTAACTCGTCAAATCAATGTGAAAACATTCGGGTTAAAGATAATATAAGATTGTTGAACAAGACTTTTGCACATAGTTGTGGAAGTCTTGTTTTTAAATTTATATATATTATATTAAAAAATAATGATTTTCCTTAGACAGTATTTTAATTAAATATATCTAAAAATATTAAATGTTTGTATAATTATTATCCAATAATTATGGAATATTCAATAAATATGGTATAATTTTATTGTAATAATACTTAATTTATAGGAGGTAATAATAATAATGTTAAATATAAAAACAATTAAAGAAGATGAACAATTTTTAAGACAAGAATCTTTAGATGTTAAATTTGATGATTTAGAATTAGATAATAATATTAAATATTTATTTGATTATTGTAAAAATAAACAACTTTTTGCATTGGCTTCAATACAAATAGGTATTCCAAAGAAAATAATATATATAAAATGTACTGAACCATCAAAGGTAGAAGATGTAAATCATAATGAAAAAATTATAATGCTAAATCCTAAAATAATAGAACAAAAAGGTGAAACATATTTTTGGGAAGCATGTGCATCTTGTTTAGATAATACTTGTTATGTTAAAAGACCATATGAAATAACTGTTGAATATTTTGATAAAAATTTTGAATATCAAAAATCAAATTTTAAAGGTTTTATTGCAACAGTAATTTCTCATGAGTATGATCATTTATTTGGAATGTTGCACATGGATTTTGCAGAAAAAACATTAAAACTTAGTAAGGAAGAAAGAAAAATTTTAAGAGAAAAAGAACCTTATAAAATTATAGATAAACATTGTATATATGACAGGAAGGTGTAAAAAGTTATGAATATAAATATTAATAGAGTAAAAATAATAGTAACTGTACCAATAGATAATGTAGATGAAGTAAGAATTGCTTTATGTGAAGCAGGAGCAGGTATTATAGGTAATTATACACATTGTTCAATGTCTTCTAAATGTATTGGAACATTTAAACCTAATGAGGATGCTAATCCTTATATAGGAGAAAACAATAGATTAGAATATGTTGAAGAAGAAAAATTAGAAGTAGTATGTAATTTTGAAAAAGTAAAAACTGTAATTAAGGAATTAAGAAAAGTTCATCCTTATGAAGAACCTGCTATTGATATAATTCCATTAATTGATGAGGATGATTTATAATTACAATATTTTTTTGAAAGTGAGATGTAATTATGTATTCAAAAGAAGAACAAGCAATTAAATTTGTTATTAAAGCATTTGAAAATAAGAAACGAATTAAAGAAAATATTGATTTATCCTTTCATAGCATATCTGTTGGATTTATGTTAAAAAACATTGGATGTAGTGAAGATATTGTTATTAGTGGATTATTACATGACATTATAGAAGATACTAATTATCAATATGAAGATATACTAAATAAGTTTGGAAAAACTATTGCCGATAATGTTTTGGTGTTATCAGAAAATCAAGACATTGAGGATTTTAAGGAAAGAAAAAAAGAATTTATTAATCGTTTATCTATTCAAAATAATGAAATTATTTTAATAGAAGTAGCAGATAAACTACATAATCTTTTATCTGATTATGATTTATGGAAAGAAAAAGGGAAAGATGCACTAGCGACTTTATCAACAACCTATGAAATGAATAAATGGTATTATCTAGAAATGAAAAAATTGTTTAATGAAAAGTTAGATAAGAACGAATTGTTAGAAAGATATAATAATATTTGTAATTTATATTTTTGTGAGTAATAAGTAAGAAAAACAGGTGGTAAAAATGAATAATAATAATATTAAAAATGCTATTAACTTTTATGTCTTAGCAACTTCTTTAAAAGATAAAATTAGAAGTGGTTGGAAATTATGGAATGTTTCAAAAAAAAAGATTAGAAAGTGTAGCAGAACATATTTATGGAACATGTATCTTAGCTATTGCTATTGATTCTGAATTTAAAGTTGATATAGATTTAAATAAAGTATTAAAGATGTTAGTATTACATGAACTAGAAGAAGTTATTATAGGTGATATAACGCCTTATGATAATGTTTCCGATAATGAAAAAATAGAACAAGGTAAAAATGCGATTAAAACTATATTAAAAGATTTAATAAAATCTGAAGAATATGAACTACTAATTGATGAATTTAATTCACATATTTCTAAAGAATCATTGTTTGCGTTTTATTGTGATAAGTTAGAAGCAGATTTACAATCTAAAATATATGATGAAAAAGGTTTTACTGATATTTATGATGAAAAAAATAAAGTGTTACTTGAAACAGAATGGAATAAGAAAGCACTAGAAAACGGTGCTAAGAACTTATCTGATTTATTTATTGAATATGATTTAAATAATTATAATGAATTATTTAAAGAACTATGTAAATATATAAAAGATAATAATATTTGCGAAGGAGGCAACTAAATGAATAACATTACATCACAACAAAAAAGAGAAAGTGTTAAAAAAAATTATGATTTAATTGCAAAACACTATAGTGATGAGTTTGGAACATACATAGAAGATTTAGATGTTTATGAAGAATTTGAAAAACACTTGAAAGAAAACGCAAAAATTTTAGATTTGGGGGCAGGGTCTGGAAGAACATATTCATACTTTAATGAAAGAGGGCATGAGTATATAGGGTTAGACTTTTCAAAAGAAATGAGAAATTATGCATATAAACTACATGGAGAGTTTCCATGTATTGTAGATGATATGGTTAATTTAAAAAAATATTTTGCTAATAATTCATTAGATGCAGTATTTGCTGTATATTCATTGTTTCATTTACCAATAGAAGATTTAAAACAATTGTTATCTGATGTATATGATGTTTTAAAAAATAATGGAATTTTTCTTTTTACTTATCAAATTGGAAAAGGTGAAGGAATGACAGATGAACCTTATCTAAATGAAAATGGTAAAAATGTTTTGTATATGAGTTATCAAACAAATGAAGAAATAGAAAGTTTTTTAGATTCGTTTTCGTATACTAAATTATATAGAAAAGAAAAAGTTGAAACTTCTGATTCAGCTATAAATAGTAATGATGCTACTACTGCATTTGTATTAGTAAAAAAGAAAACTAAATAGGGAGAATTGAATGAATAAGTTATTATTAGTTATTGATGCTCAAAAAGATTTTATAAATGAAAATACAAAACCTATATTATTAAAGATAGAAGAATTAATTAACGAGAATAAATTTGAGTACATAGCATTTACTAGATTTCTAAATTATATAGATAGCAATTGGTATAAAAAATTAAAATATAATGGTTGTCTAACTGAAGAAGAACAAGAAATAGTTATTGATACAAAAGGTTATAAGATTTTTGATAAAAAAATATATTCTTGCTTAAGTGATGAATTAAAGAAATATCTACTAGAAAACAATATAGAAGAAATTTATTTATGTGGATTTGATACAGATGCTTGTGTTTCAAAAACTGCATTAGACTTATTTGAAAACAATTATAATGTATATATATTAAAAGATTATTGTATGAGTCATGAAAGTGTAGAATTACATGATGTTTATATTAATAATCTCGCTAGATTAATAGGTAAAGATAAAATTGTTTAGGATATTTAAGTATGGATAATGATAGATTAAAACATTCTATATCAGTTGCAAGAAAAATGATTGAAATAGGTAAAACTTATAATTTAGATAAGAAAGAATTACAAGAATTATTTGTGCTTGGATTTAATCATGATATAGGTTATGAGTTTTCTAATAATGGATTTAATCATAACATTATTGGTGGAAATATATTAAAAAGTAATGGTTATAAATATTGGAAAGAAGTCTACTATCATGGTAATCCTGATTCAAATTATTTTTCATTGTTTTTAACAATTTTGAATATGGCAGATATGCAAATTGATAAATATGGTAATGATGTAGGATATGAAAGAAGACTAGAAGATATTAAAAATAGATATGGTATTAATTCTAAACCATATTTGTGTTCAAAAAAAATAATTGATAACATTAAGAAATGAGTGGATAATATGAAAATATATTTAGTTAGACATGGACAATGTAATTCTAATGTTAATAAAATTTATAATTACAAACATGAGGATTTAAATAATGTTGGGATATAACAAGCAAGAGAATTAAGTAAAAAAATAAAAGAAATTGATTATGATATAGTTATTTCATCACCATTATTAAGAGCAAAACATACTGCTGAAATAATAAATGTAAATAATAAAGAAATTTTATTAGATGATAGAATTCAGGAAAGAAAACATGGTTCTTTAGAGGGACAATCTATTGAAGTTACTGATAGAGAAGAATATTGGAATTTCTATACCGATATTAAATATGGGACAGAAGAAAGCATCCCAGATTTATTTAAACGAGTTGAAGAATTTTTAAATGAGTTAAAAACGAAAGAATATAAAAGTATTTTAATAGTTGCACATAGTGGAGTATCGAAAGCTTTTTATGCATATTTTAATGGTATTCCAAAAGATGGTAAATTTCTTAATCTAGGATTAGGCAATACAGAAATTAAAAAATATGATTTGTAAGGAATGATAAAATGACAGAAATAGAATTTTTAAAACGAATAGTAAAAGAAGCAAATAAACTATCTGAAAAACATTTTGTAATTAGTGATAAGGGAACTGAAGGTGATTTAGTTACTAATTTAGATATTGAGATAGAAAAATATTTAATTAATGAAATCAAAAAGAATTATCCTGATTTTGATATAGTAAGTGAAGAGTTTAATACAAATAATCAAGTAACAGAAAATTGCTTTATTATTGATCCAATAGATGGAACAATTAATTTTGCTAATAATGTTCCTTTATGGGCTATTCAAATTGCTTGTGTAAAAAATGGTAAAACAATTGCAAGTGTAGTTAGTTTACCTAGAATTAATGAGTTTTATTATGCTGATGAAACAGGTGCATATTTAAACGATAAAAAAATTCATGTAAATGAAGTTCCTATTAAAAAAGCTTTATATGCAATAGATGGTAATAATACTCTTTCTTGTTTCAAAAGATTAGAACAATATTCATCAAATAAAAGAATATTTGGTGGAGTATGTGTTTCTATGACATTCGTTGCAAGTGGTAGAATACATGGTGCAGTATTTAGAAGCGATAAACCATGGGATTATGAACCAGGTATGTTTATTTGTAAAATGGCTGGAGCAAGTATATGTAGTAAAAGTGGATTCCATGCAGTTGCAATGAATCAAGAGTTTTTAGATATATTGGAATTAGAAACTGCTAAAAAGAATAATCAATCTAATATCTTTGTATTACATTCATTAAATGGAGATACTTTAGATATGTGGGGATTAGATGTTAAAAGTAAATTTGAAGAAAAAGGAATAGATGTATATTTACCTTCTTTCCCAATAAGAGCAGAATCTAGTTATGAAAAATTTAAAAGTATTTTAAAAGAATATATTGATAATGGTAAATTAAATGAAAATAGTGTTGTAATTGCTCATTCAATAGGTAATCCATACTTTATAAGATTTTCAAGAGAGATGAATTATATTCCTAAATCTTATATTGCTGTTGCACCAGGTGCTGTATATGAATATCCATCTAATAGAACTGATTATATTGTTAATGTTAAAAAACAATCATATTTAAAAAAAATAGATTTTGAATATGTTAGAAATAATATAAAAGATATTGTTTGTTTTCATTCTGATGAAGATGATAATAATAAAGAAAAATTCACAAGATTCATTAATGATACAAACTCTAAAGATGTATATTTAAAAGGTTATAATCATTTTGATGGATACCATAGAATATATCAAATACCGGAATTAATAGAATTAATAAATAAAATTATATAGAGGGGAAATATAATGGAAAATAAAATAAATTCAAAACTCAAAAATAAAATAGATAGTTTATTATCTTTTATAAAAAATTTGGGATTAACTGATTATGAACAACAAGTAATTTATAATGAAATATATTCAAATTTTAACCTAGAACAAATGAATTCTGATGCTTTTAGACAAAACTATACCTTGAGTTTTGAACAAGAACAAGAATTTAATAGTTTTATAACTTATCTCTATGAAAAATACAATATATATGGAATAGATTATTTTAGAGATGCAATAAAATATGCTTTTACATATAAAGATGATAATTCTAATTTTTTGGACCAATTTATAAAATTTGTTTTAATTACAAATTTTGATGATCTAAAAATTGATATAAAAGAAGAAGATGAATTAATTCATATGTATGTACGATTGGGTGGATTACCTGTGTCGCATTGTCGTTCAATGCAATATAATCGTGAACAACAACAATTAGAATGTGAATGGTTTCATAATAGAAAAGGATTAACAAGAACAAAATTAGGAAGTTATTTAATTGTAAATCTATTAAAGATGGTAAAAGAAAATATGCCAGGAGTATCGATAATATCTTATAATGTTCGAAAGAAAAATATTGTTGGGTTAAATTTTTATAATAAATTTGGATTTGAAATAATTGATTATAATCCAGATGGTACAAATTATATGGTTAGAATTCCAACTGATAAAATTGATGAATGTATTTTAAAAAATGATAATCAATATCCAACATTATTGTTTGATGGTAAGAATATTGATTATATGACATATAAAAAGGAATTAAATTCCAAAAAATCTCTTTAGTTTTTAAAAAAGGAGGTAAGTAATGGTTTTTTACATTGCACAAATTTTTGGATTAATTGCACTTATACTTTTAGTTGCTAGTTATGTTCAAAAAGAAAAAACAAAATTTTTATTTATTCAATTATTTTCCAATACTTGTTATACTATTCAATATTTATTATTAAATGCAACATCAGCACTTGTTACTAATCTTGTTAATATTATAAAAACATATATATTTTATAAAAATTCTAAAAATAACAAAAAAACTTCATTGATAACATTAATTATAATAGAACTTGTAATACTTAGTTTGGGTATAATTACATATGAAAGTCCAATTTCTCTTATACCAATTACAATGGCAATGTTATTTACTTACGGAAAATATCAAGATAACATGAAAGTCTTATATGCAATCGCAATGATAAGTTCAATTTCATGGATATTATATAATTATATAGTAGGTGCTTATGTATCAATAATTGCTTGTATCGTTGAGTTTGTAGCATCAATAATAGGATATGTTAGAGTAAATCAGAGTAAGGTGAAAAAATGAAAATAAAAAAACCAATTAAATATAATAAAGAAATTTTAATAACTTTACTATGTATAATTATTTCGATTGTTTGTGGACTAATTACTAATGATTTATTAGTAGGTGGAATTATATTATTATCTGGTTTATTAAACTCGTATTATGCAAGTATTGGTAAAATATATAATTATGTATTTGGAGCGATATATTGTTTATTAAGTGGATATGTAAGTTTTATAAATGGATTATATGGAATAGCTATATTATCTTTGTTAATTTATGTTCCTTCTCAAATACAAGGCTATATAAGTTGGAAAAAGAACATAAATAAAGATGAAGTTGAAATAAGAGGATTCACATTAAAAAACTCTATTATAATTACTTTAAGTTGTATTATTGGTAGTTTAATATTAGGTTTTTTATTAAGTAAGATACCTGGACAACAATTAGCATTTTTAGATTCTAGTAGCAACATAATAAATTTATGTGGTATTATATTAATGAATTTAAGATTTAAGGAATGTTGGACTGTTTGGTTATTTAATAATACTATTGATTTATCTATATGGATTATTAATGCAATAAAAGGAACTCAAAACTCATATATGATGTTATTAGTTTCTATTGGTTATTTACTTATAAATATTTATGGACTTATAAAATGGATTAAGATGGAAAGAAAAAGTAAGGTGAATAATAATGTTTAAAGATTGGACTAAATTTGAAAAGTTCTTATTATTCGCAAGTATTATACTAGTTGCATTAGTAGGGATAATATTTAAATCTGATTTATTAACAACTATTTGTTCTATTGTAGGAATTATAACTGCTTTACTATTAGCAAAAGGCAAAAATCTAGGACAAATATTTGGATTATTAATAGTTGTTTTATATAGTATTGTTTCTTTTAAAAATAGGTATTATGGTGAAGTAATAATTTATTTGTGTATTATGTTACCTATGTATATAATTGGGATTATATCTTGGTTAAAACATCAAAATAAAGAAACAAATACAGTAGAAGTTAATTCGATAAAAACTAAAGAATGGATAATAGTATCTATTGTTAGTTTAGGTGCTTTTATTTCAATTTATTTTTTACTTAAGTTATTTAATACTAATCAATTATTTATTTCTTCATTATCAGTTATAGATAGTTTATTTGCTATATATTTAGGAATCAGAAGGAGCAAGTATAGTTTTTACTTTTATGTAGTAAATGATTTAATATTAATACTATTGTGGGGAATACCTGTTATTAGTGGTAGTTTAATACTATTACCTATGGTATTTAATCCTACAATAAATCTTATA
This sequence comes from Bacilli bacterium, assembly GCA_017435465.1. Taxonomy (GTDB): domain Bacteria; phylum Bacillota_I; class Bacilli_A; order RF39; family UBA660; genus JAFSEX01. Next base: position 81,578 of record JAFSEX010000032.1, read on the forward strand.
AATGATATTTATGGAATATATAATTGGAAGAAATTAGAAAAAATACAGGGAGGTAACCAATGAATAAAATAAAAATATTAAGTGAAGTGGATATTAAGAAAATTCTTAATATGAATATTGCAATAAATGCAGTTGAAAGTGCATATAAACAAAAAAGTGATAATAAAGGTGAAGTGTGGCCATTAGTTTTTTATGAGTATGAGCATAATGTATTTGATTTAGATATAAGGTCTGGAAATTTAGATGATAGTAATGCTTATGGTTTGAAATTAATTTCATATAATGAAAATAATCCTAAAGTAGGTTTGAATAAAGTTAATGCAACATCATTAGTTTGTGATTCTAAAACAGGGCAACCAATTGCTTTATTAAATGCTGCTCCTATAACATCATATAGAACAGGAGCATCAGCTGGAATAGGGGCAAAATATTTAGCGAGAAAAGATTCTAAAAATTTACTTGTTGTTGGTAGTGGTAATATAGCAATATATTCAATAGTTGCTACTTTAATAACTATGCCTTGTATTGAAAAAGTAATAATTTGTAATCCTAAAAATTATAATTCTTTGTTAAATAAAATAGATAATATTAAAGTAGATATAAATAATTTATTAGTAGAATGTAATTTAGAATTAAAAGCAACTATTGTATGTTCAAATGATATAGAAACAAGTGTTAAAGAAAGTGATATTATTATTACAGCAACTCCATCAGAAAAACCTTTAATAAAATCAGAATGGGTTAAAGAAGGGACTCATTTTAGTTGTATGGGTGCTTGTATGGAAGGTAAACAAGAAATAGATGAATTAATATTTTCTAAAGCTAAGGTTTATGCAGATGATATTAATCAATGTATAAAATCTGGTGAATCACAAACAGCATTTAAAAATAATATTATTTCTAACTTTAATGGAGAAATTGGGGATGTAATTTTGAACAAAGAAAACGGTAGAGAATTAGAAGAAGATATAACAATTTTTGATTCAACAGGATTATTTATTCAAGACTTAGCAACTTCACTTGAAATATTAAATAATTCTAATGGTATTGGAATTGAGGTTAAATTATAATGAACAAAGAAAATATTTTTCCTTTAGCAATAGGAACTTATGGTTTAGGTGCTAGTAGAAGTGAATCCTGGGAAGAGAATGATAATGAACTAATTATAGACGAAGAAGAAATGAAAGCACTTATTTATTCTTATGAACAAGGACAAAATTTTATTGAAACAAGTTATATTTATGCTGGTGGTCAAACTATGAGATTTATATCTGAATTTTTGAAAAGAGTAGATAGAACTAAATTGTTTGTAACTGTTAAAATTGAAAACTATATTGAAAAAGTTGAAGATATAGAAGAACAACTAGATAAATATTTAAATATACTTGGGATTGATTATGCAGATAGTATTTTACTTCATACACCTAAAGTAAGCAAGATACCTTTGGAAGAAAGTTATAAAGAATTAAAAAGATTAGTTAGTATTGGTAAAAGTAGATATGTAAGTGCTAGTAATCTTAATATAGATCAGTTAAAAATGATAGTAGAAGAATTAGGTATAAAACTATTTAGTTTTGAGGGACTATATAATTTAGAGTGCAAACAAAATGAAGATGTTGGTATTTTAGATTATTGTAAAGAACACAATATATTATTTATAAACTATCAACCATTTAGAAGAAATAGAACTGCTAATCATAATTATCCTTTGTTAGTAGAACTTGCTAATAAATATAATAAGACACAAAACCAAATTTTGTTAAATTATTATGTTAAAGAAAAAAATATTGTACCTATAACAAAAGCTAATAAAATGGAACACATAAAATTAAATATAGAAGCATTAGGATTTGATATGGAACAACAAGACTATCAAAGATTAAATGATTTTAGATGTGAAGAATTTGATAAATTGGAAGTTGATTGGGAAGATGAAGGTGGAATACCAATTTATAAATTTGCTAATCAAGTTGAGTAAGGGGGCTAACTATGGAAAGTTCTTTGGAATTTATTAGAAATATGTCAAAGTATTTTAGTAATTACGATAAAAATTTTGTTGATGGTTTTATTAAAATTATTCAAAAATTTTATGAATATTTAGTTAAAGAACAAATAATTAATTCACCATCAGATATTGATAATTATATTGACAAATTTTACAATAAGATGATTAATGATACAGGAATATCACCTAATGAATCTATTAGGAAAGCATTAGCATTTTTCTATTCATTGGGGTCAAAATATGAAGAAATGTCAGTTAATTTATTAAATGAAACTAAAATTACCAAAGGTGAAAATACGGATAGTCATGCCTATAATATCAAATTGTCTGGTAATGAATATGATGATTCTGTTATAGTTCATGAAATAACTCATAGCATTGTTATGTCAGAGGAACAAATTAATCGACCTATTTACATTGCAGTTCCAAAAGAAGAATATAGCCCAATATTTCATTTTATTAGTGAAATAAATTCATACATTTTTCAATTTTTATATTATGATTTTTGCGAAGCTAAAAGTGATGTTAAACGTGATAGACTTGATATGATGATGCATATGATGGTAATTTCCTCTTTAAAAAGTAATTTTGAAGTATTAGAAAAAGACAAAACTATATTTGAAACATTAAGTTGCGGAAAAGCACAAGAACATATATCTGAAGTTATTAAGCATTTTGGATTTGATCCTTCAACAAATCAATATAATAGTCAATATGCTTTTTCAGAAAAAATGATATTAAGTTATTCTCATCCTTTTGGAATGATGGTTGCCTGTTATATATATCAAGAGATTTTGAAAAACCCTAACAATATTAAAATGTGTTTAGGTCTTGAAAAAGCACAAGGAATGGTAGGAGAAGAAGAAACAACTTTAAGAATTCTAGAAAGTTTAGGTATTCCTTGCTTTAAAAACGGAAAAATTTCACTAGATGATGAATGTGTTAATAAATTGTCAAATGCTTTAATAGAAACATTTGACATGTGTAAAAATAAAGAGAAAAAAAGTGATAATTCATTTTTGAATAAATATCCTATAGTTGATGATGTTTATATGGAACAAGTGAATGGATTATTTGATAAAACAATTCAGAAATTAAGGTAAATCTGTTTCATGTACATAATTTATATTCAATAACTTTTTTGTTAAAAAGGGATAATTTTAAATTAGACAACTTATTACGAATTAATATGTTGTCTTTTGTTTTTGTGTGAAAGAAAGGCTAGAAAAACGAAACAAAATGTTAACTATATGAAATTTGTTATTATACCGGTAATTGATTTTAGCACTTTAGATTTAAATTCTATTAATAAATTAGTAATGGTATGAGATATTCTTTAACTATGAAAAGAAATAAATGAAGATATTCCACACATATTAGACATAGTTATGATGATATTATGATATACAATAATTAAAAATATTAATTAAGTGGTAAGGATTTAATGATAGATAACATATTTATACAAAATAAATATAAGATGAGTGCATATAAATTACTAGGGGTGGCTTATGAATAAAGAATATAAAGTAAATAATATCTTTAATGATAATGGTGTGACCTTAAGTGAATTAATAAGCACTTTTTTAATATCTTTTCTAGATATAGAGTTCAATTTTAAAAATAATACTGATATAATCTCAAACTTATAGATTGGAGTATTAATGATAACAGAAACAACATATAAGGTAGGAATATATTTAAGATTATCTAGAGAAGATGAAAAATTAGGTGAGAGTGGAAGTATATCTACACAAAGGGATTTATTATTAAATTATATTAGGGATAACAATTTATTATTTGTTGATGAATATGTAGATGATGGTGTGTCTGGGACAACTTTTGATAGAGTTGGATTTAATCGTATGATTAAAGATTGCGAAGAAAAAAAGATTAATATGATTATTACTAAAGATACATCAAGACTAGGTAGAGATCATATTGAGTTTGGTTATTATGTAGAAAGGTATTTTCCAGAACACAATATTAGATATGTGGCAGTTAATGATGGAGTAGATACTTTTAATAGAAATAATTCGGCAAATGATATGTTAGTATTTAAAAGCGCTTTTAATGATATGTATGTTAAGGATATATCAAATAAGTTAAGAAGTTCTCTTTATACTAAAAAAAGAAATGGATTATTTGTAGGTGCTTATGCACCTTATGGATATAAGAAAAGTGAAGAGGACAAACATAAACTTGAAATAGATACTGAAACATCAAATGTTGTTAAAAGAATATTTGATATGTTTATAAGTGGTAATAGTTTGAGTAAAATATGTGATATCTTAACTAATGAACATGTACCAACACCAAGTATGCAAAAGAATATGAAACTTGGACAAGATAATGTTCATTATGGAGTATGGGCAACTAGAACTGTTAATGATATTTTAAAAAATCCTACTTATATTGGAAATCTAACACAATGTAGACAAAGAAAAGTAAACTATAAATCTAAAAAACGTGTTCACAATGGAAAAAATGATTGGATTATAAAAAAAGGTGCGATAGAACCTATTATTGATGAATATTCATTTGAACTAGCACAAGAGATGTTTAAAAGTAATAAGAATCGTAGTAAAAAGGGTAATGGTATAACTGATAAACTATTACTTAGGGGATTAATCTATTGTAAGGAGTGTAAACATACAATAGGTTTTAGAGAACACAAACAAAAAACTATGAAGTATGGATTAGTTGTTAGAATATATGGTAATTGTAATTATTGGGTAAAAAGAAAAAAACAAAATGTATGTACACCTCATTCAGTTAAATATCAAATTATAGAAGATTTAGTTTTAGAGAATTTAAGGGATATGGTCAAAAAATACTTGGATAAGAACAAATTGGAAAACATATTAAAAAATTCTAATCAACTAAAAAAGAAAAAAGATAATATTAAACAAGAAATATTTAGATTAGAGAATAATATTGGATCAGCAAATAGAAAAATTGATATTTGTTATAATGATAAATTAGAAGGTAATATAACTTTAGAGATGTATAAAAGAATATACAATAACCTAACTTTAGAAATAAATGAATATAAAGAAAAAAAGAAAGATTATGAAAAAATGTTATTTGATTTTGAAAATAATCAAATAAATAACAATAATTATTATCTAGATAAGATTAAAGAATTTTTAGAAATGAGAAATCCATCTCGTGCATTAATTAGTTCACTGATTGATAGAATAGAGATTGACGAAGAAAAGAATATTGATATTTATTATAAGTTTAAACTCACCTGATATTATATTTTGAATTAAAATGAGCAAAAGTCATTTACAAACAATTGTTCGCTTGATATAATTGGAATATGATGTTAGGAGATGTTAATTATGAATCAAAATAAATTAAAAACTATTTCAAATCTATTTGAGGGTAATGAAATAAGAAGTATATGGGATAGCGAAAAAGAAGATTACTACTTTAGTGTAGTAGATGTTATTGGAGCTTTAACTGGAAGTAATATACCCAAAAGATATTGGAGTGACCTAAAAAGAAAATTAGAAGAAGAAGGAAGTGAACTGTACGAAAAAATCGTACGTTTGAAAATTAAAGCTAAAGATGGCAAATTAAGAGAAACAGATTCGTTGAATACTGAAGGAATATTTAGACTTATTGAATCAGTTCCTAGTCCTAAAGCTGAACCATTCAAATTATGGTTAGCAAAATTAGGAAGACAGGAAGTTGATAATGTGTTTGACCCATCTAAAGGAATAGATAAGATGATAGATTATTATTTAGCTAAAGGATATACATTAAAATGGATTGAAGCAAGAATTAAAGCAATAATTGATAGAAAGAAATTGACCAACACTTGGAAAGAAAATGGTATAACTAATAATATGGATTATGCAATACTCACTAATGAGATATATAAAAGTTGGTCAGGTATGACTGCAGGGCAATATAAATCATATAAAAATATCAGGAAAGAAAATTTAAGAGATAATATGACTGATATAGAAGTAGTTTTAACTGATTTAGGTGAAATAGCAACAAAGGAACTTGCTAAAGAGCATAAACCTTATGGATTAGAACAAAATAAAATGATTGCTAAAATGGGAGGTAGTGCAGCAAAAGCAGCAAGAGATAATATTGAAAAGAATTTGGGAAAGTCAGTAATAACAAAAGATAATCAATTAAACTATAAATATATAGATGATAAAGAAAAATTAGAAAACAAATAATTTAGATATAAACGTTCAATTGGTTACAATTTGTAACGGTTTAAAGAATTATTAATGAAACTGTCACAATTTGTGACTAGTTGAATTCGGTTGGTTACAAATACTAACCAACTGAAATGTCTAGTATTTCTAGACAATTATAAAATACCATAAAAAATTTAAAACTTTTGTGTGTTACAGTTGTTACACCAGCACTAAACAAAAGTTTTAAATTCCAAAGTGAATGGCCATATAATAATTCACAAATCTATTTGCTTCAATCACTTATAAATGATTTAAATAATGATAAAGATAAGACTTTTGAAGAACAAGATGGAATGTATGTTTTAACTAGTAGAGTAAATTATCCAAATAATAATAATTTAGTAAATCAAATTATATATTTAGATAAAAACAAAAATTTTAAAGAAGTTCATGTATTAGATAAAAATGGTGTTCCACAAATAAAAATGAAATTTAATAAAATCGATATGAAAGCAACATTTGATAAAAAACATTTCGCATTAGATAACAATTTAGAAAGTTCTAGTACAGAAGAAGAATATAAATCAGTTAGTAGTTTTGATTCAGCAATTTATCCAATGTATATGCCAACAGATACATATTTAACTAGTGAAGATACTGTTAGTAAAACAGATGGTGAAAGATTAATTCTAACTTTTGAAGGTCAAAAACCATTTATGTTAGTAGAAGAAACCGCATCGATCGCAGAAGAAAATGAAATAATACCTATGATTGGTGAGCCCGTTTTACTTACAGATACTGTTGCAGCATTATCAGATACATCAATAACTTGGATTAGTAATGGTGTTGAATATTATATAGTATCAGATGTGATGGAACAAGACGAATTAATTAGTGTTGCTAGATCACTTAGTGTAGGAGTAATTGAAAAATAAAATTTTAAAAGATATCATTTGATTGATATCTTTTTTTCTAATTGTTTTGATTTATTATAATATTGTTTCCAAGATTCTTTTGGTAAATATTTTTTAACACTTTCTCCTTTGCATTTTGCATCGATAAAAGCTTCTTTAGTATTAGGATCCATTGTCTCCATAAAATTATACCAAAAATTATACCATGTATTATATGATTCACTGCGCTCAATATGAGAACCTTCTTTTGGTTCATTAAATTCTACACCAAATCTTTTTGTTTGGTATACTAAATATTCTAGTGCATATTGTGTTTCTTCTAAATCTTTAGGATTAATATCAAATATATGATGATCGTGATTAGCCCAAAAAATTATTCCACCTCTATTTTCAATCATTTTCCATATATCTATTTCATCTAATGAATTGATTTCATCTAGTCTATCTTTAGCCAGATTACCTGGATATATACCATAAATTTTTATTTTTTGATTTTCCAAAATTAACATCTCCTTTTTTTCAATTATTATACCATGTTTATTTTAAATGTAAACAAATTTAATCTTTAAAATTAAGTCGTTTTTCTTGATTTGGCTATTATTGGTGTGCTATAATCAAGTTGGTGATTAAAATGGCAAAAGGAAAGAACAATAAAGAAATTAATACTAAAAAAAATAAAAAAGGGACAACATATATAGATGAATTAAAAAAATTAGGAATTATATCTGGAATTATTGTATTAATAATTGGGATTTTATATTTAATTGTTGGAATTTTTATAACAAAAGATATTAAATGGTTTGATAAAGAAGATGAAATTACTGAAACTATTCAATATAAAGAAATATTAGCTGGAGAAACATTTAATAAAAATAATGAAGAGTATTATGTGATTTTCGCCGATTCAACAGGTAATTATTATACTTTATATGAAACAATTATTGATAATAATTCAGATAAAAAAATATATATAGTTGATACTGCTAATCCGTTAAATACACTATATATTTCTGATGAAACCAATTCTAATGTTCAACAAATTAGTGATTTAAAAGTAAAATCAGATACTTTAATTAAAATTCAAAATAAACAGAATGTATTATATATTGAAGGCAAAAATGAAATTATAAATCAGTTTAAATAATTTTACACATTAAAATAAAACCTAAACAAAAGGTTTTATTTTTTTCGTAAAATGGTTCTAAATATTTTTTATTTGTGATATATTATAACAATGGTGGTGAAACAAATAGTGGATAATAACGAAAAATTAATAGATAAAAAAAATATATTGAAGTCCAATTTTAAATTGGCAGAAGTTGTTGTAATTGTTTTGATAACAGCTGCAATAGGAATAATAATAGGTTATTCAGTAACAAATAGATTCTCGGATAAAACTACTGATAATTTAAATAGTAGCGACCAAAATCTAAAAGAATTTATTGATACTTATGAAGATATTACTACAAATTATTATAAAGAAATAGATAAAGACAAATTAATTAGTAGCGCAATTGATGGCATGTTATCAGAATTAGATGATCCGTACTCAGTATACATGGATAAAGAAACAACTAGTGATTTTACTGATAGACTATATGGTAACTATGCCGGAATTGGTGCTGAAATATCCATGAATGAAAATGCTGAAGTAATAATATATAGTACATTTTCTGGTTCACCTGCAGAGACTGCAGGATTAAAATTTGGGGATATAATCAGTAAGGTAGATGGAAAGAGTACAAAGGGTCTAACATCATCTGAAGTATCGCAATTAGTTAAAGGTATTGCTGGTACTAAAGTAAATATTACATATATTCGTGATGGAAAAGAAAATACTGTGGAAATAACTAGAGGTAGTATTATATTGGATTCTGTAACTTATAAAATAATGGAAACCAATAATCAAAAAATTGGATATATAAATATAAGTATATTCGCAGCTAATACATACACTCAATTTAAAAACTGTATTGAAGAATTAGAAAAAACTGGAATTGATAAAATTATAATTGATGTTAGAAATAATTCTGGTGGATATTTAGATTCAGTTACTGATATGATGAATATTTTCTTAGAAAAAGATAAAATAATATATCAATTAGATGAAAAAGGTAATAAAAAACAAATTAAAGATACTACCAAAGAAAAAAAGAATTTAAATGTAATGGTACTAATAAATGAATATAGTGCATCAGCATCAGAAATTTTAGCATCAGCATTTCAAGAAAGTTATGGGGCAACAATTGTTGGAATTAATTCATATGGAAAAGGTACAGTGCAACAAACTAAGGATTTAAGTAATGGCAGTATGTTAAAATATACTACTCAAAAATGGTTAACACCTAAAGGTAATTGGATAAATGAAATTGGTGTCACCCCAGATGTAAAACAAGAACAATCTGAAGAATATTATATTAATCCAACTGATGAAAATGATTTGCAATTACAAAAAGCAATTGAAACATTTAATAAATAGACCATATAATTGGTCTTTTATTTTGACTTTTTGTCAAAAAAGGTTATAATGGTAATGTTAGAAACGAGGAACAAACAAATGGAAAATATAAAAATAGGTGATAAATTAGAAATACATAGTTATAAACATAATAAAAAAATTCATAGAACTTGGGATGAAGCTATCGTATTAGATATTAAAGATGATTATATAGTTTGTGGTAATAATAGAACATTAGTTACTGAATCAGATGGTAGAACATGGAAAACAAAAGAACCTGCTATACTTTATTTTTTTAAAGATAAATGGTATAACGTCATATGTCAATTAAAAGATAAAGGCGTATATTATTATTGTAATATTGCAACACCATATACAATAGATCAAAAATACATAAAATATATAGATTACGATTTAGACTTGAGAGTATTTCCTGATGGTGCATTTCGTATATTAGATAGAGATGAATATAAATATCATAGAAATTTAATGAATTATAGTAAAGAAATTGATGCAATTACATCATATGAATTATCAAATTTAATTGAATTATATAAATCACATGAAGGACCATTCAAAAAGGGCCTTGGTGAATATTATTATTCTGTTTATTTGGAATATACTAAAAAAACTGGAATTTTTTAAAAATATCAACATATATTATAGTAAAGAGTCTTATTTATAGTGTTTTAAACGTATTAAATCCTTATAAATAAGGCTCTCTCTAATTTTTTTTAAAAAAAACAAAAAAAGTGTTGACAACCAAACTGTGAATTTGATATATTAATAACGCAGCCGAAAAAAAGGCTACAAAAACACTTATAAAATAAGCATTTTTTTCAATTTTAGACAAAAAATAAAAAAGTGAAAAAAATACAAAAAAAGTGTTGACAACCAAACTGTGAATTTGATATATTAATAACGCAGCCAAAAAAAAGCAACGTTAAACACTAACTAAAGAGCATTAAATTAAAACAAAAAAATGCAAAAAAGTGTTGACACAAAAAGTGTTATATGGTATATTAATAACACAGCCAAAAAAATGGTTGAAAATGATCTTTGAAAACTAAGTAAAATAAGAGTTTCAAAAGCTAGGTAAAACTAAGGAAGAAACAAAAGTTAGAAATAACTTTTTTAAATTTGATTTTTTTTGAGAGTTTGATCCTGGCTCAGGAT
>JAFSEX010000033.1 GCA_017435465.1 Bacilli bacterium
GCTCTCGCTTGAATTGCGGTGCAATTGTTGACTGAGTTGCTTCGTTATGTTCGTTTTTTGTCCACAGGATGCGTCACAAACCTTATCCTCAATTACACCACACATTTGTTATACAACCTTTTTAAATTATCTGAAAGATGCTTTAGCATGATATTAAAGAAATAATTATGTGATTTTAATATGTGTATTTTAAAAAAACAGCAAGTTTTATTTTTTTAAAAAATGTTCAAAAAAAACATTGACTGAAAAATAGCTGTTTGCTATGATGATATTAACTTAAGAATATGGTAGAGGATAGTATGATTGATGTAGGTAATAACGAAGTATTAAATGAATTAATTGTTGTTAAAAGGTCTGGACAAAGAGTTTGTTTCAACAGTGCTAAAATTGCAATTGCAATAAAAAAGGCTTTTGATCAAGTTTTTCCAGATGATTCTGAAAAACAAGTAAATAAAGTTTATGAAGATGTTTTGAATTACATAAATAACAATTATGTTGATAGAAAAACGATAAACGTAGAAGATATTCAAGACATAATAGAAACTAAATTAAAAGAAAATAGGTTTAATGATGTTTATCAAACGTTTAGTGATTATAGGATAAGACGTGCAGCATCTCGTCAAGCTTTTGGAATCAAGCAACAGCATAAATTTGCCAAAGCAATTGAAAGAATTGTAAATGATAACAGAGAAAACAAATATGCGAGTGATAAGCCAAATGATATATTGCTTGATTTTGGTAAGACAGTTTCATGCGAATATACAAAGACTTATGTTTTAGATAATAAATTTGTAAGAGCTCATGAAGAAGGAAGTATATACATTCATAATTTAGATTACTTTAATTTAGGAAAACTTTCATCAACGCATTTGATTCTAGATAACAGCATTGAAGAAGATTTTTTCTCAAAGTTTATTTCATTGTTAATTTCAGCAAAAAAAGAAATAGATGGTGAAATTGCAATAGATTCAATCGATAGACTATTAGTTCCTATGTTTATTAAAAAATTTAAAAATAAATTTAAGGATACATTAAACAATTATCTTAAAGTAACTGATTATTTAGATTATATTAATTTTAAAAAAATAGAAGAATTAATATATAAAGAGAATAGTGTTTACTTTGATGTAGATATGTTTAGCCAATATATTTTAAATGATAAAGTTAGTGGAATATTTAGACAAGCTTATGATGATAGTATGGATATAACTATAAAGTTGTTAAGTAACTTGTTTAGAAATTTATTAACTAATCTAGAAGAAAATCATGAAGAAAATAAAAAATATTCAATTAGTTTAGGAATAGATAATAGTTTTGAGGGATTGATTATTAACAATTGTTATTTAGATGTTCTAGGTAAGTTTGATAGTCTATCTAATGTGTCGACAATTTTCAATGTCAAAAAAGATAATAACATAGAACTTATGAATAAAGTTAGTATGTTGGTTGCAGATGGTAAGAATATATCTTTTGCATTTGTAGATGCAAGTTATAATAAAGATAATGGTTCTCATGTCGAATACTTTAGTACAGGAAAAAGAATATTTGAAAACCCTATATATGGAGAGAAAAGTTCGAAGGGAAGAATGATCGTATCAAGTGTTTCTGTTAATATGGGAAGATTAGGTTTTAAATATGAAAATAGAAATATAAAAGATTTTTATTTAGAACTGGATGAACTATTAGATATTTCAAAAAACTGTTTAGTTAGCATTTTTGAAACAATAGGAGATAAAAGTAAAGAAAACTATAGAGTTATATTTAATAACAATATTATTGACGATGACAAACTAGAGGTTGGTCAAAAGATTAGAAAAGTAATCAAAAAAGGAGTATTGAACTTAGAATTAGCTGGACTTTTGGAATGCGTTTTATTACTAGAAAAAGAAGAACTTAAACAGAAAAAACTACTTGGAGATATATTGAAACATGTAAGAGAAAAATGTGAGCAATATATTATTGATTCAAAGCTTAACTTTATAGTAAGTGAAACGACAAAGCATAGACCATTAAGAAAATTAATCAAATTGGACAAAGCTATTTATGGTGTTAGAAAAGGAATTAATGATAAGAATTATTACGAAAGGATTGAAAAGTTATTTACTTATAAAAAGGATTTAGAAGAAGACTTTGGTTATATGAGTAAATATCAAAAATTATTATCCGGTGGTAATTTATTAAAAGTATCATTATCTAAAAATACAAAGCAAAAAGATGTATTAGATATAATCAATTTGGCAATAAAAAAAGATGTAGGATTTATTAAAGTTGAGGTAAGGAGGCAGTAATTATGACAATTAGTGGAATGCAAAAATTAACATTACTAGATTATCCTGGAAATACTGCTTGCTTAATCTTTACTCAAGGATGTAATTTTAGGTGTCCTTTCTGTCACAATAGAGATTTAGTCGGAGAAGAGACAAAACATGAAATTATCGATGAGAAAGAAGTGTTTAAATATCTAGAAAAAAGGAAAGGAATATTAGATGGTATTTGTATAACTGGTGGAGAGCCATTATTACAAAGAGATATAGAAGAATTCATTACTAAAGTAAAGGAAATGGGATTTAAAGTTAAATTAGATACCAATGGGAGTAGTCCATCTAGGTTAAAAAGATTGCTTGATAAAGGACTTCTTGATTATGTGGCAATGGATATAAAAAATGATTTTCTTAATTATGATAAAACATCTGGGATAGAGAGAATTAATATAGAAAATATTAAAAGAAGTATTGATATTATTGAAAACTCTAGCGTTGAATATGAATTTAGAACAACCGTAGTAAAAGAGTTACATGATTTATTGCAGCTGGAAAGAATATGTGAATACTTAGGACCTAATGTAAAATACTACATTCAAAATTATAAAGATTGTGATACTGTTTTACAGAAAGGATTATCTGGTTTTGACAATGATGAATTAATAAATATTCAAAACAAATTAAGAATGACAAACCCTAATGTAATGGTTAGAGGAATATAGATAAAAAAGAGGTAAGGAGAAGGAAATATGTATAAAGTAAGAAAAAGAGAAGGGAAAATAGTTCCATTTGATATTACAAAAATTACAGATGCTATTATTAAAGCATTTGAAGCAGAGGACAAAAAATATGATGAAAGTGTAATCGACTTTTTAGCATTAAAAGTTACAGCAGACTTTGAAAATAAAATAGTTGATAATATTATTAATGTTGAAGATATTCAAGATAGTGTAGAAGCAGTTCTTATAAAAGCTGGATATGCAGAAGTTGCTAAAGCATATATTTTATATCGTAGATTACATGATAAGATGCGTAATATGAAGTCTACTGTACTAGACTATAAAGAAGTAGTTAATAGTTATATTAATGTTACTGACTGGAGGGTTAAAGAAAATTCAACAGTCACATATTCTGTAGGAGGATTGATTTTAGGTAACTCTGGTGCTATTACTGCTAATTACTGGTTGAGTGAAGTGTATGATGATGAAATTGCAGATGCACACCGTAAATGTGATCTTCATCTACATGATTTATCAATGTTAACAGGCTATTGTGCTGGATGGAGCTTAAAACAATTAATACAAGAGGGGTTGGGTGGAATTCCTGGTAAAATTACATCTTCTCCTGCAAAACATTTATCTACATTATGTAACCAAATGGTAAACTTTTTAGGTATTATGCAAAATGAATGGGCTGGAGCTCAAGCATTCTCATCATTTGATACTTATTTAGCACCATTTGTAAAAATTGACAATTTAACTTATAAACAAACAAAACAATGTATCCAATCATTTATATATGGAGTAAATACTCCTTCACGTTGGGGAACCCAAGCTCCATTTACTAACATTACATTAGATTGGACAGTGCCAAACGATTTAGCAGAACTTAACTGTATTGTTGGCGGAAAAGAAGTAGATTTCAAATACAAAGATTGTCAAAAAGAAATGGACATGATTAATAAAGCATTCATTGAAACTATGATTGAAGGGGATGCTAATGGTAGAGGATTCCAATACCCAATTCCTACATATTCAATTACTAAAGATTTTGATTGGAAAGAAACAGAAAATAATAAGTTATTATTTGAAATGACAGCTAAGTACGGTACACCATATTTCTCAAATTATATTAACAGTGATATGGAACCTAGTGATGTTCGTAGTATGTGCTGTCGTTTAAGACTTGATTTAAGAGAATTAAGAAAGAAATCAGGAGGATTCTTTGGTTCTGGTGAATCAACTGGATCAATCGGAGTTGTTACAATTAATATTCCAAGAATAACTTATCTTTCTAAAAATGAAAAAGAATTCTATGAAAGATTAGAAGACTTAATGAATGTAGCTGCTCGTAGTTTGAAAATTAAACGTAATGTTATTTCTAAATTATTAGATGAAGGATTATACCCATATACAAAAAGATATTTAGGAACATTTAATAATCATTTCTCAACAATTGGACTTGTTGGTATGAATGAAGCATGTTTAAATGCTAAATGGATTAAAAAAGATTTAACTGAAGAAGTTGCTCAAGAGTTTACTAAAGATGTATTAAATTTCATGAGAGAAAAATTATCTGATTACCAAGAAGAGTATGGAGACTTATATAACCTAGAAGCAACTCCAGCAGAATCTACTACATATCGTTTTGCTAAGAAAGATAAAGCGTTATACCCAGATATTATTACAGCTGCAAACGATGATGAGGTTCCATATTATACAAATAGTTCACACTTACCTGTTGGGTATACAAATGATTTATTTGAAGCATTAGATATTCAAGATGAATTACAAACTTTATATACTTCAGGAACTGTATTCCATGCATTTTTAGGAGAAAGATTAAATGATTGGAAATCAGCAGCTAATTTAGTTAGAAAAATTGCTGAAAATTATAAATTACCATATTATACTTTATCTCCAATCTACTCAGTATGTAAAAATCATGGATATATTAATGGTGAAGTAAGTAAATGTCCTAAATGTGGAGAAGAAGCAGAGGTTTATAGTAGAATTACTGGATACTATCGTCCTGTTAAAAACTGGAATGATGGAAAAGCTCAAGAATATAAACATCGTAAAGCATATGATATGAAATGTTCTGATATAAAGGAACATAAAAAAGAATCTAATGAAAGAGGAATTTTACTATTTGGAACTAAAACTTGTCCAAATTGTAGAATGGCCGAGAAACTATTAGATAAAGCTAAAGTTGAATATAAGTTTATTGATGCAGAAGAAAACGTTGAACTTACTAAAAACTATGGTGTTAAACAAGCACCAACGCTAGTAATTATTGATGGTAAAAAACACGAAAATATAGTTAATTTATCTAATATTAAAAAACATATTGAGGAATTTAAAATATAACAATGTATGATGTAATAATTGTTGGATGTGGTCCAGCAGGAATGACTTCAGCAATATATTTAGCAAGAGCTAATAAAAAGGTATTAATTTTGGAAAAGGAAACAATCGGCGGACAGATGGCTTCATCTCCGCTTATTGAAAACTATCCTGGCTATTCTTCTATTAGTGGTAGTGATCTTGCCACTAATATGTTTGAACAGTTATCTAATTTAGGTGTAGAAATTGAATTAGAGGAAGTTATAGAAATAAAAGATGGTAAAACTAAACAAGTAATTACTGACTATAATACTTATGAAACTAAATCTGTAATTGTTGCTACTGGTTGTAAGTATCGCCTGTTAGGATTAGAAAAAGAAGAAGAACTAATAGGTAAAGGTATTCACTTTTGTGTAGCTTGCGATGGCGCTTTTTATAAAGATAAAACTGTAGCAGTTATAGGTGGAGGCAATAGTGCGGTGATTAATGCTATAACCTTAAGTGATATCTGTAAGAAAGTATACGTAATTCAAAATTTAGAATACTTAACTGCTGAAGAAATACTTATAGATAAATTAAATGAAAAAGAAAATATAGAAATTATTTTAAATAGTGTTGTAACTAAAATAAATGGGGAAGATGAATTAGAATCAATTGAAGTTAATAAAAAAGAAATGAAAATTGATGGAATGTTTATATCAATTGGTTTAATTCCTCAAAGTGACGTTGTAAAAGATATTTTAAAGGTTAATAAATATGGTTATATAGAATCTGTTGATGGTATAACTGATATTGAAGGTATCTTTGTAGCAGGTGATTGCAGAGATAAAAAAGTTAGACAAGTAACAGTTGCCACTAGTGATGGAACTATTGCTGCTACAAATGCTATAGAATACTTAAATAATAATTAAAGAAATATTTAAAAATTAAAATATTTCTTTTTTTGTACCTAAAATCTAATTGTTCGCATACATTAGATTGAGGAGGAATATTATGGCAAGCTTTAAAGAAATAGTTACTAAAGCGGTAATTGGAAAAGGGAAGAAAACATTTACAACTACTAATTCAGTTACTCCAGATTGTGTAGCAAATACTATATTAGGATGTTGGGTTATTAATCATCTCTTGGTCATTGGTGATAACCACTATGGAAGTCGGTAAATACTGGAGAATTCATACAAAGTTTTTTATATAATAACCGTGTACCGTACTAATAAAATTGGAGGTATAAAATATGGGAGCAGTAACAACAAGAGTAAGCTCATTCGGTGTAGTAACTACAACTTTCTACACTTTACTAAATTATATAAAAGATAATGACGGAGAAAATTTAAATGTATGTGAAGTAGGATGTCTTGATGGAAAATATACAATTCCATTCTTGAAGAAAGGATATAATGTAGATGCCTATGAAATGAATATGATCTATTTATATGGTGGTCATGTGCAATATCCTATTGTAAAAGAAGATGATAGTGTTATTATACAACGAAGAACTATCTATGGTGCAGAGGATAGAATAAATATAGAGGAATTACACGATAAAGTCAATCTATGTAGTGATAATTTCTTTAAATGCAATAAAAAACAATATGATGTTGTTTATTCAAAAAGGGCATTACATAGAGATGAATATGCAGATATTCCAATGAAAGATAAAATTAAATCTTTAAAAGATGCAGTAAAAGAAGATGGAATAATGTATATAGAATATTTAATGTGGTTAGATGATAAAAATACTGATAACTTAAATCCAAATCAATATATTAAGCAATGTGAAATGCAAAATTATTTTAAAGATGGATGGGAAATCTTATCTTATGTAGAAGATAGAAAATGTATTATTGATAAGCCACATATTGGAAATCCGACATTTCATAAACATAGAGTTGGAATGATTAAAGTAAGAAAAAATAAAAATTATGAAAATAATTATTACAATATAAATATGATATTTTAATAAGTTAAGGAACATATAAATCATGTTCCTTTTTTGGAGGTGAAAGATATGGCAGTTTTTAAAATTGAAAAGAATAAAGACTATACTGTTATGTCAAATTACCATTTGAGAGATAAAAGTTTAAGTTATAAAGCAAAAGGATTATTATCATTTATGTTATCATTGCCAGAAGATTGGGACTATTCTTTAAATGGTCTAGTTGCAATAAGTAAAGAAAGCAAAGATGGAATTAGATCAATACTTAAAGAATTACAAGAACATCATTATATTGAAATAGAAAAGGTTAGAGGAGATAAAGGATATTTTGAATATAATTATTTAATATATGAGATTCCACATTTTAGAAATATTGAAAAAATTAATCCAGGTATGGAAAATCCATATATGGATAATCCAGATATGGAAACAACTACCCAAATAAATACTAATATAATAAATACTAATAAACAAATAGATAAAGACGATAAAACCATATCGTCTTTTTTTATTCCTGAAGAACATAATATTTTAACATTAGAATTAATTAATCGTGGATATATAAATGAATCTGATACTCAAATGTTTTACTATGATGATTTATTTGAAAAATTATTAGATGAAGATAATGAATACAAAGATTTAATTAAATTAATTCATTATATAATTCCAAGAGTAGTAAAACGAGATTTTAGAGATGATGATGGAAATATAATTGAAAACAAATATGGCTATTTTAAAAACTCTATTGAAAGTAATATTAGAAAGTTAAATAATTATGGAAAGCCTTTGTGGGATTTTGATGAACTAGATGAAGATGATTATTTTGAAAGATAGTATTGACAAAAAATAAAAAAAATATAAAATATAAGACAATTATTTGGGAGTGGTTTTTATGATAAAACAAAATAACTTTTATAATAATTGTAATTTTAATGAAGTATGTAGTGTGCTGTTAAATTGGTAGTAATGACCTTTTTAGCAGCACTTTTTTGTTAGGGGGAATAAAAAATGAATGATACTTATAAAATGACAATTAAGAAAAAAATGGATAAATTGGATCGCATGATGAAAAAAGATGATTATATTAATATATATAGAAAAGATAAAAGATTTAAAAATTTTACTGAATTTTATGATTATGTAAAAAATAAGAATTATGATGAATTTATGTTTGGAAAAAGAAATCAAAATTTAACTGATGAAGAATTAGAAGAGAAGAGAAAAAAACAACGAGTAGAACATATATTAAGAGAAGAAATCATTGATAGAGAAGATTTTAGATTTTATGTATGGATTTATAAGGGGATTGATAGTCATTTAGAATTTGATGATGATTATAATTGTCGTCATATACAAAAGAGAATGTATGAAACGAGTATTATATTAGAGTTTGATGAAAAACTTGAAAAAGGATACTTAAATTGCACATTTGATGGTTTATTAGCAACTAGATCTTTTAGAGAAGATAAAGCACTTAGAGATTATAATAAATTAATAGTGTTAGTAAAAGATGGAACACTTGATGAAATAATGAATGCAATATATAAATGCTATGACAATGCTATTGAATATTATAGGAATAAATTAAATACAAAAAGAAAAAAGGCATAAGCCTTTTTTTAATAAAAAAACAATTCCTAATACTGCTCGGAATTGCATACTACATCAATTGATATACTATCCAACTGACAATATAAATATAACATATAAATTTAATTTTGTCTATGAAAATGCTTTTGTTTTAAAAAATATGTCAATTTATGTTATAATGTTATATAGGATATACATTATAATTCAAGGGGGAATTACATATGACAAATTTAGAAGAATCAATATTAAAGGAATTTGATAGACAAAGATTTAATAATATAAATATATCGTTTATCATGGATAAATTGGATTTAATATTTTTCAACATGATTTTAAAAATGAAGAAATCAATACTATAATTAATCAAGAACTAAATGTATATGAATATTATTATTCTTTAAATTAATTATAAAAGCGGGAATATGTTTGAAAGCATACTCTCGCTTTTTTTGTTATCTTAAAAACGAATCCATTGATATTTTATGATTTTTACATATTGTATATAAAGTTAATGTTGATACTAAATTCATTCCTATTTCATAATGACAATAGGTAGCACGAGATATAGAACATTCATCAGCTATTTGTTGTTGAGTTAATTCTAATTTTGTTCTTAAATCTTTTAATTTTTTACCTATTATAGTTTTATCTGCTTTTTCAATTTTAGAAAATGATTTATTATTTCTAGTAAATCCAACAATAAAATCTAAAGAATAATTATAAAGATTACAAAATTTAATTAATTTGTTTAATGGAATTACATCATAGCCATTTTCCCAATTTGATATAGTTGCTTTTTTAACACCAAACACATAACCTAATTCTTCTTGTGTCATTTCAAGTTCTTCTCTTGCATACTTTAAATTATTATTTACCATAGTACATCACCATTTTAATTTTCCCATTAAAATAGCTTTTGATATCAAAAGTATGGAAGATATACCAAAATAATGATATAATTATTTTTGAGAGGAGAATGATAATGTATTTAGATTTTAAAGATGTATGCTTAATTTTTATTAAAACCCTTATAATAACCTTAATAGTTGTAGGATTATTATTTTTAATTCGTTTTGATTACAATATTGGAATAAGATATTGTGAAATTTTGAATATTCCAAAAGATTTTGCTTTAACAATGGTCAGTCCAGGTATGGCGATAGAGGTAGCAATAATTATGTTTGTTGTAGAAATGATTGGACTATATTTCATAATCAAAATGTTAAAAAATAGAGTTATTTAATTTTTTTTTGTGAATTTTTAAGTTTGGATTATTAATTAAATTATATAAGTATTTTATTTTATCCACTGTATTTATATTGCTGTTTAATAGGTGTGATAAGTATATACATTTTTCTTATTTAATAGTATAATTATTTTAAGGAGGAGCGTATGATAGAATTAAAAAATGTAAGTAAAACTTACAAGTCAAAAAAAGGAAATAACACAAAAGCACTTGATAATGTTACATTAAAATTTGATAATAAAGGTATGACTTTTATTCTTGGAAAAAGTGGTAGTGGTAAATCTACATTATTGAATATCATTGGTGGTTTAGATAAATATGATTCTGGTGATATGATTATTTTGGGTAAAAGTAGTAAAGATTTTAATCAAGCAGATTTTGACTCATACAGAAATACATATATTGGATTTGTATTTCAAGAGTTTAATATTTTAGAAGATTATGATGTATATGAAAATATTGTTTTAGCACTTCAATTACAGCAAAAAGTAGTTGATAAGAAAAAAATTGATAATTTACTTGAAAAGTTAGAATTAGCCGAATTAAAACATAGAAAAGTGAATGAATTATCTGGGGGACAAAAACAAAGAGTTGCTATTGCTAGAGCATTGATTAAAGATCCTAAAATTATATTAGCTGATGAACCTACGGGCAATTTAGATAGCACAACTGGAAAACAAGTGATGGATTTATTAAAGGAGATTAGTAAAGAAAAATTGGTTGTTATTGTATCTCATGATAATGAATCTGCTAATGTTTATGGAGATAGAATTATAGAAATTAAAGATGGTACAGTAATTAACGACATAAGAAAGAAAAATGAAATTTCAGAAAATGTTGAAAATTATAAAACAATCAAATCTAAATTGCCATTTAAAGATAGTTTTAAACTTGGAATAGGAAGTTTAAGACATAAAAAAGTTAAATTATTTTTTACAATATTACTTACAATATGTACGCTTCTATTCTTAAGCGTTATAGATACTTTATCTAGTTATGATGTAGAAAAAGCTCATGCAAAATTATTAGTGGATAAAGGAGAAAAATCTATATTAGTAGAAAAATACAAATTTTTTGGTTATGATTCTTATGATTTTTTTAACAAGAACCAAATAAAACTAACTTCAGAAGATGAAAAAAAGATTGAAGCAAACTTAAAGTCAAAATTTTACTCTGTTTATAAATTACAAGAATCATATAATTATATGAGTAGTGGAGAAATTTTAAAAATAGGAGAAATTGATAGAGATATTTTATATAACCTAAACGGTGTACATATCAAAATGGATATTATAGTTTCAAATAATTTTGAGGAATTAATTAACGAAAAAATAATTGGTAGATATCCAAATAATGACAACGAAATTCTAATTTCAAATTATGTAGCTGACTTAATTATTGAAGGTGGAATTACAACCTATGAAAAAAATGATACTGACGAATTTAGTGATGAATATATTTTTAAACCTACTAACTATGAAGAAATCATAAATAGTAACAAAACATTTTACTTTGGAAACGTTGGAAAAGTGAAAATCGTTGGTATTATAGATTACGATTTATCTAAATATAGTTCATTAAAAAACAAAAAATATGATCCAAATAAAACGACAGAAGACGAGTTGACATTGCAAAGAGAATTAAGATTAAAAGCAAATAGTATATATGGGAATGTTTATGTTACTTCAAAATTTACAGAAAATTTAGATGTTGAAACTATTGAATTATTAGATGAAAATATGTTTTTTTATAGATTATCTAGTGATGATATTTCACTTCCAACAGATGGATATTATATAGCAGCAGCAGTTCCGCAAAAAGAAATCGAATATTATGATGGAACAAAATGGGTAAAAACCAAAACATTAAAAGAAAACGAAGTTATTATAAATCTGTATCAGTTAATATTGGGATCTGAAAGGGATTACCAAAAAGGATTGGAAAAATATATTTCAAATAATCCTGATGAAGATATAGAAGTTTTAGAAAAGAAATTTTTTGCTAATTACATAAAAGACTATAATGTAATTGGAAAGTCAGTTAATTTTACTGTTAAAGATAACAAAGATAAAATTATTAAAGAATATAAAGATTTAAAAATAATTGGAATTACTGGGATTGGAGAACAATTAGGAGGAAGAAATTATTATTTATCTTATGATTTAGTTGGTGAATATAAAATAAATGTTGTACAAAAGACAGGTTATTTAATACCGATGACTGAATATAAGGACTTCAAAAATATGTTAGAAACATTCCCTTATAATCAATCAATACAAGCAGTAACACCATATAGTGAAGAAGTAACTATGCTAGTAAGGACAATAGAAATATTAAAAGATATTGCATTTTGGGTAAGTTTAGTTTTATTTGTATTTACAGTGTTTTTAATAGGAAACTTTATAATGACAAGTATTCACTATCGTAAAAAAGAGATTGGAGTTTTAAGGGCACTTGGATCACGAAGTATTGATGTTATTAAAATATTCTTATGGGAAGGTCTTGTCATGTCGCTTATTTCAGCAACAATTTCTGCAGTATTATTGGTAATTGTAACAAACTTATTAAATACTATGATTATGTCAGGAACCAATATAATTTTGACACCATTCATATTGGGAATAAGACAATTTGCAATGATTTATTTAATAGTATTTATAGTAACAATTATATCAAGTGTGTTGCCAATAATTAAAATATCTAAAATGAAACCTATTGATGCAATCTTAAATAAATAATAGTTGCGTATTAATTAATAAAGACAAAAATCCGAAAGAAATTCATAATTG
The DNA here is from genome assembly GCA_017435465.1 of Bacilli bacterium. Lineage (GTDB taxonomy): Bacteria > Bacillota_I > Bacilli_A > RF39 > UBA660 > JAFSEX01. The sequence continues at coordinate 12,891 of JAFSEX010000033.1, forward strand.
ATGGAAAAGAAACAAGTATTCATTCTTATGGACTAAATGATATTGAGAATGTTTTAAAATTAGCAGTTAAATACTATGAAGAAATTAATTTAGTAAGTCTAAAAGAATATATAGTAAATGAATTTTATGAAAAAGATAAAAACACAGAATTGAATGGAATTTCAAAAGAAGAATTTACTAATAACTTAGAATTATTATCAATTCAAGTAGATTCAAAATATGTTGAATATTGGTTTGACGATAATGATATGTATGGTGGTCATAGCATTGTTGTAACTAAAAAACATGATGAAGATAAAATGGAAGTAAATTTAGAAGGATAGAAAAATATGGAAGTATTATTTAACTTCCATATTTTTAGTTTTACCACATAAATAATCTAATGACACTTTATAATGTTTAGCAAATTCAATTAAAGGATAAACACGAATTAGAGATTTACCTAATTCATATTTTGAATAGTTAGATTGATCTACTTGCATAATATCTGAAATAAATTCTTGTGTATCATCATTAGCAGTTCGTATTTTATTTAAGTTATTACCTAATACATATAAATCTATCTCTTTATCAGCTTTATCGTATTGTTTGGTTTTTGTTAGTCCACAAATATAATCTAAACTATAATTAAAATAATTACAAAAGTCATTCAACTTTAAAAGAGAAATAGGATCACCATTTTCCCAACCTGCATAAGTAGATCTTGTTACATTTAATATTGCAGCCATTTCTCTTTGAGTTAAGTCATTCATTTCTCTAATATCTTTTATTTTTTCATACATAGTAAACACCTCAAGTATAATTTTCCCATTAAAAATAAAAATATTTAGAAAGTGTCGGAATATTACCTAAAAATATGATATAATTAATTAAACGGAGGAACTCATGAAGGAAAATAATAGAAAAGAAGATTTAAAAAAACTTCTCTTAAATGAATCTGTTGGTAGTTATGGAAGAATATATCAATTAATCCAAACTGGAAAATTAGATAAAATAATTGAAAAAATAACTGATGAAAAAACTGATACAAAAGTGTCTTCAATAGTAAAAAAAGAGTATTTGACTGGTAATGAACAATTTTTAGATATACTTTCAAATTTTATTTCTTTTTTTGATAGAAGTTTTCCACCGATTGCATATAGAGATTATTTGTTAGAAAGTATATTTGATACAAAAGATATTCCTGAATTTTTATTATGTAAAAAGTATTGGGGAGATAATGATAATATTCCATATTTTACTTTTCAGATTAAAAGACATATTGTTTCAAATTTTAGAGATATTTTATATCAAACGAAAAGTGAATTAAATAGTTACATATGGAAATATTTTGGGGATAAATTAAATATAGATTTAAATGATGAAAAAGCAGTTGATAGATTATTTTCTAAAATGCAGGAATTATGTTGGACAAATGTAAATTGTTATTCAATTGTTTATATGTTCGGTAATTGGTCTAAGTTATTTATGAAAATTGGAAATACTATGAAAAGAAAAGGAAAAAGCCCAATTGAAGCAGTTAAAATAGTAAATGATAACTTTGCGACACATATAGATATTCTTTATGACAATTATTTAAAAAACAAAAAGTTGCTAAATTATGTAAAAAATATGTAATAAAAATTTTAAAAAAATTATCAAAATTGTATTAAAAGTGTTGTTTGAGGAAATAATAATGATATAATAGTTATTGATGAAGAGGTGAAGTAGTATGTGCCTTGAATTACAAATTTTATGTGATAGATATAATGAGGTGAAAGAAAAAAATCCAAATCTTTATATTTATGACGAGGTAGTAACATTAAAATATGAAAATATTCATAAGAATGGATTAGGTTTAGATCTAAAAGTTATTAAAGTAGAAGATAGTTATAAAATATTCTTTATGGTTAGTAAATTAGATAAACTTATTCTTGTTCAATTAGTTGAAGAATCTAAAGAAGATATTACAAATAAATTTGATAGTATTTTTGATGATTTAAGTAATATGAGTATTGATATGTTCTTAAAAAAATACTTTGAAGTGTAGAAAATTTTAAAAAAATTTTTTGCACTTTCTTTTTTTTTGCTCATTTTTATTAAAGTTTATTTTTGAGTTTAGCCCTTTATTTATAAGGGTTTACGAAAAAAATGTACAACTAAAAATACCACTACATATTACAACTAAATTTGCTACTGACAAAACAAAGGTCAAGTGTTAAAATGTAGTAAAATGGGATAAGTTTAAAGAAGAGGACTTATTTAGCCCATTTTAAAAAAATTATTTCCATATATTGACATTTAGGAAAAAAAGTGTAGAATAATAACCAATTATTTTAATTGAGGGTATCGTCCCTCTAAAAAGGTGATGTGAATGTTTAGAAATAAATATGAAGCAGTAAAGAAAATTGATAATTGGAATAATTCAAGAAATGTCAGAAATGACATAGTCTTTTGTTCACTAAATATCAAGAAAGAGAAATTATTAGGCTTTATGCCCCTTAATTTCTCTTTTTTCGTTAAGGAGGGATAGAAATGCCAAGAATCAGGAAACAAGAATTACTAAAAAATAATGTTATTGACTTATTTAACTATGAGGCCACAAAAAAGGCAGTTTTATTACATTTTCAAGAATATCATCAAAAAAGAGCAATGATAGATGTAATAGAATCATCATATAGTTCATCATTAAGCAATGATAACATGGGAATATTTTCAAGTAAGATAAGTGATCCAACAGGACAAAAAGGAACAAAGTGTATTCAATATAAAGAATATATTGAATCATTTGATGCAACTTTACGACCTTTAAAATTAAAACTTACTTCTGATGAAAAAATAATTCTTGAAAAATCTATCCTTACAAGACATAGTGATGAAGATGTTGCATCTGCATTATCATTGGACAAAAGTAATTTATATCCAAGAAAGAAAAGCTGTTTTATAAAAGTCGCCTTATATTATGGAATAGAAGTATATAAATAATACTTCTTTTTTTATTGGTTATTAAAGGAAATAATTTTTTGGAAGGAGGAAGATGTTTATGATTGTATAAAGTTTTTAGATTTTTTTGAAAAAAAGTCTTGCAAAATTTCTTTTTTTAAGTGATTAATATTATAGATAAAACACTTAATATTTGCTTATTTAAAGCCCTTATAAGCGATTTGATGATTGGAGTTGAATAGTTATGAGAGAAAAAAATAAAGTGCTTATAAAAAGAAAGAAAATGTTGTTTATTTTAATACTAATTGTAGTAGTAGCAAGTATAGGACTTTTTACTTTATTAAGAACTAATAAATCTAATAATAAAATTGTTTTAAATGATAGTGTAGATAAAGTTGATATAAATATTGAAGATGAGTCAGATTCAACTATATTAGATGAAGAAACAATAATGGAAAATAACATTATAGATAATGTACAAGATGATAAAAAATTAGAAGAAAAGTCAGAGTTAATCGAAGAACCAGAACAAAAAGAAATTGAAAGTTCTAAAGATACTGAAAAAAAACAAGAAATATTATCAGAAGAAAGTACAATTAAAAATGAAGTTAGTGTAAAAAAAGAAGAAAATATTGTCGTTGAACAACCTGAAAAAAATGAAAGTGTTATTAATACATCACCATCAAGTGAATTTAAACAAGAACAAAAAGTAGTTCAAGAAAGTAAACCTGATGAAACAATAAAAAACAATCCATGGGATAGTTTAGGTATTACAGAATATGAATTTTATAATAGTCCAGCACACTCATGGGCGAAATTAGATTTTAAAATAAGCGATTATGGAAGTCGTGAAGTTACATTTAATGCCTGTAATGATTACGGTAATAAACATAAAGCAGAACATGGTGGTGGATTTGAATGCCTTCCAGTTAATAGTTATAGTGGCGATTATATAGGAGAAATGATTGAATTTTATTAGAACATTAGAAAATAATGTTTTTTTTTATGAGGTGAAAGAAAATGAAATTTTTAATTATATTAGGGTTATTATTGATAATCCTATTTTTATTTTGTGCTTGCAAAGTTTCAAGCAGATGTTCAAGAATGGAGGAGGAAAATGAAAGGAATTAAGAAATTATTATTATCAATTGGTATAATATCATCTACAGTATTTGGCTTATTTGCAAATTGTACACCAGTAAAAGCTGAAAGTTATACTGGACAAGCAATTTGGCCAAGTGAACACATATCAAATGTTTATATTAAAAAATTAAAAGCAGATGGTAGTGGTAAATATCAACAAGCAAGATTTATAAGAAGAAGTGAAGATAATGCATTTGTTTATTGTTTACAACCGTTCGTAGATATAGATAATAATTTACCATATTATAATATAGCAAGAAGTGATTATGAATTATATTTAAATATGTCAAAAGAACAATTTAAGAAAATAAACTTATATGCTTATTATGGTTATGGATATGGAAATCACAACGATCCAAAATGGTATGCAATTACACAAGTTTTAATTTGGAGAACAGCAGACCCAAGTTCACACTTTTTCTTTACTGACACATTAAATGGGAATAGAAATGATAGTTTATTTGCAAGTGAAATATCAGAATTAGAAAATTTAGTAAATACACATTATGTTAAACCAGAGTTTGATAATGTAAGTAATATTAAATTACCTATAACTAATACTATTTCAATAAATGATAAAAATAGAAAATTAAGTGAATATAAAATTGAAAGTCAAAGTAATGTTTCAGCAAGTATTAATGGAAACACTTTAAATATTACTGGAACAGGAATTGGTAATGCTTCAATTAAAATTACAAAAAGTGATACAAAGTTTTCTGTTCCACCAGTAGTATATTTCAGTGATCATTCACAAGATGTATTTAGATTGGGATATTATGATCCATTAGAAGTTAATTTAAACTTTGAAGTTATAGGTGGTAAAGTAGCAATTCAAAAAGTAGATAGTCAAAACTTAACCAATGTTGCCCAAGGTAATGCAACATTACAAGGAGCAGTCTATGGAATCTTCAAAGAAGATGGTACAAAATTAGCTGAAATAACGACTAATGGAACAGGGTATGTAAAAAGTGATTATTTATCTAGTATAGGGAAACTATATGTTCAAGAAATAAGACCAAGTGTAGGTTATAAACTGGATACTACTAAATATTATGTTGAATTATCAAATGGGAATTTAGAACCAACAGTACAAGTAAAAGAAGAAGTTATCAAAGGAAGAATTAAAATAACAAAATTAGATAATGAAACTAATTCTTGTAAAGCACAAGGTGAGGCAACATTAATTGGTGCAAAATATAAAATAGTCAATTCAAAAGGAGAAGTTGTAGAAACTTTAACGATTGGAAATGATTGCACGGCAATATCAAAAAGTCTTCCTTATGATAATTATAAAATTATAGAGGAACAAAGTTCTGTGGGTTATTATTTAGATAAAAATTCATATAATGTTTCTATTAATGAAGAAAAAACTTATGATGTAATAAGTAAGGAACAAGTAATTAAGAGTAAAATTAAAGTTAATAAAATAGATAGTGAAAATAATTCATGTGTTGCACAAGGACAAGCAGTATTAAAAGGTGCAACTTATGAAATATTGGATTTAAAAGGAAATGTAGTAGATACAATTACTATTGATGAAAATTGTACAGCAACATCTAAATATTTGCCTTATGGACACTATAAAATTAAAGAGAAAACATCTTCAAAAGGTTATTATTTAGATACAAATATTTATAATGCTAACATTACAGAAGATAGTATTATTACTATAACTTCAAAAGAACAAGTTATTAAAAATTATATAAGTATTTTAAAACAATATGATTATGTTGATGGAAATACACAATTTTTAAATGCTGAAGCAAATGTTAAATTTGAAATATTTTATCCAAACGGAACAAAATACGGAGAAATAATGACCGATAGAAATGGGTATGCAACATTAGACATTCCCTATGGCGTATGGAAGTTTCATCAAGTCAACTCTCATACTGGATATGAAAAGATATATGATTTCTTTATAACAGTAGATGAAAATAGTAAACTAGAACAATATTATAATATTTTAAATAATAAATTAGCAGCATATCTTCAAGTATTTAAAACTGATAGTGAAACTGGTAAAACAATAGCACTAGCAGATACAACATTTAAGATTTTAAATGTAGATACAAATAAATATGTTTCACAATATGTCGGTGGAAAAGTTTATAGTGAGTTTAAGACGGACGAAACAGGGAAGTTTATCACTTACTTAAAATTGGAGGCAGGTAATTACAGATTAATCGAAATAAGTTCTCCAAAAGGATATTTGATAGATAAAAATGGACTACCATTTACTATTGGGGATAACACATATTATAACTACACAACATATGGAGCATTCATAACTGTATATTTCAAAGATACACCAATTAAAGGGCAAGTTGAAATAAATAAGTTAGGAGAAAAATTTACTACTAATAATGGTTCATTTAATTATGAAAATATACCACTAGAAAATGTTGTGTTTAATATATATGCTGATGAAGATATTAAAACATCAGATGGGCAACATTTATATTACAATAAAGGGGATTTAGTAGATACTATAATTAGTAATAGAAATGGGTATGCAATCAGTAAAAACATTCCACTTGGAAAATACTATATTGTAGAAGTGGAAACAAACAATAACTATGTTTTAGATTCAAAAGAATATCATTTTGAATTAACTGAAATTGATAATAAAACAGCAATAGTATATAAATCGTTAAGTATGTTAAATAAATATGAAAAAGGTGAACTTGAATTTACTAAAACAGATTTAATTAGTGGTGAAGCAATTGCTAATACGAAGATAGAAATATATACAGATTCAGATGAATTGATTTTTTCTGGAATAACTGATAAAGATGGGAAAATAGTTATAAAAGATCTTCCAATTAATCAAAGATTTTATATTTTAGAAGTTGAACCTGCAACAGGTTATGTTAAGACAGAAGAAAAGGTATATTTTGAGATTAAATCAAATGGAGAAGTTGTAAAAGCAAATATGACAAATCAACCTATTTTAGGTAAATTAGAATTCACAAAAATTGATATATCAACAAGTGAACCACTTCCTAACACTTTAATTGAAATCTATACTGAATTAGATGAATTAATATTTAGTGGTAAAACTGATGAGAATGGTATGATCATAGTTGAAGAATTAAGATATGGAAAATACTATATTGTAGAAAAAGAGGCACCAGATGGTTATGTATTAAATACAGATAAGATGTATTTTGAAATAACTGAAGATGGCGAGATTATTAAATCAATAATGACAGATGAAAAAATAACTGGTAAATTAGAATTCACAAAAGTTGATGTATCAACGAGTGAGCCACTTCCTAACACTTTAATTGAAATCTACACTGAATTAGATGAACTAGTATTTAGTGGTAAAACTAATGAAAATGGTATGATTATTATTGAAGAACTAGAATATGGAAAATACTATATTGTAGAAAAAGAGGCACCAGATGGTTATGTATTAAATACAGATAAGATGTATTTTGAAATAACTGAAGATGGCGAGATTATTAAATCAATAATGACAGATGAAAAGATAA
>JAFSEX010000034.1 GCA_017435465.1 Bacilli bacterium
GAAATAATATATGGAAAATACTATATTGTAGAAAAAGAGGCACCAGATGGTTATGTATTAAATACAGATAAGATGTATTTTGAAATAACTGAAGATGGCGAGATTATTAAATCAATAATGACAGATGAAAAGATAATTGTTGAAGTTCCAAATACAGAAAAAAATGAAAACTATATAGTAGAAGTATTATGTGGTCTTATTTGCATAGCAGGTATAGGAATAATAATGGTTTATGCAAAGAAAGAAGATTAAGAATAAACATAAAGGACACCTTTTAATAATAGGTGTCCTTTTAATTCTTATAGGTATTGGAACATTGATATATAAATATTATCAAAGAAATGAAATATCAAATATAGAAGAAAATAATATAATTGAGTTTTATGAAATTCAAGAAGATATTTCTGTTAATCAAGAAGAAATTGATAAGAAAACTGATGAAGTACAAGAAGAAGTTAAAGTAGAAAAAAATGTTGAAAAAGAATCATATCTTGCTGTTTTAAAAATAGATAAGATAAAGCTAGAAAGAGGTATATATAATATCAATTCTAAAAATAACAATGTTAATAAAAATATTAAAATTTTAAAAGAATCAGATATGCCTGATAAAGAAAATGGAAATGTAATAATTGCAGGTCATAGTGGAAGTAGTTATATAGCATATTTTAAAAATCTAGTGAAGTTGAATAATGGAGATGAAGCAAAGATTTTTTATAATGGCAAAACATATATCTATAATTTAGTTAGATCTTATGAAGTTGAAAAAACAGGTAAGATAACACTTTCAAAAAATAAAGATAAACAAACTTTAACTTTAATAACTTGTAAAACTAATACAAATAAGCAAATTGTATTTGTATTTGAAATAAAAAATATAATTTAGGAGGAAAGAAAAATGAAAAAAACAAATCAAGAAAGAAAGAATAAAAAGAAATTTTTAATAGTGTCAGGAATTAGTGCATTAACAATTTTAGGAGGAACATTAGCGTATTTTACTACGAGTGATACAATAGCAAATATTTTTAATACAGCATTGTATCAACATCAAATTGTAGAAAAATTTGAATCTCCTAGCGATTGGACACCTGGAACGACAACCGAAAAAACAATTAAAGTAACTAATACAGGTAGTATTAATATGGCAGTTAGAGCAAAATATACAGAACAATGGGTAAATGGAAATGGGAACACATTGTCATTAAAAGATAGCTCAAATAATGTTGCAGCAGTTATTCACTTCAATAGTGGATGGACTAAAGCATCAGATGGATATTATTATTATGGTTCTAAATCTAATATGACAAAATTATTGCCAGGGGAAACAACCAACTCTTTTATTAGTGGAGTGACATTTAATGAAAATATTCAATCAACATTGAATAAAACAGTATCAGCAGATGGTAAGACTATAACTTACACATCAAGTGGAAATGGATATGATAATGCAACTTATAAATTAACTGTTACAATTGATACTATTCAATACGATCAAGCAAATAATGTATGGTAATAGAGAAAAGTAAATTAGAGGTCAGAAATGGCTTCTAATATATTTATTATAGGAGGAAAAGTATGTTAGTAAAAATTAAGGACTTTATATTTAGGATAATTTATATTTTGCTAATAATATATTTATTAATATTTATACCATCTTTGTGGGGATATAAACCTCTTGTAGTTATCTCTGGTAGTATGGAACCTACGCTTAAAGTAGGTGGAATTTTATATTATGAAAAGATAGACATAGATGAGTTTAATGAAGGAGATATTTTAGTATATCAAACAAAAGACCATATAATATCACATAGAATCGTAGATATTATTGAAGACGATTTTATAACAAAAGGAGATAAGAACAATTCAGTAGATAATAATTTGGTAAATATTAATCAAATATTAGGAAAAGGAACTAATTGGTCTATACCTTTAATTGGTTATTATGCAGATTATATATATGGTCATAAATATATACTCTATATTTCATTGGGAATAATAATAGTAGATTTATGTAATGATGTATATAAAGAACATAAAAAGAAAGTAGGTAAGAAACATGAAAAAGAATAAATATATATTTATAGTATTAATCTTATCAATATTTTGTTCTTTAAGTACAACATTTGCATTTTTTTCATCTAGTACGGATTTGTTATCTCTATTTAGAACAAAAAATTACTATTTTAAACTAAATGGTTCAGGGGGTGCTTTTAATAGTGAAGATTTAACAATAGCAAATGGCAAAACTACACTACCAGTACCTGTAAAAAGTGGATATACATTTTTGGGATATAGTAATAGTACAGATGGAAATACAGATTATTCTATAAATATAAGTAATATAAATCAAATAAATGATAAAGAAATATATGCTAAATGGCAAATAAATACATATAGCATTTCTTATAACCTTAATGGAGGAAATATAAGTGGACAAAAAACAACTTATAATGTTGAAGAAAGTTTTACAATACCAAATCCAACTAAAACAGGAAATACCTTTTCAGGGTGGACTGGTAGTAATGGAACAACAAAGCAAACTTCTTTAACAATACCAAAAGGAACAACAGGTAATTTAAGTTATACTGCGAATTGGACTACTAATAGTTATCAAGTTGATATTAATCCAGTAATAGACGGAACAACTTATTATTCAGGTTTATCTGGATACACATTTGATGTATGGGTAAATGGAACATTAGTAGCAGATGATATTATTGATTGGTGTCAGAATGTTAGTTATGGAAGTACAGTAAGAGTTAAAACAAATAGTCTTACTGGAAGAAGTACAGACTTTGATAAAACTATAACAGTAGGAGCAAGTAATACAACAATTGCACCAAGTTGGACTACTAATAGTTATCTAGTAGATGTTAATCCAGTAATAGACGGAACAACATATGGTTCAGGATTATCAGGATACACATTTGATGTATGGGTAAATGGGACATTAGTAGCAGATGATGTTATTGATTGGTGCCAGAATGTTAGTTATGGAAATACGGTTAGAGTTAAAACAAATAGTCTTACTGGAAGAAGTACGGATTTTGATAAAACTATAACAGTAGGAGCAAGTAATACAACAATTGCACCGAGTTGGACTATTGGAGTTTATGAGGGACATTTTTATTACAATAATAATATTATTGCTATAACAAACAATAAATATGGTTCGCAAATTAGTACACCAAGTATAGGAGTAGATTCATTAGGATTAAGTTCAAATTTCTACTATATAGGTGGATATACACCATGGACAACATGGATTCAACCAGAATATGCAGTTGGTTTTACAATTAATGTTTCTGAATATAATTGTGCAGCATCATTTGGTTCAACAGGAGGATCAAATGCTTCACAACAATTAAGTAAAGTTAGAGCTGCAGGGTATGATTTTTGTTCATTAACTGATTGGGGTTCAATTGAATGTACTGGTAATTATTCAAAGGTTATGGGGCTATATAATAATGCTTGGAATATTCTACCAAGATCAGGTACAGGTTGGTCTATCTATAAACAAATAGGTTGTGATAGTGGATGGTCAACATATCAAAGAAGATAAAAAAATTAAATTAAGGAGGAAATTAAAATGAATAATGAAGTAGAAAGAGAAGTAAGAAATTCAAGAAATAAATTTGAATTAGAAGGGAACATTGCTAATATTAGTGATGTATATGAAAATCAAAATGGAAAGAAAACATTAAGATTTGATTTAGGTCAAAATAATAATGGGAACACACAATTTGTTCCAATAGTATTAAGAGGGGAATTAGTAAATTCTTATAAAGATGAAATGCAAAAAGGAAATTGGATTTCAGTAAAGGGAAGAATATCAACATATACAAAAGATGTTGAAAGAGATGGAAAAACTTATAAGGACAAAGTTATTGAAATATTAGGATTTGAAATAACTGATAGAACTAATAATAAAGTTTATACTGCTGACGGACAAGTTAATGAATTATCTACTACAAACGAAGATGAAATGGAAAGATAATTATGAAATACGAATATGAGATATTAAATTATTGGAATGATTCAGATGATTTATATGTTAATTATTTAGTTTTAAATAAAGAAACAAATGAGAAAGCAAATTGTATTGAATATTATAATACTAGTGATATTGGATGTGATTATAATATATCTGCTGAAAGTAGAATTGAGGAATGTCTTAATCTACTTTTGGTAGAACATGATGGATTAGAGTTTAAATATCCAAAAGTTAGTGAGATAAGTCCATTATTAAAATATGTGTATGATTGTGTATGTGAAAGTGAATCAAATATGTGTCATGTTGATTATAATGATTGGGAAGAATTGAAAGAAGATTATGATTTTCTTGAAGAAGATATAATCACTTTAAAAAATGAAGTAAAAAAATATAATTTAGATGATTTAATAACTATTGATGATAATGAATATAAAATTGTTGGATATGGTTGTTTACAAACAATGTTTAATGATGATAGAGAAAGGACTGATGAACTTGAAAGATGAATTAAAAAAAGGACAAGCATTTATAGGTCTTGACGATAATAAATATTATTTTTTAGGATTTGATTATGACGATCAAATCCTTTTTACTTCTATTGATATGTGGACTGAAAAAGAACAAGAATATATGGAAAAAAGTAATATATTTATAAAAGAAATATTAGACGAAAGTTCAAAAGTAATAGAAGATAGCACATGGTATTATCAATCACTTAAAGAATTAGATAATTCTACTATGGAAGAAAAAATAAAAAGATGTTTAGACAATATAAAAAATTCAAATACAAGAGATATAGAATTGAAACCAACTGAAATTGGTCCATTAGTAAGAGGACAAGCATATAGTAAAGAGTTTAATCAATTTTATGAAGTAATTGGATTTATAGTAGATAATAACATCTATCTTGATTCTGAATTAAAAGCAAAACAAAAAGGATTTTTTGCAATATATCATTCAAATTGTGAGAATAGTGTTCCATTAATATTTGAAAGAAATTTTAGTGATAGAGATAACTCTTTTGATGGTAAGCATTTTCTTGCAGGAAATGATGATAGAGTTGATATAGAAGATATAATTGCAAATAAAGATTTAGTTAATTCGTATATGAATGAAAGTTTAACTGAAAGATTAGAAACAAATAATAAAGAAATGTCTAAATAAAAAGAAAGGGTGATATAATGGGAAATTTAGTTAATGTATTGGCAATACAACAATTAGATGGTGGAACATACACAGTGGACACCGTATTAAAAGTAATTAAACAAATAACTGATTGGGCATTAGCAGTTGGAATCGCTCTTGCAGGAGTTGCATTAGTAATTAGTTTTATAATGTATGCAGTTGTAGATGTAGATCAAAAACCAAGAGTAAAAACACGAATTGTTCAAACCTTATTAGGTATAGGTGGAATAATCATGGCAATTTCATTAGTAAATATTATAATAAGATTATTCTCATAGGTAATTACTTATGATGTTGAAAGTTTTTGATTTATTAAGAAGTCTTGGATGGTATGTAATATCATTTATTTATGATTTAATTGATGGACTTCTACAAATAATAAACAAATTAAATGCTTTTGATATAATTAACACATTATCAGATAATAAAACATTTAGAAGTTTCTATTCTGGTGTTATGGCAATAGCAGTAACATTATTTGCTTTATTTATAATATGGAAATTTATAAATAAGTTTTTAGATCCAGATGAAGAAACAAGTTTTAAAACAATAATGACTGAAATAGCAAAATGTGGAGCATTAATTATGTTATCCACATTTTTGTTTGTTCAGGTTTCAAACTTTTCTATAACCTTATCTAATTATACTGGAAATATATTTCAAAGTAGTTCAAACACTACAATGAGTAATACAATGATGACAATGTTTATTTCATATAAAGATGGTTATAAGAATAGTGATAAATTTAATGAGCCAAAAACTATTGAACAAGTAGTAAATAATGGATCATTTGATAATGATGAATTATATCTATCTAAATATGTTACGAAAGCTAAAATAATATTTGCAGATGAAAAAGATTATAAATACGATATAAATTGGATTATGGCAATCATAGTTGGTGGATTCTTCCTATATAGTTTATTCTTTGCTGGAATAATGCTCGGTAGAAGACAAATAGAATTTTTATTCTTATTCTCAATAGCACCAATAGTATTTGCTACAAGTGTATGTAATAAACAAAGACGAGGAGCAGTAGTTGAACAATTAGTATCTTTAGCACTTCAAAGTGCAGTAGTAATGCTTATAGTTAGTTTAAGTGTAATGGTTATGAAAGAAGTAAATACAACAACATTCTTTACTAATTCGTTTATGAATATAACTACTAAATCACTTTTATATATTGGTTGTGCTACATTTATATTAACAGGTAGTCAAGTAATAAATAGATTTATAGGTGCTAATGTATCTGCAGCAAGTGGTAGAGAACAATTAATGTCATTAATGGGATATGGAAAAATGGCAGGAATTGGAGCAACAGTTGCAACAGGTGCTGCTATTGGTGGTGGTTTACTTGCTACTGGTGGAGCAATGAAAGCAGGTAAATATGCTGGAACAAGTGCAATGGAAAAAGTTGGTATGGCACTTGGAGTTATGGGAGCAACAGATCCATCAAGTGATAAAGCCCCAAGTAAAATGCAAAGAATGGCAAGTGCTATGGGAACACGAATGTATACAAAAAGTCAGATGATGAAAAATCATAATGCAACAAATCCAAATAAGTTTAGTGCAAGTGATGCTTTTATAAATGCAGGAGCAAGTAGTTTAAATAACACAGTAAGAAAGGTAATGCCAAGAGCAAGTTATAATACTTCTTATTATAGAAGAAGAAAAAATATGATTTAGGAGGTAATAAAAAATGTATATAACATTAAAATCAATAAAAAGAAATTTAGGTTTTAAAGGAATTGAAATATCAGATATAGTAATAGCATTTCCATTAATAATACTTTTTATAGTAGCATTTTGTTTTACACCATTTAAAATACCTGCAATAGTAATACTAATGTTAGGTATTTTTTGTTTATTACCTATAAATGTAAGTAAGAAAAATAGAATGTATAAAGTATTAGGACTTATCTTTAAATATATGATGAGAGATAAGATATTTGTATATCAAAAAGAAAGACAGGTGAATATAATTGAAGAAAGTTGATAAATCTGAAAAGAAAAAGATTAAAGAACGAAAGATAGTTGAAAAGTTCAAAAAGAAAAAAGATAAAAATAAAACTAAATATATTACAAAAAATATTTTAGATAAGAAATTAAAAAATGCGATAACTTTTACTAATTCAGATTATGTTTTAGATGATGGAATAATTAAATTGAGAGATAATAACTTTGCAAGAGTATATTCAGTAGATGCAATTGATTTATCATTAACATCTAATAATCAAAAGAATAATTTCTTTAATCAATTAAAATATTTATATCAAATAAAAGATTTGAATTTAAGAATGTATAAGTTAGATGATAAAATTGATCTTAATGCTAATAAAGATTATTATAGAAAATTAATTGAAGAATATAGTAATGACGAAAGTAAAGTTGAATTTCTAAATGAAAGACTTGAAAGATTAGATATATTAGAAGAAAGAAATTTAACTACAACAAGTAGATATTATTTTGTATTAACAAGTAATAATGAAAAAGCATTAGAGCATATTGGCGAAGAAGTTGAGTTGCAATGCTATAATATGACACCTAGATTAATGTTAAAGAAAATAACTAATAAACTTGAAATATATCAATTTTTAGTTAATCTATACATATCAAGTGCAAGTATAGAACAATTAATGTGGAGCGATTTAATAGAGTTGATTGCTCCTTTCTTTTTTAATGAAAACATGGGCTATATAAAAGTTGATGAAGAAGAAGTTCAAGTAATAACAATAAAAAGAATACCACCATTTATAGATGAGTTATTCTTTGAGGAATTATTTAATGTTCCAGATACAAGAAGTTGTATTCATATTAAAGATACAATTCCTACTGATGAATTAGTTAGAAGATTAGATAGTAATTATGAGTTTCTAATATCCGAAAGGAATACAACAAGAAAGTTATCAGATGCAACACAAATGGATACTGATAAAGAAAACTTTCAAGCATTAATGACTCAGATTAAAAATGGTGATGAGAAAATAAAAGAAGTTGATTTCTTAATTGTTATTAAAGGAAATAAAAAAGAAAGAGAAGAAAAATTAAAAGAACTTAAAAAAATTGCTGATGTATTTCATATAAAGTTAGATGCTCCAAGAATGCGACAATTAGAAGCATGGCAAGCATTTGATATAAGAAATGAAGGTATGGAAGATTATCATAACTACTTACCAACATTAACACTTGCAGCATCTTTTCCTTTAACAATTACACACTTTAATGATGAAACAGGTTATATGTTAGGAACTGATATTCATACGGCTTTACCAACAATATTTGATATGTTTCATAAAGATGCAACAAGACCATCAAGTAATTTTGCAGTAATTGCATCTACTGGTGGAGGTAAAAGTTTTACATTAAAGAAAATAATAGTAAATGAAATTAATAGAGGAAATAAGGTATTTATATTTGATGCTGAAGGAGAATATAAAACATTAGTAAATAAAAATCATGGAGAATATATTGATATGTATTCATCAAGTGGTGGAATAATAAATCCATTACAAGTTAGATTTTTACCAAGTGATGTTGAAGAAAAGCAAGATAATGATGTAGATAAAATTAATTATGAAGATTGTCCTCTTGCAAAACATTTAGGATCACTTGAAACTTTTATTAAATGTGCTTTTGAAGAAATTAAAGAAAGCGAAGTAGTTGTTATGCTAGATATGATTGAAAAATTATATAAGAGATTTGGTATAACACAAAATACAAAAATATCTAGATTAGAGAAATTAGAGAATACTGATTATCCAATATTTTCTGATTTAATTGAGTTCTTACCAGATTATAGAAATATGGTAACGAATCCAGAACAATTAAAAATAGTAGATAGATTAGAGATACTATTAGATAGATTTAAAGTAGGAACTGATGCAATGTTATTTAATGGTTATACATCAGTAAATCTTGATTCTAATTTAATAGCATTTAATGTAAAAGATTTATTGTATAGTAAAAATAAAAGAATAATAACAACTCAATTGGTTAATCTATTAACTTATTTAAACAACATAATAGTTAAAAATAAAATTGTAAACGATAAAATAAAAGATAAAAATAAAGTTCAAAATATTGCAGTTATAGTTGATGAATTTCATTTATATTTAAAAAATACTGATAGTGAAGTTCTATTAACATTTGAGCAAATATGTAGAAGAATTAGAAAGTATAATGGTGGATTTATTCCATCAACACAATCAATTCACGACTTTATTGGAGATGATGATAGTGTTAGAAGTGCGACAGCAATATTTAACAATTGTCAGTATCAATTAGTTGGAATGTTAAAAGAAGATGATTTAACAACTTATTTAAAATTATTTTATCAAAACCCATTAACTGATACACAAAGAGAATTCTTAATGCAAGCAGAGATGGGAGAATTTTTATTAACTATTAATTCTAAAAAGAGAATTAGAATTAAGATAATAGCAACACCACTTGAAGTTGAATTGATGGGAGAACAGCAATCATGATAGAAGATTTAACACCAAGACAATTAAAGAATAAGTTTAAAAAAATATTCTTTGATGAGTTTGATGATCCTAATGAATCGTTTATGGATTTCTTGTTAGATTTGATTTCAAAAGATAAATTGATTGAAGTATTGAAAGCAGGGAATAAATATTATTATTCCCGTTTCAATAAATATAAATAATGAA
This sequence comes from Bacilli bacterium, assembly GCA_017435465.1. Classification (GTDB taxonomy): domain Bacteria; phylum Bacillota_I; class Bacilli_A; order RF39; family UBA660; genus JAFSEX01. The sequence goes on from JAFSEX010000034.1 coordinate 9,847, forward strand.
AAAGAAAAAAAAGAAAAATATTATTCTTGCTATTATAGGTGGAAGTTCCATTTTAACTATTGCTTGTGCAATGGTTATTTTAATATGTGTATTAATGATATTTGATTTTTTTGGAGCAAAACTTACAAAAGAAAAAGTTCAAAACAATGCAGAGTATGCTGATGCTTATACAAGTGCAGCTAACAAATATTTAAAAGATGGATATGTTCCATTGCAAAGAATATTATATTTTCATTTAGAAGATCCAAGTCTAACAATAGACACACTTTATGCAATGAATCAAAATAAAGAAACAAAAACAGCAAAAGAAATTTCATCAGTATGTGAAGATCAACGAGTAAAAATTATGGGTGCTTGTTCAGATGCAAACATAAAAGAGAATGAAGATTACCTTGTTGTAAGCACAGGACATTTTAATTTTCCATTAGATAAAAATTATACAATAACAAGTTTCTTTAATGAGCAAAGAGTTATTTATGGAAAAAGTAATGTTCATAATGGATGGGATTTAGCAGTTCCAGCACAAACACCAGTGTATTCAGTTTGTAGTGGGACAGTATATAAAGTTAATTATACTCAACAAGAAAATATTCCATACGATCAAAGTGGAAATAGTGTTGGTAATACGATAACAATAAAATGCGATAAAGATTATGATGAAACTTATTATGTTTTATTTGCGCATCTTTATCCAAATAGTGCAAAGGTAAAAGTAGGAGATGAAGTAAATCATTGGACTGAAGTTGCATCTGCTGGAACAACAGGACATTCAACTGGAAATCATTTGCACTATCAAGTATTCAATTCTAAATGGGAACTTTTAGATGGAATGCAATTGATAGATTTTAATTTATCTAAAACAAATTTAGATGGATTTAATACTGGATTAAACAACAATTTTAATTATAGTGATGCACTAATAAATCCATAAAAATAAAAGTGATGCAAATTATGAATCATAAGATTTGTTATAAATAAAGGTATTTAAAGGTAATAAGATGCACTTTTAAGGGTATAATGAATCATTTTCGCAAGTGCGAAAAAAGTAAGACACCATAACTTTTACCTTATTTTATAAGGGTTTATCAAAAAAGTGGTGTCGTTCTCCTTATGCCCATTAAAAATATACCCATATTTTTATTAGAAAAATACCTTAAATACCTTAAAAGTGCATCACTAAAAAATAAAAAATAGGGAGGTATTATGATAAAAGGTTTAATAAGAACTACTATTAGAATAGATAATAATTTAAAAACAAGATTAGAATTATTATCAGTAAAAAATAATATTAGTTTTAATAAAATGATTATTTATATTTTAGAACTTGGTTATAACGAATATATAAAAAAATTTGATAAATATTATGAAGAACAAAATTTAAAATTAAAAAGTGAGGATGAAACTTATGAAGAAAGTTAGAGTTTATACTGATTATGAAATTAAAAAGTTAATGAGTAATCCAAATGTTAATGGTATTAAAAATAAAAGTCAAATTATTTATAATCCTAATTTTAAATTATGGGTTGTTAAAGAAAAAATATTAAATCCAGAGAAAACGGCTAGACAATTATTTGAAAGTGGTGGATTTGATATGAATATAATTGATGATAGAACTCCACAACGAAGAGTATGTTCGTGGGTAAAAAAATATAAAATGTTTGGTAGTGAATATTTTACAAAAGATAGATATACATATAAAACTTTGGAAGAAAATAAAAAATTATATGTTATAAAAATTGCTAATGATAATTTAGTTATAAGTAAAGGAGATAATTAAAATGTTAAAAGCAATTACAGTAAGATTGGATGAAGATTTGTTTAATAGATTAGAATTAATGTCAAAAGAAAATAAGAAATCGTTAAATAAAGTTATATTAAATATTATTGACGAATATATTAAAAGTCCAAAAGAAATGTTTAATTGTTTTGATACATTTAATAAAAAACTTGATGAAATAATTGATACTAATAATAAAATATCTAAAAGACAAATAGCACATATAAAAGTTTCTAAACAACATTTTGCTAATAGAGGTTTTTTATCAAATGCGGAAATAAAAGAAGATAAATGTCTTAAAGAATTATTAGGTAAGGATAATATGTTTAATGATTAAAAAAAGTCCTAATGTAATTTTTAAAAGTCAGTATTGTTTAGCTCTTAATAGTGTTGATAATAAATTTCAAAAAAATAATTATAAAGATGAACGATTAAAAGATGTTGAAGATATGTTTGATTATTTTTCAAATGAGAAGAAAAAAATTGTAGGTATGTTTGAATATTACATGGGACATACAAGAGGAGAAGATATTAATTTAGTTTTAGAAGATGGTAGTTATGCCAGTAAAGAACAACTAAAAAAAATTAAAACTAATTATAAGGAATATATTAAAGATTCAAATTTATGGAAAGGAATAATAAGTTTTAATCCTGAATATTTGAATGAAAATATTTCTATCAAAACTCTTGAACAAAAAATAGCAAAAGAAGTCATGCCACAATTTTTAAAGTATTGTGGATTTAAAGATATAAAAAATATGAGTTATGTATTTTCAATTCACACGAATAAAAAACATCCTCATATACATTTAGCGTTTATTGAAAAGAAACCTAATTATTTATATTGTGATAAGAAGGTCAATTATAGAAGAAAAGGAAAAATATCAATAGATGAACAAAGATATTTAAAAAGATTAGTTGAGTTAGTTATTGAAAGAGAAAAGTATTATACACCATTATTAAAGAAAACAAATGAAGATATTGATTATTTAAAATCATACTTTGATCCTAATGATAAAAACTTTGCATTAAAAAATGTTAGTGAGATATTTGTAGAAGAAAAAATTTTAAAATTAGGAGAATTATTAAAAGAATATAGAAAAAATAATAATCAGAGTTCTAAAAGAATAAAATATAATTCAATAAAGAATAATGAACTTGGTAAAGAGATTAAATCTTTGACAAGAGATATTAAAAGATATTTATTTAAAGATGAAACTTCAATTTTATATGCTAGTAAAAAAGATATAAATAATGATTTAAATAAACTAAATGAATTCTTTGATTTATTAAATGAAAACAATAATATTAAAGATTTAGTATCTGATAATAGTATCGTTAATAAAAAGCAAGAATATATAGATAATTATATTTATAATTCAATAGTAAATCATTCATTATATAAATATGAGCATATATCAATGGTTGTAAAAAATAAAAATAATATTGATAAGATTACTTTTGAAGATTTAATACAAGAAGTTGCTTATCAAAATAGTAAAAGAAATAAATACTCTGATAAACAAAGAAGAAAAATTGTATTAGATAATTATTTTAAGGGTAATAGTAATATGACAAAATTTCCTAGTAAGTATAAAATGGAAAAAGCATTAAAGAATATTAATTATGAAATGGAAAAAGCATCGCAAGAATTTAGTAAATTATTTAATTATGATGTTAAAGATAAATGATTATAAAATTAATTTGTTCGATTGTTTTAAGAACAAATGTTTGATATAATATTTAAAAATGGAGGTTGAAATGGAAAAAATTTATATGTGTATAGATTTAAAAAGTTTTTATGCCTCTGTTGAATGTATTGAAAGAGGTTTAGATCCTTTAAATACTAATTTAGTGGTTGCAGATGAAAGTAGAACAGAAAAAACTGTTTGTCTTGCAATAACTCCAAGTTTAAAACAATATGGTCTAGGAGGTAGAGCAAGACTTTTTGAAGTCATTCAAAAAGTAAAAAGTATTAATTACGAAAGAAGAAAAAATAATAATTATATAAAATTTAATTCGAAATCATTTCTTGATAGTGAGCTAAAAAAAGATAGAACATTGGAATTAGATTTTATAATTGCTTCACCTCAAATGAAAAAATACATGAAATATAGTACCGATATTTATAAAATTTACTTAAAATATTTAGCACCAGAAGATATTTTTGTTTATTCAATAGATGAGGTTTTTTGTGATATAACTACTTATTTAAGTATGTATAAGATGACAGCAAAAGAATTAGTTTCTAAAATAATAAAAGATGTTTATGATACAACTGGAATAACTGCAACAGCAGGAATTGGTACTAATATGTATTTGGCTAAAGTTTGTATGGATATAGTTGCTAAACATACAGAACCTAATGAAATTGGTGTAAGAATTGCAGAACTCGATGAAATGTCATATAGAAAACTATTGTGGAATCATAAGCCATTAACATCATTTTGGAGAGTCGGTAAAGGTATAGCTAATAAATTAGAAAAGAATGGATTATATACTATGGGAGATATAGCAAGATGTTCTTTAAATAATGAAAATCTATTATATAAATTATTTGGGGTAAATGCAGAACTATTAATTGATCATGCTTGGGGTTGGGAACCAACAACAATAGAAGATGTGAAAGCATATAAACCTGAAAGAAATAGTATATCATCTGGACAAGTTTTACATAGTCCATACAAATATGAAAAAGCAAAATTAATTGTTAGAGAAATGATAGATTTACTATCATTAGATTTAACTGATAAACATTTAGTTACAAAGCAATTAGTTTTAGATATAGGTTATGATATTGAAAATTTAACTAATTCTACAATAAGAAGATTGTATGATGGAGAAATAACAATAGATAGTTATGGTAGAGAAGTTCCTAAACACTCACATGGTACAATTAATTTAGATTACAATACCTCTTCTACAAAAGTTCTATCAAAAAAATGTATTGAATTATTTGATAGAATAGTAAATAAAAATTTATTAATTAGAAAAATAAATATAACTGCATGTAATGTAATTAATGAAAATAAGGCAAAAAATGAAGTGGTTTTTGAACAATTAAATTTATTTTGTTCAACAAATGATTCGGAACAAAATATTGAAGAAAAAAAGAAACAAGAAGAAGATAATAAATTACAACATACTTTAATTAATATTAAAAATAAATATGGAAAAAATTCTATCCTAAAAGGTATGAACTTAGAAGAAGGTGCAACAACAATAGATAGAAATAATCAAGTTGGAGGTCATAAAGGATAATGGATAAATATGATGATATAATAAATCTTCCACACTACGAACCGAAGTATCATCCTAGAATGAGTAAATATAAAAGGTCTGCACAATTTGCACCTTTTGCTGCTTTAGTTGGATATGATGAACAAGTTCAAGAGTGTTCTAGACTAACCGATAAAAGATTAGAAATAGATGATGAATTGAAAGAAAAAATAAATAATAAATTAAATAAAATAAATGAATTAATTAAAAATAGTCCAGAAGTTGAAATAACATATTTCATTCCTGACGAAAAAAAAGATGGGGGTAAATATATTACTGAAATAGGAAATGTTAAAAGAATAGACTATATAAATAGATTTATAAAATTGACTGATAATAAAAAAATAATTTTAGATGATGTAATTGATATAAAAATTAATGAATAAACAATTATGTAAAAATTTTTCAATTATAGTGTGCTATAATATAACTAATAGAAAAATAGTAATTTGAAAACATTCATCTATGTACAAATGTTTTTACAAATTATGTAAATTTTCTATGTAAAAGATATTTGACAGACAACTTTTATAATTTATGATAGATTGATATAGGAGGTGCAAAATGGAATTAGGAAATAGAATTAAGAAATTTAGAGAAAAAATAAACATGTCACAAGAAGAATTGGCTGATAAAGTTTATACTTCCCGACAAACAATTTCAAATTGGGAAAATGATAAAACCTATCCTGATATCAATAGTTTAAAATTATTGAGTAATATTTTTGATGTATCTCTAGATAATTTAATAGAAGGAGATATAGAAAATATGAAAAAAACAATATCTGAAAGTGATAGAAAAGGATTTGTTGGATTATCAAGAATTTATACAATTGAATTAATTGCTATGGTAATAAGTGCTTATCCGTTATTAAAATATGCAGGAGTTATTGGAATAGCTATTTGGATATTATTTACAATTATTACAATTATTACAGCATTTGAAATTGAAAAAATTAAAAAAGAATATAATATTCAAACATATAAAGAGATAGTAGCATTTTATAATAATAAATCTTTAACTCGTGACGAAAAAATAGAAGAAAAAGCAAAAATTCCATATCAAAGGTTTTTATTATCTATTTTATCAGCAATAATAGCAATAATAGTTTTTGTATTATTAGAAGTTTTGATTGGATAATAACAAATTACAATTTATCGATTAGTTTGACCAATAAAGAATATGTCGCAATAAATGAAGGGATGAAAATCCTTTTTTTTGTGGTATAATTGTTATGAAACTAGGTGTTATATGGAAAATAAATATAATCATTCTTCTTTGTATAACGAAGAGCAAATGGAACAAATGAAAAAGGAAGCATTGAAGGAATATGTTGAATCAAATAGAGAATATATAAATGGTGCTAAAAGAAAATTTGGAATAATAGTCGGTATAATAGTTATTATTTTAGTAGCTATTAAAGTTTTTTTTTGAACAATAAATATTCCTAATATCTTTGGATTTCCATCTTCTGAAGCAAGATACTATATTGTAAAAGTTAATGATAAGCAAGTTCCAGTTTCTTATAATCATAGACATAGAATACCTATAATCCCTTTTTTTGTTAATCTTGATAGTCATTATTTAGGTAATAATTATATAGAAGGAGATTATGGATTTACATTTAATGATGATAATTTAAATGAATATATTGTAACTATATCTTCTAACAGTTGTTATTATGAAAATAAATATCAAGTTGAATGCACAAAAAATACACAAGATATGAAAGAAAATACAGATACAAAATATACAAACATGAAAATAACACGAATTACTAATCCTCATGAAACAGTTTATGATGGAAAAGTTTTAAAAGATATAAAAACATATTTAACAAAGAAAGGTCAATATCATATTGAAATAACTGCTAAATACGGTCTAAATGAAAGTAAGGTATATTTCTATTTTGAAAAAAACTAAAAATAACTTGTTATAATTAAAAAGAAAGTGTTATAATCTTTTTAAGAAAGGTAGAGGATTGGTTATGAAAAATAAAAATATGCTTTTTATTGTTGTTATTCTTGTTTTGATTATTGTGGCAGGATTCTTTGGAATTAAAGATTATAATTTAACTAACGAATTAAAAGAAAATAAAACAATTTATTGTGTTATGGAGGATTCAAGCAATAATGGTAAAATGGAATTATATTATGATTTTAAAGATAATCATGTTTATAGGTATTCTGTAATATCAACATATAAAATGACAGATGATTTTAAAATTGATGTAGCAAAAGAATTAGCAAATAAATCAAATGAAAAATATAAAGGAATAATCCAAAAAGTTTGGACAGACGGAAATGTTAGAATATCATCTGAAATTTATAATTTGGATATAATGACTGAAGCTGATTTTAATTCTGAAACTGGACTTTTAGTTAAAGATTTAAAAAGTAAAACAAGACAACAAATTATTGACTCTATAAACCCTATGGGTGAGAATGGAACTTTTAAATGTAATTAATATTTACTTTATTAAAAAATCGATGAAATAATCGATTTTTTATGTGATATAATATTCTTGTAAGAGAAAGACAAATAGTAATTTGAAAGTGAGGTATGATTATGTATAATGCAGTAATAGATAATGGAAGTACATATTTATTTTTAGATAATGGCAATGATGATGTTTATAGTGGTGATATTTCTGGATTCTTAATTAATAACAACAATATAATTAATTTAATGGATGCTTTACCAA
>JAFSEX010000035.1 GCA_017435465.1 Bacilli bacterium
AATGTCAAAATAAAATAAATTGTGATTATAAATGGCAAGTTGAGGCATTAACTAATATTTTAAAAAATGCAGTAGAGTATTCTTATAATGATAATAAAATTTTAATAGAGTGCGATGATAATAATGTTTATACACAAATAAAAATTAAAGATTTTGGTAAAGGTATGGATAAAGAAGATGCTGAAAATATATTTAAAAGATTTTATAAAGGAAAAGATGCTGGGAAAGATAGTATAGGAATAGGTTTATCTTTATCAAAAGCAATTATAGAAAATGATAATGGTAGAGTATCAGTAGAATCTGTTAAAGATAAGGGAACAACATTTATTATTAAATATTTCTATAATATTAATGGTGGTAATAATGAAAAAGATATTTAAAATATTAATTGTAATAGCAGTTATTTGTATAACATTGGTATTGTCTATAAATTTTTATGTAGTTGAAATAGCAAAGGATAAAATGATTAAAGATAATAATTATTCATCCTTAAAAGATGTTGATTGCATTTTAATATTAGGAGCTGGAATTTGGGGAGATAAACCAAGTCCAATGCTAGAAGATAGACTGAAAGAAGGAATTAAATTATACAAAGACAGTATTGCTCCAAAAATAATAATGAGTGGAGATCATGGTAGAGAAGAATATGATGAAGTTAATATAATGAAAGAATATGCAATAGAACAAGGAGTAACTTCAGAAGATATATTTATGGATCATGCAGGATTTTCTACTTATGAAAGTATTTATAGAGCAAAAGAAATCTTTGATGCAGATAATATAGTAATTGTTACACAAGAATATCATTTGTATAGAGCATTGTATATTGCAGATAAGTTAGATATAAATGCCCATGGTGTTAATTCTGATCCTAGAAAATATAGTGGACAAACATTTAGAGAATTAAGAGAAATATTAGCAAGAAATAAAGATTTTATAAATTGTATAATAAAACCAAAACCAACATATTTAGGAGAATCAATTCCTGTAAGTGGTGATGGAGATATTACGAATGACAAACAATAATCGCAACTAATTTTCAACAAAGTGCATCTTCAAGTTGGTAGATGCTGTGAAAAAAAGAATATATAATTATGTAAAAAAAGAGTAGTAGGTGTAGTATGAATTTATTTGAAAAATTGCTTTATTTTTTACAGGGTGAAATGACTGAACCAACAGCATTTGGTTGGTTTCATGTATTATGGTTAGTTTTGGTTATAATTTCAGTATATATTTTATTTAAGAGAAAAAAATATTATAGTGAAAAACAACTAAAAATTGTATTGGGAGTTTATGGTGTTATAGCATTAATATTAGAATTATTAAAACAATTAATATGGACATTTAATTATGATCCGATTTCTGGTATTACTACTTGGGATTACGAATGGTATGCTTTTCCTTTTCAGTTATGCACAACTCCAATATTTATAAGTATAATTTGTTTATTTTTGAAAAAAGGTAAGGTTAGAAATAGTTTGTTATCATATATGGCTTACATTACTATACTTGGAAGTATTTCAACTATGTTAATTCCTGAAAGTTGTTTTGTAAGTGATATATTAGTTAATATACATACAATGTGGTTACATTTAGGAAGTTTTGTTGTGTCAGTATATTTACTTATGTCAGGGGAAGTAAAAATCAATATTCAATCGTTAAAACAATCAATAAAGGTGTTTTTGATTTTTGTTACAATTGCAGGAATTATGAACATTTTAGTTTATAATATTGGAATATTAAACGGAGAAACTTTCAATATGTTTTATATTAGTCCATATTTTATAAGTACACTTCCTGTATTTAATGTTATACAAGAAAATGTTCCTTATGTAGTATATTTAATAATTTATATTTGGGTATTAATTTTAGGATCGTTAGTTATATATTTTATCTCTTATTTAATAAGATATTTGTCTAATAAGAAAGCAGGTGTTTATGAAAAAGATAGTATTAAATCCAATTAGTATGTTTATAATAGGTGCGATATTAGGCGTATTATCTAAATTGTTTGATATACATTCTGAAGTATTAGGAAATATCTTTTCTGAATTTGCAATATGGATTTTATTTGGTGTTTTAATATCAATTTATAGTAAAACAAAAAGAAAAGCTATGATTAATATTTTTCTATTTTGTATAGGTATGTTACTAACATATTATATTACAGCAGAAATTACTAATTCAGTGTATGGATTAGCATTTGTAAAAGGATGGACTATATTTGCTTGTATTTCACCTTTATTTGCCTATTTTACTTGGATGAGTAAGGAGAATGGTGTATTTCCTATAATGATTAAAATTGGAATAACAGGAGTATCATTATTTTGTAGTTTATTTCTAGTTAGTTTAAATATATTTGATTTAATAATAAATATAATTTTAATATACTTTTTATTTATTAAGAAAATAGATAGAATTAATGTAAAGCAGATCATAGGTGATTTGCTTTTTATGATAAATTTTATTTTTTTGTAACCTTTTATATAAAAAAATCGTCTTTATAGTGAATCGATTCAAAAGGAGGTATCAATTTGGGTAATAACATTCAATTTAATATTGAACTAATAATAGATGAATATAGCAATTATGTATATAAAATTGTGGATAATGTTATTGGTACTTCTTTACCATATCAAGATAAAGAAGAAATTGTTGCAGATGTATTTTATTTGTTATGGAAAAATCAAAATAATATAAAAAGTAATTTAAAATCATACATAGGAACAATCGCAAGAAACTGTTCTTATGAGAAACTTAGGAAAAATAAGATTACTTTTGAATATGATGAAACTCAATGTATTAACGAAACAATTGATTATGATCATCTTCTTATTATGAAAGAAAAAATAAGTAAACTTTCTGAGGATGAAAAAACAATATTTAATATGTATTATGTTGAAGGACTAAAAATAAAAGATATTTCTAAAAAGACAAATAAAAATATAAGTGCAATAAAAATAAAACTATTTAGAATTAGGAAAAAGTTGAAGGAGGATATATAATGTCTAAGATTGATGCTGAAAACATTAAACAAAGAACTAACGAGATGATTGGTTATTCAATGTATGAAAGGGAAAATATTATGAAACAAAAAAATTTAAAGAAATTTGTATGTGTGTTTGCAATTTTTACATTTTTTATTGCAGGAACAATGACTGTTAATGCTTTAACAGATAATGCAATAGTTGATAAGATAAAAGAGGTATTAACTTTTAAAGTAGATGAAGAACATCCAGTAGATTGTAAATATTTAGAAGATGGTACAAGAATATGCTACTATCATGTTGAAGAAAAATAATTATTAAGCAGATCTATAATAAGATTTGCTTTTTTCATGGTATAATTTTATTAAATGTTAATATCAGTTGACAAATTTCCAAGTCAAACAGGTGGATTGCAACTATAAAAAACTGTATAATTTTAGATGTAAGAGGTGAAAAAATGAATTTAGGTGAAAGATTATTAAATCTACGAAAAGCAAAGCATTTATCACAAGAGGAAGTTGCTGATAAATTAAATGTAACAAGACAAAC
>JAFSEX010000036.1 GCA_017435465.1 Bacilli bacterium
AGACAATTTATCTTTTATAAAATCATCTATTAACGAAGATTCTTTACCAACCCATTTGTAATCACAATGTTCATTGCTTAATATAACATTAATATCATTTTTGTTAACATTAATTATAAAATCTATTTCTAAATTATAAATTAAATTACCATTCTTATTTTTAATCTCGTCATAATAATGTGTGATGATCGGATCAAATTCTTCATTAAAGCCTATTTCCTCAAAAAGTTCTCTTTTTAAACCGTCTTTAATAGTTTCTCCACTTTCTAAATGACCACCGGGGAATTCCCATGCACCAGGATATAGTTCATCATTTTCATTTCTTTTGACAATTAAAAACTCATTATCGTCTTTTAAAATACCTGTTAAAACAATTTTTGTATCCATTATAATACCTCCAAATCTATATTTTCTTTATCATTGTTTCCATTCTAGAATGGTATCCTTTTTTATCATAAAAATTTATTCCTATTTCATTATAAGCGAATACATCAACTATTACATATTCACATCCAACGGATTTAAAGTATTCTTCCATTTTATTTATTAGTTCTTGTCCTATGCCTTTGCTTCTTGTTTTGTTAGTAACTATTAATTCAGTTATTTCACCTCTTCTTGGACATTTATAATCTAAATAATCATATTCATCATATGGAGGAATACATCCCATAATAAGCCCAATAGCTTTACCATTTTCAATAGCTAAATAACATTTACCATTATATTTATTTACTTCTTCTAAATCTAATATAGCCATTTTTTCTCTATATTCTGGATGTAATTGATCTAAATTATCCTTATCAATAGAAAGAATATATTCCTCTAATTCAACTAATAAATCTCTAACATCTTCTAAATATTTTTCATTGTATTCAATAAATTCAACTTCACTATCACAACATAAATATTCAAATTCAAATGCAACTATTTGTTTTTGATTCAATTCTTCTCTATATATGTTTTTCATTAATTCTATAAGTTCTTCTTTAGAGTGTCCAGGCATCATTCTTTCAATTTCAAACTTTTCTGTTAATTCATATACATTATCAACAATAGTTTTATTTGTAATTTTTACTTTTACATATTTACCAACGGAGTCCTGATTATTAAAAGTAATAATATCTCCTACTTGTATAGCCTGTGACTTTTCTTTTAGAATTCTTACTTCAATATTTTTTCTTCCAGATGTCATCCAGTTATATACATCATTAATTATATTATAAGAATATTCTTTCATATTTTACCTCTGATTTTTTATTTATTTCCTTAATTTTTTATTTTTTTCTAATAAGATAACTACGTTACTAACTTCCCATATTTTTCCATCATTTTCAGTATAGTACTCTATAACACCATTATTTGATTTAATTATACTAATATCAAATGCTCCATCTGCTCTTTGGTAATCCTGCAACAAATAAAATTTACCATATTCGCTTGCAACTTTTATTAAATCTTTTTTTTTATATACCTCATCTCCAGCAACCAATTCATCAGGATATTCTTCACTTGATGTATTATTATGAGGATATATTGATAAACCATCAAAATTTAATCCCTCTTCAATATGGAATTCTGGATACTCTTCACTACAAGGTGTTATTATTATGTATTGTGACATCAACATAGCTCCAGCACTAAATCCTAGCATAATTCCATTAAATTGCTTTAAATCCGATATGATGTCTAAATTCTTACACATATCCATTTGCTTGTATGGATCTCCACCCATTAACATTATGAAACTGGCACTTTTAATCATTTCTTTTGCTTGTTCTTTAGATAATTCTGGCCTAATTATATTTGATTGTTCAAACTCAATTCCTATTCTTTTAAAATGTTCTGTAAATGCTGGAACATATTTTGTTTTAGCTTTTTCTATTTTTTCAGGGCTTCCTGGAATGTAAACAATACTTTTTTTATCTGTTAATTCCGCTTTAAACATATCCCCTAAACCATATCCAAATGCATCATTAATATCAAATCCACTACAATAATATCTAATCACATTAATCACTTCCTATATATAATTATACCACATGTTTTATTATTATCTTTCATTCGATTAAAATTTAAGTAAAAATGGTTCTAAAATGGTTCTAATCGCTATTTTGGGCATTTTTTTGTAAAAAAGAAAAACTCGCGTTTTCCCTTATATTATCTAGGATTGCGAGTTATTTTCCACAACATTGTTTATATTTCTTACCACTGCCACATGGCCCATTGTATTCGGGATTTTGGGAGCTTTTGGGAGCACTTGGCACGTTAATTCGGCACTTTGGAGCACTTGGGAGCACTCCGTAGCACTCGGCAAACCTAGCAGAACGTATCTAAAAACGTATCTAAAATTTATAATTGTTGAATTAATTACAACTTTTTAGTATCAGCATTTTTTAAATTATTTTGTTTAGATTTTATCATTTGATAATGAAACTCTGTTTCTCCGTTTGGCTCAAAACCTAAACGTTTATACAAACTTCCAACTGGATTTTGCTTAAAATATTGAATGTGCAAATCTTGTTCTTTATGCAACTCCATTATATCTTTTAACACTTGAGTACCAATTCCTTTACCTTGATATTCAGGAATTATACAAATATTTCCAATTTCGTAGCTACCATCTTCAAGTGTAGCCCCATTATAAAATCCAATATCTTTACCATTTAACTGAATTATCCAAGCATCATTGTAAACTGAATTTATAAAACTTTCAAAATATTTTCTTTGATCTTCTTCATTCCAAGAACCCCAGCATTCTTCTACATATTTTTTATACGCATCCTTTTTGGTTTTATATACAAACTCCTTATAATCATGATATTCATTATCAATATAAGGCCTCATATTATATTGGTTTGGATTCACATTATTTTCACTAATTTTTGGATATTTTTCCATTCTATATATTCCTTCGTCATCTACAATATGTCCTAGTTTTTTAAATCCATATCCAAAATGTTTATAAAACTCTACTGCTGTTATGCTGGCAGGTATTTCAACTCTATCAGCTCTTTTATAATATTCATCATTCTCTAATGTTTCTATTATTTTTCTTCCTAATCCTTGTCCTTTATATGCTGGATCTATAAAAATAGTAAAGAAGGAACTTTCAGTTAGGCTATCCCAATAAGGACCAATCATACCCACCCCAATTATTCTTTCATTTTCTGTTAAAACATATACATGAAATACTTTTGCTCTTCTTCTTATTAAATCTTCATTGTGACTTTCTATTAAATGTTCTATAGCTTCTTTCGGATAATCTTTAATATTTTCAGCTAAGACATCTTTTTTTACAACTTCACATATTTCAGTTTCATCACCATCTATATATCTACGAACTTTTATATCTTCCATGAAATCAACTCCTACATATATTATACCATTATATTTTCTATAATTTTTTTAAAATTGTAATTATCTACATAAAAAGTGGAAGAACTTACAATTTTTATTTTTTTAGATACGTTTTGTATCTAATTTGAAATTAAAGTTCTAATATACGTTTTACTCTTATTTTGTAAGACTTTGTGGGATTTTTATAACGTTTCTAAAACGTATCTAAGACAATGGACACTCCAAAAATTACCTAAAATGTGGAATCATAGAAAAACCCGCAACCCCTTATTTTATGCGGGTTTGCAGGCTTGTTTACCATGACATTGTTTATATTTGCGTCCTGAGCCACATGGAACACAAGAGTGCCTTTTTTAGCACCCTTATTTTCTTAAAACCCTTTATTTACGGGCTTTTTTGTAATAATCAAGCACCGATAACAGTTGTTTCCTCTTTTATGGGACATAGCAATACAACAGAAACTCTTAAAACTTATTCACACCTATTTAAGGGTAAGTTAAATGAGACTATGGATATAATAAATAACTTAAGTAAATAATG
>JAFSEX010000037.1 GCA_017435465.1 Bacilli bacterium
GGTCATTATATGAAGGAGATACAAATGTAAGTAACGGAACATTTGCAAGTGCAACTACTAGTATGGATGTTGCCCCATATCAAGTGTTTGAAGTAGATGATGAAAAAACATATAACTTATATATATGGATAGATGAAACTGGAATAGATCAAAGTGCAATGATGGGACAAACATTTAAAGCAACAATCAAAGCTGAAGGGGAAACATATTGGACAAGTCCAGAAAGTGATTTTACTGTAACAGAAGCTGGAGTATTAACTGCATATAACGGATCAGATGCAACAGTAGTAATACCACCAGTAGTTAATGATGTTACTGTTACTGAGATTTCTTCTGGAGAGTCTAGGTCGATATTTTTTGGAGATGAATATTCCACAAATACGATTGTAATACCGGATACTGTTACTAAAGTTGGCGATTATGCATTTTATATGTCAGGTGTGAATCATGTATTTATTCCAAATAGTGTGACTACTATTGGCAAAGAAGCATTTTTATTAACTACTTTTGATTCAATAACTGTTCAAGGCAGAAGTTCTAAACCATCTGGATTTGGATGGTATTGGGATACATTAGAAATGGGATGGAATGAAGAAATCGGAGCAGATGAACCTATTTTACACAATGTTGTTTATGTTAAATAATTAAAGATAATATATTTATAGGAGTCTTATACAAGAAATAAGACTCTTATATTTTAAAATTGTATAAGGATAGATAAAAAAATCATAAATTAATTATTTCAAGTAATTAACTTATGATATAAAACATATAAATATAATAAAATGTTAAATTTTTACATAAATTTATAATAATTAAAAAAAATATATACATTTTATAAATAATGTGTTAAAATATTTACGACAAGGAGTGGGAATATCCCACTCTTTAAATAATATTTGGAGGTATTATGGGAATAGAAAGTAAAGTAAAAGAATTAATTCAAGAACCATTAGAAATTGTTGGTATTCATGTAGATACTATAGAATATGAAAAAGAAGGTAGTAACTATTTTCTTAGAATTATTATTACATCTGATAAAGGAATAGATTTAGATGAATGTATTAAAGCTACAAATATTATTAATCCTATATTAGATGAGAATGATATAATTGAAAATCAATATATTTTAGATGTATGTTCAAAGGGAGGTAATTAAAATGAACTCAAAAGAATTTATTAAAGCATTAGATCATTTAGCAGAAGAAAAAAATATTTCAAAAGACGTAATATATGAAGCAATGGAACTTGCACTTACAACAGCATACAAAAAAAACTTTAATTCACTTACTAATTCAAGAGTAGATATTAATAAAGATACTGGTGATATTAAAGTTTACACAGTATATAATGTAGTAGAAGATTATGATGATTTAGATTTAGATATTGAAATATCTTTAGAAGAAGCAAGAAAAATAGTTAGTGATATTCAAATTGGCGAAACAATAGAAGAAGAAGTTACGCCAAAAGATTTTGGTAGAGTTGCAGCTGCAACTGCCAAACAAGTAGTTATTCAAAAAATAAAAGAAGCTGAAAAAGAAAGTTTAGCTAATGAATATGGTGATAAACAAGATGAATTAATAGTTGGTATTGTATCAATGGAAGATGAGCAAAATTATCTAATTGATTTAGGAAGAACAATGGGAATACTACCAAAATCAGAATTAATCGGTGACGAAAAAATTGAAATGGGTTCTTCAATTAAAGCATATGTAACAAAAGTTAGTGTATCGTCAAAATCAATTAATATTATGTTATCAAGAAAACATTATGGATTTGTTAAAAGATTATTTGAACATGAAATACCAGAATTAATGGATGGAACAATACTTATTCATTCAGTTGCTCGTATTTCTGGTGAAAGAAGTAAAGTAGCAATTTCAAGCACAAATCCTAATGTAGATGCGATTGGAGCATGTATTGGAGAAAAAGGTATTAGAATTTCTAATATAATTAAAGAATTAAATGGAGAAAAAGTAGATTTAGTTTTATATGATAAAGATCCTGCTACATTTATTACAAATGCACTATCCCCAGCTAAAAATGTTAGTGTAATGATTACAGATGAGAAAAAACAAGAATGTTTAGCTGTAGTTGACGAAGAAAATTTATCACTTGCTATTGGAAAAAAAGGACAAAATGTTGTTTTAGCAAGTCGTCTAACACATTATAAAATAGATGTTAAAACAAAAGCTCAACTTGAAGAAAGTGGAATAAATATTAAATAATAGATTATGATGACAAATAATAATAATAATAATGAATTAAAAGAATATAGTATTAAAGATATTAAGAAAATAAAAAAAGAATTGCTTCTAATTTCGCCAACTGGCCAAATCTATATGTTTAACAATGAGAATTTTGATGAACAAGTATTGATGCTTTTAAATAAAAATCATGTTGATTTAAATTTTGTTATCGATAAAATTTGTGGGGATTTATATATGAACGGTTATGAAATCGATGAAGAATTATTAAATGATATGAAATATATTATAGTTAATTTCTTTGGATTTATATTATGTGATTTTAATACATTAACACTCAAATATCCAAATAAATATGATTCGTATAATGAACTAACAAAAATACAATTAAAAATATTATCAAAATTATATAAGAAAAAAATTAAAGATATTTTTTCAAAAGAAGGGGAGGAATTTTATGAAACCAAGACCAATACCTTTGAGAACATGTGTTATAACAAAGGAAAAATTACCAAAAAAAGAATTAATTAGAGTTGTTAGAACACCAGAAGGAAATGTAATAGTAGACGAAGATAAAAATGGGAAAACTAATGGAAGAGGTGCATATTTAAAAAAAGCATTAGAAGTAATAGAACTTGCTAAAAAAACAAAAGCATTAGAAAAACACCTAGAAACAAAAATAGATGATGAATTATATAAAAATTTAGTAAAAATAATTCAAAAATAAAAGAAAGAGGTGATATCTATGATGAGTGTATTAGAGTATGCGTTAGATATTAATAGAAATGTTGATGAGGTTATTGAAAAATTAAACTATTTAGGATTTGATATAACTAATGAAAATGATGAATTAACTGATGATATGATTATTGAACTAGATAACTTATTTCAAAATATGGATGCTGAGGCTGATATTGAAGAACAATTAGATGAACAAGTAGAAAGTTATACAGTAAAAGCTAAAGTTGATGATTCAGTTAAAAAACAAAAACTAAAGAAAAAAGATAATAAAACTCAAAATAGTAATAACTTTGCAAAACTTAAAAAAGAAATGTATAAACATAAAGAAAAACTTACATCTAATAAACAAGAAGAAAATGATAATGTTATTTTCTATAAAGAAAATATGAGTGTAAGTGAATTTGCAAGTATATTAAATGTAACTCCACAGGAAATTATAAAAAAATTAATTGGGTTAGGTTTGATGCTTGGAATTAATAATCCAATAGATTTTGAAACAGCTGAAATAATTTCAGTAGACTACGGTAAAGAATTAAAAAGAGAAGAAACAAATGATATATCAAATTTCGAAGAATTTGAAATTACTGATAAAGAAGAAGACTTACAAGAAAGACCTCCAGTTGTTACGATTATGGGACATGTTGACCATGGTAAAACTACACTTCTAGATAGTATTAGAAACAGTAGTGTAGTAAGTTCTGAAGCTGGTGGAATTACTCAACATATAGGTGCATATCAAGTAACTTATAATGATAAAAAAATAACATTTATAGATACTCCAGGACATGCTGCATTTACAGAAATGAGAGCGCGTGGAGCATCAGTTACTGATATTGTAATTATTATTGTTGCAGCAAACGATGGAGTTATGCCTCAAACTAAAGAAGCAGTTGACCATGCTAAAGCGGCTAATGTTCCAATTATTGTTGCAATCAACAAAATGGATATGCCAGATGCTAATCCAGAAAAAGTTATGACAGGATTATCAGAATGCGGACTTGTTCCAGAAGAATGGGGCGGAGATACTTTATTTGTAAAAATAAGTGCGAAAACTGGTGAAGGTATCGATAACTTATTAGAAAATATTTTATTAATTAGCGAAATAAGTGAATTAAAAGCTAATCCTAATCGTTATGCAATTGGTTCAGTTATTGAATCAAGATTAGATAAAAACGTTGGTAGTGTTGTAACATTATTAATTCAAAATGGTACATTAAGACTTGGTGACCCAATAGTTGTTGGAACAGCTCATGGTAAAGTTAGAACCTTAAAAAATGATAGACATATTGATTTAGTAGAAGCTCTTCCTTCTTGTCCTGTTGAAATTACAGGTTTAACTGGAGTACCAACTGCTGGTGATAAATTTATGGCATTTGAAACTGAAAAACAAGCAAGAGCTATTTCAGAAAAAAGAATTCAAATGGAAAAAGAAAAATCAAATAAGGGTAACTCTGTTTCATTAGATGATTTATTTAGTAAAATCCAAAGTGGAGTTAAAGAAATAAATGTATTATTAAAAACTGATGTTAAGGGTAGCGAGGAAGCTGTTAAAAACTCACTTCAAAAAATTGATGTTGAGGGTGCAAGAATCAATATTATCAGAAGTGGTGTTGGTTCAATTACTGAAAGTGATATTGTTTTAGCGCATGCATCAAACGCTATAATAATTGGATTTAATGTAAGACCAAATGCAAAAACTATGGAAGTTGCTAAAGAATATAATGTAGATATTAGATTACATACCATTATTTATAAAGCAATTGAAGAAATGGAAGCCGCAATGAAAGGTGTATTAGATCCTGAGTTTGAAGAAAAAGTATTAGGTCATGCAGAAATTAGAAAAATATTTAAATTTTCTAAAGTTGGTAATATCGCAGGAAGTTATATTGCTGATGGTGTAGTTAAACAAGGAACACAAGCTCGTTTAATTCGTGATGGAATAATTATTTATGATGGTAAAATCAATTCAATCCAAAGAGAAAAAGATCAGGTAAAAGAAGTTAAAACTGGATTTGAATGTGGTATTACTTTAGAAAATTATAGTGATATCAAAGAAAATGATATTATTGAATCATATGAAGTTGTAGAAATAAAAAGAGGGTGAGTAAATTGAGTATAAAAGGTGAGAAATTATCAGATTTATTTGCTGAAGAGATTAGTAAGATAATTGCTTTAGAAATAAAAGATAAATCAATTGGATTTGTAACTATTACGAATGCCAATGTTACAAGTGACTTAAGTTATGCTAAAATATATTTCACTACTCTTGGAGCTACTCCTGAAGTTGCAACCAAAGCTTTAAATAAAGCAAAGGGATTCATTAAAATAGAATTATCTAAAAGAATAGATATAAGAAAAATGCCAGAAATGGAATTTATATATGATGAATCAATTGAGTATGGAAATAAAATTGAAAAAATAATTGATGAAATACATAAAGATGATGAATAAAATTAAAAAAATTTCTTCAGAATAACACCTGTTGAAATTTTTTTTATTTTAATATATAATCTTTAAATGTAAAAGAGGTTGATTTATGAATGGAATAATTTTAATTAATAAACCTACTGGATATACTAGTCGTGATATAGTAAATATAGTTGGTAAAAGGTTATCCACTAAAAAAATAGGACATACTGGTACACTTGATCCATTAGCAACTGGTGTATTAGTTTTATGTGTAGGAAAATATACTAAATTAGTTGACTTAATTACTTCATACGATAAAGAATATATTGCTGAAGTAATATTAGGTTTAGAAACAGATACTTTGGATATTGAAGGAAATATTATCAAAGAAGTTAATGTAAATAATATAGAAAAAAATATAATTATTGAAGCATTAAATCATTTTAAAGGAAAATATTTACAAGAAGTTCCTGCATATTCTGCAGTAAAAATTAATGGAAAAAAATTATATGAATATGCAAGAAATAATATAGAAATACAATTACCTAAAAGAGAAGTAATTATTAAAGAAATAGAATTAATTGATAATATTACATTTGAAAAAAATAAACTTATTTTTAAGTTTAAAACAAGCGTTTCAAAAGGAACATATATTAGAAGTTTAATTAGAGATATTGGTGAGTATTTAAAAGTTCCTGCAACTATGAAAAATTTAACTAGAACTCGCCAAGGCAATTTTAAATTAGAAGATTGTAATGAATTAGAAAATGAATACAAAATTTTAAGTATTGAAGAAGTTATCAATTTGCCAATAATTGATGTTGTAGATGAAAAATTAAAAAAACAAATTTTAAATGGTGCAAAAATAGATAATATATATAATAAAGAAATGATAATGTTTAAAATTAATAATGAAATAGTGGGAATATATCATAATGATAATGATATATTAAAACCATATAAAATGCTTATATAAAGGTGATATAGATGTTTAAAGATATATTTATGAATAAAAATTATTTTAGTTCGACAGAAACATTTAATAAATTTTTAATACTGTTAATTGTTGTACTTATAGTTTTAATAATATTAACAATTGTTGCTAAATGGAAAATATATGAAACTGCAAATCAAAAAGGATATTCATCAATAATTCCATTTTACAACTACATTATACTATTAAAAATAGTTGAACTACCTAGTTGGTATATTATCTTATTAATATTGCCAATTATAAATATAATTCCATTTTTACAAGTAAATACTAGATTATCTAGAAAGTTTGGACTTGGAATAGGATTTGGTATTGGTTTAACAATTTTACCAATAATCTTCTTTCCAATTTTAGCATTCGATAATTACAATTATTTACCTAACTTTGAAAAAGTTGGAAAAAAAGATTTTAATAGTGATTTTTTAGATGATTATATAAATGATCAAAAAGATATTAGTTAACTCTAATATTTTTTAATTATAAAAATAAAATTAACTAGGTGGTTAAAATGTTTTCAAGAATCTTCTTCTTTCTATTTGGATTTGGAATGATGGTAATTGGTGCAAGTTTTTTAATTTTATATTTAAATTTATTTACAATTGGGTATAGTTTTTTAGATTATGTTAATTTTATAATTAGAAGACCAGAAACATATTATTTAATTGTAGGTTTTATTATTTTGGCTCTTACTTTAATTTTACCAGGAGGAAAAAAATATGAATTTTATTTATGATATTTTAGTTAATCTTAATGAGAAAGAAATTTATGAATTTTTTGAATGGGATCAAAAAGATAATATTGAACATATAAGAAGAATACCAATATTTAAAATTAGTTCTAAATCATTAATGGATTTCAAATACAATAATATTAAAATTGATAAAAATTTTTTATTAAAGATTAAAAATAAAACAGAATTATTTTCAAATAAATTTGTAGATTATATTGAATATGCATCTATTTTTACTGATGGCTGTGACCTAATTATATTAGAATTTTCTAAAAATGGAGAATGTTTATTAAAAAGCAGTATGCTTTTAGATGAGATGGAAGATACCTTATCAGAAAGTGAAATATTAAATGAAAGTGATATAAAATATGAAGTAATACAAAAAAATAAAAAAAATGAGTTTTTAACACGAAAACAGAAATACATTTTTGAATATATTAAAAAAGAATTAAACTATTTATTAAAAAATAAAAAAAATGAAAAGCTAAAATATTTATATTATGAATGGTATAACAAAAAAAGTGAAAATATAAATTATATAACAAATAAATTACAAGATATTTTAAAGCAAGAATTTTCACCTAAACATATTTCATTATTTGAATTGATAAAATTGTCAAATATGAAAAAACAATTATAAGATTAACTTGACATAGAATATTCGATATTATATACTTAAATTAAGGTAATTACATGTTAGAGGTGTATAATATGAAAGTAAAAAAACAAAAAAGAAAAAAAATTACAATGATAATTAGTATTATTGTAATTATGATTATAGCAATTGGTATAAGTTATGCATATTATATTACACAAAAAAGAAGTGAAGAACAAACAATCGTCACTGGAGTATTAGATTTAAATTTTACAGAAACAAGTACTTTAAGACTTACAAACGCTATACCAATTAGAGATGAAGATGTAGAAAATGATGCATCAGAAATTAATTTTACCATTGAAAATACTGGGGATGTTGATATATATACAACAATTAATTTAGAAGAAGTTACAATGTCTGATTTATTAAAAACCGAGGATTTCAATTGGGCACTATATGAAAATGATGTAAAAATTTCAACCGGAAACTTTTCAGCTGGAACATCGACATACAATATAGGAGAAAATTTATTCATAAGTGCTAGTCAAACAAAAAGATATACAGTAAGAATATGGATAAGAGATACTCAATCAGATCAAACTTCATTAACTGGCTCAACATTTAGTGCAAAAGTAACCGCTACTGGATATTCTATAAATCAATGATCATATTAAAAGTTTTCAATAGGTGTCAAATTGACAACCTGTTGAAAACTTTTTCTTGACTCGGGGGGGGAAAATATTATATACTAATATTGAAAATTGTGGATAAATGATAATAATCACTTATTATTAAAAATATTCACAATGAAGTAGATAGGAGAGTATATAATGGGAGAAAAAGATTTAAACAAAAAAGAAAAAAATATACTAATGATATCATCATTAGTAGTAGTACTAGCATTAGTACTAGGAATAAGTTTTGCGTACTTTATGGCACAAGACGTAAGTGAAGAACAAACAGTTACAACAGCAACTCTAGCAATTGACTATGATGATGGAAGTTCAACATTTACAAATGCATCAGGA
>JAFSEX010000005.1 GCA_017435465.1 Bacilli bacterium
TATTAAAAAACTAAAAATTTTTTTAAAGTTATCATTAATAAAATTATTTATAAAATTACTAAATAAAATAGATATTAACAAGGATAAAGAAGAAATGAATGATATCATTAATAATGATTTATATGGAATTTTAATATTTTTTAAAGAATATGAAATACTT
Organism: Bacilli bacterium; assembly: GCA_017435465.1. GTDB lineage: Bacteria > Bacillota_I > Bacilli_A > RF39 > UBA660 > JAFSEX01. Next base: position 161 of record JAFSEX010000005.1, read on the forward strand.
ATAAATAAAGTATCAATAGAAAATATTGTAATTAAAATAATTATCTCTATCATTAAAATACCTCCACCAATATATTAAATGGAAGTATTTTTTATTTTGTATATTATTTATAACTATAAATTTACAAAAATGTTTACATTTCAAACTGTATATTACATTTAAATTCATTTATAAATATTAATAAAAATGATATAATTACTATGTATAATGAAAGGGTGATAGATTATGAAATTTATAAAAAAATATAAATTTACATTTCTAGGTTTTTTAACAGCTACTATCTTATCATCATTTTTTCTTATGTATGTTGAATCAAAAAAACTTACACCATTTAAAATAATTTCATTTGAACAAAATACAATAAAAAAAGAAACAATGAATTTACTTAAATGGACAAATAGTAAAAATGCAGTTAAATATAGTGTTGCAGTATTAAATGAAGATTTACAAATTTTGAAAGCTGAAACAACTACAAATAATGAAATTAATTTAGATAATGTAAAAGTTGAAACTAATAAAAGTCTTATAATTGATGTAATTGCATATGATAAAAATGGTAATCAATTAAAAGCTGAACCCAATCATTATAAAACAACATGGGAAAATCCTACTATTCAAAAAAACAATTTAAAAGATGGAGTTTTAAATAATCTTGATTGGAATATTAACTTATTATATAAAGATAACATAAATTTTGATGATTACTATTTTATTCTTAAAACAAAAGATGAAGTTATTCATAAAAAGAATGTGGATGGAAATACAACTACTATTTCAAAAGATATATTAAATGTTTTATATGGAGAATATACTTTACAATTATGTAAAGATATAGATAATGAAAGAGTAATAGTAGATAATATTAATTTTGAAATTAAATTGCCTGATATTAGTGATATCAGTGTAACGAATCCAATTGATAACGATACTGTTGTATGGGATGATTTTAATATTACTTTTGATGGTGGAGAAAATGCAACTAATTATTATATGAGTTTGATAGATCAAGATGGAAATATTATTTTTGAAGATGAAGAAGTACCAGAAAAAAGTAAACAAGTTGATATAAATCTTTTAAAAGAAGAAATGCAATACAATTTAAAAATTAATGCTATAAATTATTTAGATAAAACTGTACAAAAAACATCAACTACTATTTTTACAACTTCAAAAAAGCAAACAGTTTCAAATATTAATAGTTCTATTCCATCGGGTGAAATAGGAAAAGGGAACTCTATAAAATTATATACAAAAACTACTGATGCAAAAATTTATTACACGACTAATGGAGATATTCCAACTGAAAATAGTATATTATATACTGGACCAATAAAAATAGACAAAAATATGACGATTAAGGCGATTGCAATAAGAAAAAACATGTATAATAGTAAAGTGTTAGAATTAAATTATAAAATACCAATTAATGTTAAAGCGATATATTTAAGTCCATCTACACAATACTGGAATTTAGGAGTATCTAGTGTTGGATATACAAACGAACGTGATATGATGAATAAAGTGGCAAATTATGTACAAGATACGTTAGAAAAAAGGGGTATAAAAGTGTACCGAAATAATCCAAATTGGACATATAAAGAAGCAGCCGCAGATTCAAAAACAAAAAATGTAAGTATGCATGTTGCACTTCATTCTAATGCAAGCTCGACTTTAAATCCCGGTATAGAAACTGGTATAGAAACATGGGTATTTGATGAAACCTGTAAAACCCAAATGAAAATAGCACAAAAAATACAAGATGCACTTATGAGTATTTATTATGATAAAAATGGTAATAGAGGAGTCAAATATAGTAAGATAGGCGAAGGATTTTATGAAACCAATCCCGATAATGTTCATAATGGTGTATTAGTAGAAATTGCGTTTCATGATAATCCTAAAGATGCTGCATGGATTGTCAACAATCAAAAAATAATTGGTGAAACAATAGCTAATGCGATTGCTAGTTATTTAGGACACTAAAAAAGCAGAATTTTTCTGCTTTTTTAATATCCAAACACACCTTCTAGGCTTTCATCGTTTTCAATCCATTCTTGAACATCTAATTCTTCATAATCAGTTTTATTATTTCTAATTACAACTTTTTCAATACCAGCATTTATTATAAATCTTTTACACAAAATACAAGGTCTTGCGTTTTCAACATATTCACCTGTTTTTGAATCCTTGCCAACTAAATATAATGTTGAACCAATTAAATCCTTTCTAGAAGCTGAAATAATCGCATTTTGTTCAGCATGAACACTTCTACACATTTCATATCTCTCACCACGTGGAATATTTAATTTTTCACGTGCACAATAATTTAAATCACAACAATTCTTTCTTCCTCTTGGTGCCCCTGCATAACCAGTTGAAATAACTTCATCATTTTTAATAATTGCACACCCAAATTTACGTCTTATACAAGTTCCTCTTTCAAGCACAGTTTCTGCAATGTCTAAATAATAATTTATTTTATCTACTCTTCTCATATCTTACATCTCCTCTACCATAATGCTTATATATAAATAATACATCATTTTTTTTAATAAAGCAAAAGTTTTATTAATTTTCTAATTTTTTTCACTGTTAATTAATTTTTAATAATGATATAATAACAAACAGGTGAAGTAATTATGGATAAAATAATAATTAAAGGAGCTCGTGAAAACAATTTAAAAAATGTTGATTTAGAGTTACCAAAAAATAAATTAATTGTAATGACTGGAGTTAGTGGGAGTGGTAAATCTTCTTTAGCATTCGATACAATATATGCAGAAGGTCAAAGACGTTATGTTGAATCTTTAAGTGCCTATGCAAGACAATTTCTAGGTAATAGTGAAAAGCCAGATGTAGATAGTATAGAAGGATTATCTCCATCAATAAGTATTGATCAAAAAACTACAAATAAAAATCCTAGAAGTACTGTTGCGACAGTTACTGAAATATACGATTATTTAAGGCTTTTATTTGCTAGAATTGGAATTCCTTATTGTCCAATACATAAGGAGCCAATATCTTCACAAAGTATTGAAGAAATGGTAAATAAAGTTTTAGAATATCCATTAAACACTAAAATAATTGTTTTGGCGCCAATAGTAACAGGTGAAAAAGGAACACATAAGGATTTATTAGATGATCTTAGAAAAGATGGATATGCAAGAGTAAGAATAAATGGTGAAACTCTAGATTTAAGTGAAGAAATCATCTTAGAAAAAAATAAAAAAGATAATATCGAAGTGGTTATAGATAGATTAATTATAAAAGAAGATATTAGAAGTAGATTATATGAATCAATTGAAACTGCTACTAAACTTGCTGAAGGTAAAGTAATTATCGACGTTTTAGGAAATAAAGAAATATTAATGAGTGAACACTTTGCGTGTCCTAAGTGTAATTATTCACTTCAAGAATTATCTCCAAGAGTATTTTCTTTTAATGCCCCATATGGTGCTTGTGATGATTGTAAAGGTTTAGGAGTAAAATTAAATGTTGATGTTGACCTTGTTATTCCAGATAAAAGTTTAAGTATAAATGAAGGGGCAATTAAAACTTTATCATCAGATCAAGATGGAATGTATTATAAAAAATTAGAATGTGCATGTAATCACTACAAAATTGATATGAATAAACCCTTTAATAAACTAACAAAAAAAGAACAAAATATAGTTTTATATGGTAGTCCAGATATTATTAATTTTAAATTTACTACCAAGAGTGGTAATGTAATGAACAACAAAGATTTTTATGAGGGGATTATCAATAATTTACAAAGAAGATACATGGAAACAACTAGTACATGGATAAGAGAATGGATAGAAGGTTATATGATTGAACAAACTTGTCCAACTTGTCATGGTGCTAGATTGAATGAAAGTATTTTAAATGTATTTATAAATAAGAAAAATATATATGAGTTAACTAAAATGAGTATTAGAGATTTATTAGATTTTTTTAACAATATCAAATTAAATAAAGAGCAAAAAGAAATATCAGATTTAGTTATCAAAGAAATTATTAATAGATTGTCATTCTTAAAAAATGTTGGTTTAGATTACTTAACTTTAAATAGAAGTGCAGGAACATTATCCGGTGGTGAAGCACAAAGAATTAGACTTGCCACTCAAATAGGTTCAAAATTAACAGGCGTATTATATGTACTTGACGAACCAAGTATTGGTTTACATCAAAGAGATAATGAGAAATTAATTAATTCATTACTTGAAATGCGTGATTTAGGAAATACTTTAATAGTTGTAGAACATGATACTGACACTATGCTTGCATCTGATTACCTAGTTGACATAGGCCCAGGAGCGGGTAGAGAAGGTGGAAATATTATCGCAGCGGGTCCTGTCTTAGAAGTTATGAAAAATAATAATAGTATTACAGGAAGATATTTAAGTGGTAAAGAAAAAATTGAAGTGCCAAAAACTAGACGTAAAGGTAATGGTGAGTTTTTAGAAATTAAAGGCGCAAGTGAAAACAATTTAAAAAATATTAATGTTAAAATACCTTTAAATAAATTTGTATGTGTTACTGGAGTAAGTGGGAGTGGTAAATCTTCACTAATTAATCAAATATTATATAAAGCTGTTGCAAATAATTTATATACTATAAAGGAAAAACCCGGTAAATTTAAAAGTATTAAAGGTTTAGAAAATATTGATAAAGTAATAGATATTTCACAAGCACCAATTGGTAGAACACCAAGAAGTAACCCTGCAACATACACAAGTGTGTTTGATGATATAAGAGATGTGTTTACAAATACTAAGGAAGCTAAAATTCGTGGATATGACAAGAGTAGATTTTCATTTAACGTAAAAGGTGGAAGATGTGAAGCATGTCGTGGGGATGGAGTTAAGAAAATTGAAATGCATTTCTTACCTGATGTATACGTGCCATGCGAAGTATGTAAAGGAACACGTTATAATAGAGAAACACTAGAAATAAAATTTAAAGATAAAAATATTTATGATGTTTTAAATATGCGTGTAGAAGAAGCTTTAGAATTCTTTGAAAATGTACCAAAAGTTAAACAAAAATTACAAGTTTTAAGTGATGTAGGACTTTCTTATATCAAACTTGGTCAACAAGCTCCAACATTATCTGGGGGAGAAGCTGCACGTGTTAAACTGGCAAAAGAACTACAAAAGAAACCAACAGGTAAAAGTTTATTTATTTTAGATGAACCAACAACTGGCCTGCATTCTGCTGATATTAAAAAATTATTAGTAATTTTAGAAAGAATTGTGGATAACGGCGATACAGTTGTGGTTATTGAACATAATTTAGATGTAATAAAAGTTGCAGACCACATAATCGATTTAGGCCCTGAAGGTGGAGATCAAGGTGGAAATATAGTAGGTGCTGGTACACCAGAAGAAATTATAAAAATAGAAAATAGTTATACAGGCAAATTTTTGAAAAAAGAATTAGAAAAAGAAGTTCAATAAAAGTTACAATTGAACTTGTTTTCTTTTTTATAAAAATATGTTATTATTTTATTGGTGAATAAAATGAAACTTATTGTTATAGATAAAAAAGAAAATAAGGTAAGAATTAATAGATTTATAGAATGGTTGATTCATACGGTTGGATATGCATTAATTTTAATATGTATGTCAGTAATATTTCCAAAAACATTTTATATTAATAATGATTATTTTGGGTTATATGGTTTAATAGCTTCAATATTAATTTCAATATTAAATCAAACTATTAAACCAATGATTGTATTATTTACTTTACCAATTACTGGTATAACGCTTGGAATCTTTTATCCATTTATAAATGTTTTTATTCTTTATTTAGTATCATTTGTATTAGGAAATAATTTTGTAATACATGGAATATTTTTTCCATTCCTAATTGCGATATTAATATCAATTATGAATATTTTAATGGACGGATTAATTATTAAACCAATATTAGAAAGGAATAAAAAATAATGAGTGATATATTTATAAGTATTGGGAATTTTACAATTAAGTGGTATTCTGTATTAATGCTTTTAGCATTATTAATAGGAATAAGCATGATTATGAAAGAAGCCAATAAATTAAAAATAAATGAAAATTTTACAACCAACTTGATTTTTTGGACTATAATTTTTGCCGTAATTGGTGCAAGATTATATTATGTGTTATTTAATTTAAATTATTATAAATTACACCCAAACGAAATTATAAAAATTTGGGAAGGTGGAATCGCAATTCATGGCGCAATTATATTTGGTTCATTATTTATTATAATTTATACACTAAAGTATAAAGTAAATACTTTAAAAATGTTTGATGTATTTGCTCCTGCATTATTTCTTGGACAAGCAATAGGTAGATGGGGAAATTTCTTTAACCAAGAAGCACATGGCACTCAAACTACTTTAGAATTTTTACAAAATTTAAAATTACCAAACTTTATAATTGATGGAATGAATATAAGTGGTATATACTACCATCCAACATTTTTATATGAATCAATATGGAATCTAATTGGATTTGTTATACTTATAATTGTAAGAAAAAGAAAATATTTAAAAATAGGAACTTTAACAAGTTTATATTTAATGTGGTATTCAGCTGGAAGATTTATGATTGAATCACTTAGAACAGATAGTTTAATGTTAGGAGAATTTAAAGTCGCACAAATAGTATCAATAATTTTATTTTTAATTGGACTTATAATATTTATATTTACTCATAGGGGTTCAAAACTTGATGATTTATATAAAGAAGTTCCTAAAAAACAAGATATAAAATTTTAAGGAAGTTAGAGTAATCTCTAACTTTTATACTAAAAGGAGGAAATAAGTATGTATGATGTAATAATTATAGGATGTGGATGTGCAGGAATAAGTGCTGCTATATATGCAAAAAGAAGTAATATGGATGTTTTAATAATTGAAAGTAATGCTCCGGGTGGACAAATAAATAAATCATCAATTATTGAAAATTATCCTGGTTTTGAGAGTATTGATGGACCAAGTTTAGCTTATAATATGTTTAATCAATTACAAAAAATGGAAATACCATATAAATATGGTAAAGTTATTGATATTGAATTAGAAAACAATAAAAAAATAGTAATAACTGATAAAGAGCGAATAGAAACAAAAACTGTCATTATCGCAAGTGGAAGAAATCCAAGAAAATTAAATATTGAAAATGAAGACAAATTATCTAGTAGAGGTATTAGTTGGTGTGCAATCTGCGATGGAAATCTTTATAAAGATAAAAATGTGGTAGTTATTGGTGGGGGAAATAGTGCAGCAGAAGAAAGCCTATATTTAAGTAAAATTGCTAAATCTGTAACTATTATCAATCGTCGCAATGAATTAAGAGCTGATGAAAGTTTTATAAATGAATTAAAGAAAAAAAATAATATAAAAATATTATATAATTATAAACCACTTAAATTTATTGAGGAAGAGAATAAATTTAGTGGAGTAGAAATTCAAAATACTATAGATGATAAGAAAGAAACTATAAAATGTGATGGTGTATTTATTTTTATAGGATATGAACCAGAAACAACATTTTGTAAAAAATTAAATATAACTGATGAAAACAATTATATTATTGTAAATGATAAAATGGAAACAAAAATAGATGGTATATATGCTTGTGGTGACGTTATAAAAAAAGATTTATATCAAATTGTAACATCAATTAGTGAAGGTGCGATTGCCGCAACAAGCGCAAAAAAACATGTGGACTAATCTCCACATGTTTTACATACATTACTATATGTTTCTTCAATCATAGATTTAAATACATTTTTAATTTCTTTTCTTTTTGCATCTGTCCAATATTCAGTAGGAGTAATATCACTTGATATCATAGATGTATCATTATTATGAGATAAAATTTTACCTTCTTTTACTGCGTATACATCAGGAACAAATACTCTTTCATTTCCTTCATCATCTTTTGGCAAGAAATTTTTTAATAATTTTACAATTTTTTGATATTCAGCAGTGTTTTCACTACGAATATTTTTTATATTATAATAATATATTTTTTCGACTCCTTCTTCTTTAGCCACTTCATTTAACATTGGTACATAAGCTTGACACCAAGGACATTCAGGAAATCCAAAATATACAAGACCTGTACCACCTTCTAGTATTTTAATAATTTCATCGACATTTCTATAAACAAACACATTATTTTGGCCTACTTCTCCATATTCATTTGAAAATCTCTCATTATCCTTTAATTTATTATTGCTAGTTTTAAAAATAATAAATAGCCCAACTAAAACTAAAATAACTCCAGAAATTAAAATATATTTTTTTGTTTTTTTATTCATACTTAACAACTCCATATCCATCTATAAATTTATTATAATATTTTTTTTATAATTTGTAAAACAAATAACACAAAAAAATGTTAATATGCTATAATATTAGTGAATTGGAGAGATTTAAAATGAGTAAATATTATTTTATAGGAATTAAAGGATCAGGAATGAGTTCTTTAGCGCAAGTATTATATGATTTAGGAAATGAAGTAATAGGATATGATGATAATAAAGTACATGCTTATACCGAAGTAGAATTAGAAAAACGTGGAATAAAAATATATTATGAAACTCCAGAACTTACTAATGATACTATTGTGGTTAGAACATCTGCAGTAAGAGATAATCATAAAGAAATAGTTAATGCAAAAAATTTAGGTTTAAAAATATATCAATATTTTGAACTATTAGGTGAATTAACTGACAAATATAAAACAGTTGCAATATCTGGATGTCATGGTAAAACAACAACAACTGCTTTGCTTTCACATATATTTACTAATACTACAGGATGTAGTTATATAATTGGAGATGGAACAGGAGTAGCAAATAAAAATAGTGATTTATTTTTTATTGAAGCTTGTGAATATTATAGACATTTCCTAAACTATCATCCAACATATACAATTATTACAAATATTGAATTAGACCATGTAGATTATTATAAAGATTTTGATGATTATAAAAGTGCTTTCCAAGCGTTTGCCAATCAAACTAAACAAACTGTTATTGCATGGGGAGATAGTGAAGATATAAGAACTTTAAATTTAAAAGATAAATTATATTATGGATTTAATGAAGATAATGATATAGTTTGTAAAAATTTAAATTTAAAAGAAACTGGCGCAGAATTTGATGTATATATAAAAGGAGAATTCTATTATCATTTTGATTTACCATTACTTGGTGAGCATATGGTTTTAAATTCACTTGCAGTTATTGGAGTGTGCTATTTAGAAGGATTAGATCCAGAATTAGTTAAAGAAGAAATACATACATTTAAGGGTGCTAAAAGAAGATTTGTAGAAAATGTAATAGGGGATATTGTAACAGTTGATGATTATGCACATCATCCAACAGAAGTAGAAGCAACTATTAAAGCAGCTAGACAAAAATATCCAAATAAAGAAGTTGTAGCGGTTTTTAAACCTAATACATATTCTAGAACTAAAGAACTTGCTAAAGACTTTGTAAGTGCTTTAAATTATGCTGATAAAGCATATGTAACAGATATTACATGTGATAGAGAATTACCAAGTGAATTTCCAGGAGTAACATCAGATATAATTATTAATGAATTAAATAATGGAGAACACATTGGTGATGATACACTAGATAAATTACTAAAACATAAAAATGCAGTATTATTATTTATGAGTTGTAAAGATATTTATACAATGAAAGGAAATTTTGAAAAACTACTAAAAGGAGAATAATAATGAATATTCATAAAATTGTAGTAGGTAATTTAGATACAAATTGTTATTTGATTATTAAAAATCAGAAGTGTTTAATTGTTGATCCGGGTGATGATTTTAACAAAATTAAGAATGAAATAGAAAAGTTAAATGTTAAACCAATTTGTGTATTAATAACACATCATCATTTTGATCATATTGGCACACTAAATGATATATTAAATTATTATAATATTGAATTAATAGATTTTAATAACTATAAAACTGATGATGAAATAATAACTATTGACGAATTTAAATTCAAAATGATATATGTACCTGGTCATAAATCTGATTTAATTACTTATTATTTTGAAAATGAAAAAGTTATGTTTGTTGGAGATTTTATTTTCAAAAACAATATTGGAAGATGGGATTTAAAAACCGGAAATAAAGATGAAATGTTAAATAGTATTAAAAAGATTAAAAAGTATCCAAATGATATAACAATTTATCCTGGACATGGTGAAAATACTAATTTAGGATATGAAATTAAAAATAATATTTATTTTAATGAAATGATTTAATTCATTTCATTTTTTGTTCTATCAACAGTTTTGTGGAAAACAAATTTATGTTATAATTAATAATATAAAAGGTGATGATATGAAAAATATTGAGTTAAAAATTATCAACAAAGAAAAATTAAATGATGATGAAATTATAAAACTATTAGATTATATTGTTTCCAACGTTAGAAAAATTGTTAATGATGAAACATTTACTAATAAATGTGATTTAACACAAGGTCTTATCGGTAGATATTTAAATACTTTAAATATTAAAAATAATCCTTGTATTACAAACAAGTCTATAAGTGACAATATAATAGGACATAGTTTTATTATTGCTGATTTTAGTGAATATGGAAATAAAAAATATATTATCGATCCATCATATATACAATTTCTATATTCAAATGATAAAGATAACGATATATATATTAATGATTTAAGAGTAAAATCAAAATCACCCTTTTATTATGCACATAAAATAAATAAAGATATTACAAATGAGTTTCTAAAAAACGGATATATGGAGTTAAATGAAGAGAATGCATTTTTATATGGAAATAGTTTTTACAAAACTAAAACTGGTATTCCATCTTCATATGAAATCCCACTAATTAGTGGAAAAGTATATATGAATAGTTTTATAAAAGGTAACGAAATATTAAGAAAATATGATTATAAAGAAATAGAAACAAGTATAAAAACAAAATAAACAAACGGAGGAATTATGAACGAATTAATTATTAAACAAATAAGTATAGATTTAAATATTAAAGAAAAACAAGTTATTGATACACTAAATTTACTTAGTGAAGGTAATACAATACCATTTATCGCAAGATACAGAAAAGAAGTTACAGGTTCACTAGATGAAGAACAAATTAGAAGTATTAGTGAAGTATATGAATATCAACAAAATTTATATAAAAGAAAAGAAGATGTTATTAGACTTATAGATGAAAAAGGATTATTAACAGATGAATTAAAAGATAAAATTTTAAAATGTGAAAAACTAGTAGAAGTAGAAGATTTATATAGACCATATAAAGAAAAGAAAAAAACCAAAGCTACTGAAGCAATTAATAATGGATTAGAACCCCTTGCTAAAATTATAATGAGTTTTCCTACTACTGGTACAATTGAAGCAATATCAAATAAATTTTTAAATGATAAAGTTAAAACTTGCGAAGAAGCCATTACTGGAGCTTCATATATTATAGCAGAATGGATAAGTGATAATGCATCATATCGTAAATGGATAAGAAGTTATACATTTAGAAATGGTGTATTAAATACTAAAATAAAGAAGGGTGCAGAAGATGAAAACAAAGTATATGAAATGTACTATGATTATTCTGAACCCGTAAGATTATTAAAATCACATCGTTATCTAGCAATCAATCGTGCAGAAAATGAGAAAATTATTTCTGTTAGTTTAGAAGTAGACAAGGAATATATTCAAAACTATTTAAAACAAAAAATAGTTAAAAATAAAGAATCTTTTGTATATAAAGTGGTTAAGGATGCAATCACAGATAGTTACAAAAGATTAATTGCTCCAAGTATTGAAAGAGAAATTAGAAGTGAACTATTTGAAAAAGCAGAAGAAAGCGCAATTGACATTTTTAGTAAAAATTTAGAAAATTTACTTCTTACTCCACCAATGAAAGAAAGAATGGTATTAGGACTTGACCCAGCATATAGAACTGGATGTAAACTGGCTGTATTAGATAAAACAGGTAAACCACTTAATATTAGTGTTATATATCCACATGAACCAAGAAAAGAATATGATAAAGCTAAAAACCATGTATTAGAATTAATTGATAAATATAAAATAGATATAATCGCAATAGGAAATGGTACTGCATCAAGAGAAAGTGAAGCATTTGTAGTTGATGTTATAAAAGAATCAGGTAGAAAAGTAGAATATATAATTGTTAGTGAGGCAGGCGCAAGTGTATACTCAGCAAGTAAACTTGCAATATCGGAATTTCCTGATTTACACGTAGAAGAAAGAAGTGCGATAAGCATTGGTAGAAGATTACAAGATCCATTATCTGAACTTGTAAAAATTGATACAAAAAGTATTGGAGTAGGACAATATCAGCATGATGTTTCTAGTAAAAAATTAAATGAATCGTTAGATTTCGTTGTTAGTAAGTCAGTAAACCAAGTTGGTGTAAATATAAACACTGCAAGTCCTTCATTATTAAAATATGTATCAGGATTAACTAAAAAAACTATTGAAAAAATTATTGAATATAGGGAAAAATATGGAAAAATCTTAAATAGAGAAGAAATTAAAAATATTAAATCATTTAGTGATAAAGTTTATGAACAATCAATTGGATTTATAAGAATAGTTGATGGAAATAATCCATTAGATCAAACTCCTATACATCCAGAAAGTTATTCACATACTAATAAACTTTTGAAAGAATTAAACTTTAATTTAAATGATTTAGGTAGTGAAAAATTAATTAACATTTTAGAAAATATAAATATAGATGAATTTTCAAATAAATTAAATATTGACAAATATACTTTAGAGGATATAATAGAAGCACTTAAAAAACCAACAAGAGATCCTCGTGATGAATTAGAAAAACCAATTTTAAAAAGTGATATTTTAAAAATTGAAGATTTAAAACGAGGTATGAAACTTCAAGGAACAGTTAGAAATGTAGTTGATTTTGGTGTGTTTATAGATATTGGTTTAAAGAATGATGGACTTGCCCATATCTCAAAATTAACTGATAAATATATTAAACATCCTATGGAAGTAGTAAATGTAGGAGATATTGTTGATTGTTACGTAGAAGATATTTTATTAGAAAAAAATAAAGTTGCTTTAACTTTAATAGAACCAAAATAAATATGAATGGGGAATGAGTATGATATATTTTTTATCACAATTTACAACAAAAGATTTACCAATAATTAAATTATTCTATTTTATAAAAGAAATTTTAAATATAATATTAATAGTTATTCCAATTATATTAATATTAATGGGTACAATTGATATAACTAAGGCAATAATTAATCAAAATGAACAAAAAAAAATAATTTCAAAATCTATAAAACGTATAATGTATGGAATAATAATATTTTTTGTACCGTTAATTGTGAATTATACTACATCATTAGTAGGCAGTAATTTAAATTCTAATAACCTATGGAATCAAGCAAATAAAGAAACTGTAAAAAATTTAGAGGCATTAAAAAAAGTTGAATTAGAAGCTAGTAAAAAAGCATATGAAGAAAATATAAAAAAAATAAAAGAAGAAGAAAAAGCTGAAAGAGAAAGACTAAAGGCAGAAAAGGAACAATATGAATTAAATAAAGAACAAAACAAATCAGATGATAGTGCGTCGTCAACAAGAGATGAACTTGTGGATTTCGCATTAAAATATGTTGGAAAGCCATATATATGGGGTGGTAACAATTTGAATACTGGTGTTGATTGTTCTGGATTTACACAACAAGTTTATAAACATTTTGGAATTAGTATACCTAGAACTACTGGAACCCAAATAAATGTTGGAAAAAAAGTTGATATAAACAATCTAAAAAAAGGAGATTTGATTTTTTATAACGCAAAAAGTAATCATCATGTCGCAATATATATTGGTGGAGGAAAGATAGTACATGCAAAAGGAAGAAAATGGGGAATCGTTATTGATAATGTATCGTATAGTTCACCGCTAAAAGGAGTGTCTATTATAAATGATTAAAAAAAGTATATTAGAAAATAAAATCAAATTAATTGTTATTTTGACTTTAATAGTTGGTGGAATATCAATACTATTTTTAAATACACAATCCAATTCAAAGGTAGAAATTAAAAAATTTAAAAATAAAGAATATGTATTTACTACTAATCAAAAAAATAATGACATAAAATGTCCTTATATTAATATTGATAGTGATGAAATAGACAAAATTAACAATGATATAATATATAAATATTATTCAGTTATACAAAATAAATATAGTAAAATGGATTATGAATATTCAATAAATAATAATCATTTATCTTTAATAATAAAAATTATAAACATGAAATCTGAGGACGATTATGAAAAAAAAGAATATATTTCATATAATGTAAATATAAGCAGTAAAAAAGAGATAACTAATGATGAATTATTAAAAGCACATAATTTATCACAAAGTGAAATAAATAATAATATATACGAAAAATTAAAAAATGCATATGAAATAGAATCAAATGAAATGTATATAGAACCACAAGAATGTGATTTTAATTGTTACTTAAAAATTCATGAAGTAGATGATTTAGAAACAAAATTAGTTTATTTTATTGATAAAGAAAATAAAGTTATAGGATATTTAAATCATGTATTAGAAACAGTGTATTTTGACAAAAATGATTATAAAGAATTTACATCACAATTTTTATTAAATTAGAAATAAAAATTCACCATATTTTATTGGTGAATTTTTATGTTTATTAATTTTTCCCAAGGTAAATCTATATCTTTTCTTCCAAAATGACCATAACTAGCAATACTATAATATATTGGTTTTTGTAATTGTAATTCTTTTATAATATTTTTTACACTAAAATCAAAATTAGTATTAATAAAATTATAAATTTCTTCTAATGGTACTTTATTAGTATTGAATGTTTCTATATTTATAGATATTGGTTTTGTATTTCCTATCGCATAAGATACTCCTATTTCACAAACATCACATAGTTTATTATATACAATGTTTTTGGTAACATATCTTGCATAATAAGCCGCACTTCTATCTACTTTAGTTGGATCTTTACTACTAAAACATCCACCACCAATTTTGGCACTACCTCCGTATGAATCTACCACAATTTTTCTTCCAGTTGTACCACTATCTCCATATGGACCACCAATAGTAAATGAACCACTTGTATTTATTAATATTTGTGTTTGATTATCAATATATTTTTTTGGTATTACTATATCTATAACTTTTTCTTTAATATAATTTTTCAATTCGGCTTGACTAATATTTTTAACATGCTGACTAGCAATAACAATTGTATTAATTCTTTTTGGAATATTATCTTCATATTATACAGATATTTGACTTTTTCCATCTGGCATTAGTGGGGAATTTTCATCTTCCTTTCTAACTTTTGTAAGTTGCATAGTTAATTTATTTGCAAGCAATATTGGAAGAGGCATATATTCTTTAGTTTCATTAGTAGCATAGCCAAACATTATACCTTGATCACCTGCACAAATTCCATTTTTGTTAACAGCTCTATTAATCTCCCTAGATTGTTCACTCACTTTTACAATAACTTCAAAATCTTCATTATAACCAATATCCTTTAATACCCACTTAGCAATACTCTCATAATCTAAATTAGCATTAGTAGTAGCCTCACCATAAATAAAAAGCAAGTTATCTTTTATTGTACATTCTACAGCCATTTTACTGTTTTCATCAAATTCTAGAGCTGTATCTAGAATTTTGTCACTGATTTTATCACATATTTTATCTGGATGTCCTTCAGTAACTGATTCACTTGTTATTATTTTTTTCATCTTATCCTCCTTCTTAGCTTTTACCAAAAATAAAAAACTCTTGAAAGAGTTTTAATTTATCTTTATTTATACTCCTTCATCGGTATTAGCAGAACCACCTTACATATGCAGGTTGGTATGAGTTCATAGAGCTAATTCTCTCCCTCATTCTTGATAAAAGTCAACCTAAATATACTTTGTTTTATGTTATTTGTCAATATTTATGATACAATTATAATAATTAGTAATAAGGAAGGTTGATATTATGTTAAATTTACAAAATAAAGTTGTTATTATTACTGGAGGGACCAGGGGAATAGGATTAGAAATTACACGTACTTTTTATGAAAATAATGCCAAAGTAATTATTTTTGGCTCAAAAAAAGAAACTGTTGATAAAGCAATAGAAGAATTACAAAAAGAAGGTAAGGATATAAAAGGTTATTATCCAAATCTTAATGATTATGAAGAAATTAATAATATAGTAAAAGAAATATATAATGAAAACGGACATATTGATATTTTAATAAATAATGCGGGAATTTCCGCAAACAAGAAAATCGAAGATACAAGTTCTGAAGATTTTGTTAAAATAATGGATATAAATGTTAATGCAATGTTTAATGTATCAAAAGCAGTTGTTCCTTATATGAAAAACAATAATGGTGGAGTAATTTTAAATACTAGTTCAATGGTTAGTATTTATGGACAACCATCAGGAATAGGTTATCCAACTAGTAAATTTGCTGTAAATGGATTTACTAAATCTTTAGCACGTGAACTTGCACCATTTAATATTAGAGTAAATGCAGTTGCACCAGGGATTACTAAAACTGATATGATTGAATCACTTCCAAAGGAAATGATTAACACTCTTGTTGATAGTATACCACTAGGAAGAATGGGAAAACCAAAAGATATAGCAAACGCTTTCTTATTTTTAGCGAGTGATATGGCAAGTTATATTAGTGGTGTTGTTTTACAAGTTGATGGACTGGCTAGAAATTAAATTTAAAGGAAAAAATGAACATAGATAAAATATGTCAAGTATTAAATGATGGTGGATTAGTTATAAGCCCAACTGATACTATTTATGGAATAATGGGTGATGCATTAAATGAAAATGTTATAAGGAAAATATATAATGTTAAAAAAAGAAATTATAACAAACCATTAATATTATTAATGAACAGCTTTGAAATGATAAAAGAATATACTGATAATATTAGTGAAATAGAAGAAAATGCTATAAAAAAGTTATTTCCGGGCTGTGTAACAATAATTTTAAAAAAGAATTATAAAATAAACAATTTAATTACTAGTAATACAGAATATGTAGGTATTAGAATTCCTAATAATAAAGATTTAATATCTATTATAAATAAATTAGAAAGACCTATTGTATCGACAAGTGCTAACATTAGTGATGAAGATGTTATAACTAATATTAAAATGATTGATGAAAATTTGAAAAGGAAAATTGACTATATAGAAGATGGTGGAGAAATTAAAGAAAATGCTTCAACTATAATTAAGTTTGATAATGAAAAATTGATAATACTTAGAGAAGGTAATTTAACTAAAAAAATCAGAAATATGTTTTAATTAAATAACAACCCATATCATATTATGATATGGGTTATTTATAATTAAAAACGAACTATTACTAGTTCGATTCATTTCAATGGAGCGGTTAAGCTACAGCTTACGAACTAATTAGTTCTTTTTTTGAGTTTATTATAAGACATTTAAAAATGATTTTCAATATTATGTATAAAAAGATTAGAAAAAGAAAAAATTCCATCCACAGTACAAAATTGTCGAAAAAAGAGATTTTGTTTAGTACAGTAAACAAAATTGACAAACATTAAAATTAATAGTATAATTAGTTTAGAAAAGAGGAATAGTATGATTATTAGGGAAAAATACTTATCAAAGATAAGACCTTTTTATGATCAAGATTTAATTAAAGTTATTACTGGTATAAGAAGATGTGGAAAATCAGTTATTTTAAATCAGATAATAGATGAATTAAAAGAAAAAGGAATTAAAGATGAACAAATAATATATATTAATTTTGAATTTGAAAATTACTATAATCTTTGCAATCATATAGAATTCAATAATTATATTGAAGATAAAATAAAAGATAATAAAAAATATTACCTGTTCTTTGATGAAATTCAAAAAGTTGATAAATGGGAATTAGCTGTTAATTCTTTTAAAGCGGTACATGGAGATAAGGTTTCAATATTTATAACTGGATCTAATAGTGATTTATTATCTGGAGAACTTGCTACTCATATTGCAGGTCGTTATGTAAGTTTTAAAATATATCCTTTTACTTTTAAAGAAGTTTGTGAATTAAAAAACATTACTGATAAAGATAAATATGAATTGCAAAATTATTTTGATGATTATATTGTTTGGGGTGGTATGCCACAAAGATTTTTGATGACTGATGAAGAACAAACAAGAACTTATTTATCGGACATTTATAATTCAATAGTTATTAAAGATATTGTAGAAAGATTTAAAATAAAAGATTTAGATTTATTTAATAGGATTGTTGAATATATTGTTACTACACCATCTCAAACTTTCTCAGCAGAAAATCTCTCAAACTATCTATTAAAAGATAATATTGAAGTTTCAAAAATAACAATATATAACTATTTGGAATATATGTGTAGAGCATTATTAATTAACAAAGCGGAAAGATATGATGTTAGAGGAAAGAGAATTTTAAATGGGAAATATAAATATTATTTAGCTGATTTAGGATTAGGGCAAATTATTAATAAAGAAAGAAAAAAACAAATGGGTGCTTATTTAGAAAATATAGTTTATAATGAATTAATATCTCGTGGATACGATGTTAAAGTGGGTACATTTGAAAATGGTGAAATAGACTTTATTGCAACAAAATTTGAAGAAAAATTATATTTTCAAGTTGCATACATTTTAGCAGATGAAGAAGTAATAGAAAGAGAATTTGGTGCATATAAAGGAATTGATGATAATTATCCTAAATATGTTATTACAATGGATAAATTTGATATGTCACAAAATGGAATAATTCATAAAAATATTATTGATTGGTTATTAGAAATCTAAAACAAAAAAAAGAAACACGGTATATGAACTGTGTTTCTTTTTTATGTGTATATACTATCAAAAAATATTATCATCGTATTCGACCACTTTTCGATTGTAATAAATTTATGTATAAAAAAACGAACTAAAAAAGTTCGACTAAATATCAAATGGAGCGGTTAAGTTACAACTTGCGAACTAATTAGTTCTCTTTCTATAATTATTATAAGACAATTAAAAATAATTTTCAATATTATGTATAAAAAGATTAGAAAAAATATTCCAAAATTTTCCAATATACATTGACAAATAATGACAAATTTTATAATATAAGTCTTGAAAAGTTTTAACTTGTTAATGTGAGAGGGGAAATATTAATGAGATTAGATACTGTTACAAATTTATATTTAATGTTTATTAATGAGGGTAGAAGTACATTATAGGGACTTTTGCCCTCTTTTTTGATAGGAGAATGATAAAGATGAATTTTATAATAAGAAAAGCAGATGTAAAAGATGCAAAAATTGCTAATAACTTTTTAACAAAACTAATTCAGGATGAAAAAAAATATGACGATAATATTAATGAAAATTGCGTTGTACACACATTATATGAAAATATAATTGAAAACGAACAAAATTGTATTTTTATAGCAGAAAATAAAGGGATTATAATGGGATATCTATATGGATTTGTTTTAAATGGTGGAGATGCATATATTGATGTTGTTACACAACTTGATGCAATGTTCGTTGATGAAGAATATAGAAAACTTGGTATTGGTAATGCACTTATTGATGAATTTAAAAAATGGTCAAAACAAAAAAATGCAAAATACATTGAATTAAAAGTATGTAATAATAATGAGAACGCAATTTCATTATACAAAAAAAATGGATTTGAAAATGTTAAAACTATTATGACATTAGAATTGGGGGATTAGTATGAAATTATCAAAATATTTTCATTATATTGAATTAGAAAACAACATATATGCAGTTTATAATTCATTAATAATGGATGTAGTTTTTGTAAATAAATCTAAACTTGATGAAATAATAAATATTTCAGTTGATGACGAAGAAAAAGTAAAATTACAAAATTTAGGAATATATATTACAAGTAAAGAACAGGATGAAGAAGCATTACAAATTGTAAAAAATAGATATGATGAAGTTACAGGTAAAGTTAATATTATGTATTTAATACTTTCATCTGCATGTAATCTAGCATGTAAATATTGTTTTATAGAAAATTGTACATTTAATAATAAAGTAGAAATAAATATGAATTTAGATACAGTAAAAAATGCTATTACTAAATATGATAATTATTTAAAAAGAGAAAATTTAGAAGAAGGATTAATCATTTTTTATGGTGGAGAACCACTTGTAAATTGGGATGCAATAGTTACTGCTATTGAACTTGCAAAAGAATTAAAATCTCCTATAAAATTTTCAATGGTTACTAATGCAACTTTACTTACTGCTGAAAAGATTAAGTATTTAACAGAAAATAATGTTGAGATAGGAATTTCAATAGATGGACCTAAAGCATTAAACGATAAAAATAGAATTTATAGAACAAACGAAAAAAGTGTATATGATGAAGTAATATCAAAATTCCCATTATTAAAAGCAGAAGAATGTAAATTTGGATTATCGATAACAGTTTCTGAAGATTTTTTGGATCAACAAGATGAAGTTTTAGATTGGTTAGAGCATCTTGGCGTAAGTAGCATATTTTATAATTTATATCACTATACTTGTTATGATGAAAATTGGGAAGAATATTACAATAGAGCAAGTAAATTTTTAATGAAATCATATGAAAAATTAGCAAGTCATAATATATATGATGGTAGATTAAATAGAAAAATAGATAGTATAATTGATAGTGAATTTAAATTTGCAGATTGCGGAGCAATTGGCGGAAATCAACTTGCAATAAAACCTAGTGGTGATGTATGTATTTGTCATGGATATTTAAAAACTGATAAATATGTAATAGGTAATGTTAATAAACAATCTATTGATGAATTAATGGATACTGATGAAATAAGATTCTGGAAAAGAAGAAGTACAATATATAATGATGAATGTTTAAATTGTGAAGCTATTTATACATGTGGAGGCGGATGTGCAATTCAAGCCGAAGCATTGTTTGGAAATAGAAATGAAATAGACAAACCATTTTGTATTCACACTAAAAGTGCATTAAGGTGGATACTTCAAAGAAGTTATAATAAAATGGTAGAAAATGAAAAGGAGGTGATAAAATGTTAGAAATGAATAAAAAAGAAGTTGCAAAAAAATTCAGAATTGATGCAAAAGCATATGCTTCTGTATGTAACAGTTGTGCATGTGGAGGTGGAACATCTAGTTGCAATACAACTTGTAAAGGTTGTAAAGACAAAAGCGAAAACATAAAATCAGTAAAGAATGTATATGCAAAATAATTAAATTTATAAGGTTATCTAATAACCTTATTTTATTATACAGGGGGGGAATACTAATGATTATAGATACTCATAGTCATATTGGTAATGATTTTTATTGTGGCAATATAAAAATACAAGATTATATACAATTTTGCAAAAAAAATAAAATAGACATTGGATTTCTAATGCCTACACCTTGGCCACAATACAAAGATAATAATCAATATGTTACATCTTTGATATGGGAACATGACAACTATATTAAAAAGAATTATTATTCATTAATAAACGGAAATAAAGTATCAATTGAAAGTAATCCATATAAAAATGTTAATTATAATTGTTTTGATGAAATTAATAAAAATCATTGTAGCGATATTCAATTATATTTTGTACCACTTATTCATGGAGTATTAGATAATGCAAATTATTTAGAAAAGATGTTAGGTGAATTAAACCCAAAAGCTGTAAAAATGCATGGGTTTGGAAGTGGATTTTCTCCAACTGAAATCAAATCTGATATTGTTGAAATTTTGAAATATTATGATATACCAATTATACTTCATACATCAGTATATAATTATGATTATGGATATGGGGCAGACACAAAATATTGGAGAAATGAATGTCATCCCTATAAATGGATAGAATTTTTACTTAAGAATAATTTAAAGGGTGTTCTAAATCATGGGGCATGTTTACATAATGAAACAATTGATTTAGTAAATAAATCCGAAAAAATAATGGTGGCGTTAGGTCCTGACTTAGATATTTCTAAAGATTTTTTTAAAGTTGATATACCTAAAGAAACATATTTGAAAATAGAATACCTAAAATACTTAAAACAAAAGTTGGTATCTACAAAAATATTATTTGATATCGATTATAATTGGAATGTTGATGAAAATAATAATATAGATAATAACTCTATTCAAAGAGTAAGTGAAACATGGAGCGAAAATGAGTTGGATAACATTTTGTATAACAATGCATTAGAGTTCTTTAAACTGTCACACAATGAAGTTAAGGCAAAAATCTTAAAAAACACAAAAAATTAGTACCTAAATAGTACCTAAAATAGTTTTCAAAAATAAAAACCCTTATTTTATAAGGGTTTGTTTTCATATGGAGCGGTTAAGTTACAACTTGCGAACTAATTAGTTCTCTTTCTGGATTTATTATATAATAATTGTTATAATTTTTCAAGGCGTATGGCAAATTTTAATCATTTATAGTATAATTAACTTTAAAGTGTTCAGGAGATTTAGGTATGAATATTATAAATAAATTAGAATTAGAAAATATAAAAATTGGAATTAGATATTATGGATTAGAAAATTTGTCTACTGGAATAGCAGTTAAAGACTTAATGGAAGGAAAAGAAATTATATTAAATAATTATAAAAATAATAGTATCTTATCTTTAGATGATTATATAAATTACGTTTTTTTGGATTATATTATGAAATTTCAAGAAGTTATACCATATGTTAAAGAAGATAAAAAAGAAGAATTTAAAAATTTTATAATTAATTGTAAATTAATATATGATAAATATAGATTTGCAGATATAGTAAAATACATTCAAAAGGATTACAAAGAAATTTATAATTATGATGACGATGATAATGTTGATTGTTTAGTATTTGATTTAAAAAACTATACCTCAGAATTTATTGGTGAACATTTCAATTGTTTCAATGAAGAGGTTATACAATATATAATTAACGAAGCAACATATGATGTTATAGACTATTTTGAAAAGTGGAAAAAATTTTTTGTTAAAAATCCTGAAAAACTAAAAATTTTATTTAGTGAAGATAATATAAATAAAGTATTTCTTATGCGAATTCAAGAACTTATAGGTATAATTGAATCATTGCGTAACAACCGCAAATTTGATGAGGCAGTATTGAATGCAATGGATATTATTTATAACATATTAAAAAAACAATATTTTAATCCTGCGGGAGAACAACATATTTGGCAAAGTTATTTTATGCTTAATGACTGTCTATCTTTTTATAGAAAAATGTATTCACCTTATGCCTATAAATTAGAGATTGAACTAGAAAAACAAGAAATTTTATTTAATGATAACTTGTTAAAAAATGGTAACAGTCAACCAATCGAGTTTGATTTAAAACCTTTCAAAGATTTTTTTGAAGATAATACAAAACCTTGGGAAATAAGAATTGTATTTTCAACTCATTCTAGAGATGAAAATGGTAAATTAGTGAGTTTTCTAGAACAAGGTGCAAAATGCCCTATTAAAGGATTAAGTGATGAATTAGCCAGGAAAAATCCTGGAACAGATAATTATTTTACAGGTTGGAGATTAAGGAATTTATCTTTATATTCATTTGAAACAAAATCAAAGTTTATGACTTTGATGAGTACTAATCATAATATTAGTGAATATTTATCCGACATTTATGGTGAATTACGATATATATGTGAAAATATTAATACAACAATGGAATTTGAAGGACTAGATGAAAATATGGAAATGTTATTGCAATTTTTATCTGACTTATTTATAAATTTACCTAGCGATGTCGATGTACAACAATATCAATTACCAATTAAAACTACTGTATATGGATGCGCTATGTTCTTATGTGGATTAATTGAAAAAGTTTTGCGTATTATATATAAAAACAGTATGAAGGAAATATCATATATTCCAGACTCAAGTATAAATTTGGGTAATTTATTGATTGAGAATGATAAACATACATCTATAATTTTAGATATATTAGGAATTGAACAAGTTAAATGTCTTAAGTATTATCTTCAAAAAATAGATTTTTATAATGCGGTTGGACAAAATATACGTAACGATCTTGCTCACATAAATGGCAGAACAATGAAAAATTTAAATCATTACCTAATTTTAGAATTGCTGTCTTATTTTACATCAATCCTTAATAGTTGTGTTTTGTATTATCAAGGAAAAAACAAACATTCGTAGTTGTTTATTAGGTATATTTGTAATGATTTTGATTAAGGTTGTTTATTATATTCTAGATGATAATGAAAATGTAGTTAATAGGGAAATTTTAAATATATAAGATAATTGATGGTAATTAGCCTAAAAATGTTATTACAATAGATATATTTGACATACCCCAAGATGGAATAATTCATAAAAACAATATAGATTGAGTATTAGAAAAATATAATAAAAAAAAGAAACACGTTATTTCAACCTTATAAACTGTGTTTCTTTTTTTTATGTATTTAAAATTAATATAAAATATTTCTTTAATTATAACTTAAAAATGGGATTAATCTTTTTTTAAATCAAGTATTGCTTGTATGTAAGTTTCCACTTTTATTTTTTCTTCACCATCCAAGCATCTATAATTTGTTATTAAGTAAAGTTCTTTGTCGGAAAGAATAAAATCAGGTGGAGTTGGATTATCTGTCAAATCAAATAAATAATCAGTAGATGTATTTAATAATTTGGCCATTTCTATTATAGTAGCAGTTTTAGGTTTGATTTTTCCACTAATATATTGACTCATCGCCTCCTGTGATACTTCTAATTCTACTGCTATTGAAGTTAATGATTTATTTTTAGCTTTTACGATTTTCTTTAAATTTTTCATTGTTGTCTTTTTATTACTTTTCAAGGACTTCACCTCCATAAATTTAAACATTTATATAAAAATTATATAATTATTACTTCAAATTAACTTGAAGTGTGCTATAATATATATTGAAGTAATAATTATAATTGAGAATGAAATATTAAAATGTCAATTATTGTATTTGTTACTAATTTTATATAGGAGGAAGTGTGATATGAAAAAGAAAAAAGGTTTGATTTTATTTTCAGTAATTGCTATAACTACAATATTATCTTTTGGGATATATAAAGTTTTAGCAGAACAACAATTTAATACTATTGCAACTATTGATAATGGAATAATTAATGATTTAAACGAAGAGTTTACATTAACTATTAATGCAGATGATTTGCCAGGGGAAGGGTTAGCGTCAGGTCAATTTTATGTTGATTATAATCCAGATATATTCCAAGTAGAAACAACTAATGGAGAAATATCTGATAGTTCAATAGAATTTGGACAGGACAGAGATAATAATTTTTCTCACTCAATAAAACAATCAGACAATATAGGAAGAGTAACTGTTCTATATTATGATAATAGTGCTAATTTAAATCAACCACTAGAAAATGGTGAGTTATTTAAATTGAAATTTAAATATATAGGCAACTTACTTGAACAAATTGATGATGAGCATGAAGAATTAATAACAATTTCTGGTGAAGGATTTTCAACAATACAAAGGGAAACAACACAAAATGGTGAAAATCTAGATATTGTCGATCTTGCTTCAAAATTTAATAATGTAAATGTTGTTATTAGAAATAGAGAATTAAAAATCAACAATGTAACTTCTAATGATGACAAAATTTATAATGGTAGAGTTAATAATTTATCATTAAATTTAACATCAATTGATTTTGATGAAAATACTGAAATTTCATTTGATATTCAAAGAGAAAATTACTATGGAGATTTAAACTTTGATGGAATAATTGATTCAGTAGATGTAAATTATCTTGAAAGTTATTTGGCAAAAAGTAGATTTTTATCAACAATTCAATATAAAGCAGCTGACGTAAATGGAGATAATAATTTAACACAATCTGATGTGATTATTATTCAACAATATATAAGTAATACTTCCGCTTCACATTATAAAACAGGAGAATTGATGTCGGAGGCATCAAAAAATGAAACAAACAAATTTACTGTTTCATCAAATAATGTGGGAAGTCCAATAGATGGAATATCAACAATAAATATAAATTTAGATACATTAAATACTATAGAAGTGGGAACATATAAAGTTGTTGCCAACATTGGTGATGTAGAATCTAATGTTTATACATTCCATGTTAAAGAACAACCTGTAACAAAAGTAGAACTTGATTCAAACGAATATACTGTAGGAATTAATAATACTAAACAGGCAAATGCAACTATAACGCCAATTAATGCTCATGTTAAAAATATTAAATGGAGTGTTGAAGATGAAAATATTGCTACAGTTGATGAATTTGGTGTAATAACAGGTGTAAGTGAAGGTACAACTTTACTATATGCAAAAAGTATGGATGGAACATTAATTCAAACAAGTGCAACGATAAATGTTGTTAATCAAATAATCAGTATAGATTCAAATGCTTTACAATATACACCTAGCAAATCTTATGGTGCATCATCTACAGGTAAAATATACGATAAAGATGGTGGAACAATTAAAGGGAATGTTGCTATCGCAAATACTACAACAGATAATCTAAGTTATGTACTTGTAAGAAGTGATGATAATAATCAAACAAATATCATAGATAAAGTTAATGCTAATGTTACTTTAGCACAAGCAGGAAATATACATGAATTATCAATTACAATACCTGAAGAAACATTAGAAGCAGGAAGTTATGATTTCAAAATTATAAATGGAGAAAACATTGAGTCTAATATAATTAAAATAGTGATTAATGATTATATACCTGTAACAGGAGTGAATTTAAAACATAATGGTCAAAGTATTACAGGAATTAATATCTTAAAAGGAGACCAAGTTGAATTTGTTGCAGAAGTATTACCAGAAAATGCAACTAATAAAGATTTAATTTGGGGATTATCTGGAAATAATAAATTTATTCAAACTGAAACATCAGATACTTATCATCAAACAATTAAAGCAAATGATGTTGGTGATGGGACATTATCTATAAAAAGTGCAGAAAATGAAAGTATTTCTAAATCTATTAAAATAAATGTAATTGATCCAACAGATACAGTTGGAACATCAGAAGTAACAAGTAATATTGTTGGAAATAATGTTATTGATGAAAGATTTGGTGGAGTATTTACAAATATAATCAATTTTACTGACGTAGAAGACAATACTACTTTAGAAGTAAGTTTATATAATGGTAATAATACATTAATTGAAACTGATAAATATGATGTTGAATCTGATTTAACAGTTATTAATAATAGTGCTGAAATATCTATAGAAATAGGGGATAATCAACTATCATCAGGAACTTATACAGTTAAATATAAATACATTTTAAATGATGTATATAAAACTGAAAAAACAGGTTCTTATGAAATTGTTATTCATGAATTTATACCTATTGAAACAATAGAAAGCACAGTTGAAAAAATAACTCTAATTAAAGGTCAAACATATACTTTTAGTGATTATACTGTTGCTCCATCTAATGCAACATATAAAGTATTAAAATTTGAAGTTGATAATGAAAATATAAGTTTATCAACATGGTCAAAAGCAGAATTAACTGCAAATGCTACAGGTACATCAATATTAACTATCAAAACTCTTGATGGTAGTGAAAAAACAAAAGAAATATTAGTAGAAGTAATTGAACATGATATACATTCTGTTCATTTTGAAGTTGATTTAAATAATAAAAAAGTAAAAAGAATAAACGATAAATTAACTTATAATAATTTATTAGATAAGATTAATAAACATAATGAAATAACAACAAAAGCATTTAGAAATGATGTAGAAATTAATTATGAAAAAGATTTAATTGGAACAGGTACATTGCTAAAAACATATTTAAATAATAAATTATTTAATACATACACAATGATTGTAGATGGAGATATAGATGGTAATGGTAAAGTTGTTGCAAACGACATATTATTTGTTAAATCACACATATTGAAAAAGCAAACTTTAGAGGGAATATATTTTGAAGCGGGAGATATTGATAAAAATGGTTCAGCAAATGCTACTGATATTTTATATATGAAAAGATATATTTTAAGTAAGTCTGATAATGTGTGGGGTGATTAAGTTGTTTAAGAAAATATTATGGATCGTTCCTTTGGTTATTTTACTTTCAACAACTAATGTATATGCTGCATCATTTGATATGGATTTGGTAATAGACCAAACAACAGTAACTAAAGGTGAAGATTTAAATGTAAAATTATCTAATAAAAATTTAGATAATAATGGATTAGCATCAGGTCAATTTTATATTGAGTACGATACAAACTATTATAATTTCAGTTGTGATGATGTAACATATAAACGAAATGTTACATCTTCTGAAATTGATTGTAATGTGTCTAATAACCAAATAATTATTATGTATGTTGATGAAGATGCAGGAGATAGTCCAATAACTAACGGAGAATTTTTAAATTTAAAATTCAACGTTAAAACAGGTGTTACAACTACAACACCAACTACTTTTAAATTAAGTGGTGAAGGATTTTCAAGTGTTAATGGGAGTAAGATTGTTAATTTAACGTCTAATTCAAATATCACTAAAACTGTTTCAATAGAAAAACAAAAAAATTCAGATATTTATTTAGGAACATTAAGTATTGATGGATATAATATAGGATTTGATAAAAATAAATTTGAATATTCAATTGAAGTAGAAAACAATGTATCTAAAATAAATATAAAGGCAACTACTAATACTTCAACATCTACTGTAGTTGGTAGTGGAGAAAAAGAATTAGTAGTTGGGGATAATAAATTTACATTAACAGTAACCGCAGAAAATGGTTCAACACAAAACTATGTTATTAATGTAAAAAGGTTAGATGTTGCAAAAGATACAGGAACAATTAAAGAAAATCCTCAAACAGGAGTAAATCATAGTGTAACAGCTATTGTGTTCATACTTATAGCAGGTGTTGCTACATTATATATTACAAGAAAGAGAAATTTCTTTCCAAAGATTTAAGGAGAATTTATGAAGAAAGTATTTTTAATGATTCTTCCAATATTAATGTTATTTATGCCAACAGTTGTAAATGCTAGTACTAATTTTAATACTAGCATTTCTGTTAGTAGTAGTGATATTAAATTGGATAAAGAGTTTAGTATATCAATTAATTTATCAAATTTAAGTAGTTCAGGTTTAGCATCTGGACAATATTATATCTCATACGATAAAAGTAAAATGTCGTATTTAGGATATTCAGTAGGACAAAATAAACCTGCAGCAGATTATAGTGTAAGTGATAACAATGGTAATATTGTTGTATTATATGTAGATAATACAGCAGGAGAAAACATATTAAAAAATGGTGTGTTTGCTACTTTAAGATTTAAAGCAATAAAAGAGGGAACAGGTAGTATTAATTTGTCTGGTGAGGGTTTTGCAACTATTACTGATTCAATTATTGATTTATCAACAAATACTGCTAATAAATCAATTACAATAACAAAAGAAGTTGTTGTTCCGCCGGCACAAGAGGAAAATAAAAATAATAACAATAGCAATAATACAAACAACAATAGTAATTCAAATAATACTTCAAATAAAACTGAAACTAAAAAAGAAGAAGTAAAAAAAGAAGAATCAAAATTAAGTAATGATGCATTATTAAAAAAATTGGAAATAAAGGAATTAGAATTAAAGTTTAGTAGTGATAAAACTGATTATAAAATATCAGTACCTTATGAAACTACTAAATTAAATATAAGTTATGAGACTTCACATGATAAAGCAACTGTAGAATTAGATAATAAACCATTACAAGTAGGTAACAATGAAATAACAATTAAAGTAATTGCTGAAGATAAAACAGAAAAAATATATAAAATAACAGTTACAAGAAATGAAGAACTACCTGTTATAGATTTAGATGATGATAACGAAAAGAATGATATAGAAATAGAAAAACAAGATAATGCTGAACCTAAAGAGAATAATACAACAAAAATTATTGTTTGTTCAATAGTAATAATATTATCATTAGTACTTGGAGGATATGCATTATATATTACTATTAAAAAGGATGTGAAAGAAGTATGAAAAAATGGAAAAACAAAAAATTAATTATCATCTTATCATTCTTTTTCGTCTTTGCACTAGTAAGTGCGTTTATAAATAATGCATTTTTTAAACCTACTAAATTAAATGCATTTATTACCGCAAAAATTTACAAAAGTCCTTCAAATATTTCATTTAAAGATGATGCGTTATATAAATGCGTTATTGATGCTTATAACATTCAAAATAATACAGAAGAACCATATACAACAAGTTTGTCTGAAACTCAATTGTCAACAATAGAAAATTTAGCTTGTTCTGGAACAATATATGAAGTTGATGGAATTGAAACTTTAACTAATTTAAAGAAATTAGATATTATTCTTGATACCTATAGATATTACAATATAGATATTTCAAATAAAGAGTTACAAGAAATTAATATTATTGCGTCAGATAATCTATTATTAAATCTTGAACAAGCGACAAAACTTACAAAATTACATGTTGATGTAGGAGAAATATTAGGTACTTTAGATTTAAGTAATAACATTGATCTGACTGATTTAAAAATAGACACTTCCAAATATGGGACTTATACAGGTGATAAATTGATACTAAATAATAATATTAATTTAAAAAGTCTAGATTTAAATATTACTTCATATTCTTTTGGTGAAGTCCTTGATATATCATCCAATACCAACCTAGAAAAATTAAAGATACATGATGGATATATGAGTGAAATTATTTTTAGTAATTATCAAGACCTAAAAGAAATAGACTTTAGTTTAGGTGATTTAGCTACCGAAGTAAATTTAAATAAAATGCCTAATTTGGAAAAATTAAAAATCCATAACAATGGGTCTGAAATACTTGGGTTTTCTGAGTTAACTAAATTAAAAGAAATAAATTTAAATTATAATACATATATAGATACATTGGATTTGAGTAATAGTTCATATTTGGAATCAGCAAATTTAATTGGAAATGGATTTATTTCTGTTACACTAGATAGTGATAGCTTAGAAACAGTCAATGTATCTAACAACAATAATAATAATTTATCTATATCAAGTAATAAATTGAATGATGTTACAATAAGTGGAAGTAAATTAAAAACATTAGTGTTTAACAATAATACTATTGATACACTTAATTTAAGTTCAACTCCATTATTAAATTCGATTACTATTGATAGTTCTGCACTTAAAAATATAAATATTCAAGATAGTTCTGAACCATTATCAAGTTTAACTGTTTCTATTTCCGGAACAGAAGAAATGAGTCTTAATGGTAAAGTAAATGAATTAAATTTAGAAAGTCCAACCCTTAAAAATTTGAACGTAAGTAATTTAGGTTTAATTAATTTAAATATTGATAATTCTACTGGTCTTGAAATATTAAATGTAAATAATAATAATTTAGATTCATTGGATTTAAATAATAATAGTCAAATTAAAAATATAAATTTAAGCAATAATTCTATTAGTGAATTAGATATTTCATCAAATACAGAACTTTCAGAATTAATTGCAAACAGTAATAAAATAAGTAGTATAGACTTATCAAATAATACAAAATTAGCTGTTTTAGAATTAAATGATAATCTGTTAAATGACATTGATTTTGCTAATAACAATAGATTGATATCTTTAAAAATAAATGAAAATAATTTAAAAACACTAGATTTCAAAAATTGTACTTATTTTGAATCATTATCGGCAACTAACAATTCAAATTTAGAATATGTTAATTTGGAAAATAATAAATATGTTGAAACAATTGATTTGTTTAGCAGTCTTAATTGTGATGGTGAACAGGATGAATATAATTCTTGTCTAAGTAATAATGCTTTTAGAGGCAAGGTGAAATTACATCCAGAAACAAATACTATTTCATTTAGTGCATCTTCATATAAGAGAACAGGAGTTTTTAGTTCTGTACATCCCTTAATCTATAGTTGTCCAAGTCGTACATATGATTTTGCATATAACTTTTTTGAGAATTATAATCCACTTGAAAACACACATACTCTTGATTTATCTGCTGGAAATGTATTTAGAAAATATGATGGAAATATTAGATATTGTGAAACTGCTTTCTATATTGACGGTGGTCTTTACAGGGAAACAAATGCTGTTTATTTTATAGAATTAGCGTCAAATTCTTCATATTTTATTGATACTGATGAAAATTTTATAGATATATATGATGAAAAAATTTCAAACAATATATTGGATAATTTATCATTAAATTATGGTGAAATGAGAATTAATAATGATAAATTACAAGTGTTATTCGACAATGAAGTAATAAAAGAATTTGACATTAGGACAACCTATGTTTCACCAATCAATATAAATAATAAAGTTTTATCGAATACAATTAACAATGATAATAGCTGGTATAAAGGTTATAATGGAAATTTTTCATTTGATATAATCGCTAATGATGAAAATCTTGATTTAAATACTTTAAACGTTAGTGTTATTAAAAATAATAGTGATGTTAGTCATATATTTAATATTGATAAAGAAATTGTTGATGATAAATTAACTATTAATATTTATAATATATCTGCGTCATGTGATATTGGGGATTATTATGTTAATATTAGTGATAGTAATGAGGTAATGGATACTATACTGTTTACAATATCAGAACCTACAAAAGTTAGTAATATTACTACAGAAAATATTAGAACAGTTAATGTTGATGAAATTATTGATATTAATTATAAAATTTTACCAGAAAATGCAACCAATAAACAATTAGAATTAATAATTGCCGATGAAAGTATTGCAATAATTGAAAATGGTAAGATAAAAGGTTTAAAAGAAGGTGAAACAACCTTAACATTAAAAGCAACTGATGGTAGTAATATTGTAAAAACAATCACTATAAAAGTTATTGATTTTGATATTAAAACTGATAAATATAATATAGATGATAATTTAGTAATTAAAAAAATAAAAGACAAATTATTATTTGATAATTTCATTAATGATTTTACAGTTAATAGTGATATAAATATTAAGGTATTTAATAATGATGTTGAAATTGATTATACAAAATCATTAGGAACAGGACACAAATTAAAAACATATTCTAATGATGAATTATTAAATGAATATACATTAATTGTGTCTGGTGATATAAATGGTGATGGACAATCTAATGCAGCTGATATTATATTTATGAAAAGTCATATATTAGGTAAAAGTACTTTAGATGGTATTTTATTTAAAGCAGGAGATATTGATGAAAACAATTCTGTAAATGCTACTGATATTATATATTTGAAAAGTTATATTTTGGGTAAAACTAATAATGTATGGAGTAGTTAAAATTATTTTATAAATAATTCACATAATTTTATAATTTTATTAAGGGTATGGGATTCCCCCATAATTTGAAAATGTTAGGAGTCCATTTTCAGTGCTTGCCAAGACAAAAATATTGATAATTCTAAAAACGAGGAAAATTTTTTCCTCGTTTTAATCATAAATTAATTCATTTAAAACTATTTCTTCTGCAATATTTTTATAATTATTCATTAGTTGTACCCACTCAAGTTGGTTGATTTCTTTATTTTTTTCAGACAGTTTTTCATCACTTTTGATGTAATTATCCATCAGAATTTTTACTTTTTCTTCTGCCATTTCACCAACTGAAAATAAATAATTGTTTAATTCACCACACATTAATAGGTATTCATATAATGCTTTTTTATTATGTTTTATATGAACTAATTTTAATAAACCATATTTATTTAATTGTTTTTCATCATTGTTAACTACTATATATTTTACTTTCATTTTATTAATTCCTTTCATTTATTCATAAATTATTTTAGTTTTTGGTATAAGCATAAGGTTATCAATGATGTTTCCTTTGCTTATTAGAGGACAATTTATAATGCCGTCATAATAGAAATGTTCACTTACTAGAGAACAAAATGCTTCTTGTTCTAGAGTAGAATATTCATTATTTTGATATTTATTTAATGAATATATGTAGTAATTTTTCTCATATTTAGGTATGTCATCCACACTTATTTGTTCATAATACTTAATTCCCATATTATCATTTTGTAAAATATCATTAAGATATTCTAAATATTCTTTATTACTTTTTGATATAAATTCATCATAAAACTTAATATTTTTGATTTCAATATTATAATTTTTTTCTCTAGTTATTTCTAAACTTGATATAAGTTTTTGTATTAAATCTTTCTTTGTTTGTCTTTTTAGACTATCCCACACAAAAGAAAATCCTAATTTATTGAACATAATATTTTCATTATTTTGATAATCACAGTCTATTTTTTTAACTAATTCTACTACATATTCTTTAAAATCATCATCTGGATTTAATAATTCTTTTTTCTTATTTAACTTTTGAATTTCTTTTTTTATGGTTTCATTTTTAGTATTAATGGTATCAACAGGTAATGTTGATGAGATATATAAATCAACTAATCGTTTTTCTTGTAGTTTTAATTTTTCTATTGCTTTATCAATATCTTTAATATCTTTTGATTTAGTAGAGTTACATACTATAATTTCATTATCCATATCATACATATATCTAGTTAATTCATTTAATATACGACCTAATCTTTTTTCAATTTTATCAGAACTATAATGTAAACCTTTTGATTTACAGTTAGGATTTTTACAAGTTAAATGATAATATTCAATTCTATTTTTATTTCTATCATATTTATAAGATATAGTAGAAGATAGTATTTTAGAACATTCTGGGCACTTTACAATAGAAGTAAATAAATGTATATGTTCTCCATAGTTTGGATGTTTATTCTTCTCTAAATTAGTTCTAGTAACATTCCAAGTATTCATATCTATAATTGGTTCACAATAGTTTTCAACTCTTAAAATATCTTCATCTTTTCTTCTATATTTACCATATTCAAATATCCCAATATAAATAGAATTAGTTAATATTTTATAAACTCTATCTGCTCTCCATTTTCCTTCTTTTAGATATGCATTTGTTTCGTTTAGAATACTCGCAATACCTCTTGTAGAATGCCTATCTTTACACAAATTAAATATTTCTTTAACTACTTGTGCCTCAATAGGTTCTATCTCTAAATGACCTGTTTCTTTATTTCTAACATATCCATAGGGTGATTTAGCAGGGTGTATTTTAGATAATGCCATTTCTTCCATAGCACGTTTAGTTCTTGCACCTATTTCTTTTCTTTCTCTTTGTCCAAATACTAAATTCATTCCAAATATCATTTCACCATTAGCAGTTCCTACATCATAAGGTTCTAATATCAGTTCAATTTTTACATCGTGTTTTTCACAATAATTAAGTAACCAAAATCCATCGTAATTATTTCTAGTTAGTCTATCTACTTTTATTGCGACTAACTTATCAATCTTTTTTGCCTTAATATCTTTTAATAATCTTTGCATTTCTGGTCTCATTAAATCTTTTCCAGAATAACCTGCATCATTATAAACATCAATAATAGAATATTCATTCTTTTCACAATATTCTTTAATCATACGAAGTTGTGAATCAATAGAGTATCCATTATCTCTTTGATCGTCTGTACTTACTCTTACATATATTGCGCATCTTTTACTCACTCAAATCATCTCCTTTTGTATATTCGTAACACTGAATTTGTACTCCCAATAAAAAAGTCACTGGTTTTATTAACCAATGACTTGTAATTTTTTTAAATTATAATATTTTTCAAATTTCAGTACTTTCATACGTGATTACCTCCGATGTATATATCTCCTAACTTGGTTTCATTATAATTTATTTTATTATTTAAGTCAATTGGCTAATTTTTGTAGAATTGATTTGAGTTCTTTAAGATTATATTTCTTGTTGTATTCTTTGATATAAAATGGTTTATTACTAATCTCATTTACTTTATATTCAAGTATTGTAAGAGTAGTAGGTTCTGTAATTAAATATTCTGTTGGTTCAATAAATTGTAGATTTGTCTTTTCTAAATGTTTTACTTTGCCATTTTTAGTTTTGTAAGTGTAGTTTTTAATTAGTTCTAGAACCTCAGTATTTGGTTTAAGTATTTCTAATGTTTTAAATTCAAGCATTAAAAAATGTCCTCCTTTCCAGAAAGAGAACATTTAAGTATTAAAAAAACTTACAAACCATATTGGTTCGTAAGTTGATTTCAAATGGAGCAGTTGTCGAAGATATCTACAACTTTCAACTTCTTAACGATTTGATATACAAAATATCAATCTCTAATAATATTTTAACATATTTTTTATCAAATATGTCTAATTTTATATAATTTTTCTTAAAAATGTAAAAAACAAGCAAAATCATGTTATAATTATATTAAATAAAGGAGGTTTAATTATGCATCAAACTGAATATATAGATGTTTTAATTGGTACAAGTAATGGGTGCTATATTGTTGAAAAAAAGGAATTTGAAAAAGGAAGTAAAGAAGCATTAGAAGCAACGGAAATGCTAAAAGCATTAGCTCTTAAAGGTATGAAAGAAGGACATCCTATTTATAGAAAACACGGAGATAAATTAGTTGAAGCCAATTTAGAAGTAGATTATGCTTATTTACTTGAATTAGAATTGTTACCAAAAGAAGGACGTTCAATAGGAAGATAATTATGGAAAAAATTAATTATTTTAAACTTAAAAATATTAAATATGACATAGAGTTTTGTCGTAATTTTCCTATAAAAGTTTCATTATCTGATAATGCAATAAGATTCTTGAAAGTATTGTTAAGTTATAACAATTTAAGTCTAGAAAAAATATTATCAATGTTAGAAAACAATAAAACACTTGAACTATTAAATATAAAAAAGATAGATCCAAATGAATTAGAAGTAGTATTTGATATATTTTATGAAGTATCAGATTTTTTTCGAAATCTTGATAGAACAGGTAAATTAACTTT
Source organism: Bacilli bacterium (assembly GCA_017435465.1). GTDB lineage: Bacteria > Bacillota_I > Bacilli_A > RF39 > UBA660 > JAFSEX01. Next base: position 37,286 of record JAFSEX010000005.1, read on the forward strand.
TGATGAAATGAAATATGCTTATCAAAAATTAAAAGAAAGTAATAAATTTAGTGAAAGTGAATTGCATTTTTTTCAAATGTTTATAGATATAAGAAAAGAAAGAATTGACAGCATATATAATTTAAATAGTTCGGAATTAGAATCTCTAATTATAGGAATGGGATTAGATGAAATAAAAGAATTAAAAGTATTACTTGGATTTAGTAAGAAGCCTGTATATATACATTTGTCTGATTATTCAAATTCTAAAAAAGTTTCAGAAAATTATATATATGATTTAACACCTGAAGAAAAGCAATTGGATTTTTTAATAGATCAATATTTAGAAAAAAAAGAACAAAAAGAAGAATCTGAATATGGATTTTCTTTCTATAATAAAATTAGTGATGAATTTTTTAAATATTATGATTATAGCATATATATTATTGAAACAATGCAAGCTGAGTTTGATAAAAAATATGATGAAATGTTTGAACAATATAAAGATAAAAATTCACAGACTGAAAGTAAAAATCAAACTTATGACACTTCAAAACGAGATTTAGCTAATTTACAAAATTTGGTAGGGAAGATTTCTGATTCTTCACAAGAATTGATTAGTAATAGTACAACAATTAATGATATAATGAGTTTAGACGAATTATTGAATTATAGAAATAGTTTGGATGAAAACTTCTTTTGGCTAAAAAAGGCAATAACTGAAGTTATAAGAAAAATGAATCAACGAATTATAAGTTTTAACGAATGTGTTGCTAATGGTAATGTTAACGAAAAATTAAAAGATATGAGTTTATGGCAAAAAAGACAATTATTATTTTTACGTAAACTTCCAAATTTAGAACATTATAATCCAAGTAATGAATTAGCCAATTTTACCTATGATGCCACAAATATGTTGTGGAATTCCATTAAAGAAGATGAATTAAAAGAAGCTCAAGATAATGGTTTTGATACTTTTGACGAGTATATGCTATCTATATATGAAAATGATATAAAAGATAAAGATATCATTGATTTTAGGCAAATATATATTATTAATTATTATAAAAATAAAATAAATCAGGATAAAGGTATCCCTAAAAAATAATATAAAAGATGATTGAAAGCATTAACGCTCATAATCATCTTTTTCTTTTGTTATATAATCTCTTGAACTGTTAATAGGTTTAGAAAAATTTATTAATTGTTCATAATCAGCTTCATCTAAACCTTTATGCTCATATAAATCACGGGTAAGTTTAATATATTTATCTTTTTCTTTGTGGTCTAAAATTCTAGTAATAATGAAATGTTTAATAAAATAAAATTTATCTTTTAATTTTTGTAAAAGGGATTTTAAATTAAGATTTTCTTTCTTAAGTTCAGAGATTTCTTCATCTTTTTGTTTAATATTTTTTGTTAAGCTATCAACTTTTAGAGATAAATCATCATTATTTTCTTCTAACAATTTTAATCTATCACGATTATTTAATAACTCTGATTCTAGTTCTTTTAAAGTAGCAGTTAGTTCTGAAATACTTTCATATTCTACAATAGTTTTATCAACTAAATTTATAAAAGCAATCATCTTATCTCTATCAACAACTTTTAATACTAATTCACTTTTTACAAAACCTTTTGATTTTAAATTATCTAATATTTCTTCAATTTCTTTAGTTTTATTAGATAAATCATTGTTTTTATCTTGAATTTTTTTTAAGGTTTGTTGATGCCTTTTGATATTTTTCTTTAAATAAATATATTGTTTTTTTGTATAATCAACATTTCGTCCTTCCATTTTTTCGCTTAATATATCTTTTGAATTATATTCCTTATTAAAAGATTCAATACATAATGTTCTCATTTTATCTTGTAAATTTCTAAGTGATTCTTTGGTAAAAACTTCAGATTTTCCAACTTGTTTTTTCATACCATTTTTACCACCAATTTTAATAGGAACACCAATAATGTGCATATTGGAGAAGTTTCATCATAATGAATTATAGCACTTGCTATTTTAAAATTAGGTACAAGATTTTCTAAATCAATAACTTGTTGTTTGAAAACATTTGTCATTTTTCTCTTAAACTTTAGATCTTTAGTATCCCAAAATTCTTTATCTCCAAGTTCAATTATTATCTCACAAGCCAAATCATTTTTAGAACTATTACTAATGTGTGAAAAATAATCTTTAATCCTTCTATCATCTCTAATTTGCCTAGAATTATATTCATTTCTTGCATCTTCAAACTCATCTAAATATAATTTTTTAACATCATCGTATAGAGAATTAGTACCTCTAATAAATTCAATATCATTAATTTTATCATCATACTTTCTACAATTATGCTTATCTGCTTTTGATAATCCAGCTGCATTTTGGATAGCATTATTTGCAAGTGATGTTGTACCACTTAAATTAGATTTAGCACTTGCTTTACTACTATTTTTCTTATTCATATCTCTTCCTAGATGGAAAGAATAAGCTAATTCTATAATCAATCACGCTCCTTTTTTTAGTAGTTAAAACTTGGTTTTTTAGAGTATATTTTGTTATGACAAAATATTTAACCCCCTAGGCATTTTGACATACTATCAAAATACCAGTGGGCTAAGGCTCGCCTTAGAATCCGATATAGAAGAATTATACTTCGGCAAATTCTTCATTATTATATAGAGTATTATAATTAGTAGGTTTCACTTCTATAGGTATAGGTTCTTTACTAAATACAAGTGATTCACATTTCTCAGGTATATAATCAAATACAAACTTATCACTTGCTTTATAAAAATTATTATTCTTACTAATATAAAGAACTCCATAGTTATGAATTTCTTTTTTATTGTTAGGGTCTATCTTTTTGTAATCTTCCATAGGGAATACTCTAACAATAGTAGAGTTATCTTCGTCTATTTCAAAATTAAAAACTTGGTCTTCAGTAAAATAACATGCTTCATAAAATTTAACATCATAAAATTGTCTTAATCTTAAAATGTGTTCATTAATTTTATTAGTAGGTAGATAATTACTAAATCTTAAATAACCTGCAAACTTACCAAAGATTTGAACTTTCTTATCTAGGTATCCAATGTTTTCTAATTCTTGCATAGATTTATAAATTGAATCTCTAAATTTAATAAACTTAACTTCATACTTATTATTATTTTTCTCTAGTTCAATTTCATCAATATAATTCATAATAAGATTTGCTTGTTCCTCTCTTGAATATTCTTTCCAAGATTTATTAAGTTCTTTATATTTCTCTGGATAATGTATTTGATTTATGAAATCTATATCTCTTTTAACTAAAATATCTTCAGGGGTAAATTTTAATTCATCACATACTTCAGTTTCTGATAATTTGATTTTTAGTTCATTAATATTTTTGTTGATAACTTTTTTCTCATCATCATATTCTTCTAAACTAAATACACCATTAACATAAGCACGTTTAATTCTATCTAGTTTATCTTTTTGTTGTTTTAATTCTTTTTCTAATTCCTCAATAGGATTTTCTATCTTTTGTTTCATCATTGGTAAAAAGAATTGATTAACTACTGAATCATATTCAACAATATCATTTATAAATTCACTTATATATTTTTCTATAATATCTTCTTTAATAGTACATTTACAATCGTGGCAATAATAGTAATAATAAACATTACCATTTTTCTTTTTAGTAGCTTTACCACCAAGTATTCTATTACATTTAGGACACTTAACTTTTTGTAAGAAAAGGTAAGTTAAAGTTCTTTGATAACTTTTAGCATTTCTTTTCTTTTGATCTTGGCATTCTTCCCATAATTCTTTTGATACTATTGGCTCAACTACATCGTGATAGTATCTAGGTTTTTTAGTTCTTTTTCCATGAACAAAATCTCCTTTATAAATTTCGTTTTGTAGAATAGTAAATATAGATGAATCTCTCCAATTTTCTTTACCTAAAACTTTTTCTTTATTAAATAGTGAACTTATTTTTTGATATGACATACCACTATGGCATAATTCGAATATTCTTATAACAATATCTTTAGTTGTATGGTCTACAACTAATTTTTTATCTACGTGTTTATAACCTAGTGGAGCACGATGTGGAATGTGTCCATCTTTAATTGCGCCATCTAATCCTATTTTAGTTCTTTCTGATGTTCTTTCAATTTCATTTTGAGAAACACTAACCATTATTCTTGATACCATTTTACCATTAGCAGTTGCAGTATCAATTCTATCTTCTACTGAGGCAAGAGCTATATCATATTTATCACAATATTCCATTAGTTCTTCCCAATCTTTATTACTTCTTGTAATTCTATCTAATTTTAAGGCAACAATCATATTTATTTTGCCTTGTCGTCCGTCTTCTAACATTCTTTCAAATTCAGGTCTATAATTACCTGTTTTAGCACTTATACCAGCATCTTCATAATATTCTTTAATATGATAGCCAAAAGTATTACAAAATGCTTCTAATCGTGCTTTTTGCTCTGATAAACTAAATCCTTCACGTGCTTGATCTTCCGTGCTCACACGAGAATACAAGCCACATTCTCTTATAACTCCGTCTTCACTCAATAAAATCATCTCCTTTTCTAATTTTAAAAAAAGAGAAGTAAGGGTACTTCTAACTACCATTACTTCTCATATTTACTTCTGTCCGTCTATATTAATTATATCATTTTTTTCGACAAAAGTCCATCTTTGCAAATGGCGTTAGTTAATACTCTTAATGTAATTTTCTAATTCTGATAACTGAATTTTATTGTTTAAATTTTTAATGTAGATATCAGTAGAATAATTAAATGCAAGAAATGTTATATTTTTAATAATAACTTTATGAGGTTCAATATAAGTTAAATTAGTTTTATCTAATTTTCTTATACTACCATTTATGATAGTAGGAGTAGTATTACAAAAATCACATATAAATTCTAACTTTTGTTTTAAACCTTTTTCCATCTCAATTTCCTGTTTAATAATATTAAGCATAAACACCATCCTTCCTTTAGGATGATTTCTTTGTATGGCTTCCAAGCTAGACACGTGGAAGTTCATAAACACAAAAAAATCAATCTTTCGATTGATTTTCTATATATCAATGTCCGAATAGTTCGAACAGATTCGTCAATGGAGCAGATGATGGGAAACTGAACCCGGTATTTTTTGGGTATTTTTGACTTTTATAACCCCTTTAAATATAAGGGTTTGTGCTATTTTTAAGTATTACGAAATTTTATGTTTTTGAAAAATTAGTACCTAAATAGTACCTAAATTTTCTAATACATCTATTATAACTTTTTCAGTTTCAGGAAATAAATGGGCATATGTATTTAAGACAACTTCAATAGTATCTCCCAATCTTTCGGCTATTAAATTAGTTGGAACTTTGTTGCTAATTAGCAAACTAGCATGACTATGTCTAAATTCATGAATTGTTATTCTTTTGTCATTTAAACCAGCCAATTCAAAATAATTATCACAATGTCTTGAAATAGTAGTGTAGGGTAGATATTCTAATCCACCAAATACAAACCAACTATTATCAAAGTTACATATTTTAGATTGTTCATTATAATGCTGTTTTAATATATTTACTAATTGGGTAGGCATACTTATTATACGATTCTTTTTGTTTTTAGTATTTGTTTCCTTATGACCTTTTTTAAATGTTCTAAAACTAATTTGTTTTATTATCTTAACTTTATTTGTATTAAAGTCAATGTCAGTCCATTTTAATGCTCCAGCTTCACCTTTACGAACTCCCATATAATACAAAAAGTGAAAATATGCTTTATCTGTTAAGTCTTCAATAACACTCTGAAAAATATTGAACTCTTCTGGAGTAATATATCTTACTTTGTTTGTATCATCAATTATTTCTTCTGTGTTTTTAGCAAAGTTATTAATATTCTTCATAATATTAGTTTTAATTATTTTATTGTCTTTTGCAAATCTAAAAATTGAAGATAATACATTAAATATTGCTTGTTTATAAGATGTTTCATATTCTTTTTCATTTATATCTATTTTTGATTTCCAATTTTCAATATCTGATTCAGTTATTTTTGTTATTTTCTTATCACCTAAATATTCCTTAATGTGTGCTCTATATCTATCATTGTGAGTATAAATTGTTGATTCTTTTACTAATGTATAATTTGATTTATATAATTCAAATACTTCATCAAGTGTTAAATCATTAGAAATTTGCTCCCCGGCACATGATAGAAATATTCTTTCTTGTTCTTCTGCCTCTTTTTTAGTCATGTATTTTTTTGATTTTTTTACCTTTCTAACATTATCTATATTAGTGTAGTAAACTTTAAAATACCATGTTCTTCCATCTTTTGTTTTTTCTTTTGCTTTATATACTGGCATAATATCACTCCTTTTATTGCATAATTTTATTAAATTTGCTATAATTTAGAGTATAGAAAAGGAACTATCGTGGTAGATAATTTTTTCTATACATTTCTCTTAACTGTTGGCGCAGTTAGGAGACTTTTTTTATTTTATGATAGCATTATCAATATTTAACGCAGACCCTAATATTGGATTTAAATCTTCAATTGTGCCACAAAAATTTATTGTATCTCCACTATTAATAGTTTTTGAAATCTCGTCTTGTGTATAATTTAAATAGACTTCTGCTATTACATTTCCATCTTGAACCATTAAATATACATCTTTAGTAAATTCATTATAATTAACACTTTCAACAACCCCTGAAAGATTAAAAGATTTACCTAAATATTTTTCTCTAGCTAAAACCTCATTGTTTTTGTTTTCATTATATATTTCTGATATAGTGGAATTTTCAAATTCATGACATTGAATTGGTTCAGATATTTTTCTTTCTCCTAATCTTTTTATGTGACTATATAAAAAGAACCCAATTAAAGCTACAATAATTATTGCTAAAACCGCATTCGATGATTGTTTTTTTTCTTTCATAATTTCACATCCTTATATATTTTTTTAAATTTTAATGGATTTTCTACTATATATCAAAAATTTTATTTAATTATAATCTAGTTCTTTTTTCTTTGGCAATACCTATTATTCTAACAGGTAAATTTTCTATCTGTTCATTGTTATAAAATGTAGGTAAATAATTATCTTGATTATTTAAATTTAATGGGACTAACGTTATGCCTGCTTCACTTATCGTAACATTTTTAAATGTAGCATCATATCCATTTACCATTACAGCACAGTCTTTATTATTAGCAATAGTATAATCTACAACTTGTTCAAATATAACAATATCGTTTTCATTATATTTAGGATACATACTATCGCCACTTATTTTTAATCCATAATAGTTTTTTCCACCCATAGTCCATTCTTTAGGTATATCAATATATTCTAATATATCTTGTTGTGCTTCGATTGCTATACCAGCTTTAATTGTGCCTAAAACCGGTATTTGAATTGTATCAGATAAAACTTCAACTTGTTCAGCATTATCAAATTGTAAATCCTTTATAAGTAAATCAGGAAGAGGAACACGCAATGCTTTTGCTACTTCTTCAACATTATCAATTGATGGTTTTATTTCATCAGTTTCCCATCTACCAATAGTAGATTGATTTACACCAACCATTTCTCCTAATTTGTTTTTTGATATTCCTTTATTTTCTCGAATAAATTTTAAATTCTTTGAAAAGAAATTGCCCACAATGCCACCTCCTTTAGACTAATTATAATTGATAAAAATTAAAAAATCAATAAAAATTATGCTTTTTTGCATAAAAACTATTGACTTGTGCGAATACGCATAGTATAATGGGTTACAGATAGGAGGTTAAAGATTGAAAACCACAAGAGAATTAATTTCAGAAGAATTAAGAAGCATACGAGCAAAAAAGAAATTAACTATTGAAAGCGTTGCAGAACAAAGTGGAGTAAATAAAGATACTATTTCTAGATATGAAAATAATTTAGTATCTATGCAAATAGATATATTAGAAAAATTATTAAATTTCTATGACATTGACTTTAGTATTTTTTTTACAAACGTATATGCGAATAAGCACAACAAAGTTATGGGGTGAGAATGTAAGAGTTAAATTATCTACCACGATAGGAGGTTAAATATGAGAAGAGGTAAATATGAAAATCTTTCAGCAAGTCAAATGTTAAATGTAATAGCAAAACAATGGGCAACGAATGATGATATATGCAAAATAGGAAATGTTGGAAGTAACAAAGCAATTGAAATAAGAAGAGCTATTGAAAATGAAATTAAAAAAAATGGATACAATTTACCGAGACAATCAATTGTACCAATGAAAAATGTAATTGAATATTTTCAAATAGATATCAATTATTTAAAAAAACTATCAAATTTAGAAAGGGGATAACAAAATGAAAAATAAAAAAAAGAGAACCCTATACCACAAAAGGAACTCTTTCGTTAAAAAAATAACAATCATATTTTATCTTATAATTGCAATTTTGTCAATTATGAGCCACAAAATAGACAGTTTAAGCAACTTATTAGCAGAAATAACAGTTTATACAAGTTTAGCAATAATGTTAAATACAATGCTTAAAAATGTATCTATAAGCAAGATAATGAGTGATATGAAATTACTATTTGATTAGGAGGTATACAAAATGGGAAAAAACAGTTTTATATTGTATACCGATTATGAAGAAAAATTAGCACCACTTTCTGATAAAGAATTAGGTGAAATAATAAGAAATATATTTGTATATTTAAGAACAGGAAAAGTCCAAAAAATGGATAGAGCACTTTCATTTGTATTCAATTTTATCAAAGTAGAATTAGATAAAAATAATGAAAATTATGAAAGAATTGTTGAGAGAAATAAGGAAAACGGGAAGAAAGGTGGAAGACCAAAAACCACCAAAACCCAAAAAAACCCAAAAAACCCAGTGGGGTCCAAAAAAGCCGATACTGATACTGATACTGATATAAAAATAATAATAAATAATTATTTTTATAAGAAAGAAATTATAAAAGAAAGATTTTATGAATTTTTAGAAGTTAGAAAAAAACTAAAAGCAGTAAATACACCTAGAGCAATAAAATTACTTTTAAAAGATTTAGATAATGCTACTGATATTGAAAAATTAGTAATGATTGAAAAGAGTATTAAAAATAGTTGGAAATCATTTTATGAACTTAAACCACATGAAAAACAAAAATTAGTAGATGTACCAGATTGGTTTGATAAAACAATTGAAAAAGAAAAATTAACAAAAGAAGAACAAAATGAAATAGAAAAATTGTTGGAGGAGTTCAAATGATTATGGTTAATTTAAAAGATTATAATTTAGAAAACTTTAAAGAAAAAGATTTATATACAGTAGATGAAGTGATTTCAAAAATAGAAGATATGGAATGCACAATACATACCTTACAAGAAAAATTAAAAGAACTTAATGAACAAAAAGAAAGAGATATGTACGAAGATTATAGATTGGGGTTAATTTAAATGACAAATAAAAGTTTTAAAGAATTAAAACAAAATACTCAAAAAGATAAACACAGAACTGCTTGGAAATTAATAACAAGCGAATTAACAAGAAAAGATTTTACAAAAAGACAATGGGAAATTTTTAAAAACGAATTTAAATTAGTGAAAGGAAATTAGAAAATGATAGATAGTGAAAAATTAAAAAAACTTAATGAAGAAATAGAAAGTATTGAATTAAAAAGAAAAGATAAAGAAACAGGGGAAACAAAGATAACACAATACGTTGATGTATCAAAAAGAATAGAAGCATTTAGAGAATTAATACCAAATGGAACTATTTTTACAGAAATAGTACATGAATCAGATGAAACTATAAACAATCAAACAATTCATAGTATTAGATTTAAAGCAAGTGTATATGATGAAAACGATAAAATATTAGCAATAGCGCATGCAGAAGAAAAAAATAATACTTATATAAACAGAACATCATTAATCGAAAACTGTGAAACATCAGCAGTAGGTAGAGCATTAGGTTTTCTAGGAATTGGAATTAAAAAAGGAATTGCCTCAAGTGAAGAAATGCAAAAGGTAATAGCAGAACAAAACAAATTTGAAATATATGAAAATATGTATATTAGTGAACCTGAAGCTAAAAAGATTATTGTTTCAACACTAGCAGAACTTTCAAGAAAATTTGGTTTAAGAAAAGCTGATTTAGAACAAAAGATAAATGAAAAATTATGGACAAGTTTAGATAAGTTAGATGTTCATCAATTATTAAGATTAGAAACAAAACTAAAAACAGTAAATATGCAAAATGATGAATGGCATGATATTTATAATCAAAATTTAAAAATCAAAAATGTAGTACCAGAAGACCAAGAAGTAAGTTACAAATCAAGTCATCATAAATTTGGTGAAATAGCATTACAAAAAGCAAACGATAACGAAATGCTTAAAAATGACATAATTGATTACTACTTAAATGCAGGAATTAATTTAGCAGGTGATTAATTTGGACTTATATAACGAATTAATGCAAAAACAAAAAGAACTAGATATATGTATCAAATCATTAAGAAAAACAGGTAATGACTATGCAGAAGCATATACAAATTACAGAATTAAATTATCACAAGAATTAGTTAAATTACGTGATGAAGGTATGCCTGTAACAATAGCTTATGATGTTGCTAGAGGTAAACAAGAAATAGCAAAAGCAAAGTTTAATGAAATATCAAAAGAAGCAATATACAAAGCAAATTTAGAAAGTATAAATGCAATTAAATTACAGATTAAGATTTTAGATAACCAATTAGAAAAAGAATGGGGAAATGCTAAATGATATTTGAATTATTAAAACTATATGAATGGAAAAAGAAAAAAGATATTCTAAAAGAATTAAACGAACATGGAGTTCATATAGACGAAAGAAACTTTAGAAAAATAGTAGAAAGACACAATAAATTATATTTTGAACATAGAACTGATTACTATTTAGCACATAGTCCAAAAGGATATAAACTCACAAAAAATGAAGAAGAAATACGAAATTCAGCACTAGATTATCGCAAACGTGGAATAAATCAGTTAATAAAGTCAAGCAAAACATTAAAAGCATTAAATGAAAATTCAAATTTTAGATTAGAAATAAAAAATGGAGAATTAATTTATTCAGAGATATAAGGGGGAAATATGACAAGATTAGAACAAAGAAAAAACAGTATTGAAAAAACATTAAAAGATTTCAAAATACCTTATGAAACAATGTATGACAGAAGATATTTCAAGATAAAACATCAAGGACACAAATTATTACTAGAAGTAACTAATAGATACATCGATATAAGGAATAGAAAAGATACCATGAGTTATGGATATTTTGAAGGTGTAACTGATTTTAGACATTGCATTGAAAATGGTTACAGTTTAGTAGATTAATAGGGGGTTAAGGTATGGAAATACCAAAGAAAGTAAGGAATGAATTAGACAAGCTATATGAAGCTTATGACAATCCAGATTATATAGTGGATTATAAAGGTCAATATCTACCTAAGAAAGGGAATGTATTTACTATACGACATTATCATCACGTAGATAGAGATAGAAATAACAATGAATTATGGAATCTAGTTCCACTAGGATATAACGACCATATAATAGAAATTCATTCTAGAAATAACAAAGAAGTAAAACAAAGGATATATGGATTCATGTGTAATCAATTTCCAGAACATGAAGAACATTATAGAAAATATTTATTGGAGGTTTAAATGAAAAAAGCAATTGCATTTATATTATTACCATTATCAATTTTAATAACATTGTTACAAGCAATGTATGAATCGGTGATAGAACCATTATCAACAAGTATTGGTAATGGAATAAATGAACTATTAACAACTAACTATGAATTTTGGAAGAAAGTTTTCAGGTGGAAGTAAGAGGTGAATAAATGACAAGAGAAGAAATAAAAGAAGAATTATTAACTGATGATGACCAACAATTTAAAACAATGGTAGCAGCACAAATTGCAGTATTGTATGAATACCTTGTTAAAAAAGAGGTTTTTACAGAAAAAGATATAAAAGAAATGAATAAATCAACAGAAGAACTTGCTGAAAAAATAAACGAATTATCAGTTGAGTTAATAATGAAAAAAATTGAGGAAGGTGAATAAATGAAAATAAATAGTGAAGAATTATATAAGTTCATTAATGAATTAGGAACTAATGAAAAAGTTAGATTCAAAGTTTATTACGATGATAATTATGTTACAGAAGTATTATGGAATGGAGATAGCTTTGAATGGGAAACAGGAACATTTACATCAGAAGCATTCTTTAACCCGTTATATGATTTTGAAGAAATAAAAGAAGAAAAAGAAATAGAAAAAATAATTTTAAATAGTGACGGTGATATTGTCTACTATGAAAATGGAGAAAAACATAGATTTACAACTAATAAACAAACAAAATATCTTACACATAAAATCAATGAAATAATAGATGAAATAAATAGATTAAAGAAAGGAAATGATGACTTATCAATAAGGTAATACTGATTGGGAGATTAACCCAAAATCCAGCAAGATATTCAAAAAAAGATGGAACAACATATTGCAAATTTTCAGTAGCAATAAATAGGGGAGAAGATAAAGCAGATTTTATAAATTGTACATGCTTTAGTAAGCAAGCAGAAAACATAATTAAATACCTTTCTAAAGGTAGTTTAGTAGCAGTAGAAGGAAGATTACAAACAAGTAAATATTATGATGACAGAAGTCAAAAAAACATAACTACAACAGATGTAATAGTAGATAATGTAAAATTCCTAGATAGAAAAAAAGAACAAACAAATGAATTTGAAAATTTAAGTACAAATACATTTTATACAAATGATATAGAGATATCAGAAGAAGATTTACCATTTGAATAGGAGGAAACAGAAATGACTAAAAAATATAACGAAAAAATGATAGTTCATAGTGGAAAAATGGTATACGCAATATCTTTAGAAGATAAAAATAACATGAATGATGATAGAACACACATTTTGATTGATAATGGAAAAGTATATTTCAGTAATACATGGTATTCTAACACAAGAGAATTTAATTTTAATGATGAAGCACATAAAATAGCGAAAGAAATATTTGTATCACAATTACAAGTGGACATTAAAAGAAGAATATTAGAATTAAAACAATTAGAAGAAATATTTGAAAGTGTAGGATTAAAAGAATGTCTTGGAAATTCAATATATGATAATTCACAAAAAATTTTAGAAATGAAAAAAGAAATAAAAAAAGATTTACGAAAAGACATCAAAAATATTGAAACTAAAATAGAAGAAAAAACTATTGAAGCAATTGAAGATAATGTAAAAAGTATAGCAAGAAAGAAAAAGAAAAATCAATAACTAGAAACGATAGATAAAAAAACTACACATTTCCAAATCTCACCTTTATTTATACAGCAAGTTTTAAGTAGTTTTCTTGCTTTTTATTTTAGGAGGATTAAATGAAAGAAGAAAATTATCATCAAAAGAAAGTAATAGATAGACTATCAAGAAAAATTCAAAAGTTAAAAAAGGAATATAGAAAATTAGAAAGTAAAAAAAGACCACCAACATTATATGGTAGAGAAGTTGTTGTAGTACCTGATAGTATGCTTAATGAAATTATAGTGGTAAATAAAGATTTTTTTGATTTTAGTTAGGAGTAATAAAATATGGATAAATATCAAGTAATAGTTAAAAACTTAGGTAGAAGAAAAGTAAATTTAAAAGTTGATGGAGTATCTGAATATGAAACAAAAGAAATAATACTAAAATTTTGTAAAAGACATTTATTATCAGATGAAATATATTTGATGGCAAATGGAGATATAGTTGTTGGATGGAGAAAAGTAGGGGAATTTAAAATAATAAAAACAAATTAGTTGGGAGTTATAAATATGAAAGAAGAACTAAAACCAAAACAAATACAATGGTTAGAAGAAATAAAAGAAGTAATAGAAAAATATGATTATAAACCTACAACAAAAGAGATAAATAAAATTTTAGGTGGAAATAAGAAACTAGAAAAAACGATACATAGGGAGATGAAATAATGAAAGAGGACTCATTGCAAATAATACAACATTATGGATATAGAAACCAATTAAAAAAACTAAATGAAGAATGTTATGAGTTAGTAGAAGCAGTAATTAATGCAGAACACAATAGAAATATAGGAGTAATTAGAAAACCATGCCAAACAGCTATTGATAACATAACGGAAGAAATAGCAGATGTATTAAACATGGTAGAACAATTCATGTATTACTATGAAATAGATATAGATGATGTAATAGGGATTATGCATAAAAAGGTACATAGACAACTAGAACGAATTGAGAATGGAGAATATGATATGGAAAAATATATAAAGTTAGAAACAGTTTCAAAAGAGGGAATCAAACATGAATTAAAAATGAAAAGAATAGATGAAGATTTTCTAATAGATTATATAGTAAAAATAAATGAAGTATATAACAAATTAATAGATAAAGTAAATGAACAAGACCAAATAATAAGAGAAGCAAGGGAATTTGTAAATCTTAGATTAAAAGAGTGTGAAGAATATAATTGTTGTGGTATGCAACCTGAATATAAGGAAGAACTTATAGAAATATTAGATAGGAATGTGAAATAAGATTATGAAATTCAATAATATGAAAGAAGTGGTGGAATATTTAGACACCATCAATGATACAGAAGATTTAAGATATGATGATTGTAAAATGCATGGATTTATAAATGAAGATAGTTACAAAAGAATATTAGCCGAAGTTTTGAAATTAAAAGAAAAACCAAAGCGAGTTGTTGATATAGGAAGTAACTTAAATCAATTTGGATATTTATTTGTAAATGAAGGCATTGATTACATAGGTATTGATTTATGGAATGCTTGTAGATACATGAAACCAGTAGAAACTGAACACATAAAATTTATAGGAGCAAGATATGAAGATATATCTGAATTTTTCAAAGATGATGTGATTATAAGTAATTTATGTGTAGGTTATTTAGTTGATGAAAAAGATGTTAAAGCAAAACATTTTATAAATGGGAAGGATTTGTAAAGATAGATTAGGAAGTGAAATAAGATGAAGATATTAGTTGCTTGTGAAGAAAGCCAAGCCGTTACAAAAGAATTGAGAAAACTAGGACACGAAGCATATAGTTGTGATTTAATTGAATGTTCTGGGGGGCATCCAGAATGGCATATTAAACAAGATGTTATTCCATTGTTAAATGGTAAATGTTCTTTTTATACTTGTGATGGTATTCAACATAAAATATTAAGTAAGTGGGATTTAATTATAGCACATCCGCCTTGTACTCATTTATCTTCTACTGGACAATGGGCTTATAAAAAAGGCAAACCAATTTCTTTAAGGGAAGATGCGGTAGATTTTTTTATGAAATTTGTAAATGCTGATTGTGATAGGATTGCTATTGAAAATCCAGTGGGTATAATGTCAACTAGATATCAAAAACCAAATCAAATTATTCATCCGTGGCAATTTGGTGATGAAGCAGAAAAAACAACTTGTTTGTGGCTTAAAGGGTTACCTAAATTACAACCAACAAAAATAGTAGGCAAAGGAGAAACATTTGATTATGTAAATCCTAAAACTGGTGGTATAAAACATTATCCAAAGTGGATGATGGATGCTTTAAAAGCTAAAACACCAGAAGAAAGGTCAAGATTAAGAAGTAAAACATTTCCAGGAATAGCACTTGCTATGGCCACACAATGGACTAATGTACCAAACTTAATAGATTTGGTAGAAAAGATAGATTAGGAAGTGAAATATAATGAATGATAAAGATTTAAAAGTAAAAGTTAAAGAAACAAGTGATTATTATTTTAAAGAGATAAAACGAAAAGAAAAACTAATAGAGATATTACAAGCAGAAATAGAATTAACGTATGAATTTATAAACTCAATAGATAGAATTGGTGAATTAGTATTTAGGGAAGTGAAATAAGATGAGTGAAAGAGAATTAGTAGCCTTTAAAACAAGAATAGCAAAAGATTATCCAGCATATTGGGAATTAGCTGATTATGTTTTAATACTAGAACAAGAAAGAAACAACTATAAAGAACTATATGAAAAAGAGATTGAAAAGAG
The DNA here is from genome assembly GCA_017435465.1 of Bacilli bacterium. Lineage (GTDB taxonomy): Bacteria > Bacillota_I > Bacilli_A > RF39 > UBA660 > JAFSEX01. The sequence continues at coordinate 53,402 of JAFSEX010000005.1, forward strand.
CAAAAAATTTAAAGAATATTTAAATGGTTGTATAAAAGAACTAGATAATCAATCTATGAACTCGTTAAAAAATGTACTTAACGGTGGAATAATAGAAATCACAAAAACTATATTAGAGAGATATGAGGATTTAGAAAGGAAATAGAGTATGAAAGAAAATAGAGAACTAGTAAGTTTAGATTATGAAGCAGAATGTAATATGTTAAGACAAACATTAAATGAACAAGCAGATGAATGGGCAAAGAAAATAGATAGTATTGTTTATGAAAAAAATATAATTATAGAAAACCAACTTGAAGAAATAGAATTTTATAAAAATATAATTAAATCAATGTTGCATATTAAATAATTTAGAAATAGAAAGTAGGAATAAGTAATGATTAATTTTATATTAGGATTAATAATAGGAAGTTTACTAATGGCTATTGTAGTAGGAGGGAATAAGGAATGACATATATAACAAGAAATAATTATGTAATCAAACATGATTGTGATAGTTGCATACATGATAGTATGTGTAAATATAGAGATGTTATTGATGATTTAGAAACAATAGCAGATAAATTTGAAGAATATGAAGATATCAATTTAACTGGTGAAATTAAGTGTGAAATGTATATGGAAGAAGATAGGTGATTAGTAATGAACAAAAATGAAATAATTAAAATACTTAATGAAGTAAGAAAAGAAGATAAAGAGCTAATAAAAGATTTAATTAGAATAAACGAAAGATTATCAATGGAATTAAAAGATATACTTAGAGAATTACAAAAGTTTTTAATAAAGGGGGATAATAATGAATAAATACATAATACCAACAATAATAACATTCTTAATAGGAATATATCTAACATGGTTAATAACAGATATAAACATATCAAAAAAATATAGAGAAGAATTAAATGTATGTAAAGGCATGAATAATACTTACGTAGAAGAAATAAATATAAGAGATGAAATTATAAATAAATTAGAACAAGGAAAAGAAAATGAATGAAAATATAGAATATGCAGAAGATTGGTTATTAGAACAGTTAATTAAGACCGATTTTGAAGAGAAACAAACTGGAAATATAATTTATGCAAGGATTAAGAAAAAAGACTTGTACAAGCTATTTATTAAGTTTATAAAATTGATGAAAATGCACTAAATTTTGAAAAAACTGTGCATTTTGGGAGAAAAAATCTCTCAAAAACACAATAATTGTGCAAAAAAGGGGTTTTGGGTTGAATTAGAAAGGAAAATATGGAAGAAATATTTATTGAGTATGAAGAATATTTAAATAAATTTAGAGATGCGCAAAAAGAATACAACAAGGTATTAACAAAAAAAGAACAATTATATAAATTGATATATCCGCAGTCATCAAGTATTAAAGATACACCAAGTAATATTTCAACAGAAAATAATAGCAAACAACAAAGATTTGTAGAATTAGAAGAAATATTAATAAAACAATTAAATTCATCCAAAAGTATATTAGGTGAAAGAGAATATTTAAAAAAACTTAAAGAAAGAGAATTAAGAAATAGCACTAATACAATGGATATAGTTTATGTTTTACGATATTTAGATAGAAAAAAAGTATCTTATATAGCACGTAATTTAGGATATAGTAGAGATAACGTATATAAAATACTTACAAAAATAAAAACCGCTTTACAGTAAAAGTTCTTTGAAAATTTAGTAAAAAGTTGAGAATACTACTTATAAATGTTATACTTATATTATAGTAGGAGGGTAATTTATGGAAGAAAAAATTTCAAATACTGACCAGTATAAAATAATTAATCTTATAGACTTTATAGAGAGTTTTGCAGAAGATAAGGATAACAGTATTAAAATCAAGAAAGAATTTTTAGAAGGATATTTTAAACGTTTAAATGATGAATTGGTTGGTAACAAAGGACCATATGCAAAATGTATAGAAGATATTTATATGTATAAAATATATGAAAATTCAGATTATTATGAATATCTTAAATTTGTAATTTCTATATGTAATAAATATCTTGATATTGCATCGGGAAATAAATATCACAAAAACAAACAAGATATCGAACGTAGAAGAGAAAAATATAAACAATTAAATATAACATTACTTCCAAATGAAAAGGAAGAATTTAAAAAAGCAACAGAAAAAAATGGAACTACCATGAAAGATGCAATAAAACAATTTATTTTAGAATATATAGAAAAAAATAAAAAATAAAAATAACCTCTTGACAATTAGCGACTAGTCGTGTATATTGTTGTCATAAGGTGGTGATAGTATAAAAGGAATAAATAAGTGTACAAAAAAAGATAAGTAGTGTTCCCGCTAAGAAATTTCTACTTATCAAATTGAATAAACTCACTTAAAAGTAAATTCTTTTATATTATACACAAAAAGTCTTTATTTTTCAAGTGAGTATAAACAAATATTTGAGAAATGGAGACTTTTTACTATGAAAAAAATTAGAATATTTTTAACAAATAAAGGATTTGAGAAATGCTATTTGCATTATTTAATTGAAATGAACGAATATTATTTATTTGTTAACACAAAAAAATATAATCGTAAGTTAAAAGAAATTATTGAGAAAGCAAAACAACAAATTTATAAAGAAAATATTATTGAAAAAAGCAAAAGATTAAAATTTATTCCACTAGGATATGAAAAAACGATTAGATATTATGATAATAATTAACATATTAAAATAGAAAGAAGGTAAAACAATTGAATTTAGAATTAATTAAGATAGATGTAAATGAAAATAATGAACCAATAGTATGTGGTAGAGAATTACATAGAGCACTTGAAATACAAACTCCATATAAAAAATGGTTTGAAAGAATGTGTGAATATGGTTTCATAGAAAATCAAGATTATTATACAGTTGGACAAAAAAGTCCAATCGCAAATGGTGGCTATCAAGAAGTTGCTAATCATGATATTAGATTAGATATGGCAAAAGAGATTGCAATGATACAAAGAAATGAAGTGGGGAAAACCGTAAGACAATATTTTCTACAAGTTGAAAAAGAATATAATAGTCCAGAAAAAGTAATGGCACGAGCTTTAAGAATTGCTGAACAACAAATAAACTCATTAACTATAACAACAAAAGAATTAGAGAATAAATTAGAAGAACAAAAACCTAAAGTGTTATTTGCAAATGCAGTAGAAACAGCACATACTAGCATATTAATAGGTGATTTAGCAAAATTAATCAAACAAAATGGATATGATATAGGGCAAAATAGATTATTTAAATGGTTAAGAGAAAATGGATATTTAATTAAAAGTGGTGAAAGAAGAAATATGCCTACTCAAAGTGCTATGGAAAAAGAGTTATTTGAAGTAAAGGAAAGAACTATTAATGACCCAAATGGGGTAGTTAGAATCACCAAAACAGTTAAATGTACTGGAAAAGGTCAAATATACTTTATAAATAAATTTTGTGAAATATAGAAAGATTACAAAAAATTATACAAATAGCATAGTATAATGATAATGTCAGTATTATATGCTGTTACCCCTGACAAGAGATAGAAATATCTCTTTTTATTATGTGGTGATTTAATGAAAATAGTAATAGATTACAAATTAGACAATTGGAATGATACTATAAACCATTGCAGAAACAATAAATATAAAGCCAATACAAGGAAAAAGAAAGAAATGGATATAATAAGATACTTTCTATTAAATGTCCCTAAAATAGAGCATTATCCTATTAAATTAAACTGTATATGGCATGTAACAAATATGAATAGTGATTTAGATAACAAAAGTTTAAAAGCAGTATTAGACCAAATGCAATTAAGTGGGATATTAGAGAATGACAATTGCAAACACATTAATTCAATTTCACATCAAGTTGTTAAAGACACCAAAGATTATTTAGAAATAGAAATAATTTGATAATAGTGTACTTAATAATATATAAAATGTTGGAGCGATAAAGGTTGAAACGATTGGGGATGTGCTAAATCTCAAAATAGTTACGTTGCCGAAAGTACTTCAAAAGTAGTGGTTGATATTAGTTGCAAATGATATTAACAATAAAGCCTTTATATTATTTAGTACAGTGTTATTAAAAAAGGTGGTAACAATGAAAAAAGAAGAAAAGGTGGACATTCACTGTATAAAATTTGCAGGAAATTGTAAGTTTTGCCCCAAATACAGGTTTTGTTACAAAGAAAAGGAAAAGGATTATGAAAGTAAAAATAAAAAATTACAATTACGAAATAATAGAAGTAGAACAAAATGATAATAATTTAATCGGAAATGACAATAACTATCATTGGGGAATATGTGATTACAAACAAAGAAAAATATTTATAATGAATGATTTGATGAATAAAGACAAAAGAACAGTATTAATTCATGAAGTATCACATGCATTCATAGAAGCATATGGTTTTTTACAAGTAAAATTAAATGATGAAATAATGAGTGATTTTATCGCCAGTTATAGTGAAGATATATTAAAAATAGTTAATGATTATTTTATGGAGGTAATCAAATGCCAATAAGAAATAAATTGCCATATGGTGAATATATAGACGAAATAATAAATGATATGTGTTACACATTAAAAAATAACAAAAAAATAATAGAAGATTTAAGTAAAGGTTTTACTAAAGCAATTAATATAAGTTTTAGTGTGATTCCAGATGAAATGTTAACTATGGATATATATTGTAGTAAATTAGTTGAAACCGAAAATTTAGAATTAGAAAAGAGTATAAATTTGGAACATGAAAAGCATTAAATTTTATATTTTACTAATATTTGAATTAATTATAATAATAATGTTAGGAATTTTAATAAATAGAACACAGTATAGACCAGAAGATGCAAATAGAGATGGTATAGTAGATATAAAAGATTTATTAAGAGTACAAAAATACATATTAGGAGAAATTTGAAAAATATGGAATAATTTGGTATACTTTACTCGTAGCTTGCTAGTATAGGAGTTTACTAGAAGGAGTAGAGTATGAAAAAATGTAAGTATTGCATGAGTGAAATCGATGCAAAGGCAAAAATTTGTCCACATTGTGCAAAAAAACAAAACAAGATTCCTGTTGTAGGTAGAATAGTTATAGCTGTAATAGTTTTCTTTGTGTTAATTGGTTTATTTTCTGATAGTAATTCTGAAAATAACATACCAGAAGAAGAAAAATTCACTATATCTGATGTGAAAGCTTATTCCGATGATAGTGGTTTTGCGTATTACATAGAAGGTATAGTAAAAAACAACACAGATAAAGATTATAATTATATACAAATTACCTATAATGTGTATGACAAAGATGACAATAATTTAGGAACATGTTTGGACAATAATAGCAATTTAAAATCAGGCGAAACATGGAAATTCAAAACAATGTGTAGTGGTAGTCCAGATGAAATTGTAAGATATGAATTAGATGAAATAACAAGTTACTAAGAGATGCGAAAGCATCTTTTTTCATATCGCGAGATAGAGTAGAGGTAAACTCGTCAGTGTCGTTAGCTGAAGAACGTGGGTTCGAATCCCGCTCTCGCAACCAATATTGATAATTAATAATAAGGAGGGAACAACATAATGGAAAAATTAAAAGTTCTAGAAGAAAATGGAAAGAAAATAATCCAATTATTTGGCATTAAATATGAATTAATATTTGATGATAAAAAAATAAGCAAAGAAAGTAAAGATAAAAAGTAGGTAGATAATTATGGCAAATGAAGTTGGAAGACCAAGAAAATATAGTAATGTAGAAGAATTACAGTATATGATTGATGAATATTTTGAATGTTGTAATCAAAATCATAGACCATATACAATAACAGGATTAGCACTATGGTTGGATATGGATAGAAAAGGATTACTAAGATATGAAAAGGACTATGAAGATGAATTTTGCCACACAATAAAAAGAGCAAAAGAAAGAGTCCAAGAATATGTTGAATGTTGTTTGTTTAAAAAAGGTATAACAGCTGGAGTTATTTTTAATTTAAAAAACAACTTTGGCTGGGAAGATGCAGAAGTTGTAGAACATAAAGGCGCACAGCCAATAATAGATGTTTCTAAACTTACTGATGAACAAATACAAGAAATGCTAAATAAATATGACAAAACAGAATGATTTAATATTAGCATTAAAATGTGAACAAGCTAGACGTTCTTTTTGGTGTTACTGTAAATTAAAAGCGCCAGATTTTTACAAGGAAAGTAGAACATATCTAAAACAGTTTTGTAATAATTTACAAGACTTTTTTTATGGAGATAAAAAGGTATTAGTAATTAATATGCCTCCAAGACATGGTAAGTCTAGAACATTAACATTGTTCGTTCAATGGATTTTAGGAAAATATTCAACACACAAAGTGATGACAGGTTCTTATAATGAAACATTATCAACTACTTTTGCAAAACAAGTAAGAGATAGTATTCAAGAAGAGGATGGAATATTTAGTAAAGTTTTTCCTGATATTGAGATAAAATATGGGGAAGCAAGTATGTCTAAATGGGCATTAAAAGGTAGTGAAGAATCTAATTATCTAGCTACAAGTCCAACAGGTATAGCTACAGGTTTTGGATGTAACTTAATGATAATAGATGATTTAATTAAGAATGCTTTAGAAGCGTATACTCAAACTGTTTTAGAAAAACATATTGAATGGTTTGATAATACTATGCTACAACGTACAGAAAAAGGTTTTAAAATAATAATAGTTATGACAAGATGGGCAGAAAATGATTTAGCGGGTTACATTTTGAGAGAATATGCAAATGATGTTATTCATGTTAATTATAAAGCTGTACAGGAAGATGGTTCAATGTTGTGCGATGAGGTATTAAGCAAGGAAGATTATGAATTTAAAACACAAAAGATGAATGTGGATATAATATCTGCAAACTATCAACAAGAACCTATCGATGTAAAGGGTAGATTGTATCAAAATTTACAAGAATACGAAAGCTTACCCTCATTATATGAAATTAAATCTAAGTGTGATGTTGCAGATAGTGGGGATGACTATTTATCTAATATTGTTTATGCAGAAGATATAAGAAATAAAAAAGCATATATATTAGATGTTTTATTTACAAATAAAGGTCAAGAAGAAACTGAAAATTTGCTAGCTGAACAATTAAAAAAGTGGAAAGTACAAAGAGCTTGGTTTGAGTCAAATAATGGTGGGAAAGCATTTGCAAGACTTGTTGAAAACAAAACAAGAAAATTAGGAAACATTACTACAGTTTTTTCATGGAACGCAAATACTAGCAATAAGGAAGCAAGAATATTAAGTAATTCAACAATAGTTGAAAATAATATATATTTTCCATTAAATTGGAAAAATACATTTAAAGATTTTGCAGTTAATGTATTAGGATATTTAAGAGCAGGAAAAAACAAACATGATGATGGGCCTGATAATTTAACAATGATAGCAGAAGATTTAGATAAGGGTGAATTAGAATTCATTTAAGAGGTGATAAAACGAATTATTATGTTGATGAAAATTTTGAACTTACTGATAAAATAATTGATGAAGTAATAAGAAAATATGAATCATTTAAAAGAAAATATAAAAAACTAGAAGATTATTATGATGGAAAACACACTATATTAAAACGCAAAAAATCAGATGACAAATCTAATAATAAAGCAATTATAAATCATGCAAAATATATAACAGATATGGCAACTGGATTTTTTATATCAGAACCTGTTGACTATCAAGTTGAAAAAGCAATAAATTTGGAACCAGTATTAGATGTATATAAAATCCAAACGATAAATAAACTAGACACTAGAATAGCAAAAAATTGTAGCAAAAAAGGAAGAACTTTTGAATATATATACTCAGATAAAAATGCTAATCCAAAGTCATGTGTTTTGGATAATGTAATTATATTTAGAGATAATACAGTAGAACATAACAAATTATGCGCTATATCTTATGATTATGTATATGAAAATAACAAATTAGTACGTAACAAATATTCATTAAAGAAAATAATGCCTGATGAGACTATTAATGGTACATTTTACAATGGAGTATTTAATGAAACAGATAGTGATTATACTTTTTTTGGCGAAGTTCCAATTATTGAATATATAAACACAGAAGAAAAACAAGGTGATTATGAACCTGTAATAAGTTTGATTGATGCTTATAATTTGTTACAAAGTGATAGATTAAATGATAAGGAACAGCTAGTTGATGCAATTCTTTGTGTTTATGGCATGAGTATGACTCCTGAACAAAAAGAATTACTTAAAGAAAAAAGAATGCTTGTAAATATTCCTCCTGATGCGAAAATAGAATATTTAACAAAAGCTCTTAATGAAGCAGATAATGATGTTCTAAGAGGAGTAATAGAACAAGACATACACAAAATTAGTATGGTTCCAAATATGAGTGATGTCAATTTTGCAGGTAATTCTAGTGGTGTAGCTATTAAATTTAAATTATTAGCATTTTTATATTTAATAAAAAATAAAGAAAGATGTTTTGAAGAAGGATTATTAGATAGATTTAGAATGTATAATTATTTTTTAAATATTAAATCAAATATGCCAATAATACCTACACATGAAATAGATATAGTATTTAAACATTCTTTACCAAGCAATGACTTAGAAATTGCACAAACAATCTCATATTTAGACGGTAAAGTTGATAATGAAACATTAATAAGTCAATTGTCGTTTATAAAAGACGCTAGTGAAATAACAGAAATCGTAAAAAAAGAAAAAGAATCGAATACGATGAAATACTTAGGCCAATTTGGTGATATAAATAATCAAGATGAATAGGTGATAATATGACCTATTGGGAAAAACGTGGATTACAACGACTTAAAGAGGTAGAAAAATCAAGTGAAGAAATAATTAAAAAGACAATTTCAATATATAATAAGGCATTAGAGGATATTGATAAAGAAATTAAATATATATATGAAGTTTATTCCGAAAAAAGTGGATTAAATATGTTGGAATTAAAAAAAATAATGAATTCTAGTGAAACAGAAAAAATGATTATAGAATTCAATAAGTTAATTTCTAACATACCTGATTCTAAAGTGAAAAAACAATTGTTAGCTAGATATAGTGTAGAAGCATATAAATCTAGAATTAATAGATTAGAAGCTTTAAAAGAAAAGATATATCTAGAAACTAATTTAATTGCAACTAAAGAAGAATTAGTTAATTACAATCATTATTATGATACTGTTCAAAATAGCTATTTTAAAAACATATATGATACACAACTAAATACAGGATTAGCATTTAGTTTTTCACAGTTAAATCCAGTTAAAATAAACAGAATACTAAATGCAGACTGGCATGGAAGAAACTATTCAAAATCTATATGGAATAATACAGGACAATTAGCTGAAAATCTACAAGAAATTATAACTAGTAGCATTGCAAGTGGAAAAAGTTATCAAAAGATGGCTAATGAGGTTAAAAACTTGTTTGAGGTGGCAAATTATAAAGCAATAAGATTAATTAGAACTGAATCAAATCACTTTCATAATTTAGCTAATTTATTAGCATATAAAGAGGAACAAATAGAAAAATATCAATTTGTCGCAACATTAGATAATAGAACATCAGAAATATGTGCAAAATTAGATGGAAAAATATTTAATTTATCTGAAGCCAAAGAAGGAGTCAATTACCCAAATATGCATGTTAATTGTCGTTCTATAACCATTGCAGTATTTGATAATGATTGTTATAATAAATTAAAAGAGAGAACAGCACGAGATGAAAATGGTAAATTAATAAAAGTACCTGGAAATACTACTTATAAAGAGTGGAGCAAACAATATGCCCCTGAAATATATATAAAATATTTCGAAAATTCTGGATTATCTTCAAATACAAAATATACTTTTGGAAAACACCCAAAACCTAAATTATTAGAAAATATAAATGTAAAAGATGAAAATATTATAAATAACATATTAGAAAAGTATGAAAATAAAATAAAAGATGATAAAATAGAAAACGCAATAGTTGTTACAACAAAAGGAAATGTTTATCAATGTTTTGGTAATTCGACAAATGTATGGCCTGATATAGATTTAGGAGATGAATTAATAGGAGCGATAGTTTCACATAATCACTCTAAAACAGAAACCAATTATAGTTTTAGTCAGGCAGATATAAACTTGTTTGAAAAATATAATTTAAAAAGACTTCGAGGAATTGATGAAAAATATCTTTATGAATTTGATAGAAGTAAAAAATGCAATATGAAGAGAATTACTATTAATGATGATATAGAAGACATAACGTATGAACATATTAAATCAGTAGATTATTCAGTTAATAATAATATTTTGTATAGGAGAGAACAATGGACAGAATCTGGAAACGAATAAACAATGAATTTCAAAAAGAATTAAAAGAATTTATGGATTATCACAATGAAAAAACAAAAAATATGACAGAGGAAGAAGAAAATAGATATGTAAAAGAAAACGACTTGAATCGTAAAATAATTGAAATCCAAAATAAATATAAGAAAAAATACAAAGACACTCAAAAAAAATAGAGTGTTTTTATTATGCATCACTTTATAAGTGGTGTACTGATGATATAACCGACATTTAGAAATAAATGTGTCTGTGGACAGTAGGCGCCTATATATCATTGGTACAGTGCTTATAAATGGCACTTAAGAACATAGAAATATGTTCTTTTTTGTATTCGAAAATGGCAATGGTCTGGGCTTATTAGAATGGACTGGGGCAAAGGAGGAATAGATATATGAATACTAAAAAAACAAAATTAATGGATTTGAATATCCAAAAGTTTGCTGAAGATCCAGCAACTCCACCTGCAAATGATGGTAATGGAAGTAAAAAAACTTTAATTGAACTATTAAAGGACAATCCTGATTATCAAAGCGAATTTGATAAGTTAAATGCTAAATCAATAGAAACAGCATTAACAAAAGCTAAAGAACAAGCTGAAAAAGATAAAAAACAAGCAGAGGAATTAGCTAAATTGTCGGAAGCAGACAAACAAAAGAAAATTCTTGAAGACAAAGAAAAAGAATTGAAAGAAAGAGAAAATGATATTGCTTTAGGAAATATGAGATTAGAGGCAATAAAAATTCTCGATGAAAAAAATATTGATATTAATTTAGTTGATTTTGTTATTAAACCAAACGCAGATGAAACTAAAGAAAATATCGATAAGTTAGAGAAAGCATTTTCAACAGCAGTTGAGAAAGCAGTAATTGAACGTCTTAAAGGTAAAGCGCCTAAAGACAATAACAAAAATAGTAATTCAAGTAACACAGCAGATTTTGTATCTGTTATAAAAGAAAATCAAACAAGAAAATAGGAGAGTGATATAAATGTATTTAAAAGATGAATTACAAGGTTTTGTTCCAACAGAACAAGCAAGTGAAATTATGAAAGATGTTGCTAGAGGTTCTAGCGTATTAAAATTATCAAAAGTTAGTGCTATGGAAAGTGATACAAAAAAAATTCCAGTTTTAGCAGAAGGTCCAGGTGCATACTGGGTTGGAGAAGGAGAAAGAATCCAAACTAGCAAAGCTACATGGATATTCCCAGAATTAAAAGCAAAAAAATTAGCAGTTATTATACCTGTAACAAAAGAAAAATTAGACGATACAACTATAAATGTATTCGAAGAATTAAAAGAACCAATTGCGGAAACATTTTATAAAGCATTTGATTCTGCTGCAATATTTGGTACATCAAGTCCATTTGCAAAGAATATAATGAGTTCAATTGAAACAGCTAACAACAAAATTGAAATTGAAACTAATGGAACTGGACATTTAGATTTAGACGTGTCTGATGCTATGGCTTTAGTAGAAGATAGTGGTTTAGATGTTAATGGATTCGTGGCTAAAAATGGTATTAAAAATTCATTAAGAAAATTAAGAGATGGTAATGGTAATCAATTATATGTTGATGGTGTAAATAGTAAAGAATTTTACGCACAACCAATTGAATTTTCAAGAAATGGAGCATGGGATAATACAAAAGCTGAAATTATTGGTGGAGATTTTGATAAATCATTAGTAGGTATTAGAGATGGAATAGAATATGAAATCTTAAAAGAAGCAACATTACAAGGTACTGTTGATGCTGATGACAAACCAATTTCATTAGCTGAACAAGATATGATTGCAATTAAAGCTACAATGAGAATTGCTTATTTACCAATTAAAGATGAAGCATTCTGTGCTGTTGTTCCTAAAACTGTTTAATTACAGGAGTAAAAAGTGAATAAGTATATATTAAATAATAAAATTATAAATGCTACTGAAAAAGCATTTAATTTAATTTATAAGGCACAGGGATTTACTCCATATAAAGGTAATAAAAATAATAAATCAGAAAATAACGTATTAGATGAGTCTAAAAACGTTAAAAAAATATCAAGTAAAAAAACGAAAGAGACGAAATAATTGAATTCGTCTCTTTTATATAATGAGGTGTGCATAATGGAAACAAAAGATAAAATCAAGAAATATTTAGAAGAAAAATTCTCTAAAGAAGTAAATGATATATATGATATAGATTATTTTATTGAAGAAACAATAGATAGAGCGCTTAATTATATGAATAGAGATAATATTCCAGAGAGGTTAGAAAGAATTATTACTAGAGCCGTAGTTGGTGTAATAAAATCATACAAAAATGAAATTTTGAATGATGAAATTCAACATGAAATCAAGAGCATAAGTGATAATGGCCAAACAATTTCTTATGGTGATGTAATTAATTTTATGAATAATAAAAAAGATGCCGAAATCTTTGATGGAATAATTATTCATTTAGATAAGTATAGACTAGGAGATATTGTTTGAAAATACCAAAATCGTTTAAGGAAATAACAAAAAAGATTTTCTATGATAAAGATATTAATTTATATCAAAAGATAACTTCTGAAGATTCTGAAGGTGGTTTTATAGAAACCTTAAGTGATGAATTTATTCCATTTAAAGGAAATTTGCAATTTTCAAATAAAGAAAAAATACAAAATGATTATGGTATATCAATAGATGCAGAAATTGTTATAACTAGTGATTTTAAATGTGAAGAAAATCAAATTATAGAATACCTAGATAACAAATATGAAATTATAAAAGTGATTCCACGTGATAGTCATTTTGTTATTTTTGCTAATTCAAAATGAGAAAAAATTTCAAGAAAATCTGTGATATTGATTTAAGCATTCCAATAAAAAAAGGAATTAGGAAAGTGCAAGACACTGCTAAAATATTAGTTGCTGTGGATTTAGGGGATTTAAGAAATTCAATAGACACAAAAATATCTAAAAATCAAAATGAAGTAATTGGTGAGGTATTTACTAATAATGACCATGCAGCATATATAGAATTTGGTACAGGGCCTAAGGGAACAGGAACTTACCCATTTAAAATAAAGGGAATAACCTTAAAATATGTAAATTATAATTGGATTTATTTTAGTGAAAAATTAAAACATTTTGTTTATACGAAAGGGCAAATTGCAAAACCTTATATGTATCCGGCATTAAAAACTAATAAAAAACAAATTATTAAATATATTGCAGATTATTATAAGCAAGAAATAAGAAAGTTGGGAATTAAATGATAAAACCAAAAAAGAATTTAAAAGAAATACTTAAGGATTTAAATGCATCTCAAACGAAACCTAAAGAGATTAGTGAACTTCCAAAGATAACCTTTTCTCTGTTGGATGATGAAATAAATATTGATTTAGAAAAAAATGTATTATTTCAAGATGTAGCTTTTCAATTAGATTTTTGGGGTAAAACCTCTGTAGAAACGAGTGAGTTGTTAGAAACTACTACGCTATTGTTATTGGAAAATGACTACATTAGAACAATGTGTAAGGATTTGGAAGACCCTAGTGGATTTTATAGGTATGTAACAAGATTTGAAAAAAAGGAGGAATAACAAATGCAAGCAATGGGAAGTACTTTGACAAAAATTAAAAGTGGTTCTGAATTAGAAGACACTAAAATTGCTAATTTAACTAAAATTGGCGAAGTAGGAGTTGAAAGAGAAGAACGTGATATAACAGACTTAGATAGTCCAGATGAATATAAAGAATTTGAACCAGGATTAAAAGATGCTGGTGAATGTGAAATTGAGGGTTATGTTAAGACTGAAGAGAATGTTAACAAATTGTTATCGTTAGCTGAAAGTGGTAGTGTAGAAAATTGGAAAATAACACTTAAAAGTGGTTCAACATGGGAGTTTAAAGCATGGTTAAAAAAATTCAAAACTGGTGAACTTACAACTGATGGAAATGTTACATTCTCTGGTACTTTAAGAATTACTGGTAAACCTACATTTACAAAAGTAACATCATAGTATTAAGGGGGATAAATTTAATCCCTCTCTTTTTTATTATAAGGAGGAAATGAAAAAAATGGATTTTAAATATAGAGCAAAAGATATAGAAAAAATAGAAAAAGCGAAAAATGAACAAATTGGTAAAATAGCTGTGGATGGAACAATTTCATCAATAGCACTATTAATTAAATATGGAACTGATTGTTCATTAGATAGAGCATATGATATTATCGATGAAGAAAGAGAAAAAGGGAAGGACACTGAAGAGTTAGTACTAGAAATTGTTGAGGCATTAACAAATCAGGGTTTTTTGACAAAAGAACTGAATATAGAGAAAATGAAGAAAGCGAAAGCATCACAAATGGAAATGGCGAATATTCAGTTAGAAAAAATGATTTAAAGTTTTATGAAATATGGGAAGAACAGGAAAAAAATGCATTAAAAATAGGATTAGATTTAGATAGCTACTGGAATTTAAATCCTAAACAATTTGAAAAACACATATTAAATTATGAAGAGAAACAACTAGAAAAAGCAAATTATGATAGAGTTCTTATTTATAATTTAGGATATTATATATTACTTGCTTTTAATAAGCCAAGTGATTATCCAGATAAACCAGAATTATTGAAATTACATAATGATAAACCTATGAATGATGATGAAATGGAAAGAATTATAGAACGTAACACTTATGCTTTAGGAGGTGAAGTTGTGAACGACAATAGATGAGGTTAAAGTAAAAGTAACTGCGACACATGATGAATTAAATAAGGAATTAAATAATGCAAGTAAATTAGTGGACAATTTCGAAAATAAAACAAAGTATAAAGGGTCAAAAATTTTAAATGTTCTAAGAAATGCTTTTAGTGGAAATACTACCAAATTAGATGTTGATAGTACAGAATATGATAATCTAGCTACTAAATTAGATATAATTAATTCAAAAATTGAAAGTCAAAAACAAAAATTAGCTTCATTAAGAGAGAGATTATCTGGTGTTCTTGATATACCAATTAATGAAAGTAAAATAGCTAAAATAAATGATGATATAAGAAAAACAGAAACATCAATAAAGAGTTTGACTTTACAAAGTAATAAAACAGCTCAATCAATGTGGAAATTAGAAGATAAAATGAAAAATGTGTCAAATCAGAGCAATAATATTACTTCTAATGGTATAAATAGTATAAACAAATCAGTTAATTCAGGAATCTCAAAAATAGTTAAATATGGATTAGCTCTTTTTAGTATAAGAAGTATATATACTTTGTTAAGTAGAGCAAGTTCACAATATATGCAATATGATACAGAAAATGCTAACAAAATAAAAAGTGCATGGGTAGGCTTAGGTGCTACACTTCAACCTATAATTACTTATATTGGAAATGCAATACTTAAATTAGTTAGTTATATAAATCTTTTTGTTAAAGCATTAACAGGTACAGATATGATTGCAAATGCTAATACAAAATATTTAAATCAACAAGCTAAAGCTACGAAAAATTTAACTAAAGCAAATCAGGGATTAAGCTCGATGGATGAAATAACTAATTTATCGGATTCTAACGCTGATAGTGGTTCAGCAAATGAAGATTATAATCCTTTTTCTGCATTTGAAAATGTTGAATTAGACGATGGATGGGCAAAAGCTTTTACCTCTGCTGGAGAAAAATTGAGACCGGTTTGGGAATGGCTTTGTGAATGGATTCCAAAACTTGGGAAATGGATATTAGAAAATTGGGAAGATGTAGTAAGTACTTTTCTTTTAATTAAAATGGTATTTGATATTTCAACTGGGAATTGGATTGGGCTTGTTATGGATTTTGTACTATATTTAATCGTAAATTTACCTAGATTGTGGGATTCCGTTAAAGGAATTTGGGATGGATTAGTTCAGTTTGGTTCATGGCTTATTGGTGGCCTTTGTAATATGGTTTCAAGTGCTGTAGATTGGTTTGTTGATAAGTGGCAAATAGCTAAAGACTTTATTGTTGAATTTATTTCTAATATTCCAGACATGATATCAAAAATGTGGAAAAAAGTTGTAACCACATTTAAGAATATTGGGCTTAAGATTGGGGAAGTTGTAGGAAAAGCATTCACTTCTACTGTTAATGCAGTATTAACAGTAATGGAAAATATATTAAATACACCAATAAAAGCAATAAATTCATTAATAAAAGTTATAAATACTCTTCCTGGTGTTGAAATAAATAAAATCAAAACATTTAAACTTCCAAGATTAGATACTGGAACAAATAGAGTTCCTAGAGATATGACAGCAGTAATACATAAAGATGAAGCAGTAGTACCAAAAAAATATAACCCAGCTGTCAATAATCAAAATAATTCTTCTATAACTGATGAATTATTAATTGAATTAATATCTAAAGTTGAAGACTTATCACAAAGACCAGTTGACCTTAAAATAGATGGTAAAGAATTTGCTAGAACAACTTATTCATACTATAAAAATGAAGAAAAAAGACTTGGAAGTTCAACAGCAATAAGGAGAGTGTAAAATGGCATTATTAGAAGCAAGTGTAGATAATAAAAGAACATGGTTTCCACTACCAACACCTTCTCCAGATAATTATGAAACTAGGAGAGAGCATTTAGAAAAATCATATGTTGGTTCAACAGGATATTTAAATAGGGATATAATAAGACGTTCAAGAAATAAAGTATTCTGTGGATATAATGCATTAGATGGTTCAAAAACAGCATTATTAGATAGTCTATATGATTATGATTATTTCTATTTGAAATTCACTAATAATAAAAATGAAAGAATCGTTTGTAAGGTATATGCTGGACCATTAGAGGGAAAAGCTTCTTTGATGAATAAATCAGATTATACAATTAAATGGAGAACATCTGTACAAATGAATTTTATTGAATATTAATGTATAAAAATGATACAAGAGAAATAAAAGGTTATGTAGAAATAGTCAATGAAAATATAGATAACTGCAAAAATAATGCAGTTGTTAATGGAAACGAAAATACATTTTCAGATATGAATCAAGTTGTTGATAGTAATAGAACAGTATATGATTATGCCATATTACTAGACGATTATATTGATCTAGAAAAAGGTATGATGTTACCAAATTTAAATAATAAAAACAGTGTTGGATGGATATCAAATGAACTTGTTCCTAGAGATTTAGATGGAACAACTAGAAACAACTATTTAGAAGTTACATTAAATTCAGCAGTTACATGTAATGGATTAACAATATATTTTGAAAAAGGAATTGCTACTGATTTCAAATTAGTTTTAACATATTCTGATGGAAGTGAAAAAACAAAAGACATAAAAAATACAGACAAAGTATTTTATTTACTTGAAAAACAAACTAACTTAAAAAAAGTATATATTCAAGTAAATACATGGGAATCTGATAGTGGTTCTGAAAGAGCTTATCCTATTATAAGTGAAATAGATTTTGATATTTCATTTGTATTTGAGAATGATGAATTAATTGAATTTGAAGTTGTTGAACAAGTATCAAAATTATGTTTTGAAATTCCTACTAATACAACAACAGTAAAGATTCCCAATTACGATAAAAAATTTGATTATATAAATAAAAGCGGATTATCATCATATTTAAAAGAAAATATGTTAATAAAACCTTTTATAGGAATAGTAACAGAAGATTCTGGAATTGAGTATACAGATATGGGAATATTTTATTTAACATCGTGGTATAACAATGATGATTCTACTACTAATTTTAATGGAGAAAATATCATTAGTACTTTAAGTAAAGAAAAATCACATTATAGAAAATGGAGATATGATAGTTATAATCCAAATGCAAGTTTTATAGGAAGTGAAAAAACATATGACTATTTTAAAAACATGTGTAATGAATGGGGAATACCATATGAATCACCAGATGAAACATTAAATACTTGTTCTGATAAAGCTTTGCCACTTGGAACAAGATTAGAACAATTACAACAATTGGCAGTAGTTGGTTGTGCATTAACATATGGGAATAGGAATAATAAACTATTATGGAAAAACCTGCCTACTAATATTCTAGACACTATTCCGTTAGACATAATGCAAGAAAAACCAAAAATAAATGTTAAAACTCCAATAGGGAAAATAACAATTATTAGTCAAATATCATATAGTTCTGAAGATGAATCTGCAATTAATATATATGGACAATCTATATCAATCGAGGGAACAAAAGATATTGTGGTACCATTTGATACTCCAGTTGCTTCACCATATTATAGTGTAACATTGGATAATGGAACTTTAAATAGAAGAATAGAAGCAGATAGATTTGGGAAATTTAACATAAGCGCAAATGGGATAGTTACATTAAATATATCAGCAAAAAAAGAAGAATTAAATGTATCAGAATATCAAGAAATAATAAATGAAAGTAGTAATCTAAATATTGAAGTAAGTAGTTATATGCTACATACCAATCCATCTTTAAGAATTCCTAATATTATAAATAATATCAAAAACAACTACGGACAATATGATATTGAATTTAATTGGAAACAAGACCCTAGAATTACTGCTGGTTCATTAATTCAAATTGAAACTGATTTTGGATATAAAACAATGTTTGTAGAACAACAAATATTTAAATTTGATGGTAGTTTAAGTGGAAGTACTAAAGGAGTGAGTAATTAATGAAATATATAGATAAGCCTCATGACTTTTTTAATTCAATTGAACAAAAAATCTTATCATTAACTAATCAAGTAAAAAAAATTGATTATGGATATAGTAAAGAACCCATACCAACCAATAATGATTTTAGCAATAAAAAATTAATTTTAAACTTTTCTGAAAATTTATGGGAAAGTATATTAGAAGAAGCTGAATATGAAGATTATGTATCTATAATATCATCTGAAAATTACATTATAAAAGAATATATTGAATATCTAACAAATTATAATGTTTATCATATTGAATTACAAAAAAAGGATGGAACAAGAATTGCAACATTATATATGCATGCAAGTGAAGAAGGATGGGTACAAGATATTAATTTAACTGAATATACTTTACCTAATGATTTTGGAACTGTTAATTATGTTAATACTTATTGCACTGCTTATAATTCTATAAAATATGAAAAAAAAATCACTATGCCAGATTATATTAATAAAGTTTGGGTATATGGTGATTTTCTTTATATTCAAGAAGTAGATAGAATTGAACAAGGAATTGAAAACCTAGGATTATGGTTTACAAAACCAAGTGGATGGATTAATTCTAAAACATGGATTGTTGAAGGAACAGAATTAAAAACATTTTCAAAAGTGGATTATAAACGCTGGCTAAACAATTTAAATTTAATTGAATATTATTTACAATCTGGAACCACTTTATGGAATTCTAAAACTACTTACATAAATTGGAATGAAAAATCAAATGAAGAATGGATGTGATAAATATGAGTAAATTTTATCCAAAAAGAAAATCAACTGATGAAATAAGAGAGTTATCTATAGAAGATGGCTCTTTTATTGTAAATCATGAAACAGGAGAAATGTATATAGATTATGAGGAAAAAAGAATACTTGTAGGTAAAGGAGCACCAGGTTATACACCAGTAAAAGGAAAAGATTATTATACTCAAGAAGAGAAAGAAGAATTCATAGAAGATATAAATAGTTCAATTGATATTGTAACATCAAAAAATGATGTATCTGGAGAAACAATAACAATAGAAGATGCATTAGAAAGTAGATTATTAGATTTAAAAATAGAAGGTAAAAGCGAGCAAGAAACTAGAAGTGGTAAGAATTTATTAAATATAGACGGTTTAAGAACAAGTGAAGGTCTAACTAATGAAACAAGTGACACAATAATAAATATTAGTGGAACATCAACAAATAATTATTCAAGTTTAACAAAAACAATAACACAAAACATTCCAATAGGAACTTATACTTTTTCTATTAAAGAAGCAATATCAGTTGATATAGCTTTAGCCTTAATTTATAGTGATGAAACTCAAGATGATATTATCATTAATGTTGGTAATACATCTAAAACTTTTACTACTACAAAAGAAATTATAAACTATAGATTATACATAAGAACAAAAAGCGGAACAATATATAATTTTAAAGTATACCCTATGTTAGAAAGTGGAAGTGTTTCAACGGAATACGAACCATACGGTGTAATGCCTAGTCCTGATTATCCAAGTGAAATAAAAAGTGTAGGATATACTAATTTATTTGATAAAGATAATGCACCTATTATTGATGCTTTTACACAAGGCTCAAGTGGAACAATAGTAACAAGTGGTACTTCAAAATTAAGTTATATAGAATGTAAACCAAATACAACATATATAGCTCAAAAAATAAGTGGAAATAAATTTTGTTTAAGTTATTCTAATCAAAAACCTGCAATAGGAACATCTTTTAGTGGGAGAGTAATTGATAATACTGGAACTATAATTACTATAACAACAGATAATAATGCTAAATATTTAATAATTGAATACTATGACAGAGATAATGATGAACAAGCAATATTAAATAGTATTCAAATAAAAGAAAGCTCAATAGCACACAATTATATTCCATATAACAAATATGGAATAGATGTTAATGTTACTGGTAAGAATTTGTATAATTATAAGGACACTAATACAGTAACTGATGGAATTATTGTTGATGAAGACGGTTGGATAACAATAAGTTTTGATAACACAGAAGGGACTTCAGACAAATATTTGAACTATTACACAAATAGCTTAAATTTAAAATCATCAACAAAATACAATATAATAACTGAAGTAAAAAATGTAAGTGGTTCAGGAACATTATTTTCAACATCTGCTTATGCAGGACAAAGTCAAATGTTAAACTCGATTGAAAAATCTTTTGAAAATTTAAAAGGTATTAGTATTTTTAATGGGATTATTTCAACAGTTAAAAATCCTAGCAATGCAATAAGAGGATTGAGGACTTTGGTGCGATTTAGTGCAGGAGAAAGTGGCTCTATAACATTTAGAATTTCAGTATTAGAAGATACTTCTATTACATCTGTTAATTTTAAATATGAACATTATAAATCAAATAAAACTCAATTAATATTAAATGAACCACCAAGAAGTTTACCAAATGAAGTAAAAGATGAAACATATATAGAAAATGGTAAATTATATATTAAACGAAAAGTAGGTAGAGTTGTTTTAGATGGTAGTGAGGATTGGAATAAAAGTTCAAACACATCATCAGATCGATTTTATTTAGATAATTCTTCATTTAATATGGTGACAAGAAGTGGTGGTTATTCAAATTATTTTATAAATTCAACTACAGTAGTAGCCGATATAGGAAAATATTATACAAATGTAAATCAAATAGTTATTAATTTTTCAACATATAATACTACAACTTTACAGCAATTTAAAACATGGTTATCTCAAAACAATGTAGAAGTAATATATGAATTAGCAGAACCTACAATAGAAGAAATAGGAATAGTATCTCCATATACTTATGACGGTGTAAACCATATAAGTGTAGATGGAGGATTCCCAACTGTTTTTGATATTAAGTATGCACAAGATGTTAAAGTACTACTTTCAGATTATTATACAAAAGAAGAAGTAGATAAACTTATTGCTGATGTCAAATCTCTATTAGAAACAAATACAACAAATGAGGAATCAACATAGATAGTAAGGGAGGTATAAAATGAAAGAATATACATTAAAAATAGATTTTAATAATCAAAGAATAATTCCAAATCAAGAAATAGAATTAGTACAAAATGATTATAATTCAACTAAATTTAATTTTATATTTGACGATGAATATTCTAATTATACAAAAGTATTTGAATTAAAATATCCCAGTAGTAAAAAATGGATTAAGGAAATTATAAATGATGAATTAATATTAGCTAATTATGATGAAGATGGCAATATTATTCCTATTTTAATAGAAGTAAGGGATTATGAATTTGAAGTAGTTTTATATGATGAAAATTCTAAACTTACCAATTTTGCAACTGGTAAGTTTTTTGTTCGCCCAGAATTAGTAAATCCAACTGATGAAGAAATAGAACTAGAAACTGAATATCCGATTTTAGACCAATTAATTCAAGAAACAACTGCTTTAAAAGAGGGATATGAAAAAGTAGTTGAACAAGGAAATTATGCGGAAGAACAAGGAAATTATGCCAAAAAAGAAGCTACAAAAGTAGATGGAGTAGTAGATTATGTTGTTACAACATCTGAAGAGGCAAAAGAAAATTCTGAAACTGCTATAAGTATATCAAAAGGAGCTAATCAATCGAAAGGATATAAGAGCTATCGGGATTTGGTAACTGCATTTAATGTTTTACCAAGTGATACATATAGAGTAGGACAAAACCTCTATGTAAAAACAAAATTAGTGCCTGATTTATGGGTTTATGAAGTGTTTGAAGAAAGTATACCTTACACATACACTAATGATGAAGATTTTGTAGCATTAGTTGATTCCGAAGATGGAATTAGAATAGGGCATTATTCTTTAGGACCACTTGAAACACAAAAAGTAGATTTAACTGATTATGTCCAATTCACAGATGTTGCGACAAGTACAAAAGCAGGTGTTGTGAAAATGTGGACTTCAACGAATGAGGATGGAGAAATAGGGTTAAACATCTCAACGGAGGTGTAACATGGAGACATTTACACGAGATTTAGGATTTGTAAATTATAATGAATTAAAAGATTTAGCATTCGTTAACTTTAATGGAGTTACTGTATATGAATCATGGAAGAAATTAGTTGCTAGTGGAGTTCCACCAATTACATTACAAAAATGTAAAGGTGTAGATTTAGTAGATTATAAGATATATGGAAATAGTGTACAAAATGGTACACCTACACCAGAAACTCCTATTGAAATCAAAAGTGTTGGAGATAAAACAAGCAATGAATTAAAACCTAGTGTTGTTAGAGCTAGAATGGAAGAATTAGGTGCAAATCAAAGTAGCATTAAATTTCATGATGATGGTGGTATACAGTTTTGGGGGAGTCCTATCAATGGACAAAGTATAATCGAAGGTGATTTTGAAGAAAATACTGCTTATACATTTATATTGTATGGTAGGAATATTAATTCAAGTGCTGGGATTAATACTAATTTAACATTTGAATATACTGATGGAACAAAACTAGTTATGGCTAACTTTTCAACTAAAAACGAAATGACTGGTACTACAAATAGTTATGCAATACGTACTACAGATGCTAACAAAACATTAAAAAGAATATATGCATACCCAAGTGCTGGTTATACAATATTTTATCCAGAAAAGAGTGGAATATTTAAAGGTGCAGTTACACTAGATGATTACAAACAATATGGTTATGAGATATCTGTTAAAGTAAGAGGGAAAAATCTAATTAATTATAAAAATGCTAGGCTTAGAGATAACTATACAGCTGGTACTATTGATATTTCAGATGATGGAGTAGTTACTTATAATGGTAATTATTGGTATAGCATAGATGTTAATTTAAAAGGTGGTAAAGCATATGTATTCGATTGTGAATACGAAAACACTTCTGATAATAACCCATCTTGGTATTTTTGTTATTCTGATGGTACGAGATATGGAGTTGGGTTTGGAAAAAGTATAAATGTGCCTGATGATAAAGAAATTGTAAGAGTAGATATATATACTGTTGTTGGAACAAATGGAGCAAATAAAGACACTTTGAAAATGTGGAATCTTCAATTAGAAGAAAACAGTACTCCAACTGTTTACGAACATTATGTAGAACCAATTACAACAAACATTTATCTAAATGAACCATTAAGAAAAGCTGGTGAATACAAAGATTATATAGACTTTGAACAGCAAAAAGTAATTAGAGAATTAGCAGTATATTCTTTTAAAGGAACTGAATCCTTAACATTACGTGGTTCACAACCAAATAATGGTACAGCGTTTATGGTTTCTTCAGCAATAGTCGCAAAGATTGGTACTTCTGATAATAGCTTGTGTTCAAGATTTGAAGTAGATAGGGCATACTCACGTAATATGACACCAAATACTTGTGGATTTATTGATACGTCAGTTAGTAGTAGATTCCATTTTTGTTTAGAAGGTGTTGGTAAAACAACTACTGAAGCAAAAGAAATAATTGCAAATTGGTATTCTGAAGGAAAACCTATGTTAGTATATTATCCATTAGAAAATCCAGATGATACAGAAACAATAGAACTTTCAATCCTACCAACACATAAAGGAATAAGTATTATAGAAGTTGATACAACAATAAAACCATCAAATATGGAAGTAGAATATTATGGAAAGGAATAGAGTATAAATGCTAGATTTTATAATCAAATATTGGTTAGAAATAGGATTTGCAAGTATCATTGGAATATTTTCATTCTTGTTTAAGCATTTAATAAGTAAGCAAAAGGCAACTAATGAGAAACAAAAAGCAATTGAAAATGGTGTACAAGCATTACTAAGAAATGAATTAGTACGTAGATATAGAGAATATGAAACTAAAGGTGAAATAACTATATTAGATAAAGAAAATATAGAACACATGTTTAAAGAATATAAAAATTTAGGTGGTAATGGAACAGTAGCAAAGATGTATGAAGAGATACTGTCTTTACCAATAAAAATTGTAAGATAAGAAAGGTGATATTTATGAAAATAAATTGGTTAGTAAGAATTAAAAACCCACTATTTTGGGTACAAATAGGCATAGCTATATTAATGCCTATTTTAGCTTATTTAGGGCTATCAGTAGAAGATTTAACTACTTGGGGTAAAGTAGGACAAGTTTTATTAGAAGCAGTAGCAAATCCTTACGTATTAGGTCTAGTAATAGTATCAGTATTTAATGCTATACAAGACCCAACTACAAAAGGATTATCAGATAGTGTAAATGCACTAACTTATACAGAACCAAAATAGAAAGAAGGAATTAAATATGGTTAAAATAAGACAAAATTTATTACCAGAAAGTTTATATAGTTGGAAGAGTCCTTATTCTATGACTCCAACAAGAATAGTAGTACATAACACAGCAAATGATGCTTCAGCAGAAAATGAAATAAAATATATGCATAGAGATAAATCAAACGGTGTTCAAACATCATTTCACTATGCAGTTGATGATATTGAGGCAGTTCAAGGATTACCTGAAAATAGAAATGGATGGCATGCAGGTGATGGTTCTAAAGGAAAAGGTAATCGTGAAGGAATAGGAATTGAAATTTGTTATTCTAAATCAGGTGGAGATAAATTTATTAAAGCCGAACAAAATGCTGTTGAATTAATTGTAGATATTCTAAAAAGATATGGCTGGGGGATAGACAAAGTAACTAAACATCAAGATTATGCAAAAAAATATTGTCCACACAGAACTTTAGACATGGGTTGGAATAGATTTCTAGACATGATTAGAACTAAATTAAATGAGAATACAGAAATAATTGCCCCTAAGAAAGTAATTGGAATAGTTGCTGATATTCAACGTGGATATAATGCAAAATGGGGTGGATTTTTAGGAACTATCGAAGTTGATAACATTGCAGGAAATGATACTAAAAAACATTTGATAAAAGCATTGCAATATGAAATGAATTTGCAATATGGTTGTAAGTTAGATGTAGATGGTTCATTTGGTCCAAAAACAAAAGCACAATTCTTAAGTCTTAAACAAGGTGTTAAAGGTAATATTACATGGTTATGCCAAGCAAGATTATACATAAAAGGTTATAATCCTAATGGATTAGACCACATTTATGGAAGTGGTATGAAAGCATGTGTTAAACAATATCAAAAAGATAAAAAATTAGAAGTAGATGGTATTTTAGGAAAAAATACTGCATATAGTTTATTTAATTAATAAAGGCTAGTCTTCGGACTAGCTCTTTTTTGTTGCTTTTTTATTAAAAAAAGAAGTAATTTATACTTTAATGTGTTTATTATATATTAAGGATTTGACAAAATAAAAAAACATGCTATAATATACCCTACATTAAAAGAAAAACACAAAAAAATGTAAATAATTGTAAAATTATTATAAAAATTATTGTATTTTTCACATTTTAATGTTAAATTTAAATTGTCAGTACTAACTGACAAAAAGAAACAAAATAATTAAAAACATCATGTTTTAATTGTTGTAGAGCAGTTTGTAGGGTGTAAATTTTCTTCTTGCACCAACGCTCATTTATGAGTTTGAGTAGGTTTAACCGAAAGTATACATGTAGGACTGGGAGACTACCAAATTGCTCAAATTAAGCCTATATCATTGATATAGGCTTTAAATTTGAAGGTGATATTATGGCAAAGAAAAAAGGAAAAATAATAAAAATCGTAGGTCGTATAGATAAAAAGATTTGCGATGATTATGGGATTACAAATTATAAAAATACAGTAATAGTTCAATCGTTAGATTTTTATGCACATGTAACTAAACATATTAAGGATTTTCAAAGTGTTGATAGTTATAATAATACTATTACTAATATTGATTATATTATTAAAAAGCCCCTTTTTGTATATCACGACGCATCTAAAAATTCTTTGTTATATTATTCTGAAATTGGAGATGAATACGTTTGTTTAGTAGTTAAATTATTTGAAAAAAAAGATAACTATGTAGCAACCGTTTATCCTGTTAGTCAATCAAAAATAGAAAAAATGAGAGGAAAAAGTTTGATACAAAAATATTCTAAAAAAGAAAAAGTAACTGAGTAAAATCAGTTTAATTTTTTTTATTAAATGCTATTATTTCGACATATTCCGACAAAATACGACAAAACAACATGATAGAATATCTAACCCGTAAGGGGGAATATAATGAAATCAAGAATATTAAAAGACTATCAATTAGAGTGTTTCCAAAGAGATTTGCAAATAAAGAACGATAGTGTAATACTTACTGTTAATGATGAAAAAAAGAACGCTTATTACGTTCTAGATGGTTTAGAAAAACACGAAATTGATTATTGGTATGCTATATTTTATTTTTAAAGTATATAAAATTAGTGCCTAAATAGTACCTAAAATAGTTTTCAAAAATAAAAACCCTTATAAAATAAGGGTTTGTTTTCAAATGGAGCAGATGATGGGAATCGAACCCACGCAGTCAGCTTGGAAGGCTGAGGTTCTACCATTAAACTACATCTGCAAATCAGTAGGCAATATAAATTATACCATAATCGAATATAATGTCAACACTATTTTTAAAATTTTTCGATTTTTTTAATGCAAGTAAAAACTCAGGAATTTCCTGAGTTTTTACTTAGCAAGGATGATAATCATTGTTATAACAAGTTCTATTTATTACTACAATTACTATTGCATGTGCTATTAAGGCAAGAGCTAAACCAACAAACAAACCAATTATGATTGCAGTTGTTAGGGATGCTGGAATAAATAAACCCACAATAACTCCAATTAATCCTCCTAATAATATAAATCCGATATATAACAAAAATATAGGTGCAAAAAATCTACTAACACAATTATTCATATTAACACCTCCTACATTGTAATATATTATTAATTGAAAAAATTAAATAATAAAAAATACTATATTTATATAAAAAAAAGATAGTATACACTATCTTAAAAAATAAATTTAATTAATACTATTATTGATATAATAACTCTATAATAAGCAAAAATTGCAAAATCTTTTTTCTTAATATAATTTAATAAGAATTTAATACTTAATATCCCAAATATAGAAGCAGTAACAATTCCGATTACTAGACTAAGACTAAATTCATTTATTAAACTACTAAATTTTAAAATTGTTGCTCCAAAAATTATTGGAGTAGATAACATAAATGAGAATTTAGCGCATGCTTCTTTTGATACACCTAATAATCTACCAGCTAAAATTGTTGTTCCAGATCTTGAGAATCCTGGAAAAACAGCTAAAGCTTGACTAAGCCCTATTAAAAATGTTTGTTTTAAAGTTAATTTTTCATATGATGTTTGTTTTTTATAATGTTTATCAGCCCATTTATCTCCAATATAAATTAATACACCCATAATGGCTAGGGCAATTGCTATACCAGGAATTAGTCCTCTAAAAATATTTTCTATAAATTCTTCAAGTGCCATACCAATTAATGCTCCAGGTATTGTTGCAATAACCAAATACCAAAACATCTTATTCTCAAAAGAATCTTTTTTGTGAACAACTTTATCAAATACACCTTTGGCTAATATTAGCCAATCTTTAAAGAATACTGATAATACTGCAACCAAAGTCCCAAAATGAAGTGCAACATCAAATGCTAAAGAATTAGCTTCAAATTCAAATAAATATGGTACCAAAATTAAATGGGCTGAACTTGATATTGGTAAAAATTCTCCAACCCCTTGAACAATTCCTAATAAAATACTTTGTAAAATTTCTATCATTCTAACAGCTCCTTATGTTATATTATATTTAATTCAATATATTTTTTTAAATAATATTGACAAATACCATAAACTAAAATAAAATAATGTATATGCAGATGTAGTACAATGGTTAGTATACGGCCTTGCCAAGGCTGAGATGCGGGTTCGATTCCCGTCATCTGCTCCATGTTAATTCTAAAGAACTTAATATTATATTAAGTTCTTTTAATATTAATAATTGTTAACACATACAATTACAATATTTTAAATCACATATCAATTATATTATATTTAGTTCAAATAATCAATTTATTCTATTTCAAAAACAAAAAAATAAATTATAAAAGATTATTAAAAAATAATAAGTATAATTATCCTAAAACTATACATATTAGTAATGGAGGAATAATTATGAAAGAAGATATAAATGCATTAGATGAAATACACAAAGGTGCTTGCATGGGAATGGATGCTATACATTTTATACATGACAAAGTAGAAGATAAAAAACTAAAAAAAGTGTTAGATAAACAATATAAAGATTATCAAGATATCGCTTTAAGAGTAGAAAGTATATATCCAAAATATAATAATGATGAACCTCATAAAACAAATATTATGAACAAAACAATGACATGGTATGGAATTGAAATGAAAACTTTCAACGACAAAAGTAATTCAAAAATTGCCGAATTACTATTACAAGGTGTAAATATGGGCATAATCGAAGGTAAGAAAATCTTAAATAATAAGAATTTAAATAAAGAGGTTACAGATATTATTTCGGAATATGTTACTATGCAAGAAAAAAGTGTAGAAGTCTTAAAAGAATATTTATAGTAAAAAGATACGTTTAGATTAATTTCAAACGTATCTTTTAATATTTATAATATAATTAACATATATATTAATGAGTAGAGTCAGGAGGATATATATGAATAAACAAATGATGACTTATATAACTAGTTTAGTTTTGATAATTACTTTTTTTGGAGTGCTATTCATTAGTAAAAATAATAAAGAATTAGAAAGTTATGAAAAATTAGAAGGTACTGTATTAGCTGTATCAGATGAATGTTTATATATTAAAGATAAAAATGAAGAAATACATTATATTAGTCATGAAGAATTAAAAGATATTAAAGTTGGTCAAAAATTATTAATGAAATATACAGGAATTATAAATAAAAATTCCTGTAAACAAAGTATATCAATTATAGATTATTCAGTTGAGAATTTCCAAACAACAATATCATTAGATAATAATAGTATGTTTAGTAATTATAATAAACAAGCATATGAAGTTTTAGAAAAGATGTCTTTAAAAGAAAAAATAGCCCAACTATTATTAGTTAGAGTACCAGAAACTAATCAAGTTGATACAGTTAAAAATTTTCAATTTGGAGGTTATTTATTATTTGAAAGAGATTTTAAAGATAAAACCAAAGAACAAGTAATAAATATGATAAATAGTTATCAAAAAGAATCAAAAATTCCTATGTTAATGGCAGTTGATGAAGAAGGCGGAAAAGTAGTAAGGGTTAGTAGTAACATAAATCTATCAGAATACACTTTTTTATCACCACGTGAATTATATATAGAAGGTGGTATGGAATTAATTGGTGATGATACAGTAAAAAAAAGTAAAATGTTAGGTGACTTAGGAATCAATCTAAATTTAGCACCTGTGGTAGATGTATCAACTATATCATCTGACTACATATATGAAAGAACCATTGGTGAACACACTGATATAGTAATGGACTATGCTAAAAATGTTATTGAAGCAAGTAAGGGGCATGAAGTAAGTTATACATTAAAACACTTTCCTGGATATGGAAACAATTTAGATACACACTTAGGGATTTCATTTGATAATAGAACACTTTATGAAATAAATGAGATTAATATTCCACCATTTAAAACAGGAATAGAAGCAGGGGCAGAAGCAGTATTAGTAAATCACAATGTGGTATCAAGCATAGATGATACTACTTCTGCATCCTTATCACCTAAAATACATAATATACTTAAAAATGATTTGGAATTTAGAGGAATAACAATAACTGATGATTTATCAATGGCAGGTGTTTACAATAATGATTCAATATCTAAATATGTAAAAGCAATTACTGCAGGAAATGATTTATTAATTGTTACTGACTATGAAAAAGCAATGACAGATATTATGAATGCAGTGACAAATAATCAAGTAAGTGAAAATTTAATAGATGAAGCAGTTCTTAAAATACTTTCTTGGAAATATTATAAAGGCATGATAATTGGAAAATAAGCATATAATATACCGGTGGTGTATATGTATAATATAAATGACGTTTTAAATATTGCGAAACTTCTAAATATAAAGTTTGACAAATTTACAAAAGATGATTTTTTAAGAGGAATAAATATAGAGTTGGAACATGGTAATATTAGACCAGAAACTAATGTTACAAATGACAATTTAATGATGACTACTAA
This sequence comes from Bacilli bacterium, assembly GCA_017435465.1. GTDB lineage: Bacteria > Bacillota_I > Bacilli_A > RF39 > UBA660 > JAFSEX01. The sequence continues at coordinate 84,641 of JAFSEX010000005.1, forward strand.
AATTGCTTTGGCTCATCTAAATGAATTTCCGAATTATTATAATTTAGAATACGGACTTCCAATGTTTGAAAAATTTTTAAAATATAAACAAAATAAAGTCAAATAGATGCTTTTGACTTTATTTTGTTTATAGATATTTGATATACTATTAATAGAATAGAGGTGTTACATGAAAAAAATATTAGTTTCAGATTTTGATAATACACTATATAAAAATACAAAGGATTTAATTTTAAATATTAACGCTATCAACAGTTTTGTGGAAAAAGGAAATATATTTATAATTGCGACAGGAAGATGTTATAAAGATATAAGTAAATTTACTATAAAATATAATATTCCATTTAATTATTTAATATGTAATGATGGCGCAACTATATTTGATAGTAATGGAAATTTAATTTATAAAAAAAATATTCCCTATGAAACTGGTGTAAAAATAATCGAATATTTAAAATTAAATAAGCTAATGAATAAATCATATATAGATACTGGATTTGATTATACTAAAGATATTAATTATGATTTTAATGGAATTATTATACGTGCATTCGATAAAGAAGAATCGCAAATTTTATTAAATAACATAATTAATAATTTTGAAGGTATACATGGATATATGAGCGATAATTGGATAAATATTATTGAACAAAGTGTAAATAAAGCTTCTGGAATAGAAGTGTTGTGTAAAATGAATAATTATGATAAAAATAGTATATACACTATTGGAGATACAGTTAATGATATACCAATGATTAAAAATTATAATAGTGCATGTATGATAAATTCAACAAATGACTTAAAAGAAAACTGTACAAAAAGTTTCAATAGTGTTAGAGAATATATTGAATATATAGAAAAACAATGAAAGAGGTAACAAAATGGAATATATAGATATATATAATGAAAATAATGAACCAATGAATATTAAAATGGAAAGAGAAGAAGCACATACTAAAGGTATGTGGCATAGAGAAATATTAGTAGTTGTAGTTAATGAGAAAAATGAAGTTTTACTACAAAAACGTAGTTACAAAAGAAGATATCTACCTGGTAAATGGGCATTATGCGCAGGACACGTACAAGCAGGCGAAACTGAAAAACAAGCTGCAATAAGAGAATTAGTAGAAGAATTAGATATGAAGATTTATCAAAAAGATTTGGAATTTATTGAAACATACAAAAAGAATGGTCGTGCAAATAGAAAAATAAGTTATGTTTATTTAGCTCGTACAAATATGAAATTAGAAGAATATAGAATTCAGGAAGATGAGCTTACTGATTTAAAATACGTTCATATAGATAAATTAATAAAAATTACAGAAGATGATGATGAAACACTAGCTTTTGGTGGTGATCAATACCATCTAGATTTATTTGAAAAAATTAAGAATAACATAATTTAAATTTATTTTCCCATATTTCTCCCATATTTTTAATATATACTTAAAGTACAAAGAAGGGAGGATGAATATTAAAGAAATCTGATAGAACATAATATATTTTAGATGTATGAATTCGTAATTTGCATATGTATACTCTCACATATAAATAAATTACATATTATAAAATAAATATTACACAATATTGTGTATAATTAAATTTTAAAAACCTCACAAAATAACTAATAATATTAATTTGATAATTAATTATTGACAAAATTTTATTATGGATTATTATCGGTGTCAATAATTACAATAAATTCTCACTCCAAAACTTTAAGGGCAATATATTATTGTCCTTATTTTCGTGATATACTACCATAATAAAATAGGATAAATAATATGAATGAATTTAATTATATAATAACTAAAGATGTTCCTAAAAATGAATCAGAAAAAATATTAGGTAAGATTTTTGGAATAGAATATGTTAAAACACATAATGTTATGTAAATTAAATTTGAAGTTATTAATTAAATAAATAAAATATTAATAAATTATGTTTCATAATTTCCCATAATTAAAACATAATTGTTTGCTAATTAAAATTTATAATTTAATGGTAAAGAAAATTAAAAAATGTTACAATAAAATGGGTGGTATAAATGTATAATATATGTTTAGTTGAAGACGAAAAGGATTTAAATAATCTTATAACAACATACCTTAAAAAAGAAGGATACAATGTTATAAGTTTAACAAAAGGAATAGATGCTTTAAATTTAGATGAACAAATAGATTTATGGGTCTTAGATATAATGTTAGAAGATGATATTAGTGGATATGATATTATTAAAAAAATTCGTGAAAATAATGATGTTGTTCCTGTAATATTTACATCAGCTAGGGATCAAGATTTAGATAAAATTATAGGATTAGAACTTGGAAGTGATGATTATATTACCAAACCATATTCACCAAAAGAATTAGTGCTTAGAGTAAATAATATAATAAAAAGAGTTTACAAATCAGAATTCAATAAATTGACATATGAACCATATGATATAGATTTAAATAAAAGAATTGTTTTATTAGATAATGTAGAAATAAATTTAACAACTTTAGAATTTGATTTATTAATATTATTTTTAAACAACAAAAACAAATCATTAGATAGAGAATTAATCTTAAACAAAATATGGGGTAGTGGATATTATGGTAATGATAGAGTAGTGGATGATTTAGTAAGAAGATTAAGAAAGAAAATGCCAAAGTTAAAAATAAATACCATATATGGATTTGGATATAGATTATCATGAAAAAAGAAATTAGTCTATCAAATCAACTAATCTTAATATCGTTAATAGTATTTTTAATATTAACTGTGTCTTTAACAATATTTTTACCTAAGGCATTATCTCCATATTTTGAAGAAACTGTTTATACATTTTTAAATCAACCTTTAAAATATTTTAGTAATTCAATAACAGAAAACTATTTTAATGAAAATATAGTATATATACAAATTAACAATAGTGGAAATATGATTATAAGTGAAAATGCTAAAAAGGTTTTTAAAACAGAAGACTATAATAGAATAATTAATAAAATAAAATATAAAAACGGAAAATTTAAAATTAAAACTAGAAATTATTATTATGTAACTACAGTAAATAAAGATACAACCAAAATAACAATAACAGATGAAAAATTTGTAAATGGAATGAAAAATAGAATATTTGTTTCAATTTTACCAATAATTATTATTACATTTTTACTTATTTTAATTGCCCTATTAATTTGGTGTAATTTCTTAATTCATAAAATATATTTATTAAAAAATAAAGTTAAAAATATAAAAGATGAAAATTATGATCATACCCCAAAAATAAGATTAGAAGATGAACTTAAAATGTTAGAAGATACCATTGAAAGTGTTAGACTTGTAATGTTAGAACAAGAAAATTTTAAAAATGAAATGTATCAAAATATATCACATGATTTCAAAACTCCGATTTCAGTTATTAAATCTTATATTGAAGCAAATCGTGATGGAGTTATTAATAATGATGAAACACGTAATGTAGTGTCTGAGCAAATAAATAAATTAGATAACAAAGTAAAAAGTTTATTGGAATTGAATAAATTAGAATACTTAAAAGATCATTATTCTAATACTGATGGGGAAATTAATATTGTTGAAATTGTTAATAAAAGTGTTCAAAAATTTAAATTAGAAAATAAAAATATAAGGTGGAAAATAATTTGTAAAAGAGGAAAAATAATTTACAAAGGAACACAAGATATGTGGGAGTCTATACTAGACAATTTATTTGGGAACTTTATGAGATATGCTAAAAAAAATATTACTGTAGAAATTTTACAAAAGAAATTAATATTATTTAATGATGGTGAAAGTATAGATGAAAATATAATAAGCAATATTTTCTCTCCATATAAAAAAGGCATGAAAGGTCAATTTGGCCTGGGTTTATCAATAGTGCAAAAAACATGTAAAATTTTAGGATATGAAGTAAAAGTAGAAAATGTTAAAAATGGAGTTAAATTTATAATCGAAAAATAATCTTTTTCGATTTTTTTGTAACAAATTTACAAAATCATGTTATAATTTAGATGTAAGGTGGTGTAAATATGTACAAAATTAATTCTAAAACAACAAAATCACTTTACAAATTCTTTGTACACTAAAACTAAAAGTACATTATTTTAAATGTGCTTTTTATTTAACTTTTTAGAGAGGAATACAATTTATGAGTACAAAATTAGAAATTATTAAATATATTTTGGAAGAAGATACAATTTCTATTAAAGATTTAAAAGATACAACAGGGATTTCTAAAAATAATGATTTATTAAGAAATATTTTTAATATATACCACAAATGTATTAATGAATATAAAAATATAAGTAGTGAACCAAATTATAAACTTCACCATAACATATTATATTGTATAAATGATTTATTAAATGAAAATCAATATGTTAACTATGATAATTTTTTAGGTAAAATAAGAAAAATAAAAAAAGATGTTGATGAACTGGTAAAACATTTTAAAACATTAGATATGTTTAATGAAAATACTAAAATTCTTATTAATGATTTAAACCATATTAATAATTCAATTGAAACATTAATTATTAGTAAAATGCAAGAATCATTTAAGGACAATAAATATGATTTTTTAGAACATATCATAAATGATATACAAATAAAACAGCCTGTTGAATACATTTTGAATTTATATCCTCATTATGTAAATGCAAAGAATGAAAAAAATGAACATATTATAGTAGATATAATTAATAAATATTTAAATGAAGTGGTAGTTGAAAACGATAAAAATATTAGTAAAATAATATATTATAATAACTTAATAGATTTGTTTATAAAACATAAAAGATTTAAATTGAATGAAAAAGATGATCAAATAATAGGAGATTTGATTAATAAATCATTAGTTGAGTGTAAAAGTAAATCACAAGATTATAAAAAATCAGTTTTTAGAATAAATGAATTAGAAAATAAATTACTAAAAGATTATACTTATAAACAACATGATTTAGAAAATTTAAATTATAAATATAATATCGATATTGGATTTGATAAAGAGGTAATTGAACAAATCCCATATATAATTCTAGAAAATAAAAATAAAGCTGAATTAAAAGAAAAAATCATAACTATTGATGATGATACTACCCTTGATATGGATGATGCATTTGGAATTAAAAAAGATAAAATGGGAAATTATGTTTTAAATGTATATATTTCAGATATTGCCTCTTCTATTGGAGAATCATCACTTCTAGATATTGAAGCATCAAAAAGATTTTCAACGATATATTTATCTGATAATACTATTCCAATGTTTCCATTTGAACTATCAAATGATCTATTATCACTAAATTCTAATGGTCCAAAAAAAGTTATTCAATATACATATATAATAAATAAAAATGGTGAAATAATAAGTTATGATATTAAAAAAAATAATATTTTACCAACAAATAAATTGAGCTATAAATTTGTAAATAGAATTATTGAAAATGGATTTGAAGATTATGAATTATCAAATACAATAAATATGTTATCTGAAGTATCATTTTTATTAAAATCCAAAAATAATAATAAAGAGGGGTATAGAAAAATAGAAGATTTAAAATTAAAGGTAACAGGTAAAAATTTAGAAAAAAACGACTATGATAAACGAACTAATTCTGAAATTATTGTAGAAGAACTTATGATTTTAACAAATCAAATTACCGCTCTAACATTTAAAAATAGAAATATGCCTTTTATTTATAGAGTACATCCTTGTATAAAACAAACAAATTACTATCCTGAATTAGAAAAATTAAAAAAGATAATTAATGAAGAATACGATAATAATAATCAAGAATATTTAAAACTAATAGATACATTTTTAAAAATGTATCCAACTTCATATTATTCTAAATATAATATAGGACATTACGGATTAGATATAAGAGAATACTCTCATGCAACTTCACCAATAAGAAGGTACCCAGATGTTGTTGTTCAAAGATTATTAGATGATTTAATATTTAATATTCCAGATGATAAAAAAATACAATATTGGGATGATAATTTAGATATAATTATAAGTAAAGCAAATAATCAAGAAGAAATAATTGAAAATTATCAAAGCGAATATGAAAAGAACAAATATAAAGTAAAAGTTAAAGGTAGTGAATAATATGTATGATGTAGTAATAGTTGGTGGAGGTCCTGCAGGACTATTTAGTGCTTATGAATTAATAACACATAATAAAAATCTTAAAATAGCAATCCTAGATAAGGGAAAGCTTGCCGAAAATAGAAAATGTCCGATGAATACTAATAATACAAAATGTTTAAATTGTAATCCATGTGGAATTTTATCAGGATATGGAGGAGCTGGAACATTTTCTGATGGAAAATTAAACTATATTCCAAAATTAGGTAAATCCGATTTATTTAAATATATGTCAAAAGAAGAAGCATATAAATTAATTGATGATACTGAAGAAATATTTAATAAATTTGGAATGGATAGTAAAGTTTATCCAACAAATATGGATGAAGCCTTAAATTTAAAAAGTAAAATTGCAAAAACGGGAGCAAATCTTCTTGTAATTAAACAAAAGCATTTAGGCTCTGATAAATTACCAGAATATATAAAAGTATTTACTGATTATTTGAAAAAACAAGGAATAACTATTATTGAAAGTGCAGATGTTTATGACGTAAAAAGTGAAAAAGAAGACTTACATATTATATCTTATAAAAAAGGTAAAAAAGAGGAGAAAATAGATTGTAAGAATGTTGTAATCGCACCAGGTAGAACAGGGGCTAAATGGGTACAAGAACTTGCTGACTACTATAAAATTCCATATGTATCTCAAAGTATTGAAATAGGGGTTAGAGTAGAAGTAAGAAAAGAATTGATGGAAGAAATATGTTCAATAATATATGATCCTAGTATATTTATAAAAACTGAAACATATGGTGATGAAATTAGAACTTTTTGTACAAATCCTGGTGGTTATGTAGCAAAAGAAAATTATTATGGGTATATATGTGTAAATGGGCATGCTTTGAAAGACAAAAAATCTGACAATAGTAACTTTGCATTTATCTCAAAAGTAAACTTGACAGAACCAGTCACAAATACTAGACAATATGGTGAGTCAATTGCTAGAATCGCAAATGTACTGGGTGATGGAAAACCAATAATTCAAACACTTAGTGATTTAAGACACGGAAGACGCTCAACCCTATCTAGAATTGAAAAAAGTTTTATTTCACCAACACTAAAAGATTGTGTTGCAGGTGATTTATCTTTAGTTTTACCACATAGAATACTTATAAATATTTTAGAAGGACTTAAGAAATTAGATGAAATAATTCCTGGTGTAAATAATGATGAAACACTATTGTATGGACCAGAAATAAAATTTTTCAGTAATGAAATTATTACTGATAATAATATGAAATTAGATAACTATAACGTATATTTTATTGGTGATGGAGCAGGCAAAGCTGGAAATATAGTTACTGCAGCAGCTACTGGTTTAATTGCTGCTCGTGATATTTTAAACAAGAAAAGTTAACATCTTTTCTTGTTTTTGTTGATAGATTTAGTAAAATTAAGTATAATAATAAATATGAAATACCTATGAAGGAGAGGATAATAATGAACAATAATCAAAATGGATATCCGAATAATAATATGAGTCCAAATAATATGTATATACCTAATCAAAATATGGGGCAAAATATGCCAAACCAGAATCCTCAATATCAAAATTACCAATATTATAATCCGAATATGAATTATCAAAATAATAGGCCAGTTTATAATAATCAAAATGTTGGAATACAACCACAACAACAAGTTGTACAACCTAATGTTCAACAAAACAACGAAGCAAATGAATTTCATGAATTATTAAATAAAGTTGGAATTAAAGAGGAAGATTTTATGCCAAAAGAAGATATTACTCCAAAAGAACCACAACAAACACAAACACAAGAAGAAATTATAGATGAAATACAACCTGAAATAACACCAGCAACTAATATGCAACCACCACAACAATCTACACAAACTAATGATAAATCGACTGTAACATTTAGCGTTTTAGAAAGATACGGGGAAGACATAACAAAAAAAACTTATATTACTAATCCAGCAATTGCACGTGAACAAGAAATTAGTAAATTAATTCTTGTATTATTAACTCCTGATAAATCAGCATGTTTAGTTGGTAAGCCTGGTATAGGTAAAACTGCAATTGTTGAAGGACTTGCATATAGAATTTTAAATGATAATGTTCCAAATATCCTAAAAGGATATAGTATCATTAATATAGCAACTTCATCATTACTAGGAGAAAGTGTAAGTGATGGTGAACGTGATTCAAGAATTCAATTATTGGTTAATGAAGTTATGAAATCAGATAAAATAATACTATTTATAGATGAAATCCATACACTTATGGGAGCAGGTGCAAAAGATGGTTCAGCACTAGATTTTGCAAATATCCTAAAACCAGCACTAGCACGTGGTAATGTAAAATTAATAGGGGCAACAACATCAGACGAATACGAAAGATATATGATACGAGATAGAGCATTTATCCGAAGATTCGAAAAAATTGATGTTGCTGAACCAGATATTCCTACAACTGTTAAAATTTTAATGGGAAGTTATCCAAGAATTGAAAAACAAACAGGAGTTAAAATGGGATATACTGATTATGTAAAAGAAAGAATTATGACTTTCATAGTAGAAATGACATCAGAATATAAAAGATATTATGAAGTATCATCAAGGTATCCAGATATTTCATTAGCGCTTCTTTCAAAAGCATTCTCTTTTGCAATGTTTGAAAATAGTGATACAGTTAAAATAAAACATGTATGGATGGCAGTTTGTACATGCAATAGTATTTATCCAGATTCTCGCACAAAAGAAATAGAAAGATTCAAAACAGTATTTGCTGATTTAATAAGTGAAGAAAATTTAGATGTTAATACACCAATAGATGTTTAAAAACAATAGATAAAAAAATCTATTGTTTTTTTTCTAATTTTATAACAAAATATGATAAAATTATTATAGGATGGATGTGAAAGTATGGAAAATAAATATAACGGACTTAATGATAAAGAAGTTATAAAAAATCAGCAATTATATGGATTAAATATATTAAACAATGATAAAAATAATAACTTATTAGAAATAATTAAAAATCCTATGATAATCATATTAATATTAATAATTATTCTATACATTATGTTAAATCAAAAATTAAATGCATTAATCCTTGGAATATTAACAATATTAATAATTGTTATTGAATTGTTACAAAAAAATAAAATTCAAAAATTATCAAAAATATTAAAAGAAAACTCGGATTCATTATATACAGTAATTAGAAATTCTAAACAAATAAAAATTAAAAGTGAAGAAGTAACCATAGATGATATTTTATTACTAAAAGAAGGTGATAAAGTAATAGTAGATGGTATAATTTTGGAAAGCAATAATTTAAAAGTAATTGAAAAAGTAATAACAAAAAATGATAATTCTATTAAAAAAAGTATTGATTTAATTAATAAAGATGCCAAATATAAAAGTAATTATTTATATGCCGGAACAATTATAACTAATGGATATGCAACTATTAAAGTAATAAATATAGGAAATCAAACTGAATATGCGAAAATTAATAAGAAAAATAAAAATTTAATTGAACTTAAAATAGCTAAAATGAATAAACTTATTAATATATTTGCACTAATAAGTTTAATATTTGTATCAATATTGTTAGGATTTAAAAATAGTAATTTCAAACTAGGAATACTGTTAGGTTTAACTAGTGCAATTTCAATTTTACCACTTAATTTACCACTAACAGTATCTCTATTTGCTACATTTAATATATATAATTTTTATAAAAACAATATACTTATAAAGGATTTATCCATTATAAAAAAATTAAATTTAATTACATATTTATGTATTGATAAATCTAAATTTATTACTAAAGGTAAATTAGAAATAAAAGATATATACACTTCATTAACAACAATTGATTATGTAGAAAAACTTTTATTTGCAAAAGAAAACAAAAAAAACAATCAAATAGAAAAGGCAATTATTGATTATGGAAATATTTTAGGAATTCAAAATATAAATGAAGATTATGAATTAATAAAAACATATCCATTTACTAATGAAAGTAAATTGAATGCTAATGTGTATAAAAAGGATGATGAATATTATATATTTGTAAAAGGAAGTTTAGAAAGTTTATTTGATATATGTAATTTAGATGTAGAAGAAAAATACGAATTACATAATTTACAAAAAAAATTATCTAAAAAGGGATTAGAAATTGTTGCTTCGGGTTCAAAAAAAATAAAAAAAATTGAAGATGATATTTTTGATTATAGAATTAATTTTGATGGATTAATAATCCTTCATGATAAAATAAATGAAAATATGAAAGTAAATATCGAAACTCTAAAAAATTATGATATAAAAACAATAATGTTAAGCAAAGATAATAAAGAGATATCTAGTGTAGTAGGTAAACAAATAAATCTTAATAACTACAATAATATTATAAATGGAAAAGAATTAGATAAAATTAATGATGATGAATTAAATAGTATAATTAAAAACATAGGTATATTTTCTAATGTAAAACCAAAACACAAATTAAGAATAATTAACTCATTAAAAATTAATAATGAATTTATTGGAGTTACTGGATATGAAACAAGTGATATAGAAATGCTTAATAGATCAGATATAAGTATATCAATGGGTAATAATATTTCAAAAAATATAACAGATATAACTATAATGGATGATAATTTTGAAACATTTGTAAATACTATTAAAGAATCAAAAAAATTATATAATAATATTAAAAAGATATTAAAGACAATATTACCAACTTATATTATCACAATATTGTTTGTATTAAGTATATTAATAGTTAAACCAATATATTCATTACCAATTTATATTATTATTTTAAAAATAATTATCAATACAATATTAAATAACAAAAAATAGATTTACATTTATATTTGTTTACTATATAATATTAATTGATAATAGGAATACAGTTCTTATATAAGAGGAGGGAAAAAATGAAAGATACTAGAAAAATATTATTTGTATCACTATTAACAGCACTATTAATATTTTCAAATATTGTAGCTATAAAAATGACAGTGGTTGCTAAATTACCATTACCATGTAGTATATTTATATATCCATTTACATTCTTATGTGTAGCAGTTATATCAGATTTATATGGAACACAAACAGCAATAAAAAGTGTATGTTTTGCAGTATTGGCTCAAGTACTACTAACAATAGTAGGAACAATAATTGTTAATTTAGATAATCAAGTTTCAACATTAGTAGAAGCGAATGCATTACAACAAATTTTAGCACCAATTGAACAAAATGGTATATATATGCCAAATGTTAAAGTTTTATTTGCATCTATACTTGGATTTTCCGTATCACAATTAGTAAATATTGGAATATATACATTTGTTAAAAATTTAACATTTAGACCAATTGCTTGTGCATTATCTATTTTAATAGCTATAATGATTGATACAATTATATATGTACCAATTTCAACAATTGGAACTGCAGATGTTAATCTTACTTTAACAATACTTAATAAATTTGTAGTAGGTGTAATTATTACATTTATCTCAGTTGTATTATTTAGTATTTTTACAATTGGTAAGAAAGAACCAGAAAAAAAGGTTAAAGCAAAAGCTTAACCTTTTTTTATGTCCTTAACAGGATGAACATAGTGTATTATTGTTCCAGCAAAATATATAATTTCTGTACATTTTTTAATTGCAAATTTTTTGCCGATAGCTTTACCACCAACAGTTAAAGATGCAATAGCAGCACTTACTACAAGACCAACAATAATAAGATCTAAATTCAAGATATTACTTATATTAAGTGATAACAGTGCTCCAATAGAACCACTAATTACCCCACACATATCTCCAATAACATCGTTACAAATATTAGAAACTTGTGGAGCGTTTCTAACTAACATAATTGATTCCTTAGCACCTTTATGTTTTTTAGCTGCTTTAGCATGGAATGGTGCTTCAGTTGCAGATGCTACTGCCATACCAATAAGGTCAAATAAAACCCCAATAAGAATAATAGCAATTAATACTATTGTTGCAAAAAACATATTTAATTTAACGACTACAGTATTAGATATACCACCAAATATTAGTGATAATAAAAATGTTATTAGAAAGGCTTGCCACAGCCAATTATTTTTTTTCTTTTTATTATTTTTTGATTTTTTTTTCATTCATATCTTCCTTATTAATATATAAAAAAAACATGCATGGTAACACAATAAGTAAATTTTGCGGCTTAGGTCCAGTCGGATTTCCCTATTTCCTACCGTTTGTTACCTCACGGCGATTTCTCTTTAAAGGAAACAACTAAATGTCACCATTTTAGCTACTCGATTACCACTTAGTCCACACTTCAATCCTTAACGTGTCTGCAAGAGTTATGCAACATTCTAGAGGTTTTCCCAAACAAAGTCTTCAACTATACTTATTCGTTTTTGCAAAATTAATTTCAAAACCCATAGCTAAACTCGATGGCCGTCAAATTTAGTATTATAAACCGTTTATTCCTTAATTTCACTCACGACAGGCTACATGATATATAGTACTCTCTATATATATGGAATTACTAACTAGTAGTAAAAGGCCAAAAATAAGGCAATTAGCTATATGCCATTATAACGTCACCTTAAATTTATAAACTTAATAATATCACCCTAACCTGGGCGGAAAAAGCAATACTACCAAGTGCCAATTGTGTGCCCTTTGATGGATTTTTAGGCCCACCTTTGCATAGTAACTTTGACTAGAATAATGCACCACACATGCACTCATTATACCAAATATTAGAAAAAAAGTCAAAAATGAGAAAATTGGGGAAAGTTTTTTCTGAAGTACAACACTACAAAATTGAAAAAGACACATGAATAATTTATAATTTTTTTGCTTACAAAGAAAGAAAATTCAATCCTTAGTTGAACAAAAAAATGAAAATGGAAAAAGTATATTTGGTAATACATATAGTTTTAACTATATTAGTGTATATAAATTTACAATAACAAGAGAATTAAAAAGAATTAAATTAAAAAGAAACCTTGTAATCTAGATAATGTTCAAGCTGATTATGAATTTAAACGTGATATATCTAAAAATAATTTTATTCTTGAAAATTTTCCAAAATTAAAAGAATTTATATAAGATAAAATTAAAAATGACTATTGATCACTATCATACTGCATTAACAACTTCGAAAAAATTTCCACATGTTTTCTTTCATCTAAAATTATTCTTTCGATTACTTTTCTTATATTCTCATCATTAATTTCACTTAAAAGTTTATTATACTGTTCAATTGATTCATTCTCGATTTTAATATTATTAACGAGCATCTCCCTATAATTTATAGTAAAATTCACATAATCACTATTCCAAGGAATAGGTTTATTATTATCATACGAAATAAAATATGGATTTAATCCCAGCGCTTTAATTAATTCTCCTAAAATTCTAAGATGCTCCATTTCAGTTATTGAAATTGTTTTTAATATATTACTCAAGTCAACATAATCACATAAATATATACTTTGAAAAGAATATTGATTAATATCAGTTAACTCACTTACATTTCCTGCGTATAATTCAAAAAGCTTATATGCAAGATTAGGATCTTTTTTATTAACTATAATTTTAGGATATGGAAGATTAACTTTAGGATTTAAATTATTATTCACACTAACCACCCAATAATATATTATGATTTAATACAAATAATAATTCTATAATAGTTGCAAATATTCTTAAAATATGGTTTAATTTTATTGTAAATAAGGAGAGTGTGATATATGTTAAAAGATATTCATAAAAGATTAGGTATTCAATTAATTATATATATTATAGTATTATATTTAATTCCATTTATATCAGTAAATTTTTTACCAGATAATATTAGGGATATTGTAAATGCATTATTTTTAGTTGTGTTCAACTTATTAATCTTTGTAATAATGGCTTCTATTGATACATATAAATATAAGCTAAATTGGTTTTTATGGATATTGCCAGGATTATTATTTATTCCGTCAATGTATCTATTTCATAATAATACCGGTTTATGGGTTTATTCTTTATTATATTCTGTAAGTTATGGAATTGGTATGTTACTTGGGTGGTCTTATAGAACATATGGATATCAATTAAAACCTGGATACAAAAAAGTATATGTTGAAGAAAAACGTAAAGAATCAGAATTAAGAAAAAAAGAAAAAGAAGAATTAAAAAAACAAAAATCAAATAAAATAACTACTAAAAAAACTAGGGATAAGGCAAAAAAAGGTGATTAGAATTTTTCTAATCACCTTTTTTATCCCCATAATTTAATGGTACTACTTTTATTAACTTTTTATTATTGTTTGCATATATATCATTTTCAATAACTATACCGCGTTCACGAAAAGCTTTATATAGCTCATCAATTTTTCCAGGAACATATTCCCATATAAATTTCCCCTCATAAATACTTCTTTCCGGATTATAGATTTTATATCCATTTATATCACACATCGTGTATAATGTTGCCATCCCACTTTTTGTTGATTTTCTAATTACATTGCTTTCACCAGCCATATCACCCATAAATTCAGTTATATAAAATTTATAAAAATAAATCATATTGGATATAATATATTTTTCTAATTCATCTATTGTATCAAAAAAAATACTATCAGATATTCCATCAATTTCATACAATTTCATTTTAGCATTAGGAATTTCTATTAAGGGATTAATATTTTTAGAATTAATAACAGATGATTTTTGCGAAAAAATCTTATCATTATCTTCTTGCACATAAATCTTCCTTTCATAAATATATTATATAACTTTATATGCTAAATTTCAAAAAAAATAATAAGTAATAGACAATTATTTGTTTTTTTTATATACTAGTAATAGTTATATTAAAATATAGGAGGGTAGTTAATTTTATTATAATAAGCGCCTGGACTTTTAAAGTTGACGAGGATAGTAGTTATCGAAATACTCGGCGGATGCTACTACGGGACTAGGATACTCGTAAAATATATATTTAAAATGCAAAATATTTTATTGCTACAAAGGTATATATTAAATCCACATTTTTTTTATAATACAATAAAACAATAGGAGGATTATATATGTGTGGCATTGTAGGTTATGTAGGCAAAAATAAAAATGCACTACATGTTTTAATTGATGGCTTAAAAGCCTTAGAATATAGAGGGTATGATTCAGCTGGAATTGCTGTTATAAATGATGATAAAATAAAAATAGTAAAATCACATGGAAAGATTAAAAATTTAGAAGAAAAATTAAATGAAGTTGATAATTCTTATATAGGGATTGGTCATACTAGATGGGCAACTCATGGAAAACCAACAGAAGTAAATGCCCATCCACATAAAGCTGGTAGTGTAACTTTAGTTCATAATGGAATAATTGAAAATTATGAAGAATTAAAAAAGGATTTAAGAAAACAGGGATATAAATTTAAATCAGAAACAGATACAGAAATTGCTTGTGCATTAATTGATAGTATTTATAAAACATCAAACAATAAATTGTTAACTCTTAAAAAAGCTAATGAAATGATTAAAGGATCGTTTGCTTTTGGAATAATATTTGATAATGATATAAATAATATTTATTCAATGAGAAAGGATAGTCCACTAATAATAGCTTTAGGAGATAATGAAAATTATATTGCATCAGATGTTCCAGCAATTCTATCGTTTACTAATAAATATATTCTTTTAGATAGTAATGAATATGCAGTAATAAGTGAAGATAAAATTGATATATATGATAATAATCTTAATTTAATTAATAAAGATATAAAAGAATATGAAGGTACAAAAGAAGTGGTTATGAAAAATGGTTATGAGCATTTTATGTTGAAAGAAATACATGATGAACCAAAAGTAATAGAAAATACTTTTAAACAATTTATTAAAAATAATGATATTAATGAATTAATTGATAATATGCCAGATTTAAGTAAGTATGATAACATTGACATAGTTGCGTGTGGAAGTGCATATCATGCTGGATTGATAGGTAAAAGTTTAATAGAAAAATTTGCAGATATTCCAGTAAATGTAGAATTAGCAAGTGAATATAGATACAAAAAAAACTTTAATAATGAAAAAACTTTAACTATATTAGTATCACAATCCGGTGAAACTGCAGATACACTTGCAGCACTAAGAAAAGCTAAACAAAATGGAACTTACACACTAGGAATTATAAATGTTGTGGGTTCTTCGATTGCTCGTGAAGCGGATAGTGTTTTATATATTAAAGCAGGATGTGAAATAGCAGTTGCTACTACTAAAGCATATTTAGCGCAAGTTTTAATATTATCACTTATTACAATTAACAAAGCAATATCAAATAATAATATTTCAAAAGAAAAAGCAAAACTAATCTTAGAAGATTTAAAGAAACTTCCAAACATGATTGATGATTTAATTAAAGAAAAAGAGAAATTTGAAATTATAGCTAAAAATATTTATAAAGATAATAACATATTTTTTATTGGTAGGGGTGTAGACTATGCGATAAGTATGGAAGGGTCTTTAAAACTAAAAGAAATATCTTACATTAATTCACAAGCTTATGCAGCTGGTGAATTAAAGCATGGAACAATTTCATTAATAGAAAATGGTACTCCAGTTGTCGCAGTTGTTACTGATGAAAATATTGCTGAAAAAACTATAAGTAACATCAAAGAAACAAAAGCACGTGGCGCAAATGTTATTTTAATAACAACTCAAAAACTAAATGAAAAATATGGTGATTCAGATTTTTATGATCAAAAAATTGTTATTCCAAATATTAGTGAATTTTTTACACCAATATTAGCAATAGTTCCATTGCAATTAATAGCATATGAAGTTGCTAAATTAAGAGGGGAGAATATCGATCAACCACGTAATTTAGCAAAATCTGTTACAGTGGAATAAAATACTAAAATCATTCAAAAAACTTTGAATATTAATAAAAATGTTATTAATGCTATTATAAAAAGTGGATTATCAAAAATATTTAGTCTATCATGTGAAAAAACAATAATGATGTAATTAATTATTATTGTTTTCTTTTAATAATATATAATTTCTAACTACCGAAAAAACTTCTACTAAAGTTGCAATTAATGCTAAACTAGATGTAATCAAATTTAGTAATCTACTATTTATTTCATCTTCACTACTTTCAGGATTATTAATTGTATCTAAATAATTTGATAAATTAAAAAGAAAAAACATTAAAACAATCGCACTAGCAATACTTCTATTAATAAGTGCTTGAATAACAAACTCTTCATCACTAATACTATCAATATCAAGTATTCTTTTTTTCTCATTAATTAATAAATATATTGAATGGATTAAAAGGGAAATAATAATTATTATTCCAATAATTGACCAATCAATTTGCTTAAGTCTTTTTTCATTTTCCAAATTAATCACATCTCTTTCTTATAAATTTTATGTAATTAATTGTAGAAATAATTTAATTTTTATGATAATTTTATATAGGTGGTGATTTTATGATAATTGGATGTTGTTGTTATATAAAGAAAAATAATCAAACACTATTTTTAAAAAGAACAAAAAAGAAAAATGATGTAAGTCATGATAAATATTTAGGTGTTGGTGGAAAACAAGAAAAAAATGAATTTATTGATGACTGTCTAATTCGTGAAGTAAAAGAAGAAACAGGGTTGGATCTTATTTCATATAAATTAAAAGGAATTGTTTTTTATCCAAGTTTTTGTGGAGGAGAAGATGAATTTGTATATTTCTATACATCCGATGAATTTATAGGCGATTTAATAGATTGTAATGAAGGAGATTTAGTTTGGATTGATGATGATAAAATATTAGATTTATCACTTTGGGAAGGGGATAAATTAATATTTGACTGGTTTAAAAAAGATAAAATATTTAACGCTATATTTTACTATGATGATAATGGAAACTTCAATGATTACAAGGTTAATTTCTACTGATTTTACATTATTATAAAATTAATCTAAAAAAATATTAAAAAGATTGAATAACTACAATTTTATTTGTTATAATATAATTGACAACGAATATGAAAGGTGATTAATATATGGAATTTAAAATTACAACAAAAAATGAAGAAGAAACAATTGAATTAGCACAAAACTTTGAATCAGAAAAATTTCCCAATATGGTTATTTGCCTTAGAGGTGATTTAGGTAGTGGAAAAACTATTTTTACTAAGGGGATCGCAAATGCTTTAGGTATTACTGAAACAATTACATCTCCTACATTTAATATAATTAAAGAATATGAAGGAGAACTACCACTATACCATATGGATGTATATAGATTAAATGGAAAAGTAGATGATTTAGGACTTGAAGAATATTATAAAAAAGGTGGAGTAGTAGTTATTGAATGGGCAGACATGATAGAAGACTACTTACCAGAAGAAAGATTAGATATTAAAATTAAAGCAATAGATGAAGATGTTAGAGTATTTATAATTAGACCTTATGGACAACAATATGAAGAGATGTGTGAGGCTGTTTTATGACATATCTCTTTTTAGATACAAGCTCTAATACTTTAATATTATCTTTAATTAAAGAAGATAAAGTAATTGATAAAATAATTATGGAATCATTAAAAGAACACTCAATATATGCAGTTGAAAAATTAGATGAAATTTTAAAAAACAACAATTTGACTCCAAATGATGTTGACAAAATATTTGTAGTAAATGGTCCAGGATCATTTACTGGAGTTAGAATTGGGGTAACAATTGCGAAAACTTATGCATATTGCTTAAAAAAAGATATTGTTCCAATTTCAAGTTTAAAAATGAAAATATTAGAATATAAAGATTATGATAATTATGTTTCAGTTATGAAAGATAAAAGAGATTTAGTTTATTGTGGAGTATACGATAAAGAATATAAAACAATTTCCGAAGAATTAATAACAACTGAACAACTACAAAACAGATTAGAAAAATTAGATAATTATAAATTAGTAGAATGTGAAAATGATGATACAAATAGAAAAAATCTAAACATTATTGAAGTTATTAATTATTATAAAAATGAAAAAAGTGTTAATCCACATGAATTAAATCCAATATATTTAAAAGAAGTGATTTAAATGATTTGTGAATCTAATGAATATTTAGATGAAATTTTAAAAATTAGCGATAAAAAAGATATTTTAGAAAGTACTAATCCTTTTTCAAAATATTTGGTATATATTGAAAATAATGAAGTAATTGGATTTTGTTATTATTATGATATATACGAAAAATTAGATATTGCCTATATCTTTGTAAGGGAAGATAAAAGAAATAATAAAATTGCTTCTAAGTTATTAGAATATTTAATTAATAACAATCAAGATAAAGAAAATATAACATTAGAAGTTAATGAAAATAATATAAATGCGATTAAATTGTATGAAAAATTTGGTTTTAAAAGTGTAGCCAAAAGAGAAGGATACTATAATGGAATTGATGGTATCTTAATGGAAAAGAAATTAGAAGAATTATTCAATTCAAAAATTGAATAATTCTTTTTTACATATAAAATTGACATTATTATAAATCTATGTTAACATAACAATTAATTTTTAGGGGGAATTATGTATGAATGAAAAATATTTAGTAATTAATGCAGGTAGTTCATCTTTAAAATTTTCTTTATATGAAATGCCTGAAGAAAAAGAAATTGTAAATGGTTATGTTGAAAGAATTGGAAATGAAGGAAGTTGTTATTCGTTAAAGTATAATGGGAACAAAATCCAAAAAGAAAAATTAATAATGAGTCATGTTGAAGCAGTTCAAATTATGTTACAAGAATTATTACAAAATAATTTTATTTCTGATTTAAGTGATATTAAAGGTGTAGGTCATCGTGTTTTACATGGTGCTGAAAAATACTCTGATTCAGTAATAATTGATGATAGTGTTTTAAATGATATTGTATCTTTAACTGAACTTGGTCCATTACATCATCCAGGGCAAATTGATGGTATTAAAGCAATGCAAGAATGCTTACCTGGTGTTCCACAAGTAGCGGTTTATGATACTGCATTTCATCAAACAATGCCAATAGAAAATTACTTGTATGCTACACCATATGAATGGTATGAAAAAGATGGTGTTAGAAAATATGGATTTCATGGAACAAGTCATAAATATATAACTGAAACTATGAAAGAACATTATGGTACAGATAATGTTAATTTAATAATTTGTCATTTAGGTAGTGGCGCTAGTATGTGTTGTGTTAAAAATGGTAAATCAATTGACACAACTATGGGATTTACACCACTTGCAGGACTAATTATGGGAACACGTTCCGGAGATATTGATCCATCAATTATTCCATACATTATGAAAAAACAAAATAAAACAATCAATGAGGTAATTGATGATTTAAATAAAAAAAGTGGATTATTAGGAATTGCTTCAAAAAATGATTTTAGAGATATTTGTGCAATGGCTAATAATGGAAATACTAATGCACAATTAGCATTTACAAAGTTTAAAAAAAGCGTTGTTAAACAAATCGCAGATTATTATTTTCAATTAAATGGAAAAGTAGATGCAATTATCTTTACTGCTGGTATTGGAGAAAATACTCCATCAATTAGAGAAGCAATTGTAAATGAAATATCTAATCCTATGAATATAAAATTAAATAAAGAATCAAATAATAATATTGCAAGTTTTAAAGAACAAAAAAGTGGAAAGATTTCTACTAATGAATCTAGTACTGATGTATTAGTAATACCTACTAATGAAGAACTTATGATAGCACTAGATACATATAGATTATCAAAAGAAAATAATAAAGATAATAATAAAACAAAAGTATACAAATAATATAGGGGGATAAGATATGCACATAATTGAGAATGGATATAAAAATCATGATGGAATATATTATGATAATATAAGAAATGTTCATTATGATAAAAAAAATGATACTATTAATAATCTTGGTTTATGTGTAAATCAGACAGAGTATAAAGAAAACGATCCGTTTGCCCCATCATTTAGTGATGAATTAGGAGTGTATATTTATAAATCATATTATGACAAAAATAAGGCTTTAAGATTATATAAAGATTATGGAAATTATAAATTTGTTTTTCATAATGATGAAAAACTTATATCAGAATTACAAAGAAGACAAAAAAATATAAAATTAACCGATTTTCCAACAGGTATAATTAGTATAGAAGATTATACCGTTGGACAAGAAATAGTTTATTATGAAAATTTTAATACACTCTTAAATGTAATTAAAAATAAAGATATAAAAGATAATATTTTCGATATATATTTGGAAATGTTAAAAATATTAAAAGAATTATATATTAATGGTATTGTATATTCTGATATTCATTATAAAAATTTTATGGTTGATTCGAAATTAACAATAAAATTAATTGATTTTGAACCAAGATATGTTAAATTTGATGAAAATAGTAAATATTTATATGAAACAATGATTAGAAATTTAAAAAATACAATAAATAGTATTAATTTACTTTATAATATAAAATTTAATAATAATTTTAATAATACAACAACACTAGAACAAGTCGAAGAATCTATAATGGAAAAACAATATTTGTTAAAAAAATAAAAGTTACTTAAAGCTTTTATTTTTTTATGATTGTAAAAACATTAATTTTATAGTAAAATATGATAGTAATTTGTAGGTGATTTTATGAAAGATACATATATTTTAGCAATTGAATCTAGTTGTGATGAAACAAGTATGAGTATAGTTAAAAATGGACATGTAGAAATTTCTACTGTAACACTATCACAAATGGATATACATAAACAATATGGTGGGGTAGTTCCTGAAATTGCTTCAAGAAATCATATTGAAAATATTACTATGGTTTTAGATGAGTGTTTGGAAAGTGCAAAAATGACGATGGATGATATTGACTATATTGGAGTAACATATGGACCAGGTCTAGTGGGTTCATTACTTGTTGGAATACAATGTGCAAAGACATTAGCGTTTCTATATAATAAACCATTAATTCCAGTTCATCATATTGCAGGACATATATATGCTAATAGATTAGTAGGAGAATTTAAATTCCCATTAATGGCACTTGTTGTAAGTGGTGGACATACTGATTTAATTATTATGAAAGAAGATTATAGATTTGAATATATTGGTGGAACATTAGATGATGCAATTGGTGAAGCATATGATAAAGTTGCTAGAGTAATGGATTTACCATATCCTGGTGGTCCAAGAATAGATAAGTTAGCAAAAATTGGTAAACACACATATAATTTACCAACACCTAAAAATGATAACAGTTATGACTTTAGTTTCAGTGGTATAAAAAGTGCAGTTATAAATCTTGCACATAATGAAAAACAAAGAGGTAATGAATTAAATAAAGAGGATTTAGCTTGTTCATTCCAAGAAACTGTTGTAAACATTTTATCTAAAAAAACTATGAAGGCTATTAAAGAATATAATCTAAAACAATTAATCGTAGCAGGTGGTGTTGCTGCTAATTCAGGACTTAGGGAAAGTTTAACAAAATTATGTGAAGAACAAAATATTGAACTTTTAATACCTCCAATTAATTATTGTACTGATAATGCTACTATGATTGGATGTGCTGCTTATTATGCACAAAAAGATGGTAAAATAGCTGATTTAAAATTAAATGCTAAAGCCGTTGAAAAATTAAATTAAAAAAAACATCTGAAAATTAAGATGTTTTTTTTAATTTATATATTTAATCTTTCAACTATTTTTTTTATTTTATTCTTTAAATCATTTTCATCAATGTCTAAAAGCAATTGTTGATTTTCCATTAAAATATCACCATTTATAATAGTTGTTTCTACATTATTAAATGATATTCCATGAACTATTTGTGAAATAATATCATTAACTGGATAAATTTCAATATTATTAAGATTTAAAATTATCATATCAGCTTTTTTACCTACTTCAATACTACCAATCTTATCATCTAAATTAAAAGCTTTTGCGCCATTTATAGTTGCCATTTTAAGCACATCATAAGAATTTATAACTGTAGGATCTTTAAATAAAGCTTTTTGAAGCATATCAACATATCTTATATGTTCAAACATATTTAAACTATTTCCAGAACCCTGACCATCAGTTCCAATACATACATTAATATTATTCTTAATATATTTAGATATTGGTGCAAAACCACATCCTAAATTTAAATTACTAATTGGATTATGAACAATACTTATATCTTTATCTTTTAATAACTCAATTTCTTCATCATCAATAAATACTCCATGAGCTAAAACAAGTTTATTTTCAAATAAATTTAATTTATCTAATACATACGCAGGCTTTAAATTATATGTATTTTTTATTGTTTCAATTTCATCTAAATTTTCTGAAAAATGCATATGAATAGGTAAATTATATTTTAAAGCAAGTTTTTGTATTTTATCTAAATAATCTTTAGAACATGTATATAATGAATGTGGTGAAACTGAAAAAGTAATAAGAGGGGATTTATCTTTATTTTCCTCATATAAATTTATAAATTCATTAATTCTCTCATCACCATTACCATCACTATCCATAAGACATCTAGTAAAAATTTCCCTAATTTTAGTGTTTTTAACTGCATCAATTGTATTCTTTCCAAAATAATGATCTGCACTTGTTGTAGTACCTGTTTTAATCATTTCAATACAAGAAAGTAACGTAGTATAATAAATATCTTCATCAGTCATATTGTTTTCAATTGGCCATATCTTTTTATTTAACCAATCCATTAAAGATAAAGAATCATTAGTGCATCTAAAAATACTCATTCCTAAATGTGTATGACAATTAATTAATCCAGGCATAATAACTTTATTAGTAGCATCTATTAATTTATCATAATTACCCAAATAATTTTCTTCTAAAGCTATAATTGTATCATTTTCAATAACAACATCCAATTTTTCTATTTTTTCATTACGTTTATCATCCATTGTAATTACTAAACCTTTTTTTATTACTGTTATCATAATATCACCAATTTAATTGTACAATAAAAAACCACTAAATAAAAGTGGTTTTTAAATTAATTAGATGAATTTATTAATTGATCCATATATTTTTCATATTTACTTTTTACATCATCATCATGAATTTCTAATCCAGCTTCTTTTCTTATTTCATATAATGCTTTATATCTTAGTTTTGTATCATCATTTAATTTTTTAGTTACCAAACTATCAATTATTGTATCTTTAACACTCTTTAATTTTGGTTTCTTTTTTTGATCAGTTTTTAAAATAATATGATATCCAAATTCAGATTCAACTGGTTCACTAGAATATTTACCAACTTCAAGTTTAACTACAGCATTTTCAAATGCATCAACCATTTGTCCTTTTGGAAAATATCCTAAATCCCCACCTTTTTCAGCAGAACCATCATCAGAATATTCTTTAGCTAAATCTTCAAATTTTTCTCCATTATTTAATTTTTCAATGATAGATTTAGCTTCTTTTAATGCCGCTTCTTTAGCTTTCTTTTGTTCTTCTTCACTAGCATCATCGCTAGTTTCAGGCTTAATCAAAATATGACTTGCTTTAATATCTCCACGAACATCATTTTCATAGTATTTATTGATATCATCATCAGTAATTTGTTTTGAAACATAATCTTCAACCGCCAAATTTCTTCTATAGTCTAAAGCAATTTGTGCTCTTAAATCATCTTCAGTCATATTTGCTTGTGCAAGAGCTTGAACAAATCCTTCCTCACCATATTGTTGGACAAACATAGAAATTTGACTATCAACATAATCTTTTAATTCATCATTATCTTCATATTTTTTTTCTAATATTACTTTATCGATTAATTCAATCATTACATCTCTACCATATTTTTCTCTTAATTCAGAATACATATCATTTGCACTAATATTTTTCCCATCAATTTGAACAAATACTTCTTCACCATTTTTAAGCACAGGAACTTTCCCACACCCTGTTAATAAAACAAAACTAAAACATAACATTAATATTACTTTTTTCTTCATGTCAATTCTCCCTTCTAAGTAACACCTATATCATATCAAAACTAAAATAAAAAAACAATAAATTATATTAATCATAAATAAAAAATATTAAAAATCTATTCACACAAATTAGTATTTTTGTATAAAATACTGTGAATAAGAAAAAAGGAGGTATGAATTATGGGTCAATCATGTGTATCAGGAGCTGCTATCGCATTAGTATTATTTATCTTATTAGTAATCATACTTGGAGCATTTTTTTAAGGGGGTGTAAATAATGTCTTGCAATCAAAATTCTTGTAATACAAATGTAAACAATTGTGGTCACAATAATGGTTTTGTGATAATAATTGCATTATATGTTCTTTTAGCAATCATTCTTGGTTCGGCATTCTTTTACTAAAAGATAAAAAAATAATGGGGATTCCTCATTATTTTTTATTTTTTTGCTATATATGATATAATTTTCTTGGTGATGAAGTATCATGAAACATTATAAACTTATTCATAAAAATAAAAATGTAGAATATAAAAATTATAAAAATGGAAACATTTTAAAACTTAAAATAGGATTGGGTATTTTATCTGTTTCTTTAACTGCATTTTCAATAGCTAATCCTGAGGTATTTATTGATAATACACAAAATGTTATATATACTGTAAATGAATTTTTTAGTGACTCTGGCAATATTGAAAATTTAGATACTACTAATCAAGAATATTTAAAAGAATTTGAAAATAAATTATATTCAAATATTCCTTCACAATACTTAAAAAATTATAATAATAATATTAATAATTTAAAATATTATAATAATAATAATGATTTAAATAAAATTGTTGGTACTAGTGGATATTATGATGTTAAAACTAATAGAATGGTTAATATATTATCAAATAGACATGTTATATTTCATGAATTAATGCACATGGCTTCTTCTAATGGTAAATATTGTGGTTTTTCTAATGGAAAAACTGCTATTGGATTAACAGAGGGATATACTGAATATTTAGTTAAATTCCTATTTCCAGATAAATATATAGGCTATCCAAAAGAAGTACAAATTATTAAAATTCTAAACAGTATAATTGGAGAAGAAAAAATAATGCAATATTATTTTACTAATAATTTAGAAGGTTTAAAAAAAGATTTAATTAGTATTTATGGGACACAAAAAGATGTTGATAATTTAATAAAATTGATTGATAATTATAACATAACTAATGATGATAAAATACTTAGCGAAATAGCGCAACTATTATTAAAATATTGTTATTCACATCAACAAAAACAAGAATCAAATTTTGAAATAGATACTAATATAAGAATATTTATATATAATATGTATAACAATGATAATTTTAATGAGTTAGAAGAAAATGTTAAAGAAGAAATTACAAATTCTAATTCACAAAAAAAATTTAATTAAAGAAAGGACGTTTTATGAAAAAATATAGATTAATGCAAAACACTAATCATTTAGAAATAAAAGAATATAAAAAAAATAAAAGTAAATTTAAAAAAATAAAATTATCTTCTGGAATAGTAGCTGTTTCATTAGCGGTTTTTACAATAACAAAACCACAAACTTTTGTTAATAATATTCAATATATTACATATGCAGTTAATGAAATTTTTACAGATTCAAATGATATAGAAAATTTAGATTCAAAAACCTTAAAAGAAATACAAGAATTTGAAAATAAATTATCTGAAAATATTCCATTGGAATATTTGAAAAATTATTACAATAATATAAGAGATTTAAAATATTATAATAATCCAAATGATTTGGAAAAATTTTGGGGTACTAAAGGATATTATAGTATTAAAGCTAATAGAATGGTTAATATTTCCCCACAAAAACACATTAAATTTCATGAATTAATGCATATGGCCTCATCTAATAATAAATATTCAGGATTTAGTGATGGTAAAACAGCTATTGGTATAACAGAGGGATATACTGAATATTTAGTATTGAAACTTTTTGAGGATGATATAGAAACCATGTTTGCATATTCTAAAGAAATAGAAGTTATAGAAGTATTAAATAAAATTATTGGTGAAGATAAAATGATGAAATATTATTTTACAAATGATTTAGAAAGTTTAAAAAATGATTTATGTAACATTTGGGGAACTGAAAAAGATGTTGATAAATTAATAGAAAATATAGATATATATACAACAAAAAAAGAATATAGAAAACTTGATGATATTGGACGTTCATTAATAAAATATTCATATTTATCTGAAATAAAGAAAAATAATAGTTTAACTATTGATAAAAAATTTAAATATCTTTTAGATGGATTACATTATAAATATGATTTTGAAGAGTTAGAAAATGAAGTTTTGGATGAAATATATAATGAATTAAATATAAATAAAAACAAAGTAACAATTGATTTTGTAGAGAAAAATGATAATACAAAAAAATAAGAATTTTATGGTTCTTATTTTTTTAATATATCAAATATTTCTTCAACTTCTTTTAATTGTTCTTTATCGTATAAATTTTTCCAACCATCATTTTCATATCTTGGCATTAAATGCATATGATAATGTTTTACTTCTTGCGCAATACCATTATTTTGAGCAAATGTACATCCTTTTGCCCCAAGCTTTTCAACTACTAATTTATACATATCTTTTTGAACTTTAACAATATGTTTCATTACTTCATCATCAATATCTGTTATATCAAGATAATGTTCTTTTGGAATAATTAACATATGTCCATTAGTATTTGGTTCGATATCTAAAAAAACTTTTACGATATCATCTTCATATAAAGTGTAAGAAGGTATTTCACCCTTAATTATTTTACAAAAAATACAATCCATTTTTATCAGCCTCCATATTTATTTTATAAAAAAAAGAAAATGCTTTCAAGCATTTTCACGTGAATACTAACAAATATCTATTTTAATTATGGACGATAAAATAAATTTTATTCACTAATTATATATTTTTTTATAATATCTGGATTATTAGTAATAATATCTATTTTATCAAAGTTTTCACCAGATACTTTCTTAAGTTTTTTTAACTGATAATAATTATCTACAGTCCATACATTTATTATTTTTTTCTTTTTTAATTTTTTTTCAATGATTTCTTTAGTTAATTTAGAATATTCAATAGAAATAAAGTTTAAATTCATTTTTAATTTATTATCTATATTTCTATTACCAATAAGGATTCCTAAATTTAGTGTGGGATCTTTTTTATTTAAGTCATTAATTATTTTTCTACTAAAACTTTGAATCATAATATTTTTAGTATCATATTTTTTTAATAATTTATAAAAGTTATCAATATCAAAACATTCATCACTTTTATATTTTATTTCAATTAATAAATGTTTATCTTTAACTAAATTTAATACGTGTTCTAAAGTAACTATTTTAGAACTTTTATTTTTTATATTCTTTAATCTCTTACGTATAAGTTTTCCATCTCTATGAAAGAATGAATGAAAAAACACCTTTTTAATATCTAATTTATTACTTTTAAAATTAAATTTTCTAAGATCATCTAAAGTTAAATCACAAATTCTACCTTCCCCATTGGAAATATTATTAATATAAGAATCATGTACTACTACAAATTTCTTATCTTTAGTCATTCTAATATCTATTTCAATACCATAAATATAATCATATTTAAAAGCCTCTTTAATTGCTTCAATAGAATTTTCTGGATAAATAGAAGAGAATCCTCTATGAGCATATATTTTTGTCATAAAACACCTCATTAAATTCTATTTCTTTGTGTAAATTTTTTGAACATTTTTTTCTATACCTAAAG
Organism: Bacilli bacterium; assembly: GCA_017435465.1. Taxonomy (GTDB): domain Bacteria; phylum Bacillota_I; class Bacilli_A; order RF39; family UBA660; genus JAFSEX01. The sequence goes on from JAFSEX010000005.1 coordinate 113,618, forward strand.
CTTTTAATACTGGTTCTGATAAAATAATAATTAATAATTCAAATGGAAGATATCCTCTAAAATAATATAATTCCTCTGGATTAATACCATCTTTCAAAACAAAATTTAAATTTTGTTCACCATATACATCAAAATATTTATTAAACATTTTAAAATTATTTGTTTTATCTCTACTCATTTCAAAAGAAAATTTAATATCTTTTTGTTTCAATTCATTTGAAATAGCGTTCTGATATCTATTTAAGGTTTGTAAATCTATACTTTTTATTCCTTTCTTTTCATATAATGAACAAACTGCATTTCCGACTAAATCTTCTAGTTCTATTATCATCATCTTAACCACTCACTTTCTAAATAATTATAACATATTCTCCAAGTAATATTACTCAAACAATTGTTAAATAAGGAAAAAAGTGTTAAAATTTATATACGAGGTGGAAATTATGTTAAGAATCGAAAATCTTAATGTTAGTATAGATAGTAAGGAAATTTTAAAGAATTTTAACTTATCAGTAGATGAAGGTGAAGTCCACGTAATAATGGGTCCAAATGGAGTAGGTAAATCTACTTTGTCAAAAGTTTTAATTGGTGATAAAAATTATAAAGTAAATAATGGTAACATTTATTACTATGATGAAAATATAAAAGATTTAACTATTGATGAAAGAAGTAGAAAAGGAATATTTATTGCGTATCAACATCCACAAGAAATTGAAGGAGTTAACAATATTGATTTTTTAAAAACCGCACTTATGGCACGATTAGATAAACCTATTAATTTATATGAATTTGCCAAAAGTATAGAAAAATTAAGTAATGATTTAAAACTTAAAGAAAACATGTTATATAGAAATATAAATGCAGGTTTTTCTGGTGGAGAAAAAAAGAAAAATGAAATTTTACAAATGCGTTTATTAAAACCTAATTTAGTTATCTTAGATGAAATAGATTCTGGATTAGATGTAGATAGTTTAAAAATAGTTTGTGAAAACACTTTAGAATATTTAAAAGAAAATCCTAAAACATCTGTGGTAATAATTACACATTATCCAAGAATTTTAGAATATATTAAACCAGATTATGTACATATTATGAAAAATGGAAAAATAGTTGAGACTGGCGATTACTCATTATCCTTAAAAATTGAAAAAGAAGGTTTTGAAAATATTGGTACAAATATTATAGAGGATAATAAATAATATGAATATAATAAATATAGTTAATAATAAAATAAGTAATAGTAAAATAAATAATAAAATAAAATTAAAAGAAAATAAAAATATTTGTATAGATATTATTGATAATACTAAATTATATATAGAAATAGATGGTATTAATATTAAAAGTAATATAGATATTAATATAGATGAAAATGTTAATAGTAGAATATTTGTATTTTCTAATTCAATAGATTCAAAAATAAATATTAATGTTAATCAAAATAAAAATAGTAATTTAATATTAAATAGTTTTTATAAAAATGATGATGTAAAAGAAAATACTATAATAAATTTAAATGGTTATAATAGCAATATAGAATATAATTATTCATGTATTGGAAAGACTAATAAAAGTTTAAGAATTAATCATTATTTTAGTAAAACAAATAGTATTGTTAAAAATCGTTCAGTATCAAATAATGATGAAATTGAATTTGAAATTATAGAATATGTACCAAAAGGAAGTATTGATTGTAATTTATCACAATCTAGTAAAATAATTAATTTGAAAGAAAATAAATGTAAAATTAAACCAATACTTTTAATAGATGAAAAAGAAGTAAATGCTTCGCATTCATCTGTAATTAGTCCAATAAATGATAGTGATTTACTATATTTAATGAGTAGAGGAATTGACGAACACAATTCAATTAATTTACTTGTTAATGGATTTTTAGTTAATAATTTAAATTTAAATGAAGAAGAAAAACATATATTATTTGAAAAATATATATTTAGGAGGTGAAATAAATGAATATAAGAGAAGAATTTCCAATGTTAGATAAAAATATAATTTATTTTGATAATGGCGCAACTACATTTAAGCCTAAAATGGTTATAGATAGTATTTGTGATTATTATACAAATTATTGTTCAAATGCTCATAGAGGTGATTATAACATTAGTTTAAAAACTGATATGATGTATGAAGGAGCAAGAAAAAAAATTAAAGATTTGATAAATTCATCTAGAGCAGAAGAAATAATTTTTACTAGTGGAACTACAGAAAGTATAAATATGGTTATTGAATCTTTTTTCAAAAATATACTAAAAGAAAATGATGAAATATTACTTACAAAAAGTGAACATGCATCTAATTTGCTTCCTTGGTTTGAACTTTGTAAAAAAATAAATTGTAAAGTTAAATATATTGAATTAGACAGTGATTATAAAGTTACTATGGGAAATGTAATTAGTGCAATAAATGAAAATACAAAAGTAATATCACTTGCTCATATCACAAATGTAGTAGGAGATATAAGACCAATAAAAGAAATATGTGAATATGCACATTCAAAAGGTATTTATGTAATTGTTGATGGTGCACAAAGCGTTCCACATATGAAAGTCGATGTGACTGATTTGGATGTAGATTTCCTAGCTTTCTCAGCTCATAAAATGTGCGGACCAACAGGAATAGGTGTATTATATGGCAAATATGATTTATTAAATGAAATGACCCCATATAAATTAGGTGGAGGAATGAATGCATCATTTTCATCAAATGGAGAAATAGAATATAAAAGTTTACCACATAGATTAGAAGCAGGTACTCCAAATATTGCTGGGGCAATTGGAATGGGTGCAGCTGCAGATTATTTAAAAGTTTTAGATTTAGACAAAATTCGTGAATATGAATTAAAACTTCGCGAATATTTAGTTAGAAAATTAAAAGAAATAGACAATATAGAAGTATATAATGAAAATAGTGAAAGTGGTATAGTTGCTTTCAATATTAAAAATGTATTTAGTCAAGATACTGCAATTTTCTTAAATGATTATAATATTTGTGTAAGAGCAGGTAATCATTGTGCAAAAATTTTAAAAGAAGAATTAGAAATTAAAAATACTTGTAGAATAAGTTTATATTTCTATAATACAAAAGAAGAAATTGATAAATTAATTAGTGTTTTAAGAAATAGTGATACCCTTTATCAACAAATATTATAATGGATCCTAATTTAAGAAGAACAATTATTTTAGATAATTATCAAAACCCAACAAATAAAGGATTAATAGAAGATGAAGGATATATAAAATTAAACACTAATAATGAAAGTTGTATAGATGAATTTGACTTTCAAATAAAAATTGAAAATAATATCATTAAAGATATAAGATTTGATGGAGAAGCATGTGCAATTTCTACATCTTCTGCATCAATTATGATAAAAACATTAATTGGTAAAACTATTGATGAGGCTTTAAACATTATAAATAATTATGAAAATATGATAGATGAAAAAGAATATGATAGTAATATTTTAGAAGAAGCAAACGTATATGATGAAATATATAAACAACCAAATAGAAAAAAATGTGCATTATTATCATGGAGCGGACTTAAAAGTGTATTGATAAAACATAACGAATAATATAATTAGAATTATAGGATGTGATCAAATGATATTTGAAGAAAAAAGATTTGTGGTTGCAAATATACTAATAAAAACACCAACAAATATTATTGGTGGTGGAAATATTATGGCAGTACAACTAAGTAAAGATAAATTATTTGATTTTGTTAATTATAAGGAATATGAAATAATTAATAATACCAATAATCTAAAAGAGGGTGTATATGCACAAGTAATAAATAGACCTTTTAAAAATTCTAATAAAGTAATATCAACCAAAATTTTCAAAGAAAAAGAATTCAAAAAATATATAAAAGAGATTGAAAAACAACAAAAACAATTCGAGGAATGTTTGAATAATCCTGAATATATTCAAAAAGCAAATGTACATTGTTCAGAAGACTCTTATTTATACGTTGACAAAACACCTAAGAAAAAAGTTTTTAATAAAAAGTTACCATAAATTTTTGTGGTAACTTTCTTTATTTTATAAAATCATTATCTTTTATATATAGTGCGATTTGTTTAAAAGTATCAATTGATAGTTTTGAAATATCATAATCAATAAACAAATCAGCTAAATTTTTTGAACCATTAGTTATTAATTTTTTAATTCTATCATCATTTAATAATATTTTGTTTCTTTCATCATAAATATTTGTGTATCCTTCTTGAGAATATATTTTTGCTTGTAAATCCGCTTCTAATTTATCACAACAAAATGCATAAATAGCTTCATTTGTTTTATGAGAATTAAACTCATTAAGTAAATTTTCATATTCTTCTTTTTTTACTAATCCATCTAAGATTTTAGATACTGCTTCTGCACCTATTCTTAATTTTTCTTCATCACTAATTTTATCAAAAGGAGTAAAATCCCCAATTATAACTTCTTCTAACTCATGAAGTACTAACATTTTTAATACTTTATTTAAATCTATTTTTTCATCAAATTCTGAATCAATTGCGATTGCTAAAATACATGTACCATAAATATGTTCTGCAACACTTTCTAATCTTTCCTTGGATATATTCCATTTAAGCCATCCACTTCTAATTTTATCTTTTAAACTAGTTGCTAAAACATAAAAATTTAATACATTTAATATTTTATTATCCATTCTTATCCACCTTTCTAATATCAAATCTATATACAGCAAGTAATCCACTTAATAATTCAAATATACTTCCTATAAATGCAACATATGCACCTACATAAAAATTAAAAACAATCCATAATATAGCCGCAATTATTGCAATATATCTAAATAGTTTTAAATTATCTGTCCATGTACCATATGTGTATAGTATAGTTGCTAATATAGGTATAATACTAAATAATCCATTATAAGTAAATAAAAGAGTAGATATAATAATTATTATAAATAATATTAAAATATTTTTAGGAATTATCTTATTATTTCTATTATATAAATAATATATAATACATCTAATTAGTGATATAAAGCTCATCATTCCTGCAGATAATGAGTTTAAAACAATATATTGTAGTCCATAAAACATATTTGAAACTATTTGAAACAATAATACAATTTTCTTCTTATTATTTTGGATGCTTATTACTAAAAATATTAATCCTATAATACCAAAAATTTGTGCTAAAACGTTCATATATAAAACTCCTAATCTATGAAATATATATTACATATCTCATTGTATCTATCTAATAATTTATTATTTGATAATTTTTTATTAAACAATTTTTTCATTTCTAAATAATACCATTTATTATCATCATAACTAGTATTTAAAGTTGCAAGTACATCTTTTCCATTTTGTTCAAACAAATTATAATCAGATAATAAATTATGTAATTTATCAGCAAGTTCAATTAATATTATATCCTCATTTTCATTGTATAAATTATTAATAAATTTAATTTTTCTTTCCAACTATTAATATTCATATCTTCAGATAATTTTAATACATTTTGTGCAATTTCAAACCCATAATTAGTTTTTATATATTCATAATCATATTCACTATCTTCAATTATATCGTGTAATAATCCGCTAATAACAAGTGTACTATCACATCCCATATCCTTCAACATAAATCCAACACTAATACTATGAAATGCTAAATTGATATCTTCTTTTATTCTTTTTTTTGTTTTCAAATGCCTTAAAAACAAAATTTATGGTTCTTTCCTCATCTGTATACATTTTTAACCTCCTTTCTAGTCTATAAATCAATTATACATTAAAAAACATTAATTATATAATAATTATTAAATTTTTAATAAAATAATTTAGAATATAAAAAGTCTATTTTTGTAAATGGACTTTTTTTTAAATACAATTTTTAGTATAATCTATATTGAAGCCGGTGATAAAATGGAAACAGTAAAAAGTAACATATTAAATGAAGATTTAATTAAATATATATCAAATAAAAAAATGGAACCAGAATGGATAACTGAATTTAGATTAAAATCATTAAATGCTTTTAACAAAATTGATTTACCAGATTTTGGTCCTAAATTAGATATAGATTTTAATAAAATAAATTATTATAAAAAAGTTTCAGACGAAATATATGATAACTGGAATGATGTTGATAATGAAATAAAAAATACTTTTGATAATATTGGACTTATTAAAGCAGAAAAAGAGTATTTAGGTGGAGTATCAACGCAATATGAAAGTGAAGTAATTTATCATAATATGTTAGATTATGTTAAAGAAAAAGGTATTATATTCTTAGATACTGATAGCGCAATTAAAAAGCATCCAGATTTATTCAAAAAATATTTCAATAAGTTAGTTAATTATAAAGAAAATAAATTTACTGCCTTAAATGGCGCAGTATTTAGTGGGGGAACATTTATATATATACCTAAAAACACAAAATTAGATAGACCACTACAAAGCTATTTTAGAATTAATTCGGAAAACATGGGACAATTTGAAAGAACTATTATTGTTGTAGATGATGATAGTGAACTACATTATATTGAAGGATGTACCGCACCTATAAATAGTAGTGATTCACTTCATGCAGCAGTTGTTGAGATATATGTTGGAAAAAATGCAAAATGTAGATATACAACAATACAAAATTGGAGTGAAAATGTATATAATCTTGTTACTAAAAGAGCAATTGTAGATGATGGTGGAATGATGGAATGGATAGATGGAAATATCGGTTCTAAAATAACTATGAAATATCCTTGTTGTGTATTAAAAGGGGATAATTCAATTGGTAGATGTATAACAATTGGAGTTGCTCATAAAAATCAAATACAAGATACTGGTGCGAAAATGATACACATTGGAAAAAATAGTAAAAGCGAAATCATTTCAAAAAGTATATCTAATAATGGCGGAGAAGCAGATTATAGAGGTAGTGTAGAAATTAAAAGAAGCGCATCTAACTCTAAAGCTAATATAAAATGCGATTCACTAATTATGGATAAATTATCTAAAAGCGATACAATTCCTAAAAACATTAACAATAATGAAACTAGTATATTAGAACATGAAGCAAGTGTTTCTAAATTAGACGAAAATAAATTATTCTATTTAATGAGTAGAGGACTTAATGAAGAACAAGCAACAGAACTAATGCTTATGGGATTTATTGGGGATTTTAGAAATGAGTTGCCTGTAGAATATGCAGTTGAATTAAATAATTTATTAAAAAATAATATAACTGTTGTAAAAGGAGAATAGCATGAAAAAAATCTTTACTTTTTTGTTACTACTAGGTATAGGGTTTATAGTGTATGCATATTTCTTTGGAGAACAAGAAAATTTATATAGAGTATTAAGTAATACTGAAAAAACAGAAGTAAGTTTAAATAAATATTATATTTATGGAAGACACTTAAACATGGAAGGTACCTTAGAAACAAATTCAAAAAATGTAGAAGATGTAAAGTTATTATTTAAAGAAAGTAAAAAAGATGAAATTGAATACGATATTGAATATAGTATTGAATCTGGAATTTTAAATTTTAAAATATCCAATGAAATTAATACAGGGATTAATTTAGATAAAATTAAGATTGGAAATTATTATGTATTGTTAAAAGTTGTTTATGATGAAGAAACTACAAAATATTATTCTATCAATAATAACTGTGAATATGATGAGATAGAATACTATACAATAAGTAAGAATGATAAAACTAATAAAGTTTTAGTAGAATTTGATAAAAAAGCAATAGTTGATAATAATAAAAATTATACGTTTATAAAAGTTAAAGAAATGGATATGCCTGAAAATATATATGATATTGTCATTGATCCAGGGCATGGAGGAAAAGATTCTGGAGCTATTAAAGATAATTATTATGAAAAAGATATAACTTTAGAATATGGAAAAATGTTAAAAGAATCTTTAGAAAAATTAGGATTAAAAGTTAAATTAACACGTGATGGGAAAAATGAAGAAAACTTAGGAATATATGATATATATGGTAATAATGGTAGAGCAGTAATCCCAAATAAAGTTAAAGCAAAATATGCATTATCTATACATTTAAATAGTGCGGCATATAAAATGAAAAATGGTGGGGTAGAAGTGTATGCACCAGCAAATGCTAATTTAGATTTTGCAAAATTACTTGCAGATAATATTGTAGAAAGTTCAGATACAACATATTCACCAAGTGAAGTATCAAAAGTATATGATGGAGTTTATGTAAGAACATATACAAAAAGTGAGATAAAATCTGCAGAATCACATGCGAATAATAATGGTTATGAACCATATAATATAACTACTTCAACACCTTATTATTTTATGATAAGAGAAACTGGTGGTATTATAACTAATGCATATGTAGATGGCAGAAATAAAGATTATGAAAAAAATCCATATTATGATTCAAATATAGGAGTTGAAACATATTTGATTGAACTTGGATTTATGAATTCTAGTAAAGATTTTGAAAAAATTATAAATAATAAGGAAGAATATGTTAAAGGAATAATGAATGCAATAAAAAAATATCTAAACTTATAATTTTATATATTTGATAATGTTTTTTAACAAATATTAAAAATTTAATAATTAAAAATTAAAGAATGATTCAAAAATAATGAAAAGAATCATTCTTTTTTTGATTTGCACTTGAAAATTAATTATATTAAAATGCAATTGAAGGAGGGAAAAAATGCTTAATATCACAACTTTAACAGGTCGAATTGTTAAAACACCAGAACTTAGAAAAACTGAAAGTGGTAAAAATGTTACAAACATAACAATAGCAGTTCCACGACCATTCAAAAATCCAAATGGAGAATATGAAACTGATTATATTGAGTGTACACTATGGGCTGGTTTAGCAGAAACTGCAACTACATATTGTAAACAAGGTGATTTAGTTGGAATTAAGGGTAGATTACAAACTACTCAATTAGAAAAAGAAAATTGTCCTAAAATTACAATGATTCAATTAATTGTAGAAAAATTATCGTTTTTAGCTAGTAAAAAACAAGAAGAAGCAGAGTAAATTTGCTTCTTCTTAATAATAGTGATTGGAGTTGAAAGGGAATGTGTAATTTAAAGATTAATTATGATGTATTTGAAAGTATTAAACATGTTGATGAAAATGAATATGAATATTGGGAAGCAAGAGAAATACAAAAAATATTAGGATATAAAGAATGGAGAAAATTCGAAAATGTCATAACAAAAGCTAAAAAATCTTGTGAAAATAGTAATCAATTTACTTATAACCATTTTGTCAACATTGACAAAATGGTAGAGATAGGTTCTAACACACATAGAAAAATATTAAATTATAAATTATCTAGATATGCTTGTTATTTAATTGCACAAAATGGAGATTCAAAAAAGAAAACAATTGCTCTTGCGCAAACTTATTTTGCTATTCAAACAAGAAAAATGGAAATAAGTGAAAAAGAATATTCTAAGTTAACTGAAGATGAAAAAAGACTTTATCAAAGAAATTTAACCAAAAAGGGAATTTATCGTTAAATCAAGTGGCAAAGAAGTCTGGAGTTAAAAATTTTGATAAATTTCATAATTTTGGATATAAAGGATTATATAATGGGATGACTGCTAATGATATTGCAAAAAGAAAAGATTTAAGATATAGAGAAGATATTTTGGATAATATGGGGAGTGATGAATTAATTATTAATTTATTTAGAATTTCTCAAACAGAACAAAAGTTACAAAAAGATAATGTTAAAATGGAAAACAATGCTAATATGACTCATTATATGGTTGGTAGTAAAATAAGGAATACAATAAAAGAATTAGGCGGAATTTTACTAGAAGATTTGAAAACTCCTGATAAAAGTTAAAACAGATAGAAAAAAAACTATCTTTTAAATAGGAATAAACTAGATTAATAATTATATTTTAGCGCTAACAAAAAATAAGAAACAAAGTGATTTGCCTCTTATTGTATAAATCAACAAACAATTGTTTAATTTAATTTTCCACTAATTTTTTAACTCTTTTTTACTTATAAATTTTCTTTTTATATTCTTTTTTAATAATAACTTTTCAAAAGAAATTAAATTGTCATCAACCATCACAAAATCTTCATTCATTTTTACATCACTTATATTATCACTGCTTTTAATTTCTTTTTTATTATTTTTTATACTTAAATCAACATAAGTATAATCAGTTTTTTTATAAAGTAATGTACGTTTTTAAAATTTATATTATAAATCGTACTAGATAAAGATAACGGTGCATAATATGATCCATATATAAATTTTTCTTTATCAAATGTATATATATCACCAATAAATAATTTATTTAAATTCATTTTTTCCATCAATCCTTTTATTAAATTAATAATCAAATATATAAGAGTTGTACAAAGTATAATATAATAAGATTTATAAAAAATCAATAATATATAAAATTTATTTTAAACTATTAATTACAAACTTCAAACTAAAAATAAAAGAAGATATTATTTAATCTTCTTTTTCTTCATAGTTTTTTAAATCTTCGTAAAATAATTCATCGGGTTTCATGTTAAATATTTTAGAAATCTTAATTGCCATAGTATAAGATAATCTTCTACGGCCATTTTCAATTTGCCAATAGAAAGTTTTACTTATACCAAGATTGTTTGCCATTTGTTGATAAGAATATTTTGCGTTTTTTCTAAGTTCCATTAGTTTACTCACAATTAACTCACCACCTACAAGTATTATAAAAGAAAATACTACGAAAAATCAATACTTTTGTTACTTTTTAGTTAATTTTATGCGTGTTACAAATAAAGAACAGTATAATATCATTAACAAATAGATAACTAAAGAGGTGAATAATATGTTTAATGGGCGTGTATTAAAAGAGTTAAGGCTTAGTGCTGGATTAACACAACAACAGTTAGGTGATTTAGTAAATGTAACAAAAGTTTCAATCTGTGGATATGAAAAAAACAATAGAATTCCAAATTTAGAAACATTAATGGATTTAGCAGAAGTATTAAATACAACACCAAATCATTTATTAGGAGTAGAAGAATTAGTTACTATAAATGAAGATAAAGAAGAATATCAAGTTGCTATTTCTAAAAAAGATATAGAAATTATAAAACACCTTAAAAAACATCTTAATTTATATAATATGTTATGTGAAAATCCAAGAAAGGTAATAGATAATATAAGTAAAAAATTTAATTAGTTTGCTCTAGGTTAATTTTTGACAAAATAATATACTATTTGTGTACAATTAAATTAACAAATGGATAACTAGGAGGAATTTGTATGTTTGATGGTAGAATTGTAAAGGAATTACGAACAAATTTGGGATTGACACAACAACAATTAGGAGATTTAATTGGTGTAAATAAGGCATCAATCTGTGGATACGAAAAAAATACAAAAAAACCCAAATATGCTAATTTAATTAAATTGTCTGTGGCACTAAACACAACACCAAACCATTTAATGGGTATGGAACAAACTGTTACAATAAACGAAGATACTGAAGAATATCAAGTTGCTATTTCTAAAAAGGATATTGAAATTATAAAAGCCATCAAAAAGAATTATGAACTGTATGAAAAATTTTGTGAAAATCCAAAAAGAATAGTTGATAAACTTACTAGAATACTTAAATAGGACTTTAAAATATTAAAGTCCTATTTTGTTGTATATTAATTAACACAAAAATAAAATTATATGGTATAATTATTTATAATAGATGAGGTGAAAAGGGTATGAATATTGTTGATATTATATTAAAAAAGAAAAATGGTGAAGCATTATCTAAAGAAGAAATTGAATATGTTATTAATGGTTTTGTAAATGGTGATATTGAAGATTATCAAATTAGCGCACTATTAATGGCAATTTGTATAAAAGGAATGACTGATACTGAAACGTTTTATTTAACCGAAGCTATGATAAATAGTGGGGAAATTTTAGATTTATCTAGTATTGATGGAGTTAAAGTTGATAAACATTCTACTGGTGGAGTTGGTGATAAAACTACACTAATTGTTTTACCATTAGTTGCAGCATGTGGTGTTAATGTTGCTAAAATGAGTGGTAGAGGTCTTGGAAATACCGGTGGAACTATTGATAAGTTGGAATCTATTAAAGGATTTAATGTTAATTTATCAAATGATGAATTCATAAATCAAGTTAAGAATATTGGTATTTCATTATGCTCATCTAATAAAAATCTTGCTATTGCAGATAAAAAGATATATGCAATCAGAGATGTCACAGCCACAGTTGATTCAATTCCTTTAATTGCTTCATCAATAATGAGTAAAAAATTAGCTAGCGGATGTAATAAAATAGTTATTGATGTAAAAGTTGGTAATGGGGCTTTTATGAAAACAATGGAAGAGGCTACTAAATTATCAAAATTATTAATTAGTATAGGAAATTATTTCAATAGAGAAGTTATGTGTGTTTTATCTAATATGAATGAACCACTTGGTAATGCAGTTGGTAACTCATTAGAAGTTTTAGAAGCAATTGATACATTAAAAGGTAATGGACCAGATGATCTTACAAAACTTTCTTTAGCACTTGCTTCATACATGGTATTCTTAAGTAAAAATATTACTATTGATGAAGCAATGAAAATGGTTTCTGATAAATTAATTGATGGTAGTGCATATAAAAAATTTGAAGAAATGGTTAATGTACAACAAGGTGATTTAAACTCAATAGAAATATCTAACAATAAAATAGAAGTTTTATCTAAAGAAACTGGATTTATAACAAGTATTGATACAAATAGAATAGGTGAACTTTCGAAATTCTTAGGTGCAGGAAGAGAAAAAGTATCTGATACAATTGACCATACTGTTGGTATGATTATCCATAAAAAAGTTGGAGATATTGTAAATGTTGATATGCCATTAGTTACTATATATTATAATAAAGAAGTATATGAAATTGAAAAAGAAGTTCTTAAATGCTTCGAATTTAATACATTTAAGAAAGATAAGGAACCACTGATATATAAAATAATTAAATAAATTTAAAAACTATAGAATCAAACTCTATAGTTTTAATTATATGATATCTGTTTTGTATTTAATTTTATAAACTTTATTTTCTAATCTCTCAGGTTTGTGTAATAATAAATAATCAAATATTGAATTGTTTTTTTCAAAATAGGCATCATAATAATCATAGCCAAATTCAAAGTTTTTTAAAATTTTATTATATTTATCTATGTTTTCGGGACTTTTTGAAATTAATCGTTTAATACATATTTTCATACTATCATGAGTATTATCTTTTATTTTTAATGCAAGTATATTTGTATTTAAAATATTATTTATTTTATTAACAATTTCTTCGATGTTTGAATTGTCATAAATTTTAAATATATCTCGATCTTTTCTTCTAGCATAATATCCTAAAAGTATAGAATATATTTCTAATTTTATATTGTTGATTTCTGAATCATTTTCTAGATTTTTTTTCAATAACTTAATTTGTTCCAATTTTAATTTTAATATTTTTAACATATATTTCTCTCCTTGGCGAATATTATAATAATTTTAATAATTGATGTCAATATTAGTAAATAATTTACAAAATACATATTTTTTAGTATAATGTTATACAGTGATAACTAAAAAGAAAGGAGAAAAAATGAGTAAAATTAGAATATTTAGTTTAGGTGGACTTAATGAAAACGGAAAAAATATGTATGTCATCGAAGTTGATAATGATATTTTTGTTTTTGATGCCGGTCTTAAATATGCAGATGACAAACTTTTTGGAATTGATTATATTCTACCAAACTATGATTATATAAAAGAAAATATTAATAGAGTAAAAGGGATATTTTTAACACACGGTCATAATGAAAATATGGGAGGAGTTCCAGATATTGTTAGTGAACTTCCTAACATAAAAGTATATGGAGCAAAATTCACTTTAGAAGTTTTAAAAAGGGAACTAGAAAGTTGTGAAGTGAAATTTAATAACTTTGTAGAAATAAAAGCACATAAAAAAATAAATTTTGGAGAAAACAGTATTTTTCCTGTAAGCGTTACACACTCAATTCCTGATTCACTTGGTTATGTTTTAAATACTAAAGATGGCGCAATTGTGTACACAGGAGATTTTGTGTTTGATCCTACAATGATGGGACCATATAAAACTGATATTGGAAAACTTGCATATATTGGAAAACAAGGTGTATTATGTTTACTTACAGAATCAATGTATGCAGAGAAAAAAGGCCACACTTCTCCATATCATAGAACTGCTAAAAATATACGTGAAATCTTAACTCGTAATGAGAATAGAATAATTTATAATGTATTTTCCGCACATATTTATAATATACAAGAATTATTTAATGAAGTAGAAAAAACAAATAGAAAAATAGTTATCATGGGAAAAACTTTACAAAATATTATAAATAATGCGCTAGATATGCATTATCTAGAATTTGATAAAAAAAGAATTGGTGATTTATCAAATATAAATGATAGAGATGTTATTATCTTAGTATCAAATGAAAAAGAAAAATCATTTTCAAATATCAACCGTATGATTAATGGATATGATAAATATATAAAAATTAAAGATACTGATACAATTGTATTTGGTGAACCAATAACTGATAATTTTGAAAAAAGTGCAGTTAAAGCTGCAGATCAACTAGCAAAAATAGGTGCAAATGTAATAATGTTTTCAACTAATAAACAATTATTACATCATGCATCAAGTGAAGATTTAATGTTAATGATTAATTTATTTAATCCAAAATATTATTTTCCCGTTAAAGGTGAATATAGATTTCAAGTAGCAAATGCAAATGTTGCAACTGAAGTAGGAATTAAGCCTGAAAATATTTTACTAAAGCAAAATGGTGAAGTAGTAGAATTTATAGATGGAAATTTAGTAGAGTGTTTTGATAAAATTAAAACAGAAGATATCTTAATTGATGGTAATGTTGTATCTGATGTAGGTGAAGCTGTTTTAAAAGATAGGGAAGTATTAAGTGAAAATGGTATAGTAATTATTAGTACAACTTTAGATAAAAAAACTAAGAAAATAATTTCTGGACCAGAAGTAATAACTAGAGGATTTGTATATGTAAAAGATAGTACAGAACTATTAGAAGAAATTAAAAAATTATGTATAAATATAATTAATAGTAATATAGATAATCCAAAATATATAGAATATAATAAATTAAAATCTCTTATGAGAGAAAATTTAGGAAAATATCTATATAAAGAAACTGAATGTAAACCAATGATTATTACAGTATTCCAAGAAGTATAAAACAACGGAGGTTTTATTATGAAAAAAATATCTATAAACATGTTATCAAGCGCTGATAAAGTTGATGGTCAAGGTGTTGGAAGCGCATATTTAGAACAAGTGGGATTAGTAAAAGAAAGTGATAAATTTAAAATATTGGTCAATTCGAAAGAAAGAACTGATATTATTCATTGTCATACAATTGATATAAAAAGTTATTTTAGAATGAAAAAAAATAAAAACGGAGTAAATGTTTCTTATGTACATTTTTTGCCAACAACACTAGATGGTTCAATTAAATTACCTAAAGTTGCTTTTAAAATATTTAAAAAATATGTAATTGAATTTTATAATACTGCTAATCATTTAGTTGTTGTAAATCCCATTTTTATTAAAGATTTAGAAGAATGTGGAATAAGTTCAAAAAAAATTACATATATTCCAAATTATGTCTCTAAGGAAAAATTTTATAAAATTAAACCCAAAGAAAAGAAAGAATTAAGAGAAAAATATGGCATAAAAGAAGATGCATTTGTAGTTTTAGGTGCAGGTCAGGTTCAAACAAGAAAGGGTGTTAAAGATTTTGTTGAATGTGCTAAAAAATTACCCAAAGTTACATTTGTATGGTGTGGTGGATTTTCATTTGGGAAAATCACAGATGGATATGAAGAGTTAAAAGAGATTATGGAAAATCCTCCTAAAAATGTTAAGTTTTTAGGAATTATACCACGCACTGAAATGAATAATATGTATAATATGGCTGATGTATTATTTATGCCATCTTATAATGAATTATTCCCAATGGCTATATTAGAAGCAATTAATTCTAAGACACCACTATTATTAAGAGATTTAGATTTATACAAAGATATTTTATTTGATAAATATTTAAAAGCTAATACTAATAAAGAATTTATTAAAATATTAAAAGAATTAGTGGAAGATAAAAAACTTTATAATAAATATTCTAAACTATCAAATGAATTATCAGAATTTTATAGCAAAGAACATGTATTGGAATTGTGGGAAGAGTTTTATACAAATATTGTTAAAAAATAATTATTTAATGTTATAAAAATCAAGGAGTCATCTTGATTTTTTTTGATATTAATGATATCATAATACAACTGTTAAATGAGTTAATACGAGGTGAAATAACATGGGATTATTTGATAAGTTTAAAAATATATTTAAGAAAGAACCAACTATTAAAAATGATATTGAAATCAAAGAAGAAGAAAAAGAACTTCAAAGTTATGATGAGGCTTTAGAAAAAACTAGAAAAGTGTTCACATCAAAATTAAGTTTATTAAGTACTAAATATAAAAAAGTTAGTCAAGAATATTTTGATGAATTAGAAGAGTTATTAATCATGGCGGATATTGGTGTTAATACTGTTATGAACTTTATAGATCAGATTAAAGATAGGGTAAAAAAAGAAAAAATAGAAAATACAGAAGATTTAAAAGAAATAATTGTTGATGAATTATTTATAATATACGTTAATAATGATGTTATTGTAAATAAAATTAATTACAGTGAAAATGGTCCTACTGTTATTTTATTTGTTGGAGTAAATGGTGTTGGTAAAACAACAACTATTGGTAAACTTGCTAATAAACTTATAAATGAAAACAAAAAAGTAATGATGATTGCAGGTGACACCTTTAGAGCAGGTGCAGTTGAACAAATAATTGAATGGGGTAACAAAGTAGGATGTAAAGTAGTAGGGAAAGAAAACGCAGATCCTGCTAGTGTAATGTATGATGGATTAGAAATTGCTAAAAATGAAAACTATGATGTAGTTCTAATTGATACTGCTGGTAGGTTACAAAATAAAGTTAATTTAATGAAAGAATTAGAAAAAATAAATAAAGTAATTGGAAAAATAATTCCAGATGCACCACATGAAACACTACTTGTAATTGATGCTACTACTGGTCAAAATGGAATTAGCCAAGCAAAAAGTTTTAAAGAAATTACTAATATAACAGGAATAGTACTAACAAAACTAGATGGAACAGCAAAAGGTGGAATAGTACTTGCTATTAAAGAAGAAGTAAATATACCTGTTAAATATATTGGTCTTGGAGAAAAAAGCGAAGATTTAAGAGTCTTTGATATTGAAAAATATATTTATGGATTATTTAAAGACTTATTTTAAGGGGGAATCCTAAATGGATTTTAAAGTTAATGATAAAATTATTTTAGAAAAAGATAATAAAAAATTATATATTTCAGTTCAAGTAAGTGGAAATTTGGATTTTTATATGTACTTAGGGCCTAGAACTAGTGAATCATCTACTTTTATAATCGATGATGGAAATCCTAATTTATATTTCGCAACTGCTCAATTATTTGATAATTTAATTAATGAATATAATGTAAATACAAAATTTTATAAAAAAAGATACGAAGCTCATCCAGTATATAATGAAAAATTAGAAATGTTTAAATTTCATTCGGATGATAGTAATATAAATGATAATGATTTTACTAGATTTTTTAAAAAAGATGGAAAATATTATATAGTGTTTAATAAAGATAATAAAACATTAAGATTATCTAATTCGGGTTCAAGATATCCTACTTTTGTAAAATATTTTAATAAATACTATAGTACTTTAGTTAAATATTATGAAAATAATAATTTTAATGTAGATAATAAAGTTAAGAAATATGAGGAACAAAAAAATGGATAAGAATACAAAACTTGTACTGTTATATGATTATTATTCTAGTCTTCTTACAGAAAAACAACAAGAATATTTTGAAGATTATTATTTTAATAATTTAAGTTTATCTGAAATTAGTGAAAACAATGATGTAAGTAGAAATGCAGTCCACAAACAAATTAAGGAAGTAGAAGAAAAATTATATTATTATGAAGAAAAATTAAATTTATTTGATAAGAATAAAAAAATATCAGAAATACTTAAAAATTGTTCTGATGAAAATTTGATTAAACAAATAGAAGATTTAATATAAACTTAGGAGGTTACATAATGTTTGAAAATTTAGGTGATAGACTACAAAATGCCTTAAGTAAAATAAAAGGATATGGAAAAATAACTGAAGATAACATTGGTGAAATGATGCGTGAGATTAGACTTGCTCTATTAGAAGCTGATGTTAATTATAAAGTAGTAAAAGAATTTATAAATAATGTAAAAGAAAAAGCATTAGGTGAAGAAGTTAAAAAGAGTTTGTCACCTGGAGAAATGTTTGTAAAAATTGTTAAAGATGAATTAGTAGAATTACTTGGTGGAGAAAAAGCACCACTAACTACTGATAAGAAACCAACAATATTAATGTTAGTTGGGCTTCAAGGTAGTGGAAAAACAACTACTATTGGTAAATTAGGTAATCACTTAAGAAAGAAATATAATAAAAAACCATTATTTGTTGCTTGTGATGTATATAGACCCGCTGCGATTGACCAATTAAAACAAATAGGAAAAGAACTTAATATCGAAGTTTATTCAGAAGGTAAAGAAAATCCAGTTACTATTGTAGAGAATGCAATTAAGTATGCTTCTGAAACTGGACACGATTATATTTTAATTGATACTGCTGGTAGACTTCATATTGATGAGACATTAATGCAAGAATTAGTTAATATTAAAAATACCATAAATCCACATGAAATTTTACTTGTGGTTGATGGAATGGTGGGACAAGACATTATTAATGTTATTGAAGGTTTTAATAGTACTTTACCACTTACAGGTGCGATAATTACTAAACTAGATGGTGATACTAGAGGTGGTGCCGCACTATCAATTAGACATTTAACAAATGTTCCAATTAAAATGGTAGGGGTATCCGAAAAATTAGATGGATTACAAGAATTTGATCCAGAAAGAATGGCAAGTAGAATTCTTGGAATGGGAGATATTTTATCAATTATAGAAAAAGCAGAAGAAGTAATCGATGAAGAAGAAGCAAAAAAAAGTGTTAAAAAAATGCAATCAGGTAAATTTGATTTAGAAGATTTCTTATCACAATTAAAACAAGTAAAAAAATTAGGACCATTAGAAAATATATTAAAGATGTTACCTGGAGCTAAAAAAATGGGACTTAATAATATAAATATAGATCCTAAACAAATGGCTAGAATAGAAGCAATTATTTTATCTATGACACCAAAAGAAAGAAGACATCCAGAAATAATAAAAGCTAGTAGAAAAATTAGAATCGCTAAAGGATCTGGTATGAAAGTAGAAGATGTAAATAGACTTCTTAACCAATTTGAACAAATGAAAAAAATGATGAAACAATTATCAAGTGGAAATATGAAATTACCTTTTTAGAATTACATAAAAGTAATTCTTTTCTTTTAGACAAATACCATATACAATATAAGCAACATCCTCATATTATAAATTAGAAAAGGGGGATAAATAAATGTTTTCTAAGAAAAACAGATGTTATGATATGAATAACAATATGATGTGGCAAAATGATATGGATAATACTAAAAATAAATATTTAGTAAATATGCCAATGGATTCAAATTATGATATGAACAAAGATGGTATGGCAGGAAAATGTGATATGAAAATGCCAAAACAAGAAATGATGGGATATGATCAAATGATGGGATGTAAAATGCAACCTGTTTATGAATGTCCGATAGAAAAATGTGTTCACAGAACTATTTGTCATGAAATACCACATGTATGTCCAGTAAATACTAAAATAATTAATCATCATGTTTATAGACATACATATGCACCATGTTATACATGTTCAGAAGAAAATGAAGTATGCCATGTACAAGAAGGTTCATGTTGTTGTTTTAGATAATTTATAAAAATCTCTTATCATTTAAGAGATTTTTTTGTATAATAATTTTGAGGTGATTATTTATGAATATAAAAAAAATTAAAAATGAATTAATTAAGCAGAAAGAATCTAAATTTAAAGGTAATATATATCATTTTTCTCAAGTTAATTTTTCTTATAATTCAAATAAAATTGAAGGAAGTAGATTAACTAGTGACCAAACTGAAGCAATATTTAATACATCTTCATTTATTCCTAAAAGTGATGATTTAATAAAGTTAGATGATTTAACTGAATCTAAAAATCATTTCAAATTATTTGATTATATGTTAGATAATGTAGATGAACCTCTAACTAAAGAAATGATTATAGAAATGAATAAAATATTAAAAAGAAATACTAGTGATGAAGAAAATCCTAGATATAATGTTGGGGGATTTAAAGTTATTCCTAATATGATAGGTATAGTTAATGTAATTAACACAACTGCACCTGAAGATGTAGAAATTGAAATAGAAAAACTATTAAGTGAATACAATTCTAAAACAGGTATTACTTTAGAAGATATAATTGATTTCCATTATAAATTTGAGCGAATTCATCCATTTGGAGATGGAAATGGAAGAATAGGTAGAATTATAATGTTTAAAGAATGTTTAAGAAATGATATTATGCCATTTGTTGTTTTAGATGATGATAAACCTTATTATATGAGAGGGTTAAAAGAATATGAAAATGATAAAATGTTCTTAATTGATACAATTAAACATGAACAAGATTTGTACGAACAAATTTGTGATGAACTTTTAGACTTTGAAATATAGAAATTTAATAAATATAATTAAAAAATAAGATTTAGATATAAAAGGAGAATGTAATTATGGATTATGATAAAAAAATGGAAAAAATAATTAAAACAAACGAAAAATATCTTGATGAATTTGAGAAATGGTTAGAAAACAAAAAATTAAATCCTAAAACAATTAATAGACATGTTAGTAATGCTTATTTATATATTAATGACTATCTTAATTATTATGAATTTTGTAAAATGGAAGATGGTTGTAGATGTATAGATGGATTTCTAGGTGATTGGTTTGTACGAAAATGTTTATGGTCAACCGCATCATCAGTTAAATCAACTGCTGCAAGTATTAAAAAATTTTATCAATGTATGAATGAATTAGGTTATGTTGATAAAAGTGACTATAGTATGCTATGCGATGAAATTAAAGATTCTATGGAGTTTTGGATTGAAAATGTAGAAGAATATAATTCTGGTGATTTTGATTATTATGGTATATTTTAAAAATTATTGAAAAATATTCAGAGGTGATTAATTATGAAACATGAAATGAGATTACATAATGAACCATTTGAATTAATTAAAAATGGTACAAAAACTATTGAATTAAGACTTAATGATGAAAAAAGACAACTAATCAATATTGGTGATGTAATAGAATTTGAAAACAGGACTACATTAGAAAAAATAAGTGTTAAAGTTATAAATCTTCATAAATATAATAGTTTTGAAGATTTATATAAACACTTTGATAAAATATCTATGGGATATAGTGAAGATGAAGAAGCAAATCCTAAAGATATAGAAAAATACTATTCAAAAGAAGAACAAAATAAATATGATGTTGTAGGGATAGAAATGAAATTAATAGAAAAATAGTAAACTTTTGTAAAATCTCTTATCATTTAAGAGATTTTTTTGTATAATTAAATTGGTGATTAAAAATGACTAATTTAAATAACTTAGTAGAAACTCTTAAAAATAATCAAAACTTAAAAGAAATTGATAAAGAAATAATAGTTGATTTTGTAGGAGATTTATTAGAATTAGGTTATCCAACAATAGATTTAGATAATTTCACTCAAAGTATGAAAGATTTTAGAATAGATACATATGCTGATATATATGAATCAAAAATTTCAGAATATGATAAAGAACAGAATAAAATGTTAGTTCATCAATTAATGTTTGAAAAACCTGAAAATATTACAAGCGAAGAATTAAAAAACAAAAAAGATTCAATAGATAGAAATTATAGATATCATATTTATAAATCTTTATTAAAATGTGCATCAACTAAAAAAGAAAATGGAATAATATCAACAGGTGTTGTTGATAGCGAAAATAAAAATAATGCATTAAATGCGGCAATAACTGAAAGATTTATAGAACTTATGCTTGGTTGTGAATATAATTTATTAGATTTAGAAATGGATAATTTCTCTAAAATTCAAGAAATAATAGGAATTGATACAATAATTGAAGCATATTTTAAAGCAGATTATAAAGCTTTAGAACAAGAATTTAATGCATATGATATTGACTTAAATGATTTATCAACTAAAATGGATAGAATAATGGATTTAAATTTAGGCAATAGTGTTGCAAATAATGATGAAACTTTAGTAAGTGATGTTGATAGAATACTAATGACTGGTTATGCAAAGAAAATATCTCGTGAAGATATCAATAATTTAAACATAGAAAATTATAGAGGTCATATTATAACAAAAGAAAGTGCACATACATATTCAAAACAACACTTAAATATATTTGAAAATACAGATAGAAATATTGAATACTTTAATATGTTACTAAATGGAGTTATGGCATCAAAACAAGAAGTAAAGGAATACTAAAAATGGTATTCTTTTTTTGACAAATAAAATGTAAAGTTTTGTAAAATCTATTGTATTTAGATGTTTAAAAGTTTATATTATTATTATAGAGGGAGTGTGTGATACATATGATATATCCATCAATAGATAAACTATTAAATATAGTTGATTCAAAATATGAATTAGTTCATATCGCTGCAAAACGTGCAAGACAAATAGAAAAAGAAAGTTTTTATCAAATGAAAGAAAATGAATATGAATCAGCTAAACCAATTGGTAGAGCATTAGAAGAATTATCTCAAGACTTAATTAAATTAAAAGATTAAGTCTTTTTAACTAATTTAGAATTTATGCATATAATATAGTAGAAAAACACACAAAAAGAGATGCATAAAACGCATCTCTAGCGGGGGATTAATAATGTGTGTTTTTTCTATAAACATTCAACGTGAGTATCTTCTAAACATTTTAAAATTTTACAACAACATCCCATATCAATACTAAAGAAATCACTTGTTTTTACATATGGGAAACATGATGTTTGATCAGGATTAGGTGCTAAGCATCTAAAAGTACAAACACATCCATCAATTTTTTCTATTCTGAATATATTTGTTGTATTAGTATATCCATCTAGAGTATATTCTATTAATAATGGATCACCACCACAAGAAAATAATTTTAAAGGTCTTGTATTACATTCTTGTACTTTTTTACAACAACCTAGAGTTGCTCTATCGCAAAATTCTTCTTCCTCCTCAAATCTTTCCGCACGTTCTTGTGCATTTAAAATTCTTTGTAATATTTGTATAATACCATCATTTTCACAGTTACATCCACATCCTTCATTGTTTCTTTGGAATGTATTGGCTGCTGATGCCATTGATGCTTGATTATCAAAACATGACATATTTTTTTGATCTCCTTTCTATTTACACTTTAATATATTCGACTTTTTTTCTAAAGAATAATTATAATAACCAAATTTATTAAAAATTTAATATTTACTTTTCGAACAAACGTATGTTACAATTAAAAAGGGTGATACATGTGGAAATAACAAAATTTAAAAAGAAAAATAAAGATCAATATGAACTATATTTAGATAATAATCAAAAAATAAATGTTTATGAAGATGTAATTATTAAAAATAATTTACTTGTTAATAAATATATAGATGAAGAATTACTAAATAAAATAAATAAAGATAATAATTCATCAAGTATATATTCAAAATGCATAAAATACATTAGTTTAAGAATTAGAAGTGAAAAAGAAATACGTGATTATTTAGAAAAAAACGAATATGACATAGAACTTATCAACAAAACTGTTGATAGACTTAAAAATAATAAATTAATTAATGATAACTTGTTTACAGAGTCATTTATAAATGATAAAACAATACTTACAAATTATGGACCATTAAAAATTAAAAATGAGTTATCAAAACATAAAATAGATATAAATGTAATCAATGAATATTTAGAAAAAGTTGATAAATCCATTTTTGATGAAAAAATAGAAAAAATAATAAATAAATATATTAAAAATAATACTAAATATTCAAATACAATGTTAAAAAATAAAATACAAACACATTTAACGGATTTAGGATATCCAAAAGAAATGTATATATATAAATTAGATGAAACAAACATACACGAAAATGATGCGATTTTAGAAAAGGAATTTCAAAAAGAATATAAGAAACTATCAAGAAAATATACTGATAATGAACTTAAATTAAAACTTAGACAAAAAATGTATCAAAAAGGATTTAATGTGTCAAAAATAGATAAATTTATAGATGAATTTATCCATTTATAGTATAATCATAAATGAAAGCTGGTGAAGTGTATGAACAAAAAAGTAGTAGTGCTTGGTGGTGGAACCGGGTTATCAACTTTACTTAGAGGATTAAAACAATTTCCTGTTGATATAACTGCAGTTGTATCTGTTAGCGATGATGGAAGTTCAACAGGAAGACTTAGAGAAGAATTTAATATACCTGCTATTGGGGATTTAAGAAATGTAATGGTAAGTTTATCAGAAGTTGAACCAATTTTGGAACAATTATTACAATATAGATTTAAAACTAATAGTGATTTAAATGGGCATCCAGTAGGAAATTTATTACTTGCAGCAATGTTAGATGTTACAGGTGATATGGTAGGTGCAGTTTCAGCATTTGCAAAAATTTTAAATATTAAAGGTAAAATTTTACCGTTTACTGAAGAGCAAACAACTTTAATGGCTGAAACAAGTGATGGAGAAATTTTAGAAGGTGAATCAAAAATCACTAAAGCTGGAAAAGTAATAAAAACAATTTATTATAAAGAAACACCAAAAGTTGTTCCTGAAGTAATCGATGCAATTTTAAATTCGGATTTGATTGTGTTCTCAACAGGTAGTTTATATACAAGTATATTACCAAATATAATTTGTGATGAAATGACAGAAGCTATTAAAAAGAGTAAAGCTAAAAAAATGTATATTTGTAATATAATGACTGAACATGGAGAAACGGATAATTTCAAAGTTAGTGATTATGTAAAAATATTAAACAAATATGTAGGAACTGATTTTTTAGATGCAGTAGTTGTAAATTCAAAATATATTGATGTAGATATACAAGATAGATATAAAAGATTAGAAAAAAGTGAACCTGTAATAGTAGATGAACACGAACTAAAAAAATTAAATATTGAAGTTATTGCTGATAACTTGGTACATATAAATGATAAAAATCAAGTTAGACATAACTCAATGAAAACTGCATTTTTAATCTTTTCATATCTAATTAGAGGTGAATAATATGTCATTTACTACAATTGTTAAAAATGAAGTATCAAAATTAGAATGTGATAAAAATGAATTTATTTCAGAACTATGTGGATTTTTAATTAATAGTTCAATAATTATTGATAATAAAATAATTATTACAACTGAGAATGCAAGTATAGCGCGTAGATATTTTAGTCTAATTAAAAAACTATATAATATAGTTCCAAAAATTACTGTTCGTAGACAATATAATTTCAATAGAAATAATTCATATATTTTAGAATACATTGATGATAAGCATACTATACTAAACGACTTATCACTAATTGAAAACAATCAAATTAAAACTTTACCTAATGAATATTTAATTAGTGATGATGAAGAAATTAAAGCATACTTAAGAGGTTGCTTTATTTCTAGTGGTAGTGTAAATGATCCTAAAACTTCTAGATACCATCTAGAAATTTTAGTGAAAGAAAAAGGACAAGCTGATTTAATTAATAAGTTATTGAATCATTTAGAACTTAAAAGTAAAGTTTTAAATAGGTCAAAAGGTTATATGATATATATAAAAGA
The DNA here is from genome assembly GCA_017435465.1 of Bacilli bacterium. Taxonomy (GTDB): domain Bacteria; phylum Bacillota_I; class Bacilli_A; order RF39; family UBA660; genus JAFSEX01. Next base: position 139,709 of record JAFSEX010000005.1, read on the forward strand.
ATCTGAGAAGATTAGTGATTTTTTAAGAGTGATGAAAGCTTATTCATCAGTTTTATATTTTGAGGATATTAGAATATATAGAGATCATGTAAATATGACAAATAGATTAAATAATTGTGAACAAGCAAATGTAGAAAAAACTATAAATACCGCATATAAACAAATTGAATATATTAATATAATTAAAGATAATGATGCATTAGATTTGTTAGATGAAAAAACTAAAGAAGTAATTAATTATAGATTAAAATATCCAGAATCATCATTACAAGAATTAAGCGATATAATGAATTTAGAAACAAATATAAAACTAAGTAAATCCGGACTTAATCATAAATTTAGGAGTATAAAAGATTTAGCACTAAAACTAGAAAGTAGGGACAAGTAGTATGATAAATTTATATATAGATTTTGATGGTGTAATAATGAATACAATTGAAGTGGGATATAAAAAGATTACTGATAGCGGAAAAGAAATAAATGAAGAAACTTGTACAGAAATGTATAGTAATCTTAATTGGAAAGTATTTATAAATAAAGAATGTTCTGAGATTAATAATTCAATCGAATGTATTCAAAAAATAATAGATAGTAATATGTTTAACATAAATATATTATCACACGTAAATTCCTTAGAAGAAGCAATTGCTAAAATAGAATATATTAGAAAATATTTTAAAGATATTACTTTTATTCCTGTGCCAAAGAAAATTTCAAAAACAAAAATGGTACATACAAAAGATGCAATACTAATTGATGATTTTGCTGGTAATTTAAGAGAATGGACAAAGGCTGGAGGAATTGGTGTTAGATTTTCCGAAAAATTAAATAGTAAAGGATTTTATGTTATTAATCATTTAGATCAAATAATAGATATAGTAAACAATGAGGTGAATATTTATGGATAAGAATTATGATATATTATCTATTTTAGAAAGTAAACAAATTGATTTAGATATGTTTATTATGTTAATCTTTGAAAATTATCAAAAAAGAAAAAAAGAAGGTAATTTATATTCAAAAGATAATTATATTCCACAAAATATTATTAAAGCATATTATTCTGAAATAGATAATCCAAGATTTGATAGTTTAGTTAATAAGTTTAAAAACAATTATATTAAAAATGAGAACGAAATAGAAAATGTTCATGAAAAATGTGAAAGGGAAGGACTAGAAGTTGCATACGATTATATTCATAATGAAAAGAGAATGAATAATATTAATATTTATACGGTTTTAAGATTGCATCAATTAATTTATTCAAAAGCACCACATCCAGAATTTGGGGGCAAATTAAGAAATCAACCCATTTTTTTACCTAATAGTGGAGTAGAAACGGAAGATTGGAGTTTTATTCCTCAAAAATTAAATGAATTATATTTACCAACACAGGATTTAATAAAAAGGGGATTACAACTTAAAAATGATAAAATAAGTAATATTGATAATATCATAGAATATATAGATGAATGTGTAGAACTAAAATGTAAATTAATTAAAATGCATCCATTTTTAGATGGGAATGGAAGATCAATAAGAGCATTTACAAATTTGTTATTTATTATTGCGGACATTCCACCAATATATATAAAAGCTAGAGAAAGAGAAGAATATGGCAAAGTAATGAATATGGCAATAGTAGATGGTGATTTGACACAAATTAAAAGATTTTACTATTATAAAATATGTGATTCAATATATGAATTAGATATAAAACCAAAATTATCACAAGAAGTGGATGAAAGTGTTAGAAAAAAGTCTTAGCACTCACTATTGACAAGTGCTAAAAAAGTGATATAATTATTAAGTGAATGGAAGTGCCATTCACTTTTTTGATAGAATAATTAGAAAGGACTGATATTATGAACAATAACATGAATCCTTTTGCAGAATCTATTCAAAATCCTCTTGAAAAATTTGGTAGAAATATAGTTGAAGAAGTTAAGAAAGGAAAAATAGATCCTGTAATTGGTAGAGATGAAGAAGTAAGAAATATTACAAGAATTTTATCTCGTAAAACTAAAAATAATCCAGTTTTAATTGGTGAACCAGGTGTAGGTAAAACTGCAATTGTTGAAGGACTTGCTTGGAGAATTGTAAAAGGTGATGTCCCAAACAGCCTAAAAGATAAATCAATTTTTGAACTTGATATGGGTGCTTTAATTGCAGGTGCTAAATATAGAGGTGAATTTGAAGAAAGATTAAAAGCTGTTCTAAAAGAAATAAAAGAAAGCGATGGAAAAATAATTTTATTTATAGATGAAATACATATGATAGTTGGTGCAGGTGCAACCGATGGGGCAATGGATGCGGGTAATATGTTGAAACCATTACTTGCTCGTGGTGAAATTCATACAATTGGTGCAACTACATTAAATGAATATAGAAAATATATTGAAAAAGATGGTGCTCTTGAAAGACGTTTCCAAAAAGTAATAGTTTCTGAACCTAATGTATTAGATACAATTACAATATTACGTGGTTTAAAACAAAGATTTGAAGTTCATCATGGAGTTACAATATCTGATAAAGCATTAGTTGCTGCAGCTAATATGTCAAATAGATATATTACTGATAGATTTTTACCTGATAAGGCAATAGATCTTATTGATGAAGCTTGTGCAACAATAAAAGTACAAATGGATTCTGTACCAGTTGAATTAGATACACTAACTCGTAAAATAATGAGATTAGAAATAGAAAAACAAGCTTTAAAAAAGGAAAAAGATGACATAAGTAAAAATAGAGTTGAAAAAATTAATGATGAGTTAGAAACTTTAAAAGCAAAAGAAGATAATATTCGTAAATCTTGGGAAGAAGAAAAATCTATAAATATAAATATTAATAAAAAGAAACAAGAACTAGAAGATGCAAAATTCAAATTAGAAACTGCTGAAAATAATTATGATTTAGAAAGTGCAGCTAGACTAAGACACGGAACAATACCAAAATTAGAAACTGAACTTTCTGAATTAAAGAAAAAAGATTCTAATAAAATGTTAAGTGATACTGTTAGTGAAGAAGATGTAGCAAGTATTATTTCACGTTGGACTAAAATACCTATAACTAAATTAGTTGAAGGTGAAAAGGAAAAGTTATTAAATTTAGAAGAAAATATGAAAAAAAGAGTAATTGGTCAAGACAATGCATTAGAGTTAGTTAGTGAAGCAATAATTAGAGCTCGTGCAGGAATTAAAGATCCGAATAGACCAATTGGTTCATTCATATTTTTAGGACCAACAGGCGTTGGTAAAACAGAAGTTGCGCGCACATTAGCCTACGAACTATTCGATGATGAAAAACATATTATTAGAATTGATATGAGTGAATATATGGAAGCTCATTCAGTTGCTAGATTAATTGGTTCTCCTCCAGGATATGTTGGATATGATGATGGAGGACAATTAACAGAAGCTGTAAGAAGAAATCCATATAGTATAATTTTATTTGATGAAATTGAAAAGGCTCATAGAGATGTATTTAATATATTATTACAAATATTAGATGATGGTAGAATTACAGATGGGCAAGGTAGAACTGTAGATTTTAAAAACACTATAATAATAATGACTTCTAACTTAGGTAGTGAATATATATTAAGTGAAGAATCAAAAGCAAATGAACTTGTTATGAAAGAGTTAAGAAACACATTTAGACCAGAATTCATAAATCGCATTGATGAAATAATTATATTTAATTCATTAAATCAAAAAACTATGTATAAAATTCTAGATAAACTAACTTTTGAATTAAATAAAAGATTAAGTGATAAAAATGTTAATATTACTTTAACTGAAGAAGCTAAAAATTATATTGTTTCACATGGTAGTGATTCAATATATGGAGCTCGTCCACTAAAAAGATTTGTAAGTAAAAATATTGAAACATTACTTGCTAAAGAATTGGTTTTAGATAATATAAAATATGGAGAGCAATTAACAATAGATGTTGATAATAATAAATTAGTTATAAAATAAAAAGTGTTTGATTACACTTTTTATTTATTTTTTAAACTTTTATTAACTAATTTATAATGATGTAGAGTAACATATAAAACATTCACTATAGTAGCAATTATTAATGGATACATTCCAATTCTAAGTAAAGATAATCCAAATAATAATATACATTTAATTATAATTCCTATTAGGGTTGCACTAAAGGCATCACGAGCTTTATTCATTGCTTGCAAAGCACTTGTTAAAGGACCTTGAATATAGAATATTAAAAAGAATGGAGCTAAAACTCTTAAATAATTTACACCTTCAGTAGTGTTATAAAATAATTTTAAGAAAAATTTAGGGAAAATAATTAAAGCACTTGTAACAATTAATCCTATACTAAATGAAATTACGCACGCTTGTTTAATTTTTTCTTTAGCATGTTTTATGTGTCCATTAGAATAACTTTTACTTATTACAGGAATTAACGCTTGAGAAATTGCCATCGCGAAAAATGAAGGCATTAATAATGTTTGAATAACATATCCAGAAATTATTCCATATTCATAGGTTATAAATTTAGTAGAGTAGCCTACTAAAAGCATAGTTTGTGTAATGATTATTGGTTCTAAAAAATAACCAAGTGATCCAACTAACCTAGAAGAAGTTGTTGGAATAGATATTTGCATTACATCTTTAATTATTGATTTATCAGGTTTTAATTCTTCTTTTGTAACTCTAAATTTTTTTGGTAAATAAAAATATAAAATTAAAATAGATAATAATTCACTAACAACATTATAAATAACTAATCCTGCTACTGCAAAATTTATACCTCGTTTTAAAAGAATAGGAGTAATAAAAATTATTATTATTAGTCTTATAATTTGTTCAAAAACATTTGATACAACGTGTGGAATCATTTTTTGTTTTCCAAAAAAATATCCACGAGCAATACTTGAAATACCAATAAAGGGTAGGGTAAATCCAATGCAGACAATTGGTAAATATGTATTACTATTTTTTAATAAAATATTTGACATAAAAGGAGCAATTAAAAATATTAATAATATTAATAATGTATTAAATATTATTGATACGAAGATTGTAGAAAATATAATTTTTTTATTATTTGTTTTATCCTCACTTACTAACTTTGAAATCGCAATTGGAAAACCCAGTTGTGATAGTGTAATAAATAAATTAAAAGTAGGAGTAATTAACATGTAAAGTCCAATACCTTCGGTTCCAACAATTCTTGTGGTAAAAACTTTAATAATCATTCCTAAAATTTTAGTAAGAAACCCTCCTAATACTAAAATAAGTGTAGATTTTATAAAAATATTCTTATTCATAGTTCACCTTCATATCTATAATAAATATATGAATGAATACTTGTGAAAATGTATATTCTATGTTATTATGTATATAGGTGAGTGAAAACTCATAAAATAAAAAAGGATACATTTGACTCTCGTGAATCAAATGCTTTCCCTATTCGGGTGCATCTGAAATCAACTATTGTTGAAATCAGATGCTTTTATTATTTAAATAGTAAGACTATTACTATAAAGATGTTTCATACTATAAGTAATACAAAATTGAAAAACTTATTTTAAATGAATTGTTAATAAATGAAAATTAATTTTAATTTTTTCATATAAATAAAATCTTATTATCATTATAAATAAGAGAATATCATTTTCTCATTAATTTTATAATTATAAAATAATATTTTATGCTTTAAATTTGTGTAAATAGTATATCTTGTTTATATTAAATGTTTGCAAAAACTATGACATTCCAAGATTTGCTACATATAAAATTTTATGATATTATAGACACACTAAAGGGATATTAGTTTTCTAAAATTTTAAAAAGAAAAATAAAGTGTTTATTTAATATATAATATAATTGTAAGTTATATTATGGTGATAATTTAATTATATAATTACTCGTATACTCGTACAAAACTAAAAATTTATATAAATACTAATTGTAACATAATAAGGAGTTCGATTTTACTATGGATTTAATAAAATATGACTTTGAAAGAAAAGTGATTAATGATCTTAAAAAATATGATATGAAATATAATTTAAAAGAATTAAAAAAAATATATTGTGAATTTATTAAAATAATAAACAATTCAAAAAACCATAGTAATATTGTTCGGTTCCATAAAAGAATTACTTACACTTATAGCAATATGAAATATGATAATTTTTACAATTTTTATTCCAAAAAAATTAATCGACTACAATTTGAAAAAAACAATAAAACAATACAAAAATTCAAAAATAAATATATTAAAACTTGTGATTTGTTATTTGATTATTTTCAAAAATTTTCTAGAAACAATAGTGATAATAAGTATTTATTGTATTTAAAACAAAATTATAAAATAAGTAAAGATGAATATTATATTAAATTTTATAATAACTTTAAAGTAGATGTATTTGTTGAGAATAAAAAAATAATGGTCTCTTTTTCTAATATTTATGATTTAATGGATTTAATAAATTCCCATAGTAATAAAGAATATATATATCATAAATTTACAAAAAAAATAAATGAATATGAAAAAAGATTTAAAAAACACATTGTTTCCATTATTAATAACAATTTGTGTATTGAAAATTATTTTTCAAATATTTTGACTGAAAACAATATAAATTATAACTGTTTATGTAATATAAAGACAATTATAAAAAGAAGTGAAATATTAAATATGTATGTTTCATATAAGAAAAAAATATTGAAAAATGATAATTTATTTCAAATTGAGCTATTCTCATATAATTATTATTATAATATTAATTTTAAATTAGAAAATATTCTAGAAGTATTTTCATTGTTTGGAGAAAATTACATAAGCAATATTAAAAATAAATTACAGAATAGTATTATTATTGATAATACATTGAATAATAAAGGATTAACCATTAGTAATTTATCTGGTAATGGATTTATATTAATCAAAAACCTTAATACTATTGAGAATATTTTTGTTACGGTACATGAATTGGGTCATTTAATGTATAATTATTATATTGATAACAAATTTATGACTTCTAAAGAAATTTTAATTTCAGAAATATCTGCCATTTTAAATGAAATTCTATTAAATGATTATTTGGTTAAAAACAATTTATCGAATAATATTTACTTTTTAGATAGTGTAATGAAAATATTAGTTAATGGTATAATAGAATTTGAATTTTTAGAGGACATTTATTTATACCACAACAATGATTATTCTTATATTAAAGAAAAATATTATGAAATAACAAAAAATCTTTATAATGAAGAAGTTCATATAAATAAAGATAATATTGATTTTATTATTGACAATAATATATATAATGACATATATCCATTACGTTATATTGTCGCGTTAATAATTTCAATAAATATATTTAAAAATATACAAGAAGATTCAAATTATATAAATAAGTATTTTAAATTTATAAAACAATCTTCTTCTGTTAACAGTATTGATGAAGCATTAAAAATTTTAAATATTAATTTAAAACAAAAAAAAGTTTATGAAAATATGATTAGTTATCTATATAATATTATTAATCATTGTATTATTTCTGAAAAAAACACTATGTAAATTATTAAATATAATAAAATCTATTGACAAAGCTTTAATTTATCATTATAATCCAATGATAAGGAGGGCTAATATATGATAAAATTTATCAAATCTTTATTTTTTAAGAAATTAGATAAAAATGATTTAGAATTATTGGCTATTTGTGAGACACATAGATCATAATCTAAATTGTGATTTGGACTGTATCAAATAGCGATACAGTCTTTTTGGATTATTAGATTTATGTAATGGAGGTAATAAAAAATGAAAATTATGGATTTAAAAGATGCTACTTCAATTTCTGGAGGAAAAGCATCTGGATTAGCACTGTTGAATAAGATGATGGTTCCAGTTCCTTCTGGATTTGTAATTAATGACACATTGAGTTTAAATTATGATAACAATGATATATATTTAATTCAACAATATTTAAAAAAACTTGATTCATCAAAGAAATTAGCAGTAAGATCATCAGCATGTGCTGAAGATGGTATTAATAAATCGTTTGCTGGTATATTTGAAACTGAATTAAATGTAAATAATGACATTGAAAGTGTTTTGAGAGCTATCCAAAAAGTTAATGCAAGTGCTACAACTGATGTTGTAAAAGCATATTCAAATAATGAAAGACAAATAATGAATATTGTAATACAGGAAATGGTTGAACCAAAAATTGCAGGTGTATTATTTTCTGACGCAATGGATATTAATGGCGATAATGTTATACTATTTGAATGTGTTGAGGGACTTGCTGATAAATTGGTAAGTGGGGCAGCAGAACCAGCACAAATAATAATTAAAGTTAAAAACAATGAGATAGATGAAACAAGTATAAGAGTAGAAGGAAATCTTTTAGATTTGAGCACATTAAAAAATATATTCCCTTTTGTTAATAAAATTAAAAAAATAAGTGATAGACCACTTGATATTGAATGGTGTATTGATAAAAACGGGAATCCATATTTTGTACAAGCACGGCCTATTACTTCAACAGTATTTATTAATAAAACAACTGAAAATTCTGGAATAGTTGCTTCAAGAGGCTATGCGGAAGGTGAAACTTATGTAATTGATGAAAATCAATCGGATGAAGAAATAAAAAAAGAAATTGATAATTTTCCAGAAGGAGCAATTCTTGTTGCAGGAGTAACAGAAACATTATATATGCCAGCAATAAAAAAAGCAAAAGGAATTATTACAGAAGAAGGTTCAGCATTATCACATGCTGCTATTGTTTCAAGAGAGTTAGGAATACCATGTATCGCTGGGTACAAAAATGCTATTAATTTATTTCCTACTGGTACTAAAATAGTTCTAGATGCTTCAAATGGTAAAGTTATATCAAATGGTATTGAAAATACATTAAATACCGAAAAAGGTTTTGAATTTGGAGAATTATATTGTTTTGATAATGCACATAGGGTTGATTTTGATAATTTTAATGTATTTTTTGAATCAACTTATGGCGGATTAATGTTACATATGAATAGTGAAAATGCTACTCCTAAAAATATGGAAAAAGTAGAAAAATATGCTAGAACAATGTTTAATAGTTCACCAGAACAACATTTTGATGATAAATATTTATGGTATTTAGAAATAGAACGATTTAAAAAATTACCTTTTTATAATGAAATGAATCAAAAAATGATGGAAATTGTAGAAAATAAAGACTCTATTATGCTTGAAACATTTTATAATGAGTCATTAAATATGTTAAGTGATTTAGTAAATTACAAACAAAATGGCGCAAATGAAAAAGAAAAGTTAATCATTGATGAAATTGGTGCGGCTACTAATTTAATTTTAGATGCAATGTTGCCATTAGGTTACGCTTTAAGACAATGCTATTTTGATTCAATTAGCTTATTAAAAAAGTATAATTTAAATTTTAATGATTTATTTACTAATAGAAATTTAAACTTATCAGATGAAGAATTAATCAAAATAAGAGATTTCTTATTTAGCGTATCTACAAATAGAAATGAAGTTTATGAAAAAATATGCAATATTGGTGCAACATCCCCAGAATATTTTGAACTTAGAGATGGAGAAATAAGAAAAGCAAGTAATTATGATAATGATGCTAATATTGATACATTTTATAATTCTTTAACATATACTGATTTTGAAAATATTAGGTTAATAATGCAACGATATTTTTCTAAAAAAAAAAGTAACAATTCTTTAGTTTATGCTAGACATTCTAGGTAATAGGATAATTATTATGACAAAATATATATTTAATGATAACACTAAACTTATTTTTATAAAGAACAATTATATTTTAATTCAAAATAATAATAAAAAGATAAAAGAAAAACTTGATGAGAATTTTTATAATATGTTGTTTAAAGTTCAAAAAAACAATTATATTTTTTCTACTGATTTAAAATTTTTCACAGAAGAACAATTAAAGTTTTTATATGACAAATCGGTAATAAAAAAATTGAGTCCAATATCCGAAAAATATATCAACACTAGATATGAAAAATATCAAATATATTTGGAAAATATATTTTCGGATGCAAAAAAAATTGATTATATAAAAAATAATAACCAAAAAAAAATTTTATTTGTTGGCGCAGGTGGAGTTTGTACAGCAATAATCGACTATCTCATTTCTGTCGGATTTAATAGTTATGGAATTATTGATTTTGATATTGTAGAAACAACAAATTTTAATAGACAATTTAAATATAAGGAAACTGATGTTGGGAGTTTAAAAGTAAGTAAAATAAAATCAAATCTAAATGAACAATATTCTGGATTAACAATTTCAACATATAATAAAAAAATCTGTTCTTCAAATGACCTTGATTATATTGTCGGTGATTATAATCCTGACTTCATTGTCTGTGCAGCCGACACACCTATATTTTTGATTCAAAAATATATTGCTGAAGTATGTTTAAAAAGAAATATTGCTTGTATTTTCGGAGGAGTAGGTCAAACTAAGGGTGTGTTTGGACCACTATTATACAACAAAAAAGGGTTTAATAAATATTTAAAAAAAATTAATAATGTTTTATGTTCTTTAGAAGGTGTTTTTCCGTGTAAAGGATCATTTGGAATAACAAATTCTTTGATATCAAATTATATGGCAAAAGATATTATATTTTATATGATGAATAAAAAGAAAAAAGTAACCTCATTAAATAAAGAATGTGAAATTGATTTTGATAGGAATGTAATTTATGAAAAAGAAAGATATTAATGATTTAATTAAAAATTATCAAGTAAACGAATCACCATTAATGTTATATGATTTATCACAATTAAAACTAAACATTCAAAAATTATTATTCTTAAAAACTAAATATAATGTTGAGTTTCTTTTTCCAGTTAAAGCATTTCCTGAATATAAAGTTTTAAAATTGTTTTTCGACTTTGGGTTTGGTTATGATATAGCTAATGAAAATGAATTTAACACAATTGATAAAATCATAAACAAAGATACATTAATTTCTTTTAATGGTACTCCAACTATATCTAACAAAAAAGAATATAATAATATTATATATAATTTAAATAGTTTAAATGAATTAACTAACAAAACATTTTATAATGGAATAAGAATAAATACTTATATAAAAAACAAAACTGAATTTAGTAAATTTGGGATACCTATTGAAAAAATAAAATCTATTAATAATAAAAAAATAAAATCTATTAGTTTTCATTTTTATGAGGAAAATAAAAAAAAGAAACTTAAGCATATTTTAAATTTTGCAAGAAAATGTATAACTATATTTAAAAATCTAGATTATATTAATTTTGGTGGTAATTGGGATGTCATAGATGTTAGCAACTTCGAGAGAAACATAATTGAAATCAGAAAATATATAGATAATAAAATAAAAATTATATTTGAAGTTGGTGAAAATTGGTTTGAAAATTGTGGATATTTAGTTACCAAAGTTATAAGTACAAATGAGATATCTAACAAAAAAATATTTTATATAAATGCTGGAAAAGATAGTGTTGCAAAATGGTCAGTTTTGAAACCTGTTAATTTGGAATATGAAAAAGAAGATAAGTTTACTTATATCATTTCTGGCAATAGTTGTTATGAGAAAGACATTTTTACTGTAACAAATAAAAAAGTTAATATATCAATTAATGATAAGATAGTTTTTGTTGGATTAAATGGATATTCTTATGCTTGGTGTAAAGAATTTAACGGTTCAAATTCTCCAGAGGTGATATTTTATGAATAGTTATTATATTTATAAAAAAGATGAAATAAAGTATTTAGAAAATGAATATAAAGTTTCTTTACCACATAAATTATCTCTTAATGATTATATTGATTTTAAAAGAAATATATTTATTAATATTCAAGGAAAATATAATATAACTGTAACAAATAAGAATTCAGTAGAATATGAAAATATCTTTACGAATAATCATATTTCATATAAATATTCTTATACAAGGTATGATAGCTATATTAATTATTCAAATTTTTGTAATGACTTTTATAAATTAGAAAAAAATAACCATTATAAGTCAAAGGTTTTTTTTACTAATAGTGGCATGAGCGCAATAACATCTTTATTGTTAGCAATAAATACAGTTTTAGATGATTTTTCATTTTTATTACCAGATGAAGATATTTATTTTGAAACTTATGATTTTTATAATAAATATATAAAAGATAAAAATAATATTAATAAAAACATATTGTATATTGATACAATTGCGAAAAAATTCGATATTAAAAGATATATAAATCTTATAAATAATAATGATAATATTTTTGCTGTAGTAATTGATACTACTTGTTTTTTACCAAATGAGTTGAATAAACTGATTTCGAGCGTTATTAACAAAAATTTATTGTGTGTTTTAGTTAGAAGTCATACTAAGTTAGATATGATGGGTTCTGAAATATCTAGTTTGGGTTCACTAGTATATTTAATACCACGCAAAACAGATAATGAAAAATTTCAAATAATAAAAAGAATTATTTCAGAAAGTTATTATCTATTAGGTAAATTTGGAGCATTGTGTCTCCCTGATAAATTTCCAGAATTTATTTTTGATAAGAAATTTAAGAAAATAAATAATCAAAGAATAAAGCAAATAGAGAATAATAATTATAAATTATATACTTTTTTAAAAGATAATATTAAAAAAGGAAAAATAATATTACCAAAACATCAAAAATTTATCTTGTATGTTTTGAATGAAAAATTAGATAATGAATGTCAAAGTAATATTATAGAAAATAGTATAAAATTATTTGTGAACAAAAATGAAAAACTATTTTATGCTTGTAGTTTTGGTTTTGATTATATAGCTCTTGATTCTTACTATGATATAAACGAAAAAAATTATGTTATGAGAATATCCATGAATGATGATGAAAATAATGTTGATATTTTTAATGAAATTAAGGAGTTTATTAATGATAACTTTTAGTATAGATACATTACCTTTATCAAAAAATATTATTGATTCTAATGATTATTCTAGTAAAATAATATATTCTGCTACAAGCGATACTTTGTTTAAATATAGTTTAAAGAAAAACAAAATAATTAAAAATTCTTGCAGTTACTATAAATATAGTAATAATAATAAAATTTTAACCATTAAAATTAGAGATGATTTATATTTTTATAACGGAGATAAAGTTACAGCAAACGATTATTATCATACTTTTAGACATATATTAAATTCAAAAACGCACATAGGGATAATATTTAGACATTTCTTTACTGATATAAAAATATTAGATGATTGTACATTTCAATTAGTAAATAAAACGAAAAATGATAAATCTTATGAAATATTATCAATTTATAGTGCTTGCTGTTTAAAAAACAATTATACTAGCGGTGCTTATTATATAGAAAAAACGGGGAAAAATTTTATTATATTAAAACGTAATGAATTTTATAGAGAAAAAATTCATAATAAAGATGCAGAAGTAATTAAGTTTATTTTAACTGATGGTCTAAATGATTATAAATTATTTAATAACAAGATAATTCAAATTACCAATAATACTATGTGTGATATCAATAATATAGATAAATATAATTATATAAGAGAGAATAACTACATTTATTTAAATATCATTTTTTCTAATGAAATGATGAGAAATAGATATAAAAAAATCAGAAAAATCATATCTGATATAATAGATAAAGATAAAATTGCTAATATGTTAGATAATAAGTATGATATTAATGAGTCTTTTATTGTAAATAATAGTATAACTAATATTAAGCGAAAAAAAATCAATATAAATATTGATACAACAAAGTCCATTAAACCCTTAACTTTGGGGTATAACAATTTTTATCCAAATAAAATAATTGCTGAAGAAATAAAAAAACAGTTAGAAGCAGTTGGATTTAAAATAGATTTAGTTGAAAATAAATTTAATATTAAAAATACATGTGATTTAAATATTACTCTTAACCACTTAGAATACATTACAGAATCATCTATAATAAATGGTTCTTACTTTTTCGTGATTTTAGAAAAAAATTCAATTTATAAAACTATTCTTAAAATGTATAATGTAACACATAAAAAATATTTGTTGGATTTAATTAATAAAAAATTATTAAAATTAAAATATAAAATTCCGTTATTAAAAATGAATGGATACTATTTAAAATCAGATAAATATAATAAATTTAATTATATTGAACTTAATTTTAATGAAATGTAGGTGATTTATATATGATTGAAATAGCAGCATCACGTGTTAAAAAAAATTTTGGTTTCAAAAATGTTTTTGACTCTTTTGATTTAGAGGTTTCTACTGGTGAAAGAGTTGGTTTAATTGGCCCAAACGGATGTGGTAAATCTACTTTATTTAAACTAATAACGAAAGAAGAAACACCTGACTCTGGAATAATTACAATTAGAAAAGGTGCTAAAATAGGCTTTCTTTCACAAATGCCTTTTATTGATAATAATGAAACGACAGTAAGGGAACTATTAAATTCAACTTTTAAAGATACTTATGATATTGCGACAGAAATGAAACGATTAGAAGAAAAAATGGGAATTGCTGATAGTAAAGAATTAGAAAAGATATTAGACAGGTATGGTGTTTTACAACAAAGATTTGTTGATTTGGATGGTTATTCTATTGATTCAAAAATAAATGAAATATGTAATAAATTTAAAATTAATCATAATTTATTAGATAGACCATTTTTAAGTTTATCTGGTGGTGAAAAAACAATAGTCGGTTTTGCAACAATTATGCTCTCAAATCCAGATATTTTGCTTCTTGATGAACCAACCAATAATTTAGATATTGATACTTTAGAGTGGTTAGAAAAATATTTAAAAAATTATAGTGGAACAATTATTATGAGCTCACATGATAGATATTTCTTAGATAAAGTAGCAAATAAAATAGTTTTAATCGAAAGGGGAAAATCAGAAATATTTTATGGGAATTATTCCTATTATCTAGAAGAAAACGAAAGAAGAACTTTATCTGAGTTTGAACAATATAAAGATCAACAAAAGATGATTGAGGCAATGAAAAAGAAAATAAAGCAATTACAAGAATTCGGACGACTTGCTGCACCAAGCGGAGAATCATTTTTTAAAAGAGCAGCAAGTATACAAAAAAGGTTAGATAAAATAGAACTGTTAAATAAACCAGAAGAACAAAAAGAAATACCGTTAAATTTCCAAATGAATAACAGATCAGGGAAACAAGTGTTATTAATAAATAATCTTGATTTGAATATTGGTGATAAAAATTTACTTAAAGATACTGAATTTAGTATTTATTTTAAAGATAAAATATGTTTGATGGGTAAAAATGGTTGTGGAAAATCAACATTAATAAAACATATAATTAATTTATATAATAATTCTGATAAAAGTGATGATGCAAATGTTAAAATAGGTAGCAATGTTTTAATAGGATATATCCCACAAATTATTGATTTTAAAAATAATAATGCAACTGTATTAGATGTTGCTAGAAAATATTTTAATGGAACTGAAACATATTTGAGAGCATCATTAGCAAAATTTATGTTTAATGGTGATAATGTATTTAAAAAAGTAGGAAATCTTTCCGGTGGTGAAAAAATTCGATTAAAATTATTTGAACTTATGCAACAAAATATTAATTTTTTAATAATGGATGAGCCAACTAATCATATTGATATAACAACCAAGGAAGTGTTGGAAAATTCCTTAAATGAATTTCAAGGAACAATTTTATTTATATCACATGATAGATATTTTATTAATGAACTGGCAAAAAAGATATTGTGCATTGATAATCAAACAATTACTGAATATTTAGGTAATTATGATGATTATAAAATAATAAAAGAAAAACAATTAATTAGAGAAAAGAAATCTAGTAAATAATTATTGAACTACTAGATTTCTTTGTTAACACATTACTGCTTAAATATTTATATTATATTATTTTATTTATAAATAATGATTGAATTATTAATATATATCAACAAAATTTGATATATAAAAAATTTCTCTTTTACTCATAAAACCACCACCTTCCTAGTATCAATAGATAAAAGAAAGGGAAAGCATCTGACTTTTCAAATGTATCCATATACATTATATAATATTATTGTTAACTGGTAAATAACTTTCACGAAATTTAGCGAACTTTTGTTCTGATGACAAAAAAATTAAATTTATATCAATACAAAAACTTATTAACCCCTTTAAAAATAAGTCTTTTTAATATATAATGTAAATATAAGAAAGGAATAAAGTGGTAGTATGAAAAAATTTAAAACTATCGAAGATTTATATAAAACAGTTTTCCCTGCACTAAAATCTAGAAAAGAAGATTTACATAGAGAAAAATATGTAATGGTAACTGAAGATGATATTTGGAATTATTTAGTTGAAACGAATTGGATAGATTCAGAAAATTTAGAATTATCAACAATAATTGATGATATTTTAAATGTAGATGGATATAAAGTAAGTCAATATGTTAAAGATAAAATGAATTCAAAAGAAAGATATTTATATTTTAAAGGTAATGAAGAATAATTTAAAATCTATTTTATTTTCAATTGTTTTCACAATATTATTTATCTTAATGATACTTATTGAATTACCAAGTTTATTAAACTATATAAAATATAAAGACATTTTAAATATAGTTCTATCATCATCACTAATTTTAATTGCAGCAACTGGATTATATATATCAATAATATATGGAATAGTAAAAATTTTAAATACTAAAAGTAAGAAAACTCGAGGAGGAAGTAAAAATGGCAAAAAAAAGAAAAAATAAAAAGACAAAATTAGGGGTATTAATTATTTCTTTAATTATAATAGTTGCTTCTATTGTTGCGATAATGGTTCCATTATTCAAAAGTCTAAGTTTTGGATTAGACTTACAAGGTGGATTTGAAGTATTGTATCAATTAGAAAGTTTAGATGGAAAATCTAAAGTAACAACTGATATGGCAAATGCTACATATAAAACATTAACTAGAAGAATAGATGTTTTAGGTGTATCAGAACCAGAAATAGTTATTGAAGGAAACGATAAAATAAGAGTTAAATTAGCAGGAATTAAAAATCCAGATGAAGCAAGAAAAATTTTAGGAACTCAAGCAAGTTTAACATTTAGAGATACATCAGATAATTTACTTATGAATGCAGATGTATTGAAAAGTGGTGGAGCTAAAGCTGCAAGAGATGAAAATGGACTTCCAGTTGTTAGCTTAAGTGTAAAAGATAAAGATGAATTTTACAAACAAACATTAGCTGTTAGTCAAAAATCAGATAATAGAATTGTTATTTGGTTAGATTTTGATCCTGAAAAAAACAGTTTCTTTAGTGAACAAACAAAATGTGGACAAGATAGTTCAAGTTGTTTATCTGCGGCAACTGTAAGTCAAGGTTTCGCATCTGATGTAATTATTCAAGGTAATTTTACTAATGAAGAAGTTACAAGTTTAGTAGAATTAATAAATAGTGGTAGCATGCCAACAAAACTTACAGAAATTTCATCAAGAACTGTAGATGCATCATTTGGTGAAGATTCACTAAATAAAACACTAATTGCAGGAACAATTGGAATTGGACTTATAATTATTACATTAACTTTAATTTATAGATTATCAGGTCTAGTAGCAAGTATAAGTATGCTAATATATACATTCTTAGTATTTTTAACTTTCTATTTAGTTGGAGGAGTTTTAACACTTCCAGGTATTGCTGCATTAGTATTAGGTATAGGTATGGCTGTAGATTCATCTGTAATTTCATTTGAAAGAATTAAAGAAGAATTATTAATAGGTAGAGATTTAAAAACTGCATTTAAAGAAGGTAATAAAAATAGTTTTTCAAGTATATTAGACGCTAACTTAACAACACTTATTGTTGCGATAATCCTATTTATATTTGGAGAAAGTAGTGTTAAAGGATTCGCAACAATGCTAATTATTAATATATTTGTTACAATGTTTACAATGGTATTCTTAAATAGATGGGTATTATCATTATTTGTTAATACTGGTAAATTTGATAATAAATACAAATTATTATTTGGACTTAAAAATACAAAAATAGAAAATCTAGCAAAAAACAAATCAAAACATGAAGTAATAGTAAATAGTAATATTAAATTTGATTTTGTTAAAAGTAGAAAAAAATTCTTTATAGTTACTGGATTAATATTATTAATTGGAATAATTTGTACATGTTTCTTAGGATTTAATTTAGGTGTTGACTATAAAGGTGGTTCTTCAATAACAATTTCATCATCTAATAATTTAGTTTTAAAAGATGTTAAAAAAGATTTAAAAGATATGAAATATAATGTATCTGACATCAATCATATAAATAATAGTGAAAAAGAAGTTTATGTAAAAATTGAAGAAGTATTATCTAAAGAAGAAATAAATAGTCTATCAAATGAATTAAATGAAAAATATGAAGCAAAAACAGATATTGGTGTAGTATCAAACATTGTTAAAAAGGAATTAACAAAAAATGCAATATTATCAATTATCTTCGCATCAATTGGTGTTATAGTTTATGTAACGTTTAGATTTACATTTAATTATGCATTCGCAGGAGTAGTTGCACTTATCCATGATGTTTTATTTATAATTGTTTTATTTAGTATATTTAGATTAGAAGTATCAACAATCTTCATTGCGGCAATTTTATCAATTATAGGATATTCAATAAATGATACAATTGTATGTTTTGATAGAATAAGAGAAAATTTAAAATTAATGTATGATGATAAAATTAAAAATGAAAGTGAATTAATTAATGTTGTTAACACAAGTTTAAGACAAGTAATTGTAAGAAGTATTATTACTTCAATAACTACAATTTTACCAGTAATTACTTTATTAGTATTTGGTTCACATAATATTTATACATTTAATATCGCAATGTTTATCGGTTTAATAGTAGGATGTTATTCATCAGTATTTATTGCGGCACAATTATGGTTAGAACTAGAAAAGAAAAATATTGGTAAAGAGCGTAAAAAAAGATTCTTTGAAATCGATGATGACGATGAATTAGATGAAAAAGTTATTCATGGATTAAACAAATAATAATTTAAGAGTTCTAATAAGTTTTAGAACTCTTAAATTTTATATAAAAGAATATAAAATTTAATAAATTTATTGTATAATATATTTATATTGGAGGATTTAATATGGAAAAGAAAAAAAGGGTTTTAATGGGTATACTAATAATAATTATTATACTAATATTAGGAACTATTTTATATTTAATGTTTAATAAAACTAAATATAATTATGAAGATTATATTTATAAAATACATTATTTTGAAGACTATGTACCTGGATATAATCATGATATTTATTTTCTTAAAGATAAAAAAATTAAAGTTATTTCTAATCCTGGATGTAGTATTCCAAATTGCAAAGTTGAATCTAAAACAACATATGTAAATTTTTCTAACAAAAATATTGAAATAATTTGGAATTGGGCTAAAAATATAATGAATAATACAAATTATATGGAAATATTATCATCAAATATAGATAATGATACTAAAAACATAATTGATAGTATTATATATAATAATGAAAAATATTTAGATAAATCAAATACTACTAAATATAAAGAGATTCATTTTAAAGATTATAAAATTATTAATAATGATTTAGAAATTATAAAAGAACAAAGTTTTAAGTTAAAAATAAAAGATCATATTATTTATATTAATAATGTTAAAACTAATATTCAAAATGATTATGATGAATTTTATGTGGTTGATATTGATAATGATAATATAAAAGAAATAATTACAAGAACAACAACAAAGGATGTTTCACCATTTACTAATAATTATCATATATATAAATATTTTACTGATAATAATTATTTTGAAGAGATTGTTACAATTTCAATTATGGGAAGTATAAATTCTTTTTATGTAAATGGTCCAGATATAAAAGTAGTATATAATCCTTTTGAGCCAAAAGAAGATTATATTGAGGAAAAGCATTATCAATTTATATCTGAAGATTACGAAATTAGTATTAAACCAATATATTTATATCAAACACCAAATAGTTTAATTTTATATAAAAATAATTATTTGATAACTAAATCATTTGATACTTCAAATTATAAAAATATGATTCATCATTTTAATAATTATTACATTGATATTAATGCTATTAAAAATAATATAATAAAACAAGATTTAAAAGAAGAATATTTAAAATGTGATGTTACTGAAATTGATGGGAAATTAGAAGAAGCATGTTACGTTTTTTATGCTGTTAAATTTAAAAATGATGATAAAGAATATTATTTGAATAAAGATAGTTCTGTACTTAATGATATTATAAATAAATTAAATTATACTGATCAAATTTGGTATGTAAACTAGTAATGAAGGTAGGTGAAAAATCATGAAATTATTTAAACTCTTAAAAGAACAATGGAAATATATGAAAGATGACAAAGGAAAAATAATATACGCAATAATACTTACACTTCTTGCATCTCTAATAGGTATAACTTATGGATATTTAATAGGGGCGGCAACAGAAGCAATAACAGAAAAAGATTTAAGAAGTGCAACTATGTATTTATTAATATATATAGGTACAAGTATTATTTGTCATTTAATATTACATAGAGGAAGTAGTAAGGCATTTAATAAAATAAGAATCAATTTAACAAAGAAAATGGGACTTGCATTATACAATAAAACTTTAATGCTTCCATCACGTGCTTTTGAAGAAAAGAAATCTGGAGAAATAATTAATAGAATAATAAATGATACATCAACCGTAACAGATTTATTAAAACAATTAATAAGTATGGCAATTAGAATTTTAAGTTGTATTATAATTTATATTTATATAGTTATTGAATCATGGCTAGTTGCTTTCGAAATATTAATTTTTATATTAATTACATATGTAATTTCTAAAATATTCTTACCAAAAATGAAGGAAGAAAATAAAAAAATTCAAGAAGAAAAAGACAATTGTATTTTAGATGTTAATCAAGGAGTACTTGGAATTAGGGAAATTAAATCCTTAGGTAATAGAAATATTATTTTTTCAAATTTTAAAAAGTTAGTTGCTAAAACTTTTAAAGATCAAAATACTTTAGCTGATTATGAAGTAAATTATAATCAAACAATTTATACATTAAATTCAATATTTGAAGCTTTAGTATTTCTTACATGTGGATTTTTAATATTTTATGATAAAGCATCAATTACTTTTTTTATCGCAATGACTTATTATGTATATAGATTTATTTATATAACAGAATTGTTTTCTCAAATAAGTACATCATATCAAAAAGTCGTTGTTTCAATGGAAAGAATTAGTGAAATATTAGATAATAAACTATATAATGATGAAAAATTTGGTGACGTTGATACTAAAGAAATTAAAGGTAATATTACTTTTAAAGATGTGGATTTTGGATATGAAAAAGACAATTTGATGTTAAGGGATTTTAATTTGGAATTAGAAACAAATAAAAAAATAGCGATAGTAGGTAAAAGTGGTGGAGGAAAAACTACATTATTCAATTTACTACTTAGATTATTTGATCCAATACAAGGTGATATATTTATTGATGATATAAATATCCGTGATTTTAATGAAGAAACTCTAAGAAGTCATATTTCAATAATTAGACAAGATCCATTCTTGTTTAATAAAACAATATTAGAAAATTTTAAAATTGTAAATCCAGATATAACATTAGATGAAGTTAGAGATTTTTGTAAGAAGGCGTGTATCGATGAATATATAGTGAGTTTAGAAAAACAATATGATACTTTAATTGGTGAAGGTGGAGTAAACTTATCTGGTGGACAAAAACAAAGATTAGCAATTGCAAGAACTCTAATGAAAAACAGTAAAATCATATTATTTGATGAAGCTACAAGTGCGCTAGATAATGAAAGTCAAGAATATATTAAACATACAATAGATGAACTTGCTAAAAACCATACTGTAATAATAATCGCACATAGATTATCAACAATAAAAGATGCTGATAAAATATATTTAATAGATAATGGACAAGTTATCGCAAGTGGTAAGCATGATTATCTATTGAAAAATAATAAAATATATAAGAAACTTTATAATCCAGAACAAATAGAATTAAATATATAAAGAATTGAGTGATGAAAATGAGTAAAAGTGGAATAACAAAATTTGAAGATTTAGAGATAAAAATTAGAAAATATATCACAAATGAAGAAGAAATTTCTAAAATTAAAAAAGCTTATGAATACGCAAAGGATGCACATTTAGGAATGTTAAGAAAAAGTGGCGAGCCATATATCCAACATCCTTTAAATGTTGCTTATATCTTAACTAGGGTATATGCTGATACACCTACATTATGTGCCGCATTACTTCATGATACAGTAGAAGATACAGATACTACATTAGAAGATATTACAAAATTATTTGACAGTGAAGTTTCACTTCTTGTAAATGGAGTAACTAAGATAAATAAATTGAACTTTTCAACAACTAATGAAGCAATTATCGCAAATCAAAGAAAAATATTTGTGGGGCTATCTGAAGATGTTAGAGTTATAATTTTAAAACTTGCAGATAGATTACATAATA
Source organism: Bacilli bacterium (assembly GCA_017435465.1). Lineage (GTDB taxonomy): Bacteria > Bacillota_I > Bacilli_A > RF39 > UBA660 > JAFSEX01. Next base: position 162,361 of record JAFSEX010000005.1, read on the forward strand.
TGAGAACACTATGGGCATTATCCGAAGAAAAACAAAAAGAAAACGCTCGTGAAACTCTAGAAATTTTAACACCTATCGCGCATAGACTTGGTATTCATAAATTAAAAAGTGAATTAGAAGATTTATCTTTAAGATATTTAAAACCAGATGCATTCTATTCAATAGTGGAAAATTTAAATCAAACTAAATTAGAACGTGATCAAACTGTTCAAGATATGTTAAAAGATGTATCAGATTTACTTAATGAGCATGATATTAAACATGAAATTAAGGGTAGAGCAAAATCAATTTATAGTATTTATAATAAATTAGATAAAGGAAGAAACTTTAATGATATATTTGATTTACTTGCTTTAAGAATTTTAGTTGATACAGAACAAGAATGTTATGTCGCACTAGGTTTAATACATTCAAAATATAGACCAATTCCTAAAAGGTTTAAAGATTATATTGCTAGACCTAAAACAAATATGTATCAATCATTACATACAACTGTATTTGGAATAGATGGATTCTTATTTGAAATTCAAATTAGAACACATGATATGAATCAAATTGCAGAATATGGTATCGCTTCACACTGGTCGTATAAAGAACATAGTGATGCAAGTAAAAGTATGCAAAATGATATGGAACAAAAATTACAATTCTTCAGAAATATAATTGAATTACAAGAAGAAAATACGAGCGCAGAAGAATTTGTTAATACTGTAAAAAGTGATATCTTAAAATCTAGCATATATGTATTTACACCTAAAGGAGATGTTATTGAACTTCCAAAAGGCGCAACTCCAATAGACTTCGCATATAAAGTTCATACTGAAGTAGGAGATAAAATGGTAGGGGCAATAGTAAATAATTCAATAGTTCCATTAGATTATGAATTAAAAAGCAATGATATAGTAAAAATCAATACAAATAAAACATCTATTGGGCCAAATAAAGAATGGATTAATATTGCTAAAACTAATCAAGCTAAAAATAAAATAAAAGCATTTTTCTTTAAAAAAGATAAATTAGAGTATATTGATAAAGGTAATGAATTATTAAAAAAAGAATTACGTAAGAAAAAATTAGTATTTAATGAAATATTAAGTGAACAGAATTTAGATAAAATACTTAATGAATTTAAGTTAAAAGATATTGATGATTTATATTTTAATATAGGAACAGGTAAATATAGCGTTGGTCATATAATAAATATTTTAACAGATAATTTTAAACCAAAAGAAGAATACATGTTAGACAAAGTTGGTAATAAAGAAACTAAAAATATAAATATTAAAAACGACATAATAGTTAGTGGAATAGATGATATAAAAATTAATCTTGCATCATGTTGTAAACCTGTTAAGAATGATGACATAATTGGTTTTATAACTAAAGGTAATGGTATAAGTATACATCGCAAAAATTGTCACAATATTTTTGATTTGGATGAAAGATTAATTGACGTTAGATGGAATGAAAATATAACTAACAAAAAATATCCAACTACAATTACTATACATTCTGAACCTACTAAAAATCCACTTTTAGATGTAATTACAAAAGCATCTAATAACAATATAAACATTGAAAATATTAATACTGTTAGTAAATCTGATGTTACTGTTTATGAAGTTACAATTTTAGTTAGTGATTATGAAAATTTAGATAAATTTATAAATGATTTATATAATTTAATATATATTAAAAAAGTAGAAAGAATTATTAAATAATGAAAATAGTTGTACAACGTGTCACTAATTCAAATGTAGTAGTAAATGAAAAAATAGTTGGAAAATGTAATAAAGGATTAATGTTATTAATAGGATTTACACATGATGATACATCAAATGATATAGATTATATGGTTAAAAAAGTTTTAAATCTTAGAATCTTTGATGATGAAAAAGGCGTTATGAATAAGAGTATATTAGATGTAAATGGGAACATACTATCAATATCACAGTTTACATTATACGCAGATACAACCAAAGGTAATAGACCAAGTTATGTAAATGCAGCAAAATCAGAATACGCAACTAAATTATATGACGAATTTAATGAGAAATTAAAAGAACACATTAACGTTGAAACAGGAATATTTGGGGCTGAAATGTTTGTAAGCCTAGTAAATGATGGACCAATAACAATTATATTAGAAAGCAGGGGTGGTAAAGGTGTTAAATAAAAGAATAAATTTTGGATTAGTTAATTTAGTATTAGTTGCTTTATTAGTATTAATATGTGTATTAACTAGCAACTTTTGGCTTTGGTGGGCTAAGAAATTATTTGATATTTTAATGCCTTTTGTATTAGCCTTTGCACTTGCTTATATTGCTTATCCATTTTTAAAAATGTTAGAAAACAACGGTATACCTAAAGCACTAGCAATAACAATTATTATTATATTATTTCTTGGTTTCATTGGTTTAATAATTTATCTATTAATACCACTTGTATATGATCAAATAGTTGGATTAATATCTAATATAATTAGGTTTATTCAATATATATCAACTGAATATGAACTTGATTTACATTATATTCAAAGTGGTGTTTCAAATTTAAATAATATTGTTTTAGATTTGGGTAAATTTATTTCTGATAGCGCAATAAATATAATAAATGTATCAATAAGTATTTTTACAAATTCTATAATTGCTTTTTTCACAGCTATATACTTTTTAGCTGATATGGATAAAATAAGAGAAAAAATAAAAATATTATGTAAAAGAAAAGGGAAAAAAAGATATTTATATATTAAAAGTTTAGATGATGAAATGAAAAATTACTCAGTAGGATTATCAAAATACATTTTAGTTCAGTTAATTGAGTATACATTAGTATTTTATTTAATAGGACATCCATATTTCTTAATTCTTGGAATACTTGCATCTTTTACAACAATAATTCCTTATTTTGGAGGAATATTTACAAATATAATTGCACTTATAACTGCGCTTGTTGTAAGTCCAAAATTATTTGTTTTAACTCTAATAGTTGCTTTAGTTTTACCTAATATTGATGGATATTTTTGGTCACCTAGAATTTATGGCAAAACAAATGATATACATCCAGTATTAACTATTTTTGGAGTATTTGCAGGTGGTGCGTTACTTGGTGTAACTGGTATTATTATTGCTTTACCAGTAACAATTATCTTATCTCAAACATATAAATTTTATAAAGACGATATTGAAAATTTAAAAACTAAAAAAGTTGCTTAAAAGGAATACCAGTTTATTTTGATATTCCTTTTTTTATATTGTAATTTTGAGTGAATTGGTGTATAATTCTTTTATAATAGATGGATAGTATTGATGGGAGTTGGAATGTGTGAAATATTTAAAAAATATATTTTTTACAATTGGAATAATATGTCTTTTATTTATACCAAACAAAATTTTTGCAGCAACAATTTTAACATGTGATAAGGAAACACTAAGTGCATTAGAATCAACAACTTGCAATATATCAATTCAAGGAGCAAATGAAACTTTAACTTCATTTTCAGGAACTGTATCGTTGAGTGGGAATTTAGAATTAGTATCTGCAAAAGATGTATGGAATGGAAATACAAATAATGGACAATTTAATTTAACTTCAACAAACGGTGGTTCAAATATAGGAACAATTGTAGTGAAAGTAAAAGAAGGAATTTCAAATAGTAGTGAAACCATAGCAATTAGAAATATAAATATTAATGGACAAAGTTATACTGATGTTTCAACATCAATTAATGTTCCATCATTTTCAAATCCAAACTTAAATAGTTTATCTATAGCTGGAGGAACATTATCTCCAACATTTAATGGGAATACAACTAATTATACTGCAAATGTAAATACAAGTAGTGTAACAATAAGTGCAACTGCACCAAATAAAGGAAGTGTAAGTGGTATAGGTAGTAAACCCCTAAATTATGGAAAAAATACATTTAAAGTTGTTTCAACTGCAGAAAATGGTACAACCAAAACATATACAATAACAATTACAAGAAAAGATACTGAAGTTAGGCTAAAATCTTTAGAACCGGTTAATAACTTTACAATGGGAACAACATTATATAATGTAACATTACCAAGTACTCAAGATACATATACACTTAATGCAATTCCTATGTCTGAAAGATCAAAAGTAAATATTTTACCAAGCGCAACAATTAAACTGATACCTGGTGAAAGAAAAACTATTAGTGTTACAGTAACTTCAGAAAGTGGTAATACCAAAACATATACCGTTAATGTTTTTCGTAAAGATGATAAAAATGGAGATACTACATTAAAAAATCTAACATTAAAAGATGTTGACATTAAATTTAAGTCAAATACTTCATCATATAAAGCAACTGTTGAAAATAATATAGAAGAAATTGAAATTAATGCTGAAGCATCAGATAAAAATGCTAAAATTGAAGGACTAGGTAAGCATAAACTTAATGTTGGAAGCAATACGATTAGAGTAGTTGTAACTGCCCAAAATGGAAGTGAAAAAACATATACTATTACTGTAGTTAGAAAAGATGAAAAGGGTAATGTAGAGAATTTATCAAATAATACAAAAATTAAAAGTATAAAAATTAATAATGAGGATATAAATATTAAGGATAATGTATTTACATATTCATTAAGTGTTGAAAATAACATAAGTATAGTAGATTTAACATATGAACTAGAAGATGAGAAATCATCTGCAACAGTAGAAGGTAATAATGAATTAATTGTAGGAAACAACAAATTTAAAATTATAGTAACTGCCGAAGATGGAACTACTAAAACATACGAAATACTAATTGAAAGAAAAGAATTAAATAATACAATTGAAAATAACAAAGAAAGTATTTTAAATGCTATTAAAGATTCAGAAAGTGATATAATCGTAATTACTGTAAAAAATAATGATGTTAATCGTATAATTGATAAAGAAATTTTAGAAGAATTAAAATCCAAAAATAAAACGTTAATATATCAAATATTAAATGAGTACAAAGGCTTAAGTTATTCAATTACGGTAAAAGGTAATGATGTTACTAGTACTACTGATAATTTAGATTATGGATTATCATTTAAAAGTAAAAATCAAAACACAATTAATAATTTGTCAAATAATTCTAAATCAATATATTTAAATTTTAATAGTCAAGGTAAATTACCTGCGTTATCAATATTTAAGATATTTGTAGGAGACAAATTCAAAGATGGTGATAAATTATATTTATATTACTTTAATGAAGAAACAAATAAATTAGAATTAGTAAAAAGTAATTTAGAAATTAAAGATAGTTATGTAGAATTTGAAATGAAACATTTCTCAGAATATATTTTAGTTAATTCTTTAATAAATGAAAATAATACCACTGATTCATCAGATAATTCTCAAAAAATTATTATAATTGGAATTGCATTATTTATAATAATTGGATTAATGATTTTTATTGTTATTAAAAGTAAGAAAAATAAACTAAAAGAAAAAAATACAGATGTAATAGATAATACCAATATTAATAAGGATATTAAAAATGAAACGAAGGAAGTTTCTTTGAAGGATGAAATAAAAGTAGAAAAACAAGAAACTAAGGAAGAGATGAGTACAGATAATAAGGGTACTGAAAATACTGAAAAAGAAGAAACTGAAGATATTGAAATAATTGATATGTAAAAAAGTTGGGCTCTAGATAATCTAGTGTGAGGATAACAATAAAAATTGTTATCTTTTTGTGTGTGCCGTGCATGGCATATATCTAGTTGGTGAAAGTCCAATACACGCGTAGGTATCAACCAAGTGTTAGGAAAACACAAGGCATCAGTCGTGAGACTCGGGGCTAAAGGAAGTGTGAAAGGGTATCATATCAATAAAAGTAAATTTTATTGAAAATTTACTCTATTCGATTATATAATAAAGTTGAAAAAGTGCATGATATAAATAAATTATTGAGTCTGTATAATTATAAAATAATAAAATAGAAGAAAGAAATGAGAAAAAAGGATGTTAAAAATAATATATGTAGAAAGCAAAAACAAAAAGGATAAATATCTGTAAAGATTCAGGGTTAAAAGAATTTGAAGAAGCATCAAAAACAATAGAAAATCGGTAATATATATATATTTAATTCATTTATAGACAAAAGATTTTTAAATAGATATATAGAAGGATTAAATAATAAAATAAAGGTAGTAAAAAGAGTTGCAAGAAGAATGAAAATTTTAGGATTAAGAAGTATTATTGTAAGAAAATATAATAATGCAGGAAAATCAACTATTGATAACATAAAAGAATATCCAATCCATTTAGAACAAGACTTTTTTGCTGATGTACCTAATCAAAAATGGGTTGGCGATATAACTTATATATACAAAAGAAAAAGGATGGACATATCTAGCGATAGCAATGGATTTATTTGATTTGAAAGTTGTTGGATGGAGTTATGGAATAAATATGACAGATGATTTAGTAATAGGTGTATTTAATAGAGCAGCAATAAATCGTGGATTAAAAAAAAAATGGAATATTTCATTCAGATAGAGGAAGCCAGTATACATCAAATGATTATGAAAAATTGTTATCCGAATTGAATATTAAATATTCATACAGTAAAAAAGGGTACCCATATCATAATACTAGTATGGAAAGCTTAAATGCCATATTAAAAAAAGAAGAAGTAAATGTTAATAATTATGAAACATTTAAAGAAGCAAAATTAGCAATATTTGAATTTAAAGTAGAAATCAATAAGCCACTATAATTATTATGGTGTAAGAGATAATAGCTATTCATTGAATAACTATTATAGTTGTATAATATATCTTTCATATAAATGGTTAAACAGAAGAAGTCAAAGAAATAGTTATTCAACTAAAAACTTTATATTTATGGTTAAAACAAACAGTTTACCAACACCTAAAATAATGGTTAATATTTGATACTAGATGAATAAATACTATATTATGAAAAGCCGTATGAAAGAAAGTCTCACGTATGGATTTGGAAGGGTTGCATAGGGTAACTTATGTTTCTATTTGATAATTAAAAATAAATAGACTAGATATAAAAGATATTGGGTAATTAGAATTTTATGTAAAATATTATGATACAGAAATAAAGAAAGATTTCTATAATACAACAATAGGTATAATAATTTGCAAGAAAAATGATTCCAATATTTCAAAATATAATAACTCTAACATTTTTGTTTCTAGATATGAATTAATTAATAATGGTAAATATGCTTGTTTAAAAATCTAAAATGAAGTAGAATAAAAATAGGGTGGTGCAATGGAAAAATATTTGGAAGATTTTAAAAAATATATTGAATTTCAAAGAGGATATTCAACAAATACCATTATAAACTATGAAAATGATATAAAAGAATTTTTAGAATTTTTAAATAAAGAAAATATTGATAATATTAAAAATGCAAATTATTCATTAGTAAGGTTTTATTTAATGGATTTGTATGATAAAAAATTTTCAAGAAATTCTGTTTCAAGAAAACTTAGTTCATTAAGAAGTTTTTTTAAATATTTGCACAAAGAAAATATAGTTGAGGCTAATCCTTTCTCATTAGTTTCTTCACCAAAAAAAGAAAAAAAATTACCAAAATTTTTATATAATGATGATATAGAAAAAGTATTTGATGTTCCAAATCTTAATTCATCATTAGGTCAAAGAGATATGCTAATCTTAGAAATACTATATGATACAGGAATAAGAGTTAGTGAACTTGTTAATATTAAATTAAAAGATATAGATTTTGACAATAAAAGTATACGAATACTTGGAAAAGGAAATAAAGAAAGAATAGTTTTATATGGAAGTTATGCTGAAGACATTTTAAATGAATATATGAAAGATGGAAGAAAAAGAATTTTAAAAGAAAAAAATAATGAATATTTAATCTTGAATGCTAAAGGTGAAAATATTACAAGTAGAGGAGTAAGATTGATTTTAGATAATATAATAAAAAAAGCTTGTTTAAAAGTACATATTTCACCACATACACTAAGACATACTTTTGCAACACATTTACTTGAAAATGGCGCAGATTTATTAACGGTAAAAGAACTTCTTGGACATTCGTCATTGTCATCAACAGGTATATACACACATGTAACAAATGAAAGGCTTAGAAATGTTTATCTGCATTCACATCCAAGGGCTAGAAAATAGATAAGTTTTATGATATATTTATAATAGGAGATGATAAAATGGATAGTTTAAAAAGAAATGGATTAAATGTTAATTCAAGTCCAATACAACCAAGAAATACTACGCTTGGAGCTGCCAATAATGTATTACGTCCAAACATGCAAAAATTAAAGACTACTCAAGGAATGGTTAAAGACAATAGAGAAACAAGAGTTAATAATATTACGAAAGGAATTGGAAGTTTTAATTCGGGGTGGATTAATAAGAATAAATAATTATGGCAAAATTATATTTTAAATATGGAGCAATGAATTCTGGAAAAACAACAGTTTTAATTCAAACAGCTTATAATTATGAAAGTCAAGGAATGAAAGTAATAGTTATAAAACCAAGCAAAGATATTAAAGGTGAAGAAAAAATTATATCAAGAGTAGGACTTTCAAGAAAAGTAGATTATCTAATTAAAGATGGAGATAATATATATGAATTAATCAATAATAAACACAAAGACATAGCTTGTTTGTTAGTTGATGAAGTTCAATTCTTAGAAGAAAAGCAAATAGATGAATTACTAATGATTTCATCCCTTTTAAATATTCCAGTTATATGTTATGGTCTTAGAACAGATTTTAGAATGGAAGGTTTTAGAGGGAGTCCAAGATTACTTTTAATCGCAGATAAAATAGAAGAAATAAAAACTATCTGCAAATGTGGTAAAAAAGCAACCATAAATGTAAGAAAAGTAAATAATGAGTATGTATTTGAAGGAGACCAAATCGCTATTGATGGATTTTGTGATGTTAAATACGAAAGCATGTGTCCTACGTGCTCTTATAAAATAAGAAAAATATAAAAAAGTGTGTTAAAAACTATAAAACTACATAAAAATTCTTGTGTAGTTTTCTTTATTTTGTTATGATAAATGTGTACATTAAAAGGAGGAATAATGTTATGACAAAATTTGTATACTCTTTTAGAGAGGGTAATGCAGACATGAGAAACCTTCTTGGTGGAAAAGGTGCTAACTTAGCAGAAATGACTAATTTAGGATTACCAATTCCTCAAGGTTTTACAGTAACAACTGAAGCATGTACTGATTACTATAATAATGATAAGAAAATCAGTGAAACAATTGAAACACAAATTTTCGAAGCTATGAAAGAACTTGAAAAAATTCAAGGAAAAACATTTGGAGATACTAAAGATCCATTATTAGTATCAGTAAGAAGTGGTGCTAGAGCATCAATGCCTGGTATGATGGATACTATTCTTAACTTAGGATTAAATGATGAAGCAGTTGAAGGATTTGCTACAAAAACTGGAAATCCAAGATTTGCATATGATTCATATAGAAGATTTATTCAAATGTATTCTGACGTAGTTATGGAAGTTAACAAAAGTTTCTTTGAAAAAATTATCGATGAATTAAAAGAAGAAAAAGGAATTAAATATGATACAGAAATGACTGTTGAAGATTTAAAAGAATTAGTTAATAAATTCAAAGATGTTTATTCTGAACACATGAATGGTGCTGAATTCCCACAAGATCCAAAAGAACAATTAATGGGAGCTGTTAAAGCTGTATTTAGATCATGGGATAATCCACGTGCAATCGTTTACAGAAGAATGAATGATATTCCAGGAGACTGGGGAACTGCTGTAAACGTTCAAGCAATGGTATTTGGTAATATGGGTGAAACTTCAGGAACTGGGGTTGCATTTACAAGAAATCCATCTACTGGTGAAAAAGGTATTTATGGTGAATACTTAATTAATGCTCAAGGTGAAGACGTTGTTGCTGGTGTTAGAACTCCACAACCAATTTCTAAACTAGAAGAAGATATGCCTGAATGTTATAAAGAATTCATGGAAATCGCAACTAAACTAGAAAATCACTATAGAGACATGCAAGATATGGAATTTACTATTCAAGAAGGTAAATTATATTTCTTACAAACAAGAAATGGTAAAAGAACTGCTCCTGCAGCAATTCAAATCGCATGTGATTTAGTTGATGAAGGAATGATTACTAAAGAAGAAGCAATTTTAAGAATTGAAGCAAAAAGTTTAGATCAATTATTACATCCAACATTTGATGCAGCTGCATTAAAAGCAGGTGAAGTAATTGGTTCAGCACTTCCAGCATCACCTGGTGCAGCAGCAGGTTATGTAGTATTTACTGCTGAAGATGCAAAAAGAGAAGGTATCAATGGTAAAGGTGAAAGAGTTATTTTAGTTAGACTTGAAACTACACCAGAAGATATCGAAGGGATGATTGCTGCTCAAGGTATTTTAACTGTACGTGGTGGTATGACTTCACATGCTGCAGTAGTTGCTCGTGGTATGGGTACTTGCTGTGTATCAGGATGTGGAGAAATCAAAATTAATGAAGAAGAAAAATACTTTGAACTTGGTGGATATACTTTCAGGGAAGGTGATTATATCTCATTAGATGGTACAACAGGAAAAATCTATAAAGGAGATATTAAAACTGTTGAAGCATCAGTATCTGGAAATTTTGGACGTATTATGGCATGGGCTGATGAGATGAGAACACTAAAAGTTAGAACAAATGCTGATAACCCAAGAGATACACGTCAAGCAGTAGAATTAGGTGCTGAAGGTATTGGACTTTGTAGAACAGAACACATGTTCTTTGACGAAGTTAGAATTCCAAAAATCAGAAAAATGATTTTATCTGAAACTGTTGAAGCTAGAGAAGCTGCATTAAATGAATTAATTCCATTCCAAAAAGCAGACTTCAAAGCTATGTATAAAGAATTAAAAGGTCTACCAATGACTGTTCGTTATTTAGACCCACCTTTACATGAATTCTTACCAACTTTAGAAGAAGATATTATTGCTTTAGCTAATGAAATGGGAGTAAGCGTAGAACAATTAAAAAATAAATGTGCAGATTTACATGAATTTAACCCAATGATGGGACATAGAGGATGTCGTTTAGCTGTAACATATCCAGAAATTGCTAAAATGCAAACAAGAGCACTTATGGAAGCTGCTATTGAAGTTAAGGAAGAAGATGGATATGACATCACTCCTGAAATTATGATTCCACTTGTTGGAGAAAAGAAAGAGTTAAAATTTGTTAAAGATGTAGTTATTGAAACAGCTGAAAAAGTAAAAGCAGAAAAAGCATCAGACATTGAATACCATATTGGTACAATGATTGAAATCCCAAGAGCTGCATTACTTGCAGATGAAATAGCTTCCGAAGCTGAATTCTTCTCATTTGGAACAAATGACTTAACACAAATGACATTTGGATTCTCAAGAGATGATGCTGGTAAATTCTTAGATGCTTACTATCAAAGTAAAATCTATGAATCAGATCCGTTTGCAAAATTAGATCAAAATGGTGTTGGACAATTAGTTAAAATGGCTGTTGAAAAAGGTAAACAAACTCGTCCAAACATTAAACTTGGAATTTGTGGTGAACATGGTGGAGAACCATCTTCAGTTGAATTTTGTCATAATGTAGGATTATCTTATGTATCATGTAGTCCATTTAGAGTTCCTATTGCAAGATTAGCTGCTGCACAAGCGGCCATAAAGTCGAGCCAAAAATAGAACGAGAAGTCGTTCCAATAAAAATAAATACTTAAAGAACCGAAAGGTTCTTTTTTGTTGCAATAGAAGGAGAGTGATTAGTATTAAAATATGTTTTACTAAATGAAAGGAGGGGGGTTGAAAATTTATTATATTATTTATTTTAGACAAAAGTAGTCGCCATAAGGTTTGGACGACTTTTTTATTTGTAAGAAAATGTAAAACGAAAGGAGAGATAAAATATGTTTTACAAAAAAGAATTATTAGAGAATATGTCACAAGGGGCAAGATTAAAATTTATAAGGAAGAATAAAGGGATAGAACTTAATGATATAGCTGCATATTTGGGTTATAGCAGTAATAAACCAATTCGTGAATGGGAAAATAATACAAAGAGTCCAGATGCAAGAAATTTGTCTAGGTTAGCAGAAGCATATGGTGTATGTATTGATGCAATAAAAAAATATGATTTCATTGATCCAATAGATGAAATATATTATCAAATGTGGTATGAAGAACAATACCCATATTATCAGTTTCAATTACCAGAAAGATTTGCAGGTTCAGCATATAACTTTAATGTTCAAAATGGAATAAATGAATGGTTAAAGATGAGAGAAAAAAGAGAAAATTATGAAATAACAGATCAAGAATATCTTGAATGGAAATTAAACTATAAATTAGAAAGTTTAATAAAATAAATTTAAAAATGTATGATATAATAATTAAACAGGTGATTATATGGGAAAGTACTTAGACAATTTAAATGATGAAGTAAGAGAATATTTTAGTATCTTATCACCAACATTTCCAGAATGGTTATTAGAATATATAGATACCCCAGAAATGGAAAGAATTGGGAAAATAAGTATGAGTTGTGGAACAGATTACTCTAAATGCTTTAATCTAAGGTATTGGTATTCTAATTTAGATCATAGTGTTGGAGTAGCATTAATAATATGGAATTTTACTCATGACAAAAAACAAACTTTAGCTGGATTATTTCATGATATAGCAACTCCAGTATTTAAACATTGTATAGATTTTATGAATGGCGATTCAGAAACACAAGAATCTACTGAAGAAAGAACAACTGATATTATTAAAAATTCAAAAGAGATAATGAATTTATTAAATAGAGACGGAATAAAATTGGAAGAAGTAGATGACTATCATATATATCCAATTGCTGATAATGATACTCCAAGATTGTCAGCTGATAGATTTGAATATACTTTTGCTAGTGGATTAACATTTTTTAGAGTATGGGAATTAGAACAAATAAGAAAGATGTACAATAATATAATAATTGTAAAAAATGAAGATGGCATAGATGAACTAGCATTTAAGGATAAAGAAGTGTGTGAAGAATATATTTATACTATATCAAGACTTTGGCCTGAATGGGTAAGTGATAAAGATAGGACTGTTATGCAATTTTTAGCAGATATGTGTAAATCTATGAGCAATGCTGGATATTTAACAATAGATGATTTATATGCATTATCAGAAGAAGAAATAATTAATAAATTTTTAAATTGTAATGATGCTTATCTATCTGATAGTTTTAGAAGATTTCAAAATGCTGATACAGTTTATCAAAGTGTTGAATATGTTGATGGAAGATATTGTGTAAATATTAGAGCAAAAACAAGATATGTTACTCCATTAGTTTTAACTGAAAATGGTCCAGTAAGAATTAATATTATATCTAAAAAAGCAAATGAAGAAATAAATAAATATTTATGTTTACCAAAAGGTGGATACTATACATATTTTGATTTTGACTTTAAGCCATATGAAGGTCCAGTAAAAAAACTAGTAAAAACAAATGTAACAAATAACCAATAATTATTTAAAAAAATCTTTCGAATATGAGCATTCAAAGAAGTAGAAACACTTCCTTTTCTTATGCTAAATAAATATGAAAGAATAACAAATAGATGCAAAACTGTTAACTATAATAGTAAAAATATGTTATAATAAAAATAGCGAATATCTTATGATATTCTTTTTTCTTTTTATATAGGTAGGAGGTTTTAGTAATGATTTGTAATAAGATAACCAACGACAAAAAAACTAGTGTTGATAAAAATAAAGGAGAATATGAAAATAAATATGAAAGTATGTCTCCAAAAGATGATATAGAAATAAATCAATATAGCGAGTTGATACATGCTCTAAGTAATGACAAACTTTTAAATATAGGTGTAACTGGACCATATAGTTCCGGAAAATCATCAGTCATTAAATCTATATTTAAGAAAAAAGAGTTATTAAAAAATACATTATTTGTTTCTTTTGCTGATTTTAAAGGTAAAAAAGTAAAAAGTAATATAGTTGGTACTAATTATGATGAAAATTCTGTTGATATAAGTGAATTAGAAAAAACAATAATTGATGAAATATGTAATTATTCAGTCATAAAGAAATTTAAATCGAAAAAGTACTGGAAGAGATTTTTAATCCTTTTATTAATATTTATTTTGGGCAGTTTAGTGTTTATAAAAAGTATTTGTGAGTTTATATGCAATAATACTTTAATATCAGTACCAATTTTTCTGCTATGCATTATAACTTTATTAATTATTTCATATTATATTAATAATTTTAGTTTCAAAATAACATATTCTAATTTTGAAGTTGATGTTAAAAATAAAGATGAAATATTTGATCATAATATTAATTATCTTATAGAAATATTAAAAACACTTAAAATCAAGTATATAGTTTTTGAGGATATCGATAGATATCAAGATGTTGAGATATTTGAAAAAATCCATAATATGAATACTTTGATCAATCTTAGTTTAGAATCAAAAGTAAAGTTTATATATGTTGTATCTGATAACTTAATAGGAGATGGGTTAAATAGAGTTAAATTTTTTGATTATATTTATCCTATAATACCGTTTGTTTCTTATAGTACATCTGGTGATAAGGCACTTACTAGATTAAAAACACTTGGTCTTATTGGTAAAAATGGTTTAGATAGAAAATTCATATATAATACATTTTTGTATATAAATGACTATAGAATTGTAACTGATATTATTAACGAATATATTGTTTATTTAAATGCGATAGATGAAAGTATAAAAAATTGTAATTATTTTAATTATAATTCTTTATTTGCAATAATAAGTTATAAAGTATTATTCCCAGAAGATTTTTCAAAATTGGAAAAGGAATCAGATGATTGTATTTTATTAAGTGCTTTTGATTGCAAATCATTTAAAGAAATAAAAGAAAAAGCAACAGAGATAATGAATGAAGAAGATAAAGAAGAAAAACTAAAAACATTATCTGAAGCATTAAAATTATTAGCCTATTTTATTACTTCTGGCTATATATTAAGAGAAACGTATAAAATGTATATTAAGAGATATTATTTTGATGAAATGGATATAAATGATTTTAATTTTATTCAACAAGCAAATATGAAAAATATTGAAGAAAAAGATATTGATTTTAAGTTAGCAATAACACATCCTGATATTGTTATTGAAAGATTAGATGAGACTTCATATAACAATATATCTTCATTGAATTATAACTTGTTATCTGAATTATTAAGCAAGAATACATCAAATTATAAAGAATTACTAAAAAAATATATAGATACCATATTTAATTTAAAAAACAAATATAAGTTTCTTTATGGCTTTTATGAATTTTCCGGTAAAAAGTTTGATAAGTTATTAAAGCAAATTATTGATGAAGAAAAGGACATCATTAATGACTTAATTGACTTGGATGAGTGTAGTTACAAGAACGATTTTATATATCTAATTTTAAATAAATATGGATTACCTGAGTTAAAAATAGCCGACATTAATTATGAAAAATTAATAAAAATTATAAGAAATAGTAAAATTGGGATAAAAAATGAAGTAAGTGGTGTTTTTACCACAAATATTGCTGAACTATCTACAAAGGGCTTGAAATATGATGATCTTAGAGGAATTAAATCTGATGAATTACTTGAGACCATAGTTGAAAATGATTCATATGAAATTAATAAAGATAATATTAATTTAATTTTAAAAAGATACTATGAATATTCAAATAAGAATATAAAAAAACAGCCAATTAAATTAATACTTGATAAAAATAATTCATATATTCTTTCTGATAAAAATAGAATTGTAGGTATATATTGTGAAAATGTTTCGGATTTATACGTAGATGATCAAGATATTATTAAAACAATATTATCTGATTCTTCAATCTCAACTATAAGTAAGGAAAATTTTATTCATAGTGAGAAAACTAAAATAGAAGATATTAGTTATATAATTGATGTAGATGTGTTAAATAAAATTATCGAGGAAGATAGACTTGTATGCAGTTGGGATAATATTTATTATTACTATGCTAAGGCATCTTCAAAAGATATATTATCAAATTATTTATCTTCTAATGCTGGAAACAATCTTTCCAATGAAGACATAAATGACAATATTAAACAAGATTTTTCTTTCTTGAAATATGTTATATCAATAGGTAATATTTCAAATGAATTATTTGATAAAATATTAAATACATATCCTGATAAATATAATTTGTTAGAAATGTTTTCTACAAAAACTATTGCTATGGATGAATATAAATTAGACAAATTATTAAATATACATGATTTTAATCATAAAGAAGAAATCCAACGATTTAAGATTAAAATTATAAATAATAATTTTGATCTCATCAATGAAACTAATGTATCTGATAAATTGAATAAAATAGGTCATGATTATTCTTGGATGTTAATAAATAACAAAAAGCCTGAAATATCTAACAATATAGAAACAAAGAATCTAATAGAAAATTTAAATTCTAAATTAAAATATAATATTGACTATGAAGAAAGTAATGAAAGAATTTTTATCAAAGGTAGAAGAAATAAGAAACAAGTTTATAGTTTAAATAGGTAAATGTCAAATGCGCGATGAAAGAAGTAAAAATACTTCTTTTTATTATGTGCAAAATCGCACCCTAAACTTATTTATATAAAAGTGATAATTTCTTTGTAGAGGTGAGAAAAATGAAAAGAAAGGTAGCAATTTATGCTAGAGTTTCAACTGAACATGAAGCTCAATTATCTGCTTTAGATAATCAAGTTCAATACTATGATGAAATTTTAAAGAAGAATCCTGATTGGATTCTTTATGATAGATACATAGATGAAGGAATAACAGGAACATCTACAAAGAAAAGAAAAAACTTTATGAGAATGATAGAGGATGCAAAAGCAGGAAGATTTGATTTAATAGTTACTCGTGAGGTATCAAGATTTGCAAGAAATACAGTTGATACATTACAAGAAACTAGAAAGTTAAAAAATATTGGAGTAGAAGTATATTTTATTGAAGATAATATATGGACATTTAATGATGAGGATGGGGAATTAAAACTTACTATTATGGCTACACTTGCTCAAAATGAAAGTAAGAAAACATCTCAAAGAGTTAAAGCAGGACAAATGATATCATTTCAAAATGGTGTGTTCTATGGAACAGGAAATATACTTGGTTATAACAAAGTGGGAAAGGATTTGGTAGTCAATGAAGAACAAGCTGAGATAGTAAAATTCATTTATTCTGAATATTTAAGTGGTAAAGGGACAGTTAAAATAGCAGATGAATTAACAAAAATGGAAGCACAAACATCAATGGGATTAACTAATTGGAGTGCTTCTTATGTGTCTAGAGTATTAAGGAATCCATTCTATTGTGGAACTATAGTTTATCGAAAATCATACATACCAGATTACTTGGAACAAAAACCTAAAATGAATTATGGAGAAGTTGAACAAGTAATAGTTGAAGGAAAACATGAACCACTAGTGTCAAAAGAAGATTTTAAAAAGGTTCAACAAATAATGGATAGTCATTCTAAACCAATTAAAGTAGGAAGAAGACAAGCTACAGGAGTACCTAGAAATATATGGAGTAAAAAATTAGTATGTGAATGTGGTTCTAATTTTAATAGAAAGATTTATCACAAAAATAAAAAAGATACTACATATTGTTATGTATGTTATAACAAGAAAAACAGACCTAAGAGTAGATTTAAAGAAGCCTGCGGTATGAAAGAAGTTCAAGAATGGAAATTACAATATATGGCTGAATATATTTTTAGAAATCTTACTCAAAATCCTGATAATAGAAAACAATTATTTGAACGATTAATGAAAGGAGTAGATATAGATGCACATCCTGAGATAAAGATAAGACAAAGAATTGATAAATTAAATCAATTAATAGAAAAAGAAAATGAAAAGTTTGATAGACTTATAGATACATATTTAGATAAAACAATAGATATAAATTTATATGATATGTTTCAAAAAAAGTTATCAAGTAGAATAGAAAAATATAAAATAGAAATAATAGAATTAGAAAAGAAATGTGAATCAATTGAACCATTAGAAGTTAGAATTGAGAATGCAAAAAAGAGTATTAGAAGATTACTTGATATCAACTATAATGGTGTTGATGATAAAATAATAGAAGAATTTGTAGAAAAGATTATAGTTCATAAAGATTACTTTGAATGGAAATTAAACTTTATGAATGATACAATAAAATTAGAAATAAGCGGAAAAAGCAAAAAAGATGGATTTTTAATAGAACGCGAATAATAATAAGTCATTTTAGTCTCAATGGAGCGTGTAGGGGCTCCAAATCGGTTTCCTTTGGTTTATGGTTCACAAGCTGCTATTAAAGCTGGAAAATAATTAATAAATTAAGACTAAGATTTAAAAATCTTGGTCTTTTTATATAAATTGACAAAACGATAACACACATTAAAAAAAATTACATAAACTAACTATAGGTGATTTGATGAATTGTGATTATAATTTTGGTAATCAGTGTTATAACTACTATGGTGATACTGGTATAAAGAGTTTAAAATATGAAATACTTGCTCCAGAGCAAGAACAAATTAAACAACCTGGAATGGAATATTTAATGACTCCAAAACCTATATTTGATAATCCTAATTATATAGGTAGTGGTAAATTAAAAAATAAAGTTGCAATCATAACAGGTGCAGATAGTGGTCTTGGTAGAGCGGCAGCTGTTGCTTTTGTAAAAGAGGGTGCAAAAGTAGTAATTCCTTATTACGATGAACATAGAGATGCTATGGAAACAAAAGAATATATAGAAATGCTTGGTGGGGAATGTGAATTGCTGTCAGGAGACATTAGTGATAAAAACTTTTGTAAACATATTGTGGATTTTACACTTCAAAGATTTGGTAAAATAGATATACTTGTTAATAATGCAGGAGTACAATATCAACAAGATACTTTAGAATGTATATCAGATGAACAATTTGATAGAACTATGAAAGTAAATATATATGGTATGTTTTATTTAACGAAAGAAGTTTTGCCACATTTAAAAAGTGGTTCTTCTATAATAAATTTATCTTCAGTAACAACTTTCTATGGGGAGCCACAATTAATAGATTATGTTACAACAAAAGGTGCGATAATAGGATTTACTAGATCACTTGCTAGAAATCTTGCTTTAAAAAATATAAGAGTAAATGCTATTGCGCCTGGTTTCTTTTGGACACCACTTCAACCTGCTTGTTGGGTAAAAGAAAAAATACCATCTCTAGGCAGTGATGCAGCTATGGCAAGAGGTGCTATGCCATATGAATTAGCTCCTACATTTGTATTTTTAGCTAGTGATGATTCTAGTTATGTAACGGGTCAAGTAATACACAATAATGGTGGGCAAGTAATGGGATAAAATATAAATTAATACTAGGAGAATCTAACTTTTTTGAAGAAAAAATATTGTAATAAACATTTTCTTTATGTATAATTATCTTGTATTAAATAGTTTGCCTGATATTTATATGACAATTTAATCGATAAGGGATAATTCTAAAGGCAAAATAGAAATATTCATGATGCGGAAGATACTTATTTTAAGATAAGTGTCTTCTTTTTTTGTTATTTTAAAAGGAGGAAAAACATTATGAATGAAATAATAGAAAAAGAAAACATAATAATTGAAGATATGATTTATGAAGTTAGAGAAATGCAAGTTATGTTAGATTCTGATATAGCAAAACTATATCAAGTTGAAACTAAAAGAATAAATGAAGCTGTAAAAAATAATCTGGATAAATTTCCAGAAAGATATAGTTGGTTATTAACAAGAGAAGAAACAAAAAAATTAAGGTCGAAAATTTCGACCTTAGAAATAAAAGGACAAGGAAAATATAGTAAATATGTTCCAAGAGTATTTACAGAACAAGGTTTATATATGTTAGCTACAATATTAAAATCTAAAGTGGCAACAGAAGTTACAATTTCAATTATGGATACTTTTGTAAAAATGAGACATTATATAAATTATAATAAGAAATTTTTACCACATAAATTTATGCTGCTAGAGAAGCAAGTAGATGATAATACCAAAAGAATAAATGAACTATTTGATAAATTTGATCCTAAAGTTATAGTCAAAGATTATATATTTTTTGAAGGAGAATTTTATGATGCATACTCATTATTGTTAGATATTTTTAACAATACTAAAGAAGAAACTATAATAATAGATAATTATGCTTCTAAGGATTTGTTAGATATATTAAAGAAAATAGATAAGAAAATAATAATAGTATCTAAAAATATAGATGAAATATTAAAGAAGAAATATGAAAGTCAATATAATAATATAACATTTATAAATAATAATTCATTTCATGATAGATTTATCATAATAGATAAACAAAAATTATATTCATGTGGTGCTTCATTTAAAGATTTGGGTAAAAAATGTTTTGCAATCCACGAATTTAATGAAAAAGAATATTTAAACAAACTATTAAATATATTAAATTTGCAATTTTAAAAAGCAGTTAAAAATAAGATGAATAAAATAATAGAAAAAGAAAATATAACAATTGAAGATATGATTTATGAAGTTAGTGGTGTACAAGTAATACTTTCTTCTGATGTAGCTAAATTATATCAAGTTGAAACTAAAGTATTAAATCAGGTTATTAATAGAAATATAAATAGATTTTCAGAAAGATTTTGTTTTCAATTAAATAATACTGAAATTGATAATTTATCTTTAAGGTCACAATTTGTGACCTTAAACAAAAATAATAATAAGATTAAGATTTTAAAAATTTTATATTTTTTTAATTTTTAATGATTAGTAACTAAAAATAAAAAAGTATGCTATAATATTTTTAATACTTAAAAGAGGTGGTTTTGTGGAAAAAGAAAAATTATATAATATTTTACTAAGTGATAATGTTGTAACTACTATTAATGATAATTTAGATTTTATTTTGACTTTAATTCCTGAATTAAAAGCTTTAATAGGATTTGAACATAATCATCCACATCACCATCTTGATGTTTGGAATCACACTTTGTTAACACTAAATCTCTCTCCAAGCAATTTTGAAATAAGATTGGTGTTATTATTACACGATATTGGGAAACCTAATTCCTACCAAGATGAAGAAGTAAGGCATTTCAGAGAACATACTAAAATATCATCTAATATGTCATTTAATATTTTAAAGAGATTAAATTTTAATGAGGATGAAATATTTAAATTATGTTATTTAATAGAACAACACGATACTCTGATAACAGATGAAGAAATAGATAATAATAAGAAATTAGCAACAATAAAATTTAAAATCCAATGTTGTGATGCATTAGCTCATAATCCTACAAAATTAGAAAAAAGAATAAAATATTTACTAGATATCAACGAAAAAATAAATACAGGAAAAGAAAAAGATAAATGTAAAAAACTAATATCTAAAATTTCTAAAGAAATTACAGAGGAATAGTATGGTAGTTTATAGAGTATGTAAAAAAGAAGAACTTAAAAAAATTTTAGAAGATAATAGTTTTAGAAATATCGGATACAATTTTTTTGATTCAAATTTAAATACACACAAATACAATATAAATAGTAAATACTTACATTTTTTTCTAAACAAAGATAGTATCCTTTATTTAAGAACCTTAAAAGATAGGTATATTTGTATTTATGATATTCCAGAGGATATTTTAAAACAAAGTGAAGGAATAGGGTATTATTGGGATTATATTAATTATAGAGTTTTAAATGAAGTAACAGAATATGCTGTTGAAAGTAGTAATATTAAAATGATTTATTTAAAACAAGTTAGTTATATAAAAAAAGATATAGATTATGAAGAATTTTTAGATGATTATGATTTATCAGAATATGTTGATACTATTTATAATAGTGTTGAAGGAAAAAGATTGTTATTAAAAAAATTTTAGGGATAAATATGGAAATAGAAAGTATTAGTTTTTTTGAATTTTATAAATACTTTATTTGCAACTTCCCCAATATATTGTATAATTATTTTAGAATGTGAGGCTAAAATATGAATCCAATTGATAAAAAAATAGTAGATATAATTAAATGTTTAGGAATTGATATGATTGATAAAGCAAATAGTGGTCATCCTGGAATAGTACTTAGTGCTGCACCAATTATTTATACATTATATTCTAGACATATTAATATTAATCCAAAAGACGATAAATGGCTTAATAGAGATAGATTTATTTTATCTGCAGGTCATGGTTCTGCATTATTATATTCAACATTATATATGGCGGGATTTAATATTTCTTTAGATGATTTAAAAAACTTTAGACAAATTGGAAGCAAAACACCTGGACATCCAGAAATAAATGTTACACCAGGAGTAGATATGTCTACAGGTCCATTAGGTCAAGGTTTTGCTTCTAGTGTAGGCATGGCAATTGCAGAAAAGTATTTAAAATCAAATTATAACACCAAAATAAACAATACGAATTATGAAATATTTAATCATAAAATATATGTACTATGTGGTGATGGTGATTTAATGGAAGGTGTTAGCTATGAAGCTGCATCACTTGCTGGGACCTTAAAACTAAATAATTTAATAGTTTTATATGATTCAAATGACACATCACTAGATGGTAAAACATCCAATACATTCACAGAAAATGTTATTAATAGATTTAATTCAATGAATTGGAATACAATTTTAGTCAAAAATGGAGAAAACATTGATGAAATAGATAAAGCAATTACACAAGCTAAAAAAAGTGATAAACCAACTTTAATCGAAATTAAAACAACTTTAGGAAAAGGATCTCTGTTAGAAGGTAGTCATAAAACACATGGGTCTCCTTTATCAGTTGAAGATATTGAACAATTAAAAAATAAAATGGGAATAAGAAATATTCCATTTACCCCATCAGATGATGCCGTATCAGAATTTAGAAATATGATAGGTAGTAGAGTAAATAATATATATAATAAATGGAATGATATGTATCGTGAGTATATAGATTTAGTAGATAATGATATAAGACATGATTTTAATATATTAAATGGTGAAATTTCTAAATTAAATTTAAATGAATTACCAAAACATTTTGATAATGATTTAGAAGAAGCTCTAAGAGTAACAAATGGAAAAATATTGAATGAAATTGCAAAAAATAATAGATTATTAATAGGGGGTAGCGCAGATCTTTTTAGTTCTACGAAAACATATATAGAAAACGGCGGGGATTTTTCTAAAGATAATTATAAAGGTAAAAATATATGGTTTGGTGTAAGAGAACATGCAATGGGAGCAATTTTAAATGGAATTTCTTTATATAACATAAGGACATTTGGGTCTACTTTCTTAAGTTTTAGCGATTATTTAAAACCTGCAATTAGAATGAGTGCATTAATGAATTTACCAGTTACTTATATATTTACACATGATTCAATTAATATTGGAGAAGATGGTCCAACACATCAACCAGTTGAACATTTAACAATGTTAAGAAGTATTCCAAATTTTACAGTATATAGACCGTGTGATGCAAAGGAACTAATTGGATGCATTACACATTTAAATCATGTAAATTCACCATCATGTTTAGTCTTATCGAGAAACAATGTAAAATTACAAGAAAATTCTAATAGTAAAAAAATAGAACTCGGGGCATATATAATTAGAAAAGAAAAAGGAAAACTAAATGGAATAATCATTTCAAGTGGAAGTGATGTAGAAACATCTGTTAAAATTGCTGAAGAATTAAATAATGAAAATATTGGTATTCGTGTTATATCAATGCCATCAACAAATTTATTCTTTAAACAATCTAGTGAATATCAAAATGAAATTTTACCAGTTGGAATAAAGAAAATAATAATTGAATCTTCAAATACAATTGGATTAGAGCAACTAGTATATGGTTCAAAATATTTAATAAATATTAATAACTTTGGAACTAGTGGAAAAAAAGAAGATGTATTAAAACACATGAACTTTGATTATGAAACCATTAAAGAAAAAGTTAAAAATTTACTTAATTAATCGACAAAAAGAGTAAAGATTCAAAAATCTTTATTCTTTTGTTAGTCTAAAAATCATATAATATGATATAATACATTTAAGGATGTGATCTAAATTGAGAACTATCGTCTGTGGTGGAGGAACTGGAGGACATATTTATCCAGCTTTAGCGATTATTAATAAAATAAGAGAAGAAGAGCCAAATAGTGACATATTATATATTGGTACACATAATAGAATGGAAAAAGATATAATTCCAAAATATAATATAAGTTATATGCCACTTAGAATGTATGGATTAAAACGTAGTTTAAGTCTTTCAAATATTAAAACAGCTTACTACTATTTAAATTCAATAAAACGTGCGAAAAAAGTTATTAAAGATTTTAATCCAGATATAGTTATTGGTGTAGGTGGATATATTACCGCACCAGTTATTCAAGCCGCTAAAAAATTAGGACATAAAACTTTAATACATGAACAAAATAGTATTCCAGGATTATCAAATAGACATTTAATTAAATATGCAGATAAAATTGCAATTTCTTTTGAAAGTTCAAAAAAATATTTTAAAGATCAAGATAAAATTGTGTATACAGGTAATCCGTGTGGAGATAATGCATTAAAATCTAAAAAAATTGATAAAAAAGAACTTGGACTAACTAAAGAAAAAAAATTAGTTTTAATAGTAATGGGATCACTGGGCTCATTAAAAGTTAATGAAAAAATAACAAAAATGTTACCAATGTTTAATGATCGTGATTATGAAGTATTATTTGTAACTGGAAAAGAGTATTATGAAGAAATAAAAGAAAATGTAAAATGTCCAAACAATGTTAAAATAGTTCCATATATAGAAAATATGACAAGAGTTATGAAAGCAACTGACCTTATGGTTTCACGTGCAGGTGCTTCAACAATGAGTGAAATTATGTCATTAGAAATTCCAACAATCTTTATACCAAGTCCATATGTTACAGATAATCATCAATTTAAAAACGCAAGTGACTTAGTAAATAAAGGTGCGGCACTTTTAGTAGAAGAAAAAGAATTAGATTCAGATAAATTAGTTAGAACTATAGACAATATTCTAAGAGATAAGATAAAATATAATAAATTAAAAGAAAACCTAAAAGGCATTGGAGTAAAAAATAGTTCAGATAAAATCTATAGAATTATTAAAAATTTAACAGAGGAGAAGTAGTATGAAAGATATAATCTCTTTAATAGAAAAACAAAAAATTGGTAAAGTTTTAATTGATGAACCTCTAAAAAAATATAATACATATAAAATAGGTGGAATTGCTAAATGTATTGTATTTCCTAAAAATGAAGAAAAATTAATAAAACTATTAAAAATAATTAAAGATAATAATATAAAATTTAAAGTTATTGGAAAAGGTTCAAATATAATTTTTTCATCGAAAGATTATGATGGAATATTAATTCGTTTAGACGAATTTAATAAAATTGAAGTTGATGATATAAAAGTAGTTGTGGGAGCAGGATATAGTTTAATGAAACTGGCACTTGAAATGACTAAAAAAGGACTTTCAGGATTAGAATTTGCAACTGGTATTCCAGGTAGTATTGGTGGAGCCGTATACATGAATGCTGGTGCATACAATTCAGATATGGGATATATAGTTAGTGAAGTGAAAGTAATTGATCCAAATTTAAATATAATAACTTTATATAATAAGGATTTAGATTTTCATTATAGAACATCATTTTTTCAAAAAAATCCTGAATATATTTGTATAGAAGCAACAATTATTTTGAAAAATGCTGATAAAAAAATAATGATGGATATAATTGAAGATAGAAAAAGAAGAAGATTAATGACTCAACCATTAGAATATCCAAGTGCAGGAAGTGTATTTAGAAATCCAGAAAATGTACCTGCAGGAAAACTTATTGAAGATGCAGGATTAAAAGGTAAAACTATTGGTGGGGCGATGGTAAGTAAAAAACATGCAAACTTCATAATAAATTATGATAATGCAACTAGTGATGATATATATAATTTAATAAATTTAGTAAAAAAAGAAATCAAAGAAAAAACAGGAATTGAATTAAAACAAGAACAAGAATTTGTGAATTGGGAGTAATATATATGGCTACAACAGTTAAAGTAAAGAAAAAAAGGTTAAAAATTAAAACAATAATAATGTTTTTACTTATTATTGTTTTAATCGTATATTTGTTTTTCTTTATCTTTAGTGGATTAATAAATACTAAAATTAAAAATATTTATATAATAGGAAATGACATCTTAAAAGATGATGAAATTATTACTCTTGCAAAAATAGAAAATTATCCCAAAATATTAAGCATAACATCAAATGAAATGGAACGAAGAATAAAAACAAATCCATATATAAAAAGTGTAGATGTTAAAAAGAAATTTGGTAGTCAAGTATATGTTTATATTGAAGAATATTTACCATTATTTTATAATATTACAAATAATAAATTAGTATTAGAAAATGAAAAGCAAGTATTACTAGAAGAAACATTTAATGATATTCCAATATTAATAAATTTTGTAACTGATGAAAATGTTTATAAAAGACTAATGGACAAGTTTGTTAAAATAAATGATGATATAAAACAAAAAATTTCAGAAATAAAATATGATCCGAATGAAGTAGATAAAGAAAGATTTTTATTCACTATGAATGATGGAAATTATGTTTATATTACATTAGCTAAAATAAATGAAATAAATTATTATATGGATATTTTACCAACTTTAGAAAACAAAAAAGGTATACTATATTTAGACTCTGGTAAGTACTTTCAAATTTTTGAATAATGTAGTATAATAATACTAATAACAAAAAATAGAAAGCGGGTTTGCTGATGAAAAAAATATATACAAGTGTTGATCTTGGTTCAGATACAATTAAAATAGTTACAGCTGAAATATATAAAAATAGATGTAACGTTTTAGCATCTACATCTTTAAAATGTGAAGGAATTAAAAATGGACTTATTGTTGATGGTGCTAAAGCAATTGTTTCGGTTAAAGAAGCAATTGCAAGTATAGAAAGAATATTAAGTATCAAAATAAAAAATGTAATCGCATCTGTTCCATGTAATAATGCAGAATTTTCACTTGTAGATGGATATATAAATATTACAAATGAAGATGGGCTAGTAACAGGAAATGATGTTATCAAATGTTTAAAAGCCTGTGTATATAATAAAATAGATGAAACACATGAACTAATCACAACAAATCCAATAGAATTTTCAATAGATGGAGAAACGGGAATTAAAGATCCAAAAGGAATTAAATGTGAAAGACTTGGGGTTAAAGCAATAATGATAACAACTCCAAAGAAAAACGTTTATTCTGTAATAAGTTTATTAGAAGCTGTAGGGTTAAAAGTTATTGATATAACATTTAATTCAATAGGTGATTATTACGAAATTAGAAATAAGGAAATGGATAGTACAGTATCAGGTATAATAAATATTGGATCTGATACGACAACTGTTTCAGTATTTAATAAAGGTATTTTAATGAATACAAAAGTATTAAATATTGGAAGTAAAAACATAGATAAAGATATAACTTATGTATATAAATTAAATTTAAGAGATAGTCAAAAACTTAAAGAAAACTTTGCGATTGCTCACAAACGTTTTGCGCAAGTCAATGAAACTTTTGACATAATAAATAATGTTGGAGACAAACTAAAAATAAACCAATATGAAGTATCAGAAATTTGTATGGACAGATTAATAGAAATATTAAAAATTGCAAAAAATGAGATAAAAGACTTAACAAATAAAGAAATAAGTTATATAATTATTACAGGAGGGGCTAGCGAGTTTAGTGGTTTTAACACGTTGCTTAATGAATTTAGTAGTAGAAATATTGCGATAGCAGATGTTAATACTATTGGTGTTAGAAAAAACCGTTTTTCATCGTCCCTAGGAATGATTAAATATTTTAATAAAAAATCAGAATTTAGAGGAAGAGAATATTCAATGTTCGATGAAGAACAAATAAATGAATTAGTATCTACTAAAAAGAAATCAAATCTTTCCAATGATTCGTTTGTTGGAAAAGTTTTCGGATATTTTTTTGATAATTAAGGAGGCACATTATGTTTGGATTAGAAATGGATCAATTAGCAAAAATTAAAGTAATTGGTGTTGGTGGTGGAGGTAACAACGCTGTTAACCGAATGATAGAATCTGGAGTTAAAGGTGTTGAATTTATTGTAGCTAATACTGACTTACAAGTTTTAAATACATCAAAGGCATCTATTAAAATTCAATTAGGTGCAGCTTTAACTGACGGTTTAGGTGCTGGTGCAAATCCAGAAGTAGGTAAAGAAGCCGCAATGGAATCAAAAAAAGAAATCGAAGAAGTTCTAAAAGGAGCTGACATGGTATTCGTAACTTGTGGTATGGGTGGAGGAACTGGTACTGGAGCAGCTCCAGTAATTGCAGAAATCGCTCAAAACCTAGGTGCACTTACTGTTGGTATTGTTACTAAACCATTTAGTTTCGAAGGAAGAAAAAGAATGGAACACGCAATGAGTGGTCTAGAAGAATTAAAAAAACATGTAGACACATTAATTGTTATTCCAAATGATAGATTAAGAGAAATAATTGATAAATCCACACCTATGTTAGATGCATTTAGAGAAGTAGACAATGTCTTAAGACGTGGTGTTCAATCAATATCAGACTTAATTGCAGTTGCAGGGTTAGTTAACCTTGACTTTGCTGACGTTAAAGCTGTAATGAGCAAACGTGGTAATGCAATTATTGGTATTGGTATTGGAGTAGGAGAAGATAGAGCAATTGAAGCTGCTAGACAAGCTGTTTCTAGTCCATTACTTGAAACATCAATTGTTGGAGCTACTGATGCAATCATAAATATTACTGGTGGAGGTAACTTAACACTATTTGAAGCGGAAGATGCTGCTCAAGTAGTAAGGGATGCTGCTAACACTGAAATCAATACAATCTTTGGTGCTGTTATCAATGAAAACTTAACAGACGAAGTAATTGTTACTGTAATTGCTACAGGTTTCGAAGAAGAAGCAGAACCTTTATACCAATCATATACAAATCAAAAAAGGGAAGAAATCAGAAATACACGTGCTGCACAAATTTTAGATGATGACGACGATGATGATGATTCTGATTTAGATATCCCACCATTTTTAAGAAGCAAAAGAGGATTTTAATTAATCCTCTTTCTTTTGTTTCGCAATTATCCCACCACTCATTGATGAAACAACTAAAATTAAATAATACATTAAGTTTTTCAATTCAAATTTATCATTGAAACCTAATAATGATATTAAAAGTATAAAAATAGATATTAATAGCCCCATTTTAATTCCTTCAATAATTCCTCGTTTACTACTATTTCTAGATAAATAAAATCCTCCAAAACCTAAAGCAATTACAGGTAATATAATTTTTAAAATATTCATAACTTTATCACTAATGATATTAAAATAATTTAAAAATGTAAAAATAAAAAGTCCAATTAAAATAGTTCCCAAAACATAACCAATATCTTTTAAATAAATTTTTAACATGTAAATTCACCCAATAAATACTATGCAATTGAATAAAAAAATATACTACTGTACATAATTATAATAGGTGATTATATGAAATTTCTACCAATAATATTAAGAACAATGTTTTTCTATTTTGTAGTTTTAACTTTATATAGAATAATGGGTAAACGAGAAGTTGGAAAACTTGGAATAATCGATCTAATTGTATCTATTTTAATTGCCGAATTAGTTGCAATAAGTATAGAAAATTATGATCAAAGTTTATGGATGTCACTACTTCCAATCATAGTTTTATGCATTCTACAAGTTGGTTTAGCATTTCTTTCTTTAAACGTACCAAAAGCTCGTGATTTTTTAGATGGAAAACCATCAGTAATAATCAAAAATGGAAATATAAATTTTAAAGAAATGTCAAAACAAAAATATAATCTTAATGATTTATTAATGCAACTTAGAATAAATGGAATTAGAAATTTAGAGGAAGTTGAATATGCTGTATTAGAAAATAGTGGACAATTGTCAATATTCAAAAAAAATCCTTTAGATATTCCAACTAGTTATCCATTTGCGGTAATCATTGATGGTAAAATACAAGATGATGTATTAAAGGGATTAAAGAAAAATAGAACATGGATTTTAAATATTTTAAAAAAACAAAATATTGAATTAGAAAATGTATTTTATGCATTTTATAAAGGATATAAAACCTTTATTATTAGAAAAAGTGATTTAAATTAATTCAAAATTTTTCTTTTCTTCTTCAATAGTGTCAATTAATTCTTTTTCACTAGGTAAATGAAGTTTATATTCTGATGCAAAAATATTTTCGTTATTCTCGGGCAAAGTATACTTTACAACAGTTTTATTATTATTTGTACATAATAAAATTCCAATTGTAGAATTTTCGTCATTACTTTTTATTTCTCTATTATAATAATTAACATACATTTGCATTTGTCCAATATCTTGATGTGTTATTTTACCAATTTTTAAATCAATTATAACGAAACATTTTAAGATTCTATTGTAAAATACTAAATCAGGATAAAAATGATCTTCTTCTAATGTAATTCTTACTTGTGAACCAACAAACATAAATCCTTTTCCAAGTTCTAATAAAAATTCTTTTAAATGTTTCAATATATTTTTTTCTAAATCTGATTCTAAGTAATCGGTATTTTCTTTTATATCTAAAAACTCAAGTACAAATGGATCTTTTATTAAATCTTTTCCTTGATTTATAACTTGTCCTTTTTTAGATAACTCTAATACTTTATTTTTATTTGATGAAAATATTAGTCTTTCATATAATAATGAACTAATTTGTCTTTGAAGTTCTCGAACACTCCATTTAGTATTAATAGTTTCTTTCAAATAGAAATTCCTTTTATTATTATTATTAATTTTTAATAACTCTAAATAATGTGACCAACTTAATTCGTTCAACACTGTTGAACGAATTGGAAATAAAGAATAAAATTTTCTCATCCTTCTTAAATTTATAATCGAAAATCCTTTTCCAAATTCTTCAGTTAATTTTATAGATAATTTTTTTAGAACTAAATCCCCATAATTAGCTCTTTTATTACCTTTTTGAATTTCAATTATAATTTTACCAATATGCCAATATAAATTTAACATTTCAGTATTAATGGTAGTATAAATCTTATTTTTACTATTAATGACTAATCCTTTAATTTCTTCAAATATATTATTAAATTTTTCTTCATTTTCTAATAAATTATTATTCATATATAAAATCACCAGTTTTAATACTAGCATAATTTTCATTATTATAAAAATTGATGTTTTTTCTTATTTGAATACAATAATTATTAAAAATATAAAATCAGATTAAAAAATATTATAAATTTTAATCTGATTTTTTTGTTAATTAATTTAATTTGTATATCTTAAATTTTCATTAGAAACACTAAATACAATTCCTGCCATAATCATATAAGAAAGTAGGGATGAACCTCCATAACTAATAAAGGGAAGAGTAATACCTGTAATTGGAAGTAATCCAATAGTCATACCTATATTTTGAATTTGTTGATAAAGTAACATACCCACAACACCTGCAATTGCATACTTATTAATATTATTAACACTTTTAACACCTAAGTTAATTATTTTAACATCTAAAAATACTAATAATGCAACAAGCAAGATAGAACCAATTAAACCATAGTTACTAGCAAATACAGCAAAGATAAAATCTGTATGTGGTTCTGGAAAATATACTGGAGTATTATTAAATCCTTTACCAAATAATCCACCAGATCCAATTGCCATCAAAGCATTTTCTAACTGCATTCCACTACCACTTTGCCAATCTAAAATTCTATCGATTCGATAAAAGAAATCTATTCCGAATATCTTAATAAATAAATCTTGACTTAAAAAATATGTACCAACAACTGCACCAATTAAAATAAATAAAAATCCAAAGGCAAATATAAACCATCTATATCTTATACCACTAACAAATAACATACATAAAGTAATTAATAAATATATTAATACAACACCTGTATCTGGTTGTAAAAATGTTAAAATAGATGGTATACCTACAATTAATAAAATTTTAAGTAAAAATTTAAATTCTTCTTCTATTGTTGGATTATCATGTTCATCATTAAAATCATTTATTGTTCTAGCAAGTGTCAATATCAAAATTATTTTCATAAATTCACTAGGTTGAATAGTACCAATTCCAGGTATTGAAAACCAACATTTTGAATTATTTATGGGATCTGCAAAGAGTAGTAACCCAATTAAAGCAATTACACCAATCCAATATAATATATATACATTTTTGTACAAAAAATCATTTCCAATATACATTATTAAATAGGCAAGTACAAATCCTACAAAAAACCATAAACCTTGTTTAATAAATAATGAGCCATGACTACTATCTAAAAGACTTTGTGCACTAAAAATAGTAGTTATACTAATTATTGCTAAAATAATTAAAGGGATTAAAACTGATTTTTCAACTTTATATCTTGATACGTTTTTCATTAAAATCACCTATTAATATAATATACCAAAATACCCAATTTTACAATGAAAGTTTTGTAAAGTTTTATCATATTATTAATTAGGAGTTGATAATATGGAAGAAAAGTTACCTAAAGTTTTTGCAAATAAAATAGAAAATGTCCAAAATAATAAAAAATATTATTATTCTGAAAGAGATAATGATAGAAGTCAAATAACAAATAATAATATAGATAAAAAAATAATAAATAAATATAATCTTAATAAAACTGTACAATCTGCAGATATAAATAAAATAATAATAGATTTATTTAAATCGCCAACAAATGTATATAAAGTAAAAGCAAGTATTAAAATAAATGGAAAAACAATTACTAAATATTTAATTGGAAGAACTAATACAACTTTAATTACTTTAGATGACGAAGTAATTAATATTGCGGATATAGAAGATATAAATATGATTTAAAAAAAGGCCTTTTATGGCCTTTTTTTATAAGCAATCAACAAATGTATCATTTAAACATTTAATAGCGCATACACAACCCAAATCAATTGTAAAGAATGAATCAGTCGCAATATATTCACTATTACATGTTGTAGCATTTGGATTTAGTGCTAAAACACGGAATGTAGCACAGCAATCTTCAAGTTTTTCAATTCTAAATACACATGAACAAGTATTTGGTTCTCTATTGCAATCCATAACTTCTTTAGTTGTTGGCATACACCATGGTGTACCGTTACCACAGCAAGTATATAAAGTTACTGGTCTAGTATTGCAATTAACAGGAGTACCACAACCTAACATAGGTTTATCACAAGTATCTAAACAAGTATCAGGTCCACATGCATTTTGTTGTAAAATTAAAATAACTTTTAAGATTTCATGGATACATCCACAATTTTCGTTTTTTCCACACATTTTATATTCCACCCCTTTTTCAATATTAACTTATGATAAAAATTTAAAAAGGTATAATGATATTACCTAAATTAGAAGATTTTATTATTTTATTCAAATAAGATTATATTTATTGTATAATTGTTATTGATAATAAGGAGTTGTTTTTTGTGCCAAGTTGGAATATTCATTTAGCGATCGCAAAAGAAATAAATAAAAAATTAAAACTAGATAAAAATTCTTTTTATTTTGGAAATCTTGTTCCAGATGTTGATTATGATATGTATATCAAAAGAAAAGATATACATTATTATAATGTTAAATGTTCTAGTTGCCCTAAAGAAATTTTGCCTGATCTAAATTTGTTTTTAAAAGATTATAAAAAACATTTATCTAATCCAATAATCATGGGAATGTATATACATTTATTAACAGATTATTATTATAATAATGAAATTTTTTCAAAATATTGGGTGCAAGATATTAATAATAATATTCTTGGAGCAAAACTTTTAAATGGAAAAATAACAAATGATAAAAAGAAATATAAACACTATGATTTAGAATTATATGGAAAATATTTATTTAATAATAAAAAAATAGAAATGCCTAAAATGAATAAAAATTTATTAAATAATATGAAAGATGTTAAGAATAATTGTTATAGTAAAGAAAGTATTGAAAAAAGAATTAAATATTTAAATAAAGATTATATTAATAAAAATAAATATAAATTATTTGAAAAATTATTTGGTTTAAAGTATAAAATGATTTCAAAACAAGAATTAGATATAATGTATAAAAATTGTATAGAATATATATTAATAAATATTAAAAATTGTTATTAACAAAATATTTTGTATTTTTGAAATTTTATAGTATAATATAATAGGTGATGGAAATGGCATATCAATATATAATAATTGTAGTTGTCTTATTTATTGTCGCACTAGCGATAGTTAGACTAAATAAAAAAGACGTAAGAATCGAAATGAATAAACTTGTAAGCTTCCTTGGCGGAAAAGATAATATTATAAATGTTGAAGTAAACAAAAGTAGATGTAAAGTGGATCTAAAAGATATTTCTTTAGTTAATAAAGAAGCAATTCAAAAATTAGGAGCTAAAGGAATCGTTGAAATTGATAATCAACTAAAAATAATATTAGGTAGTGAAGCAAGAACATTAAAAAAATATATTGATGATTATATTTTAGATAATAAGAAGTAATAATTTTTAACTTCTTATTTTTTTAGACATTTTTCGACAAAATTAGATTAAATGATACTATATAATACAAAATAGAAAAGAGGAATAGAATGAATATCGCAAATAATATCATAGTTAGTATAATTTATATAATATTTCCAATATTATGTTATTTATTTTATGTTTCATATAATGAAATGTTTTCTAAAAAAACTAATAATTTATTTTTAGAAATCGCACTATTCACATCTACATATTTATGTATAAAAGTTGGAAATGGTACATTAATGCTTTTTAATATACCATTATTAATTTCTTATTTAAAAAATCGAAAAACTTGTAGTTTAATAATTTCAGGTATTATAATTTATCATTATATATTGTTAGAATATAATCCAATATTTATAACGTTATCTTATTTATTAATCTATATAATTTTCTTAGTTTTATATAAAAATAAATTGGTTAAAAAACATTTTACATATCTATTTATTACTTTAAATATGTTTTTCTATTTACTATATAATATAAATAATTTATATATGACATCAATTAATATTTTTTCATTTGCTATAATAAGTATAATAATTTTATTTGTATTAAAAAAAGCAGAAAGTATAGTATCGATACACATGTCAGTTAAACAATTAGAAAATAGTAAAGAAATAAGAAATTCATTATTTAAAATTACACATGAAATTAAAAATCCTATTGCGGTATGTAAAGGATATTTAGATATGTTTGATAAGAATAATCCTAAGCATGTAGAAAAATTTATACCAATTATTCAAAGTGAAATAAATCGAACTCTAACTATTATGAATGATTTTATGGAATTTTCAAAAGTAAAATTGGATTTAGATATAATGGATATTGAAATGTTGCTAGAAGAAGTTTTAATAAGTCTTGATAATTTAATTAATTCTAAACATATAAATTTAAATTATGAAATAATAGGCGATGAAATATTTATAAATGGAGATTATAATAGATTAAAACAAGTATTTGTAAATCTACTTAAAAATAGTGTAGAAGCATTAGAAAATATTAATAATGGGAAAATAGATGTAAATTATATAGTTGAAAATAATAATATTATTATAAATATTAAAGATAATGGAATAGGTATGGATTCTGAAACATTAAGTAAAATATATGAAGCATTCTATACTACAAAAAATTTAGGAACTGGTCTTGGTGTTAGTTTATCTAAGGAAATAATTGAAGGACATCATGGTAATATAGAGTATATTTCAGAAGTAAATAATGGAACAAATGTTAAAGTTACTTTGCCATTAGTTGATTTTTAGAAAAAAAGCCTTATTTTTATTAAAAATATTAATAAAATTATTGATTTAAATATTAAAACATGATATGTTATAAATGTAAGCATAGAAGAGCGCTTATTATTTAATTTATGACAAAATTTAGGAGGTAGAAAACATGTCAAAACAAGAATTAGTTGAATTAATCGCTGAAAAAGCTGGTTTAAGTAAAGCTGATGCAACTCGTGCATTAGACGCTACTATGGAATCAATTAAAGAAGGATTAAAAAAAGAAGGAAAAGTTGCTTTAGTAGGATTCGGAACTTTCGAAGCTAAAAAAAGAGAAGCTAGAGAAGGAAGAAATCCATTAACTGGAGAAAAAGTACAAATTGCTGCAAAAGTTGTACCATCTTTTAAAGCTGGAAGCAAATTAAAAGAAGCTTTAAATTAATTGTTTAGATATCAACAATTTTGTTGATATCTTTTCTTTACGTAAATAACCTATTTAATATTAAAAAATTTAGAATTTATGATATAATAATTAAGGTGATAGAATGCTAGAAACTAGTAAAGAACTACTTAAAATAATTGAAGAAAAAGGATTTAAAGCATATATTGTAGGTGGATTTGTAAGAGATTATATTTTAAATATAGATAGTGTAGATGTCGATATTTGTACTAATGCAACTCCAAAAGAATTATTAGAAATATTTGATAATGCTATACCCAATGAAGATTATGGTAGTATAAAACTTAAGTACAAAAAAATAAATTTTGAAATAACTACATTTAGAAGGGAAACTAAATATGTTGATAATAGAAAACCTATAGAAATAGATTATATAGATAGTTTATCCGAAGATTTAAAAAGAAGAGATATTACAATAAATACGTTATGTATGAATAGTGATGGAGATATTTTAGATTTATTAGGCGCAACTAAAGATTTAAAAAATAAATTTATTAAAGTAGTAGGAAATCCTGATGAAAAATTAGAAGAAGATGCTCTTAGAATTCTTAGATGTATCAGATTTGCTACTAAATTAAATTTTAGAATTGATGGAAAAACAAAACAAGCAATAAAGAAAAATGCGAAATTTTTAAAAAATTTGTCCTATGAAAGGAAAAAAGAAGAATTGGATAAAATTTTCTCTAGTAAAAATATAAAATATGGAATAAACTTAATTAAAAAATTAGGATTAGATAAATATTTAGAAATAGAAAATATAAGGAAAATTAGAATAATAGATGACTTGCTTGGTATATGGTCTCAACTTAATGTTTTAGATAAATATATATTTACTAAAAATGAAGAAGATCAAATTATTAAAATAAACCATTTAATTGATAATAAATGTGATATATATGATAATTATGTAATATATAAGTATGGTGCATATATTACAAGTATAGTTGCTAAAATTAAGAATAAAGATATTAAAAAGATTAATGAGATATATGAAAATTTAGATATATATAATAGAAATGAAATAAACATAGATGGTGAAGATATAATTAAAATTTTAAACAAAGAACCAGATAAATGGGTTAGTGAAATACAAAAAGATATAGAAAAGCAAATTGTGTATAAAAAACTAGAAAACAATGAAGAAAAAATAAAAGATTATATTATAAAAAAATATAAATAACATACTCTTTTTTAGGAGTGTGTTTTTCTTATGAGAAAAATAATTATAATAGTTTTAATTTTAATAATATTAAGTTTATTTAAATATGAAACAAAAGAAGTATTTAAAGAAAGTTATGACATAATATATAAAAAGGGGGAAGTAGGTATAACCTTTATTTTAGAAAGTGATATAAATGCTCTTTTAATAAATAATAATGATGATGAAAATGATTTAATAATTTTGGATTATTCTAATATTAATAAACTAATTAATGAATTAAAAAAGTTTAAAATACCTAAAATTAAAAACTTATATAACATTACACCTGTAATAATTAAAATAGATGGAATAGAAAGTAGTCAAATTAAACCTAAAAATAATATTATTGAATTAGAATACAATTCTAAAAAATTTTGTATATATATAAATGATAATAACTTTGAAAAAAAATTAATAAGTTGTGATTTTATATATATGTATAAATTTAATAAAAATATAAATTTAGAATTTGATAATAATACATCGATAGTATTTCAAAATAATAATAATCAAATACCAATAAAATTACAAGAAAACTTATATCAAAATTGGATAGACATTTATACAATTAATTCATATGAATATACAACATTAAAAATATTAAAAGATGGATTTGATACAATAATTATTCCAATTATTAAATAAAACTGTTATAATTATTAGTAGTGATAATATAAAAACAAAGTGAAAGGGATGAAGTTTTATATGAAAAAAATAGTTATAACAGTTTTAAGTATTTTAATTTCATTACTAATTTTAATAATTATAATTGTAAACTTTAGTAATTCTCCTAAAGCAAAAGATTTAAATCAAGTAGAAACAACATTTTTAATTAATTATAATGTAAAAAGTATAGAAAATATTGAAGCATATTATGGGGATAAAATTTATTATGTTTTGAATTATACTAAAGATAATAATAAATATATTGGCATATTAGATGAAAAAGAAAATTTAATAACATCAGTTTTAAAAAATGAATTAAAAAGCATTGATGAAATAAAAAATAATGATTATAGTATTGGATATAAAGATGATAAAATAATATATGAAGTTAAAAAAGATAATAAAAATGGATTTATTTATTATTATTATGATGCACTTACAGGAGAATTTATTAAAAATATTAAACTAAACAAATAATGGGGGATTTATATGAATAGTAAGACTGATAAATTAATTGAATTAATGAAACTTGGAACAATATCTATTCCTAAATATATATTTTTGAACTATAAAAAATTAGGTTTAAACGCGGAAGAATTTATTTTAATGATTTATTTAATTAATAGTGGAGATAGTATTCCATTTAATCCTAAAACTATATCTTTAGAACTTGGGATAAATCCCAATAAAGTATTAGAGCTTATTAATTCATTAAGTGAAAAACAAGTTTTATCTATCAAATTAGAAAAAAATAAATTAGGAGTAATGGAAGAATTTATTTCAACTGATTTATTTTATAATAAATTATCTATGTTAATGGTTGATATGATGAATGATAAAGAAGAAAAGGTAGATAGTAATCTTTTTCAAACTTTTGAAAATGAATTTGGTAGAACTTTGTCTCCTATGGAATATGAAATTATTAATGGTTGGGTTAGAGAACAATTTAGTAATGAAATAATTATTGAAGCTTTAAAAGAAGCAACATTTAATGGGGTAAGTAGTTTAAGATATATAGATAAAATTTTATATGAATGGAAGAAAAAAGGTATTAAAAATATTATGGATGTAAGAAAACAGCAAAGTAAATTTAAAGAGAAAAAAGAGAATATTGAAATTTTCGATTATGATTGGCTTGATGGTGATTTATGATAAATGAAATTACTAATTATTTAGATGAATTATATCCAAATCCAAGATGTGAATTAAACTATAATAAAGATTATGAATTATTAATTGCGGTAGTTTTAAGTGCACAAACTACAGATAAAAGAGTTAATAAGGTAACAGAAGTATTATTTAAAAAGTACCCTACATTAGAAGAGTTAAAAAATGCGGATATTAAAGATATTGAAGAAATTATAAAAGAGATAGGAACATATAGAAAAAAGGCTGTATTTGTGAAAGAAATAGCTTCATATTTAGTTGATAATTGTGATAGTAGAGTTCCAAATA
Source organism: Bacilli bacterium (assembly GCA_017435465.1). Taxonomy (GTDB): domain Bacteria; phylum Bacillota_I; class Bacilli_A; order RF39; family UBA660; genus JAFSEX01. The sequence continues at coordinate 202,173 of JAFSEX010000005.1, forward strand.
ATAGAAAAGTTTTAGAAAGCATTAGTGGAGTAGGTAGAAAGACTTGTAATGTGGTTTTAAGTAATTTATTTGATGAGCCATGTATTGCTGTGGATACTCATGTAACTCGTGTTAGCAAAAGATTGGGTTTAGCTTTCAAAAATGATAATGTTACAACAATTGAAAAAAAGCTAATGAAAAAATTAGATAAATCTAGATGGAGTAAAACTCATCATCAATTAGTTTTATTTGGTAGATATAATTGTAAAGCTATAAAACCCGAATGTAAAACTTGTAAACTTATTTCAATATGTAAAGAAAAAGATAAGAACTTATAGTTTGAGGTTCTTATCTTTTAAATTTATATTCTTGACTTATATATGTAAATTATATATAATAATCGACGAATTTGAAAAGAGGAATATTATGAATATTAGTAAAAATGAACTTAGAAATAAACTGTTTGAAAAATATTTTGAAATAAATGATGGAGTAACATTATCTAATTTAATGGATTTATTAAAACCAAATATAGAAACTTTTAAAAATTTTAGACAACTATTAATGAATAATACTAGAGAATTTAAATGGTTTCAAACTTTAAAGAGAATTAATACCATTGAACATAATCAAAGAAAATATTTAATTATAGAAATAGGATTAGGAAAATATATAATTGTTGATTTATTAAAAGAACAAATTTTAACTAAAAAACATATTCCTTCAAAATTTGAAAAAGAAATACTAATGAATAAAGATAATTATTGTGATATATATCATTATTTAAAATATGAAGGAGATATACAAGGATTAATAAAATATTATAATGATAATCAAGAAATATTAAATTCAAAAAAAGAAATAAATTATAAAATAAATATAGGAGAAGCATATACATATTTATATATTGATTTGGCAAATAGCAAAATACAACTTGGATTTCAAACACCAGACCAATTTTTATATGAACGACTTTTCTTTAATATTGATTTAACTCCATTTTGTATGCAAGATGCCCAAGAAAAAATTGGTATAGAAAAAATGAATGAAATATTTGATAGAATTAAAAATATAAGAATACCTAAGGAACTTTATGAAGATAACGCTGTAATCAAAGAAAAGCAAAAAGTATTAAAAAAGGATACTGTGATTTAATTTTCAGTATCCTTTATTTTATTGAGTTTGTGTTTGTGTTTGTGATGAATCTTCTTTATCATCGGCTTCTGGAGTAGTAGTACTAGAATCTTTTACAATAACGGTTCTAGTTAATTTCTTGGTATGTTTTTTGTTAAGCGAATCTGTATAACTAATATCATAAGTTAAAGTATATTCTTGAGCTTTAGTAGTATCAACTTTTCCAGTTACTTTCCATGTAGCTTTACTTGTAACATCATTTTTTTCTTCTATAACAACTATTCCAGGTTCTTTAAATTCATCACCAATATTTAATTCTATTTTTTCTTTACCACTTAATTTGATTATTACTTCTTTTTCAACTGGTTCATCTGGAGTTAAATCTAATTCGATACTTGCTCCAGAACTTATACCATCTAAATTAGAATAAGACACTTTAACAACAAAAGTATATTTTTTGTTTTCAATTACAGAAGTTTTAAAATTTGTTGTATCAGTAGAACCAAGTTCTGTTAAATTTGATCCTTCTTGTAAATATACAGTATATGTTGGAAGTCCATTAGTTTCTGGTAAATATGTAGCATTCCAAGACAATGTAGCACTTCCATTACTATGTTTAACATTTAAATTAGATACATTAGGTATTTGCATATATGTTGAAGATGTTTCAGTAGGTTCAGTACCTTTTTTGAAATATTCTTCTAAAATCATATCTTGAGGCGTATATTCACTAGCGAGTTTTAATGGAGAAGTTCCAGCTTCAACAGCTACTTTAACAACACTATTTGGAATTTCAAATTTCTTGCCAGTATTTTCAAATATACCTTTCGCAATTGCATTCCACAATTGTTTTCTATCTCTCCAATTGGCTGTAGTATTATAATATTGTTTATCTAAGTATTCATATCCTAACCACATACCAATAGAGTATTGTTGGTCAAATCCTACAACCCATAAATCATTTAAGGCATTACTTGATAATCCATTATTTTTGATTGTATCAGCATCAAAGTTTGTTGTACCAGTTTTAGCAGCATATTCAACACCATTAATTTTATAAACATCAATATTGCCATTTTCAACACCACTTCTTAACATATCAGTTATTAAGAATGCAGTTGCATCAGACATAGCTCTAGTTTTAGTTGGACTAAATACTTCATCACTACCGTCATGATTATAAACAATTTTTGTTACTGTATATGGCTCAATATAATATCCACCATTTGAAAATGATGCGTACGCTGCTGCCATTGATAATGGATTAGAACCTGTAAATGCACCAATTGAATGTGCTTCATGAATTCTTCCATTATCAACCTCAGGTGTAATACCAAGTCCTTGAACAAATTCTAATATTTTTTTATTATCAACAGATTGAAAGGTTTTTAAAGCAGGAATGTTTCTAGATTTTGTAAGAGCGGTTCTTATAGGAATTGTTCCTAAATAACCTCCATCAACGTTTTTCATTGGTTTTCCATTTGAATATGAGTATGGTTCATCAACAATAGTAGTAGCTGGACTCCAGTCATTATATTCGATTGCTGGACCATAGTCGAATAGTGGTTTTGCAGTTGAACCAACTTGTCTTTTAATACTTGTTGCAAAGTTAAGAGTTTTAGCTCCTTCTTTATTTCTACCATGACCAATTGCCACTATCGCACCTGTATTAACATCAGTAACTGCAATTCCTGTTTGAATAACATCATTTTTAAATTGATAAATTTCACCAGCCATGATTCTTTCAATATATTCTTGTTTATCAGGCTTTAAAGTAGTATATATATTCATAGAAACATTATATGGATTTTGTCCGGTCTTATCTTCAACTTCTTTAATAACTACATCGAGATATCCCTGATATTTATTTTGAGTTGCATTAGTTGCTTTAAGCATACTAGTTATTTCAATACTATTAGCAGCTTTTCTTTGTTCATTAGTTATATATCCGTGTTTTTCCATTAAATATAGTACAGTTGCACGTCTTTTTTGTGTATTTTCAGGATTTAGAGTAGGGTCATAAGAACCAGGTGCCTGAAACATTCCAGCTATCATAGCTGCTTCAGCTAAGTTTAAATCCTTAACATCTTTTCCAAAATATGCTTGAGACGCTTGTTGAACCCCATATGCACCATTTCCTAAATAAGGAATATTAACATAGAATTCAAATATTTCTTGTTTAGTATATTGTTTTTCTAATTTAAATACAGATAAATATATATCGGTAAATTTTCTTATTAAAGTCTGATCTTTAGATGTAAATTGATTTTTAACTACTTGCATCGATAAAGTAGAAGCACCCCCACCATCTTTACCAATTAATTGCTTTACTGTCGCAACAGTAAATCTTCCAAGGTCTATACCATTGTGTCTAAAAAAGTTAGAATCTTCAGTTGCTATAATCGCATCAATTAAAACTTGTGGCAATTCATCAAAAGTAACTTTTTCTCTTTTTTCAGTACCAAGTTCTGCAATTACGTTAAGATCTGCATCATAAACAAGACTTTTATCTTTAGTATAAAGATTATCAACATTAAACTTTGGAGCATTCATAACTATATAAGCTGCAAATCCACCAAATGCTAATAAACCAAGTCCCATACACACAAGTATAAAAATCATTATATTATTAACGAGTTTTTTCTTTTTCTTAACTTTAGTAGTTTTAGTTTCACTACTAGAACTATTTTTTCCTTTTTTAATTCTTTTCATAATGTTTCCTCCATATTCATATCCAACATAAATAGCGGTAATTGCTAAGAGTAGTATAAATGATTTTAAAAATCCAACTACAAATATTCCTATAATAAATATTAATAAACTAAGTATTATAATTGGTAATGTTTCATCATTTCTCTTAATCCATTTTTTAATCTTATCAATTAATTCTTTCATTAAAATTCACCTCTATACATAATATCAATGGCTTTTAAATAATCAATTCTAGGATTAATTTTATATTTTAATAAATATGCATTTTCTTCAAAGTATTTTATAGGTATTGATTTTCTAGAATTTGTATTTATAAAATTTATTAAATCTTCAGCTTTAAGTAAATAAATTTTTGAAATCGTAGTAAAACTTACAATTATAAATCCTATACCACCATGTTTTACAATACTTTCTAAATGCTTTATTTGATGTGTATGTATATTAGATAGTGGAAAAGCTGTTTTATTTTTTGTTTCTTTAGCTTCAAAATCCAAATATTTACCCTTATATATTCCATTATAGTCTGTTGTTGATGGAACCTTATAATAGGCTTCTTTTATAACTGCATCTAATCTAGAAGGATAATCAACCTTACACACTCGTATCGGAGTAGGCTTCTTATGTATTATTGCGATATCATTCATTAGATAATATTCATTTGAAATATTAATATCACTTTCTAAGCTCATTCCACGATTACCATAGTTAATATCTTTTACATTTTTTTTCTTTATACCACTAGGATAATTCATCTTCGTCACCTGGGTATAATTATACTACAAAATAGATAAAATTTCTATATCTATAGTGTAATTGTAACAATTTGACAAGTATTGTCGAAACATCAGTATAACATTCTAAAATATGATACTATAAATTCGGTGATAATATGAATACAATATATTTAGAAATTATTTTTAATAACTTAATTAACGATATTGATGAAGCAAAATTAAAGATGTATATGATGAGTGATGATTGATTTTAAAATTTTTTTCTATGTTAATCCTTGACTAAATATTTTCTAACATATACAATATAAATGTAGATTAATTTTAATTTTATAGTTTAAAATTTAAATAATTTATAGATATAAGAATGGAGGAAAATAATATGGCTAACATCTTATTCTCCATTTTACTTACTATTGTTGGAATATTTCTTGGAATAATTGGAATAACTATTGTCAATTATATGCGTGGGGTAAACGCTGTTAAGAATGCTGAAAAAATTATAGAAAAAGCTAAAAAAGAAGCAGATAAATCTAAAAGAGATTCAATATTAGAAGCAAAAGAAGAAATGCATAAATTAAAAATAGATACTGAAAAAGAAATCAAAGAAAGAAAATTAGAAATTAAAGAAGCAGAAGATAGATTGCTTCAAAGAGAAGAAAGTATTGATAGACGTGATCAAGGTCTTCAAAATAGAGAAAAACTTTTAGATGAAAGAGATAACAGTTTATTACAAAAACAAAAAGAAATTCAAGACAAAGAAGTGAATTTGGGTGAATTAGAAAAAAAACAATTAGAATTATTAGAGAATATTTCAGGATATTCAAAAGAGAAAGCAAAAAATGAAATTATGAAAAAAGTAGAAACTTCTATGAATTTAGAAATTTCTGAATACATTAAAGAAAGAGAAACTGAAGCTAAACTGGAAGCTGATAAAAAAGCTAAAAATTTATTAGTTATGAGTATGCAAAAGTATGCTTCAGATGTAACTAATGAACAAACAGTTACTGTAGTTACATTACCAAATGATGAAATGAAAGGTAGAATTATTGGTAGGGAAGGAAGAAACATAAGAACAATAGAAGCAGTTACTGGTGTAGACTTAATTATTGATGATACTCCAGAAGCTATTGTGTTATCAAGTTTCGATCCTTTAAGAAGAGAAATTGCAAGAGTAACACTTGAAACATTAATTAAAGATGGAAGAATCCATCCAACAAGAATTGAAGAATTATATGATAAAACTTGTAAGGATTTAAATGCTAGAATAACAGAAATAGGTAATGATACCTTATATCAACTTGGAATTACTAAGGTTGATGAAGAATTAGTTCATATTTTAGGTAAATTAAACTTTAGAACTAGTTATGGTCAAAATGCATTACAACATTCGATTGAAGTTGCTAATCTAGCTGGTATAATGGCTGCTGAAATTGGAGAAAATGTTGCACTTGCTAAACGTGCTGGATTACTTCATGACATTGGTAAAGCTATCGATTTTGAAGTTGAAGGTAGTCACGTTGAAATTGGCGCAGATTTAGCTAAGAAATATGGTGAAGATGAAGTTGTTATCAATGCCATTTCATCACATCATGGTGATACTGATCAAACAAGTATTATTTCTTCATTAGTTATGATTGCAGATGCTTTATCTGCTGCAAGACCTGGTGCTAGAAATGATTCGTTTGAAAACTATGTAAAAAGATTAAAACAATTAGAAACAATTGCTAATGATATTGAAGGTGTAGATAAAACTTATGCACTTCAAGCAGGTAGAGAACTAAGAGTAATTGTTAAGCCAGATGAAATAGATGATTTAGCAAGTTATAAAGTTGCTCGTGATATTAAAGAAAAAGTTGAAAGTGAAATGAAATATCCTGGTACAGTTAAGATAACTGTAATTAGAGAAACAAGAGCTGTTGAAGAGGCTAAATAATGTAATTATAAAAAAATAAAGAATGTTGATTTTAAAATCAACATTCTTTATTTTTGTCCTTCTTATTTAAAATTTTCTATATAGTCCAATAGCTTTACCTAAAATTGTAACATTATCTAATATAATAGGAGATAATCTATCATTTTGTGGTTGTAATCTAAAATAGCCATTTTCTTTATAATATGTTTTTAGTGTTACTTCGTTTTCATCAGTCATTGCAACTACCATATCTCCATTTTTAGCATGATTTTGTTTTTGTACAATAACAATATCTCCATCAAATATTCCTGCATTAATCATTGAATCTCCACTAACATTTAAAGTGAATACTTCTTGTTGTTTTGGAATTAAATATGCAGGTAATGAGAAAAACTCATTTGGTGTTTCAATTGCTTCAATTGGACTTCCTGCTGTTACTTTTCCAAGTAATGGTACTTCAACAACGTCTTCATCTTTTTTAGCATATTCATTCTCAACTAATAATTCTAAAGCACGATTTTTAGTACTATCTTTTTTTATAAATCCCTTTTCAACAAGTTTGTTAAGATGTGAATGAATAGTTGCGGGAGATGAAAGCCCTAGTGCTAATCCTATTTCTCTTACAGTAGGAGGATACCCATTAGATACTATAAATTCTTTTATGAAATTTAAAATTTCACTTTGTCTATCAGTTAATTCAGTCATTAAATCAACTCCTTACGTTAATATATTAACACACATTTACACATTTGTCAAACAATTGTTCGAAAAAAGTATTGACACGAACACTTGTTTGGTGTAGAATGTAATTGTTGAAAGGAAGTTGTTGATATGTTTAGTAAAGTTATTGAAAAAAATAAAGGTATTTTATTATTTGTAGTAATGCTTATTGTGTTTTCTTTTGTTGCGACTAGAAGAGTAGAAAGATTAGAACAAAATGTTAATACTAACGAAGTAAAGTTGGTGTATAATAGATGAAAGAAAATATTTTAAAATTATTTGGAGGTGCCACTTTAAATAATAAAGTAATGGTTAAAATGTGGGACGAAGAGAGAAATAAGTGGTATTTTGAAATTATTGATGTAAAAAAACAAGAGAAAAATGCTATAATAAGTTATGAAGAACTTATTAAAAGAAAAACAAATGAGCGTGATATAAATGATAAAATTACAAAATGTTGATATTAATTTAAAAGATACTATAACTTGTGGACAATGTTTTAGATTCTACGAAGAAAATGATGGTAGTTTTACAATTGTTTTAAAAGATAGAGTTATAAACATTAAAAATGATGAACAAAATAATTTATATATTGAATCTAATAATGAAGATAATCTAGAAAAAGTTATAATTGATTATTTTGATTTAGAAAGAAATTATGATGATATTAATAAAATATTATTAAACAAAGATAAAACAATGAAAGAGTGTATTGAAAACTCTAAAGGACTAAAAATATTAAAACAAGAACCTTTTGAAATGTTAATTTCATACATAATTTCTCAAAATAATAAAGTTAGTAGAATTTCTAATTCAGTAAATTATTTATGTGAAAAATATGGAAAAAAAGTTATCTTTAAAAACAAAGAATATTATTTATTTCCAACAATTGATGAAATTAAGAATATAGATTTAAATGTTTTAAAAGAATCAAAAGTTGGATTTCGTGACAAATATATTTTATCTACTATCGAAAATATAAACAAGGGAAATTTAAACATTAAAGATATAACAAATATGAATACAAATGATGCTTTAAAATATTTAGAAAGAATGAAAGGTATTGGCCCAAAAGTTGCATCTTGTATTTTATTATTCGGATATTCAAGATTTGATGTATTTCCAATAGATACTTGGGTAAAAAAAGCAATGGCAGTCTTATATAGTGATATTGGAAAAAAACAAAAAGATATAAGTGAGTTTGCTAAAGAAAAATATGGTGAGTATTGTGGTATTGCACTACAATATATGTATCATTCTATGCGTAATGTTAAGTAAATAAATTAGTTTAAAAAATTTATTTATTTTTTTTTTATATTTTTAAAGTGTTTTTTAATATTTTTACGAATTATATAGTGGGAGGCAAAAATATGAAAAAGAAAATAGTTGTTGTTAGACAAGAAGAAATAAAAGATTGTGGAGCAGCATCACTTTTATCCATAATCAAATATTATGGAGGTAATATCTCACTACAAAAATTAAGAGAAATGACTAAAACTACAAAAAATGGTTCTACGGCATTTCATTTAATTGAATGTGCAAAACAGTTAGGTTTTAGTTCAAAGGGTATTGAGTGTAGTTCAATTAATGACTTAAAATCAAAAATTGATACACCATTCATTGCTCATTTAATAATTAATAAATCATATAAACATTATGTTGTGGTTTATAATTTAGATTTCAAAAAAAATATTATTACAATAATGGATCCAAATATAGGTATTAAAAAATTATCATTCGATGAGTTTGAAAAATCCTGGTCTAAAATAATAATTACTTTTATTCCGATAAAAAAAATTATAAATTTAAAAACATCAAATACAATAAAAAAACTTATTAAAAATTTTATATGTTCAAATAAAAAATTAGTAGTCAATCTATTTTTACTATCATTATTCACAACCATATTTAGTATTATAGGATCTTATTATTTTAAAATATTAATAGATAATTTTGTAATCAACTCTCTTAATAATTTTTATATTATTTCTTTTATATTCTTAATAATAACTATTTTAAAAATAATATCAGATTTTTTTAGAAATCAAATATTAATTTATATTAATGAAAAAATTGATTTTGAATTAATGATATCATCTTTTAAACATATTATTTGTCTTCCATATGATTATTTCAAATCCAAAACGACAGGAGAGATATTATCTCGCATAAATGATTTAAACTATATTAAAGAAATGATTAGTAAAGTTTCATTAACATTATTTGTGGATATTGTTTTAGTGCTAGGATCATCAATTATTTTATTTTCCATTAATAATACTTTGTTTTTAATATCCACAATAATTTTTATATTATATTTTATAACCGTAATATTTTTCTCACCAATTTTTAAAAATTTGATTTTAGATAATCAACAAAATCAGGCAAAAGTTAATTCTTTTTTGGTTGAATCTCTAAATAACTATGAAAGTATAAAATCTATGGGAAATGAAAATAAAATTATCAATTCTTTAGAAAATAAATATTCAAAGTTTATAACAAAAGTTTTAAAAATGAATAAAACAAGTAATATACAAATATTAATAAAAGATCTCATTGGGGGAATAGGTTTGATTATAATTTTATTTGTAGGATATCTACTTGTTATTGATAATAAAATGACATTTGGGGATTTAATTACCTATAATTCATTATTAATATATTTTTTAGAACCCATAAAAAGTATACTAGAATTAGAGCCACTTGTTAGATATTCAATATCATCATTAAAGAGAATTAATGAACTTTTTGAAATAGAAGAAGAATTTTTAGGAATCGATAAAAAATATACGGGTAATAAAATTAAAGGAAATATACTAATCAATAATTTAAGTTATTCACTAAACGATAAAGATTATATCTTGAATAAAATAAATTTCAAGGTTAATAAAGGTGAAAAAGTATTGTTAATAGGGAAAAGTGGTAGTGGAAAATCCACATTAGTCAAATTATTATTAAATTATAGTAAAGTTAAAAGAAATCAAATCTTAATCGATAATAAAGATATAAATGATTATAATACAAAAGAACTTAGAAATAATATTACATATGTTTCACAAAATGAAACTTTATTTACTGACTCCATATATGAAAATATAGTCCAAGCCAATAAAGTTGATTATGAAAAATTTTTAGAAATTTGTAACTTTACTGAAGTTGATCAAATTATTAAAAATAAACCTTTAGGGTATGATACTCTTTTAGAAGAAAATGGGTTTAATATATCTGGCGGTGAAAAAAATCGTATCATTTTATCACGGGCGTTAACTAATGATTTTTCAATTTTAATCTTAGATGAAGCTCTAAATGAATTAGATATAAACATGGAACGTAGAATTCTAAAAAGATTATTCAAAAAATATAAGGATAAAACTATGATTATTATTTCACATAGATTAGAAAATATGGATTTATTTGATAAGGTAGTTAAAATGAAAAATGGTAATGTAATTAAAAGGATGAATTAAAATGAATGAACTAATTAATATTAAAGATTACAAGATTAAAAAAATTGTCATACCTAAGAAAATATATTCTTGGACAATAATTTTAATAATATCATTATTATTAAGTATATTTGTTTGTTACAAATTTAAATTTGAATACTTTTACCAAAATAATTCTATATATAAAGATAATAAGTTAAGTTTTATTGTATATCAAAGTGATTTAGAAAAAATTACAAATAATCATAAAGTAATCGTTAATAAGAAAGAATATAACTATAAAATATTAGAAATATCTGAACCTATAATTAATAATATAAATTTAGAACCATATTTTGAAATATTAATAGATACAAAAATAGATAAAAATTTAAAAATTGATAATAATATAGTTAAAATCAAAATTAAATATGATGTTAAGAATGGATTTGAAATAATTAAAAGTTTAATTTTAGGAGAGGAGAATTAATTTGGAATTAAACAAGGAACAATTGATGAAAGTAAACGGTGGAATTAGTGGTTGGGCAGTAGCTGGAATAATTGGTGGTATTGTATTCATTATTGGAGTAATTGATGGATACGTAAGACCACTAGCGTGTAATTAAGGAGGTTATATAATGAGAGAAATGAATAAAGAATATTTACTTCAAATTGATGGTGGAGTAAACATATCAGGAGCTATTGTTACTGCTTTTACTAAAGCATTTAACACAATTCTAGATATTGGAAGAAGTTTAGGTACTGCTATTAGAAGAATTAATAGCGGACAAATGTGTTAGTTACTATATGGAATTAATTAAAAATCATAAAAATATATTATTAACAACTCTGTTAATAGTTACTAGTCCAATTATACTATCATCAATAACTATCATTACTGAATTTATATTCAATTGCGGAAAAATGTTTGGAACATCACTTAGATGTTTTACAGAAGCAATTTGTAGAATAATTTAAATAAAAAAGGCTAATATGTAAAAATATTGGCCTTTTTTATCATTTTCCATATTTTTTTGTTGTTAAATAATTTAAGTTGTGTTATAATTTGATTTGAAAAACGAGAAGGGAGGGAAAATAAATGACACATGTATCAGTAAAAAACGGTAATGTTGATGGTGCACTTAGAATTTTCAAGCAAAAATTTGCCAAAAGCGGAGTCCCTTCTGAAATCAAAAAAAGAAAACATTATGATAAACCAGGAGTAAAAAGAAGAAACGAAAAGAAAGAAAACATCAAAAACTCAAGAAGAAATAGAAAAGATAGAGACTAATTTAAATCTCCATCTTTTTTTATGCAATTTTATATAAAAAAAACAGAACCCGCACCCCCTGAGGGCAGGTTCCTAAAAAGAATAAAAAGGGGTTGGCTAGTGTGATACTAGCACCAATTCGCCATATTGGGAACTGGTGATTAATATACTAATTCATATTGCTTAATTTGTCAACATTTTTAGACCTTTTTTTTGTTTTTTTTTATTATTTATTTTGTTTTATATGTTTTTTAGATATAATTAAATTAGAAAGCAGATGATAAAATGGACTTAATAGATGTACAGGGTGTAGGACCAAAATCAATTAAACTTTTAAACAAGTTAAACATATATACAATTAATGATTTATTAAATTATTATCCATTTAGATATGAAGTTTTAATTTTAAATAAATTATCAGAAATGCAAGATGGAGATAAAGTAATAATAGAGGGTGTTGTAGAAAAAATTCCTACTGTAATTAGACTTCGTGGAAAAATGAATAAAATGAGTTTTAGAATAATATCCGATAATCTATTAGTAAATGTCACTATTTTTAATAGAGGATTTATGAAGAATCATTTTGAAATAGGAAAAGAAATAACTGTAATAGGAAAATGGGATAAACAAAAAAATAGTATAACTGCTTCAGATATAAGATTTACTAAAATTAATGAAAATAAAATTGAAGGGGTTTATAGAACAACTAGTGGTTTAAATAAAAAGAATTTATCAATATATATAGATAATGCCATAAATAATAATATAAACGAATTAGAAGATTATATACCGGAAAACTTAAAAGAGAAATATAATTTTATGAATAAGAGTGAAAGTATAAAAATAATTCATAATCCTAAAAATATAGAAGAATTAAAACAAGCTCAAATAAGATTAAAATATGAAGAGTTATTTGTATTTATGTTAAAAATAAATTATTTGAAATCAAAACATAAAAAAGAAGGAGACGGATTATCTAGAACTGTTGATTATAAGTTTGTAGATGAATTTATAAGTAAATTACCATTTGAACTAACTCCAGATCAAATAACATCCGTAAAAGATATATATGATGATTTAACACTACCGAAAAGAATGAATAGACTAATCCAAGGAGATGTTGGTAGTGGTAAAACAATTGTAAGTATAATTGCGTGTTACATAAATTATTTAAGTGGATTTCAATCTGCTTTAATGGCACCAACTGAAATACTTGCTAAACAACATTATGAAAACATAAAAAAATTATTTAAAGATTATAAAATTAATATTGCACTTTTAATTGGCAGTATGACTAAGAAAGAAAAAAAGGAAATATACGCTGATTTAAAAGAAGGTAAAATTGATTTAATAATTGGAACACATACATTAATTCAAGATGATATTGAATATCAAAATCTAGGTTTAGTAATTACTGATGAACAACATAGATTTGGAGTCAATCAAAGATCAAATTTAAAGAATAAAGGTATTATGCCAGATGTATTATATATGAGTGCGACTCCAATACCAAGAACATATGCCTTAACAATATATGGAGATATGGATATATCAAATATTAAAACTAGACCAAAAGGTAGAAAACCAATTAAAACTATTGTAAAATCTAATAGTGAAATAAAAGATGTTTTATATATGATGAAGGATCAATTAGATTTAAATCATCAAATATATGTTATTGCTCCATTAATTGAAGAAAGTGAAAAAAGTAATTTAGAAAATGTAAACAAATTAAAAGATAATTTAATGAAAGCATTTAAAAATTATAAAATTGACATGCTTCATGGAAAAATGAGCAGCGAAGAAAAAGAAGATATAATGGATAAGTTTTCTAAAAATGAAATAAATATATTAATTAGTACTACTGTAGTAGAAGTAGGTGTAGATGTTGCAAATGCAACAATGATTGTTATATTTAATGCTAATCAATTTGGTTTATCAACACTTCATCAGTTAAGAGGTAGAGTAGGAAGAAATGAATTAGATTCTTATTGTATACTGATAAGTGACAAAGCTAAAGAAAGATTAAATATTATGGAACAAACTAATGATGGTTTTGAAATAAGTGAACAAGATTTTAAACTTCGAGGTCAAGGAGATTTATTTGGTATTAAACAAAGTGGAGATATGGACTTTAAAATTGCTAACCTAAAAGAAGATTATAAAATATTGTTACAGGCAAAAGAGGATTCTATGAAAGAATTAGAAATGCGTAAACTTTACACTGATAGACAAAATGATATTTTAAGTAAAATCCTTATAAACATTGAGAATATGGATTAATGTAAAATTATTTTTAAAATTTCTATTATGATTGTTATTGACATTTTCTGTTATTTTTAATATCATGTATGTAGCGTGATAGTATTACACGCTCACTCTTACGATTATGTGTGAGAGTGTATTCAACCAAAACCCCCTGAAGAGTCAGCGAAAGCTGACTCATTTTTGTTTATTGCCTGAAATTACAAGGGGTTGTAAATTATAGTTTTTATAAATTGTTGCTTTCAACTACCGACTAACTACCAAATTCTACTACTGTAGGCATAGAACTTGTAAGTTTATTTATGGTATTTACAGCATCATAAAGTTTATCTTTGAACATATGAGTATAAGTGTCTAGAGTTTCTTCGATAGACGAATGACCTAAAAATTGAGATACAACTGCTATATTTGCATTATTATTAATTAGTAGAGATGCACAACTATGTCTAAAGTCATGTAATCTAATTCTTTTAATATTAGCACTTTTAGCAATTTCAACATTTTTATGTCTCATTTGATAGAATGTTATAGGAATATAATTTCCAAATATAAACCATTCATCATTGAATTCAGCATATTGCTTTTGTTCCTCATATAATTTTTTTAAATCTTCAAATAGTATATCAGCAATAGGTAAAACCCTGTTGCTTTTTTCAGTTTTAGGTTTAGTTAATTCATAATTTGAACAAGTTTCAGAACCATGCGTTACTGCTTGTTTAGTAATAGATATTCTTTTATCAATCCAATTAATATCTTTCCATTGTAATCCTCTAGCTTCGCCTCTACGAAGTCCACAATAATATAAAGTTTCATACATACATCTAATTTGTAAATTAGGTGATGAAGATATAAATTGATTAAATTCTTCTAAAGTATAAAAATCCATTTCTTTCTTTAAATCAGATGCTGATGTAAAACTTTCCATTCTGCTATAGAATTTACTCATATTGAAACCATAAGTTTTAGTAGCCCAATTAATTACAATTTTTAAGAATTTTTGAATCTCATTTTTATAACTATTTGATATATCTACTTTCATCATTTCAGCTCTCCATTTTTGATAATGGGTAACATCCATATCTTTTAATTTAACTTTATCAAACATTCCAATATATTTAATTCTATCTCTGTAAGTTTTTAAAGTTGACCATCTTACAACATCTTTTTGAACTTCATAATATTTAGTGTAAAGATCTTTAAAAGTCATATTCATATCACCTTCAAAAATTTCACTCATTTTTAAATATTCTTTTTCAGCACGTTTCGCTTCTGCTTCAGTTTTATATGCTTTAGAAAATTTCTTTCTTTTTTTACCATCTAAACCTGTTTCCCATATATACCATATATATTTACGACCATCTTTAGTCCATTTGCTTTTTTCTAATAGTCTAACTGCCATTATTATTCCTCCTTTGCTTAGTTAGAACTATTCACGCACTTCAATTGGTAGTTTATCATATTTATTAGAATTATCCAATTGAAGTGGGATAGTTTTTATATTTCTATTTCATAGTCATCTTTATCATTATTTTTATTATAATGACCATAGATTATAGAATCTGCGATATCTTCGTAATCTTCTAATCTATCTTTAGGTTTATCTCTCTCCAAAAGTTTATCTAACGCACTACATACTTTTTTTAATAAATTTTTCCACTTATTAATTTCATTTTCTAATTTTAGTTTTAAACTTTCAATATTACTATTTAAAATATCTACTAGTTCATTTAATCTACCAATTTCTTCTTTTTGATTATCAATAGTTGACTTTTGTTCTTTAATAATTTCATTTCTTTTTAAAAGTTCATTATTATTTTTAAATGTTTTATTTTCTTCCGATAGTTTAGCTATTTCTAAATCTTTATTTTTGTTATCAGTATTTAGAATAATTATTTTACTTTGTAATCCTTTAGTGTATTTAATAATACTAATAACATCATCTTCTTTATAACCACCAAAAATCCTTTTTATTGGATTTAATATATCATTATTATCATCTTTATTTTCTATATTTTTAAGCCCATTTTTAGAATTTTCTATAATCTTTAAGGCATTTTCCTTTTCTTTGTTTAATTCCTCTAATTCGGCTTTTTTCTCGGCTATATCATAATCTAATTTAGTTTGATTTTCTTTATTTGAACCAATATCACCACGATACAAATTAAATCCTTTTTTAGTGATAAATTTATTAAATTCATTTTGCATTTGATGAAAAGATAATTTACCACCTTTATCTTTCCAAAACTGATCACAATTTAAAAAGTTTCCTTGAACTTCTTCATAAATTATTTTACCTTTATCATCACGAAGTAATTTTGAAACAATAGAAGTGCTTCCATCTTTCTTTGTAATTTCTTCTTTAATGATATTACCATTATTATCTTTTGCATAACATTTTCTTTTTACTTTATTAACAACAGGAATAAAGTATGCTTGTAGGTGAGGTGTATCTTCATCATAATGAATTTGTGAAAGTAAAATATTTTCTTCACCAACATATTGTTTTAAAAACTCCATACAGGAGTCAAAAAAATAACTTACAGCATTTGGTATATCTGAATTAGTTTTAATGTCAGGTATCATTACTGCTTGTCCTTTTTTGTTTCCTGTATGATAAGTTCTACCACTATCTTTAAACTTCATTCCTAATGACTGAAAAAATTCAGGGCCACTAGTAAAAGTTACGCCATTTAATAAATTAGTACTAGGTTTATTTTGATATTCAATATTTCTATCTTTTAACTTTTTCTTTACTTCTTGATACAAATTGTTCTGAGTAAGCGATACATACTCAAAATTAAATTGTCTTCTTTCAATATCATAATTACCTGTACCTTTTCTATTAGTCATTTCAACACCTATATTATAAATGTCGGACTTTTTATATTGTGTTACTACTCGTACTACTTGTTTGCCATCATACAATATTTGATTCTCCTTTCTTGTAGTTTGTAGTAGTAAGGTCATTTATGACCTATCTCACTAGGGCATAGCCCAATAGTGAGTTTAAGGGTTTCCCTTAAAAATCCCTAAATAATCACTATCGCCACTTTCATTACTTCGTAACAAAACGTGCCTCGTTCTTATTTCTAGAAGATGATTATTCATCATCTTCTAGCATAGGTTCTTCATATACACAATGATATTTTCTTTCATTGCTAGTTCTAGTTTTGGTAATATGAAGACCTTCTTTTTTTAATAAATCCATATTTGCATTTAACTTCCTACCAAATCTTAATGCAGTAGTTTTTAATTTTGCATCATGAATTATACTAGTAGGAGTAAATTCAAAATCTTTCTTATAAGAAGCATACTTGATAAAGAATATTAAATTTTCATCAAGTTCATCATCCTCAATAGGATTACTTATTTTAAAAGTTTGATTTTTATTTCTTTTTAGTTGTTCATCAAATCCAGGGAAGTCTCTATTAATAACTTTCATAATTAAGTGATTATGATCATTTCTATTTTCAAATAAAGTAATCTTCCCATCAATACAAGCATCAAAAGCTGTACTACCTAATGTTTCATTTCTTTTGTTTAAGTGATGTGTGAATAATACTGTTAAATTATATTTTTCACATAAATCTCTTAATTTAGGCATTAACTTTTGTGCCACATCTTGAAAATCATTTATATCATAAGATATACCTAAATCCATATCTTTAAGCATATCAATTATTACTACCTTATTAGTCATTTTGTCATCAGCAAAAGTTGCTATTTTATATTCAATGTCAAAAAGACTTATATTAGATTTTCCATCTCTATCAATAACATATAAAGAATTCTTTTTTGGTGTTAATTCAAGAGTTTTGTAACGCCCCTGTAATTGACCAAAATCAGACTCTGTGCTAATATATAATACAGGTGATTGAATTACTTTGTGTCCTAAAAATGGTAATCCATTTGTAATGCAGTAGGAAAGTTGAAGCGCAAACATAGACTTTCCCACTTTAGGTTTTGATACAAGTAGATATACACCTTTAGACCTCATTAATCCTTGGATTATGATGTCTTTTTTTGTGCTTGTATCTTCTTCTTCAATTAACTTCATATTTTTCTTAATCTCCTTTCTTTACTCTAGACTCTAAATAGCCTATATTAATATTTAAATAATCTACAACTTCTTTCATAGGTACTACATGCTTTGGAACCATATAGCCTTGTTTGGTAAGTTTATCTTTTATTGTTCTTTTGATTTTAAGAGCAGAATTTCTACCAACTTGGCTAATCTTCATTAAATCCTCTAAATTACACCATTGTTTTGATACAATTTCTAGAGTTTCCTCAGCAGTCATTTTTCGCCTCCTTTCTACGTTGTAAGGTTATCCTTACATTTTTATTATCTCCTATATAAACTTTTTTGTCAAGAAAAACTGACAAATTTGTTGTGAAAAACTTACATATTGTGATATAATGTATTTGGGATAATGTTAAACCCAATAAAATAAAGGAGTACTTATATGGACAAAGAAATCACTTTAAAAACACTAATTGAAGGTGGACGAGAATCCAAAAATATTTCTCAAAGAGAATTAGCTAGAAGAATCGGATTAAGTAATACATCATTAAACGACCTTGAAAATGGAAAGGTCAAAAAACCTGATGTAGAAATGTTAAGAAGAATTGCTGAAGAATTAGACTTATCACTACAACAATTATTAAATGCAGCAGGATATGATCATTTTTCATTTATGTTTTCTAATGATGAATTTACTACTAAATCTTCAAGAGATTTAAAAAATTTAATTAAAGAATTTAGAAGATTCAAATTTGATATTTTAGATTGGGACAATACAAAACGAAACATAGCAAGTAAATCAATTGTTACTTTAGATAGAGTTGCATATAAATTAGAACTTATAAGGGATAATCGTGGAATAGATTATACTTTAGATGAGGCAATAGAAGAAATAAAAAAAGAAATAGAAGAATTAGAAAAAGTTGTTAAAAAATATGATTATGGTAAATTACCTTATGATTTATAGAAAGGATTGATTTTAAATGATAAAATTAGTAAAACCTAGAATTGAACATAAAAATAAATATAAAGAAATGATAAAAGAATGGCAAGAGTATGGCGGACCATATGTACCTTGTATAATAGATTATGATTGTAATAATCCAGTTGAAGAATTAGATTATGATGCAGTTTTAAAAGTTGTAGATGAATATAGCAAAGGTAATGTATATGATTACGATGTAGATTATTTTGAAAGTTCTGATTTCTATTTTATTTTTGATGAAGAAGAATTAATTGGAATGGGTGAAATTAGACATAACCTGAAACCTTTAGGAATTAAAACGATTGGTCATATTGCTTGTGGAATCAGACCATCAAAAAGACAAAAAGGATATGCTTTAAAATCTACTGAAATTATGATAGAAAAATTAAAAGAAGATGGTATAGATGAAGTTGTTCTTTGTCACTATTCTGAAAATAATATTAGTCCTAAAATTATTGGGAAACTAAATTTTCAATTTAGAGATAGCGTAATTTCTGAAGTTAGTAAAAAAGAAATCAAATGTTATACAAAAAAATTGGAGATGAAAAAATAATATGAAAATAGTAAAAAAAGAACAAGCAGAGATATTTAAAAATAGTGATACAAGCTCATTATTAGAATATTCAATAGCATTAGGTGAAAAAGATTTAGATTTTTGTATAAACACTATTACAGGAAGATATCCTGAAAAAGGTTATTGCACGAACGAAGAATGTAAAGAAATATGCTATATCCTTGAGGGTGAAGGATGTATAAATAAAAAAGAAGATACTATTAATTTTAAACAAGGTGACGTAATATTTATAGATAAAAAAGATATTTATTATTGGGAAGGTAATTGTAAAATAATAATGATATGTTCACCTGCTTGGTATAAAGAACAATGTAAGTTATTAGATAAATAACTACTAAAAATATTAAGGAGTGTAAATTGATGAATAAAGTTGAATTTATAAATGATGCTTATACTGAAGATGGATTAAGGCTACCAATGGTTCATTTTAATACTACAGAAAAAGATATATGTGTAATATTTATACATGGTATGTGTCAAACAATCATTGATAATTATTTCTCTACAGTTTGGGGGAATATTTTATCAAATAATAATATAGGTTTTCTTTATGAACATAATAGAGGTTATTCAATTGAAAATGATATCCTAATGAAAGACAATTCATATAAGAGATGCGGATGCATGTATGAAATTTTTGAAGATAGCATTTATGACATTGATTTAGCAATCAATAAAGCAAAAGAATTAGGTTATAAAAGATTTATTTTATTAGGACACAGTTATGGATGTAATAAAGTTATTTACTATTATTACAAAAAACATCCAAATATTTTAGGAATAATACTTGCAAGTGCTCCTGATATGATAGGCTCTCATTTATCTAATCAATCTGGCGATTATAAAGAATTACTTGAGGAAGCAAAGGAAAATATTAATAATAATGAGCCAACAAAACTACTTCATAAAATGATTGAAGATTACATGTATATGAGTTCCCAAACATACTATAATTGGTATAATGAAAATTCTGAACTTAATAATTTACCTATTATTTCTAATCCAAAAAAGTGGAAACAATTTGAAGCAATTGATGTACCGATTCTTACATTTTCAGGTTCTAAAGAAGAAGATTATTATTTACACTTAGACTTATTAAAAGAGAAAGCCAAAAGCTGTAAAAACTTTGAATACAAATATATAGATAATACAAATCATTTTTATAATAACAAAGAAATAGCAATAGGTAATCTGATTTTAAGCTGGATTAAAAAATTTTAAAATAGAAAGGATTTTAATATGAAAAAAGAATTGTATGATTTTTTAATAGAAGCCAAAAAACAAACTTATGCAAATGCAAATGTAGAAAAAGTTAATTCATCAAGAAAGGGGTCTCATGATTACCATTATGAAAATAATGGAATGATATATCACGATACATATTTTGGTGGAACAAAATTTATGGGTGAAGAAGTAGTATATTTATCAGAAGAAACCCCTATTTGGGGAATGAATTATTATGGAGTAACTATTGATGAGACACTTAGTGAAGAAGCAATGGATAAAGCTTTAAGACCTGCATTAATGATGGTTGGAGAAGATGTTCATGTATTACCTGTAAGAGGTCCAAGAAATTATCAAAATGGTGAATATGAATATAATTTTTCAGTAACTGGAGATTTAGATAATTTTGAAGGATGTGAAACAATTCATAAAGGAAAAACAAAAGTTTATGAATTAAAATGCCATGGTGGAATAATTAAAAGATAGGAGAAAGATATGAAAGATAATTATTTTATTATACACGGTTCATTTAGTAATCCGTATTCAAATTGGTTTAGTTGGTTATCGGATTTTATAATTTCAGAAGGAAAAGAAGTATATGTTCCTGATTTTCCAATAGGTGTAGGTTATCAAAATTATGTTAATTGGAGTAACTTATTAAAGTTTTATTTGGATTTAGGATTAATAGATGAAAATACTACAATTATTGGACATAGTATAGCGCCAATATTTATATCCAAATTTTTAGTAGAAAATAAAATTAAGGTTAAGAAATTAATATTTGTATGTGGATTTAATAATTATTTGGGAATTGATGAAGAATATGATGCAGTAAATAATTCAATGTATTTTGATAATATAGAAAATGTAAAAAAATATGCTAAAAATATAATTTGTTTCTATTCGGATAATGATCCTTATGTTAAATATGAGGTTGAAAAAGACTTTGCTGATAAGGTTGCAACAGAACAAATATTATTAAACGACGCAGGACATATAAATGCAGAAAGTGGTTATGACACTTTTGAAGATATAGTAAATTATTTATAATAGTGAGATTTTTTATTAACAATGAAAGATATAAAAAGAAAAGAACATTTTGTTCCACAAGCACACTTAAAAAACTTTAGTTTTAAAAATAAAAATACCGACAAAGTTGTTGTAATAGATAAAAACAAAGATGAAACATATCCAAGTAGTATTGATGATGTAGCTTGCCAAAGAGACTTTTATGAGGTTTACGACAAAGAAACTAACTATTGGGAAAATTGGTATGCAGAAATTGATGGTAAAATAACATCTATTTATAATTCAATAATAATAAATGCAAGATATGCAAATAACAAACAAAAAATTTTAAGCGATTATTTAAAACAGGAATTATCCTTAATTATAGTTTCCCAAATGTTAAGAACTAAGGTTGCAAAAAAATATTTTTTATCAATAGGTAATGATATTACTACTGAAATGATAACAAGTACCAAAAGAATTCTGAAAGATGTACTAACTAATGAACAAGTTAATTTATTAGATGAATATATGAATAAAGAGGATTTTATATATTCAACAGCACTGGATTATATGAATTCTGATAAATTTATTAAAAAAGCAATTAATATATTGCAAAATAAAATATGGATTGTACATAAAAATGTAAATTATAAAAAAATTCCTTTTGTTACAAGTGATAATCCAGTAATATTATATAATCTATTTACACATAAGGTTGGATTCGGTAGTAATGGATTACTTAAAGATGGGACTGTTATATACTTTCCAATTAATAAAGAACTATTAGTAGCAATATATCCAAGATATGAAAATTTAGAGAAGTATAATAATAAAATAGATTTTCTAAATGATGATAAATTTGTAATGAGTTTTAATAAATCTAATTATATACAATGTGAAAGGCAAGTTTTTTATTCATAGATAAATTAATGACAAGATGACAGAAGTTTGAGACACCCACACAATTATTGTCATCTTGTCATAAAAAGAATTTTAAATATAATTTTGTTTTTTTAAATTAATATTAATAATTGTAAAAAATTAATAAAATTATGTTATAATACATAATACATTCAAAAGGAGGTTTTGTTAATGAATATTGGAGATTTAGTACCAAGAAAGGATTATGAATATTATATTGTTGAAAAACTTTTTGTTAACCCTAAAAAACAAGGAGATATGGATGACTTGGATGATTGGGATGACTATAGCGACTATAAAATAGGTGAAAAAATAATAGCAGAAAAAAAATATCTTACGCGAGACGTTGGTGGATATGCTGATTCATTTAAAGAATTTTTAAAAAAATATTGTAGAGTTGCAACACTAGAAGAAGAGAATAAAATGTATGAAGAAGAGTTTTCTAATGCTCTAGTATTAGATATATATGGCGATAAGAGTTACAATGTTGGTTTTTACTATGTTCCTACGAAAGATGTAGGTCTTGATGAATATACTCATGAACAAGATTCGTGGGAGAGATGGAAAAAGAAAGAAAAAATATTCAAAAATTTAGGAATAGATTCTGCAACATTTTACGAAATAGATGATGAGGGAAAATTTATTTATGTTGAGGGACGCAAAGCTAATGATGAATTATTAAAATATTGCAGATTAGCAACGCCAGAAGAGGCAAAAACATTTAATGCAATTGTAGCAGAAAGAAAAAGAATACAACGCGAAAAATATTTAGCAGAAAAACAAGCAGAAGAACAAGAAAAAATAGATAGATATAACAAAAATAAGAGTGATTCTAATTATTATCCAGGTAGTTGTGGAAACTATAATCAAGTATTAGTAAATAGCGATGGTACACCAGAAAAATCAAAATTATACGATTTATATACAATAAAACAATTTTATAATGAATTGATAAAATCAGGAAAGTTTGATAAAGAAATTTTAGAAAAAATAATGCTTTATGGTGGTACAGTCCCATATATTTTAAGTAATACACAAGAAGAAACAAGAAAATTTGGTGATATTGATATATTTATTCCAATACAAAACATGAAAGTATTTAGAAATGCATTATTGGATAAACCATATTTTGAGATGAACTTTGATTCAATGGAATTAACAGAAAAAGCAGGACTTTTAGTTGCGGGTTCCAGATTTGAAAGACCTTGGTTTATGGGAGACGATGATGACATAGAAGCATATCGTGAATATGAAAGAATGGTATCAAAATTACAAGATGAAGCCAGAAAAAAAATTGTTTTTCAAGATTATGGATTTAAAGGTTCTTTGTTTGGAATTAATATCTCTGTATTTCCTATATATCAATGGAACAAAGATAATAAATTAGATATATGTGCTAAAAGTTTTAGAATTGGAAAAGAAGATGGTGATAGTAAATTCCTTCTTAATACAGTAGTAACTCATAATACACCTATCACATCATTTTCTAAACTTGTTGAAATCTGTGGTGGACAAATTGGAGCTGCAAACATTGAATATACAATAGCTAGTAAGAAAAGTGCGATAAATCATGGATACATATTAAGACAAGAAAGTGATTTAGCAGATTTACAATTTATTGAAGATCATAAATCAATATTAGGAATAAATGACGCTTTAGTAAAACATTATGAAGAAAATATACCAGATTATGGAATAGCTAAAGTATATAGAATAAAAAGAAATTATGAAGTTTGTGAATATACTCCTGAACAATATAAAAATATAGTAACAAGAAATCACAAACCTTCTTAAGAAACTTAAAAAAGGTAGTTGAAAATCTTCAACTACCTTTTCAACTACCAATATTTTTAATTCATTCTAATTATTAAGTAAAATAAATATTTTTAAATGTAATAAAATAAAGGTAAAAGTATTTATATAAACTTTGAAGTACGTGAATACTAACCGCCCCCTGAAGACTAGCCGAGAGGCTAGTCATTTTTGTTTATCCCAATAAAATCAAGGGTTTGCGAGGGCTGGGGTAGTAAAAAACACCTTTTCAGGTAACAAAAAGGTAACACTTTTTGCTACTTAAGTGTTACCTGAAAGCATATTTTACAAAAAATAATCTTTGTAAATGCTTATAAAATAAGACTTTTTGATAAAAATAAGTTAGTCCAAATGGTTTTGGTTGATTGTGTGATATAATTATAATGAGAGGTGTAATTATGGCAACAAGTATTTTTGATATTGAGGTAAGATTAGACATAAATAAAGAATTTAATAAAATGGTTAAATATTTGCATCATACCAGTAATACAACATATACCAAAATATATGGCAGTACATTTATTGAGGCAATTAATTATTATGCGATTAAGGTTTGGCCATATAGAGGAACTGCGATAACTTGTGAAGAATATTTGGAGAATATTGGTATATCATCTTATTATTTTAAAGATGGAATGGGAATTGATAAAATTAAATTCTTATACTATTTAGAATTTATATATAATATATATAAGTTTGCTAGTTATAGAGGATTAATTAAAATTGAAAGCGAAAGTGTAAAAGCTATAATCAAAAATCTTAATCTAATAGTAGAACAAATGAATTATGAATTTGTAAAAAAAGAAGATAAATATTTATTAGTAAAAAGAAATGCTGATATTGATAGTATATTAACTCTAGTTGAAAAGGACATTGCAGAATTATTGTTAGAATATAATGATTTTAAAATAAAAGATAACTTGCAACGAAAAAGTGAGATACTTAAATCAATAGATAAATATATTGAAAAGAATCAGTCTGAATATTCTAAAATTGATAAAGATTCATATAAATCATGGGGATATATAGTCAATAATTTTGGCGTGAATCATAAGACAAATGAAAAATATAAAGATGAAGACGAAAATAATTTAATAAAATGGTATGATAAAGCTTTTATGTTAAGTATACATTTAATTAGATTAACTAAGATAAAAGAAATTAACAATGAAAGAAAAAGTTTAGAAAGTTAAATTGTATGTTATAATAGTTAATACCAAAGGGAGGTTTTTATGACTATAGATAAGATAGATATTAACTTAACAGAAGATACATATGCTTATATATACAGAGATAGCGAAAAAGAAATATCTGAAACATTTAAAGAAACTTTAAAGAAATATGTTGGGATAATAAATGATTTAGTAAATAAAGATTTAAAACAATTATCTGATGAAGAATTTTATAACTTACTTTGTAATGTATATAGTATAACTTTAACTACTGGAGATTATTTAAAAATAATTTCAAAAAGAAATAATAAAAAATATAATAAATTTACTGAAATTGATACATTTATGACTTTTGCAGATACTGCTACTGAGGGACGTGGTAAAGGTTTCAGTTGGTGGCAACAATTATATCAAGTTAGTTATATTGTTGCAGTTTCAGAAAATACAGAAATTAAGTATGGAAGTACTTTAAAAAAAGAAGATATTAAAAGAATGGTAGAAGATAAATCCATAGTTATAGTAAAATCTATAACAAAACCAATAGAACATAAATTAAATATAAATGAAGAAGTTGAAAACATACCAACAATGGAATTAAATTGTTCTCATTCTTGTGGTAATATATATGGTTCAATATGCAAAGATGATAATTTCCCAATTATCGTTTCAATGTTAAGAAGAAAATTTACTAAAAATAGAATACTTAAAGACATGAAAGCATATATTGAGGAATTACAAGATGAAATGCAAATAGTATTATCACATTCACAACCAGATTATGCTTATAATGAAGTATCAAAATTATGTAATGAATGGTATGAAAATTCAGAAGAAAAAGAAACATTTAAAAGTTTGCAAAGAAAACTTAAAAGCACAGAAATTTAATATAATTAAAAATTATTTTTGAGGTAACAAAAAGGTAACATTTTTTCAAATTTAGGTGTACTGAAACAGCATGAAATTGAACTAAATTGGCCCAAAATGGACTTTTTTGAACCTGTTTGAACTATGAAAACAACGAATTTAAAATCCCCCTGAAGCTAGGTCGAGAGACCTAGCATTTTTGTTTTTCTAAGGAAAACAAAGGGTTTGCGAAGATTGAAGTAGCCCAAAGTGTATTTTTATCTACACTTTATCTACACTTTTTTGACCTAAATTTTTAAGAACAAAATCTCGAAATTCCTTATAAAACCTAGAAAAGTTTAATATCGAAGTAATTAAAATTAAAAAATGAGTTTTACCAAGGTATTTAGGGGATTTTTTAAGTAATTAGAAAATTTGAGTTCCTTTATTTATCTAGGTTTAAGAATTAAAAAAATAAAATGTATGTTGCCCCTGGAAGTATCCTGAGGCAAAAAATGTGATATAATTATATATGGAAGTGATAATTATGCGATTGAGAAAACCTAAATTAGAAGATAAAGAAAAATTAAAAGATTATGTAGAAGAACATCATGTCAATGGTGAAATGAGTATTAGTGCTTCTAATGGGATGTCAACAATGAATTATGAAGAATGGCTAGAAAAACTAAAAATAGATGAGTCTGGAGAAAATAAAGAATGGGGTATTTCAGAAACTTATATTTTAGAAGATAATGATAAAGTAATTGGAATGCTAAATATTAGATATACTTTATCAGATGAAATGGCGGGAATTTATGGTCATATAGGTTATGGAGTAAGACCAACTGAAAGAAGAAAAGGATATGCAACTTATATGTTAAAAGAAGCGTTGATAAAATGCAAAGAAAGGGGAATGGGTGAAGTAATATTAGGTTGTTATGAAGATAACTTTGGATCTAATAAAACAATTATAAATAACAATGGTGTTTTATATAAAAAATCTAAAATGAAAGATAAAGATTCTTTATATTATAAAATAAATTTGTAAAAGGAGTAGATAATATGAGAGTAAATTATTTTTGTAGTGGTTTTGATGTCAATAATGCTTTTTGGCCAGAGTTGGCAGAAAGGTTTAAAAATGAAATGACCGATACGAAAAGTATTGTTTATATTCCAGGTAGTCCACAAAAGATAGAAAAAGCAAAAACAAAATATGTTCCTGCATTTACAGAGCATTTTAGAAAAGCAGGAATTCAATTTGAAAGTTCTTATTTGATTTCACCTGAAATGGATTCTTAGGAAGCTAAAGATTTAATTAATAATGCAAGTTTTGTCATGTTAATGGGTGGGGATCCTTTTGCCCAAAAAGAAATGTGTGAAAAATTAGGAATATTAGAAAATTTAAAAAAATATAATGGAGTAATGCTAGGATTTAGTGCAGGTGCTATGTTAATGTCTAAAAATATAATAATCACACCTTGTAGTGAAGAATATCCGGATTTTCATATTGAACCAGGAATGAATTTATCAGAAATATCAATTTATCCACACAATAATTTTGGTGGAAATGAATATCCTGAAAAAGTTTGCGCTGGAGATGAAACCTACGATAGAAATGATTTAATTAAAGTGGCGCAAGAATATGGTGAATTTTATTTATTACAAGATCATTTAAATGAAACTGGGTTAACAAATGTTAGCTTAATAAGAACCTGTGGTTTAGAAATTGAGTTTATCACTCAAAATGATGGCAAAATTTTTAAAGCAACAAGTAATGGTATTGAGCTACTTACAGATAACAAAAAATATACAAGATAAAATAATAAATTATCTACACTTTTATCTACGAATTTTCTAAATTCTAGGGTGGTGTAGCAATTGTCTAAAATGGCAATATGCCGTATTTTAAGGGATTAAAAGGTATTGTAAGATAATCAAATTGCCCCTAAAATTTTTCCCCTTGAAGAGACCAAACAAACTAAATAATTTTCTATTATTAATATTTATGTTATAATCATGGTATATCCATAGAATAAAAGGTGATTATATGACAGGATTAGTATTAGAAGGTGGCGCAATGCGTGGAATGTATACCGCAGGAGTATTAGATGTTTTATTAGAAAACAGTATTAAAATAGACGGTATAATTGGAGTTTCAGCAGGTGCATTATTTGGTGTTAATTATTTTTCAAAACAAAAAGGAAGAGTAATAAGATACAGTAAAAGATTTTGCAAAGATATACGATATATGAGTAAATTATCATTTTTATTAACAGGTAATATTGTTAACAAAAACTTTGCCTTTTATAAAGTTACCAAAAAATTAGATAAATTTGATAATGATACATTTATCAAAAATAACAAAAATTATTATGCCACTGTAACAAATGTAGAAACTGGAAATCCAGAATATATAAAAATTGATAATCCAATTAAACAACTAGAAGTTTTAAGAGCAACATCTGCTATCCCTCTTGCATCTAAAATTATAAAAATAGATGATAAAAAATATTTAGACGGTGGAATATCAGATAGTATTCCAATTCATAAATGTAAAGATTTGGGATATGAAAAAATAATTTTAATTTTAACTCAACCACTAAATTATAGAAAAAATTCATTAGATAAAAATAAAGAAAAATTAATTGAAAAAAAATTTAAAAAATATCCTAAACTTATAAACACAATGAAAAATAGACATAATAATTATAATAGTACAATAGAAAAAATAATTGATATGGAAAATGAAAAAGAAATATTTGTAATAAGACCCTCAAAAAAAATAGATATTAATCTTATTGAAAGAGATAGTAATAAATTACAAGAAGTATATGATTTAGGTGTTAGTGATTGTAAAAAAAATTTAAAGAAATTAAAAGAATACTTAAGATAAGGATAGTGAAAATATATGGAAAAATCAAAAGTTTATTTTACAAAAAATATTAATTCAAATAGTCTTGTAGAAATTTATAATACATTAAATAAAGATTTAAATGGTAAAGTTGCTATTAAGATATCAACTGGAGAAAAAGGTAATAATAATTATTTGAATCCATTGCTTATAAAAGACTTAGTTCAAAGTTTAAATGGAACTATAGTAGAATGTAATACAGCATATGCTGGCAAAAGAAATACTACTAAAGAACATTTAGAAACTGCTAAAGAACATGGATTTTTTGATATTGCGAATGTAGATATTATGGATTCTGAAGGTGATATTGAATTACCAATAAAAGGTGGAAAACATTTAAAAGTAAATTATGTTGGTAAAAATATTAAAAATTATGATTCAATTTTAATATTATCACATTTTAAAGGACATCCTATGGGAGGCTTTGGAGGAGCACTAAAAAATATGTCAATAGGGATTGCTTCTTCAAAAGGAAAATGTTGGATACATAGTGCGGGTAAAGTAGATAATCCTAAGACAATATGGAAAAATACGGCACCACAAGATGTATTTTTAGAATGTATGGGAGAAGCTGACAAATCAGTTATAGATTATTTTAAAGATAATATTGCCTATATAAATGTTATAAACAATCTTTCAGTAGATTGTGATTGTGTAGCAACACCAGAAAAACCATGTATGCATGATATAGGAATTGCTGCATCATTAGATCCAGTTGCGTTAGATAAAGCATGTCTAGATTTAATATATAATTCTACTGATGAAGGTAGAGAACATTTTATTAAACGTGTTGAAACTAAAAATGGTAAACATATAATTGATTATGCGGTTACACTTAAAATAGGTAATGATAATTATGAATTAATAAATATTGATAAATATCAAGATTAAAATTTTTATTAATGATAATACTAAAAATGTGGTGATAAAATATGACAAAAAATAAAGCATCAATTTTTAGTATTATTTTTATATCTTTTTTAATAATTAATTATATATATTTTATAATTCCTAAAGAACAAACAAATACAGTTTTTTATGAATTAACAGAAACTGTGGATAATGAAAATGATTATAATTATTACTATATAGAATTTAAAGATGGAATAAATATTAAAAATTTTAATAAAATAAATGAAATGTTTAATAATTTAGATTTTGAAATTATAGAAATATACACAACTCCAAATATTAAGTTTAATGAAAACCTGCAAAATAAATTAAAAAAATATAGTTATGACAACATAATTAACTATATAGATTATTATATTAAAAATTTAAAAAAGTATAATTTAGATGAAGAAATTAACAATGTAAATATATTTGGTATAAAAATAGATAAAATATTAATTTATACATCAAAAGGAAATATAGAAATAATTGCAGATAAAAATAAAGATATTACTTACAAACAAAAAGAAGGCTAATAATTAGTCTTCCATTGAAATTGCGCCTGTTGGACATCCATCAATCGCATCATTTACATCATCTATATATTTTTCAATATCCGCATTTTCACGTATAAATGCTAAACCATCATCATCAATATCAAACACATCACTAACTAATGCTTGACATGCTCCACAACCGATACATGCATCTTTACTTACTTTTAACATTTTATCAACTCCTCTAAATAATTATATAAACTAAAAATCAAAAAATCAACAAAAATCTACATTAATGTTTTAATTTTGTCAAAAATATGATATTATTTTTGTATAAAAGTAAGAGGGTGTCATTATGAAGAGTAGAATGGATAGATATTATAATTCAGAACAAGAATTTGTTGGAAGAACTAAAAAAAATGAACAACTATATAGAAAAAGAGATTATGATGTATATTCTTCAAATGAAACTATAATAGATACTAGTAATGAAGTTGATATTACAAAAATAAAAGATATCATAAAAAGTAGAGAAGATTATCAAAGGGCTAGATCATATAGAACAATGCTTAATGATAAAAAGTTTGACTATGATGATGTTCCTTATGAAGAAGACAATTATGAAGAAAAGGATTATGATATAAATGCCTTACTTCAAAAAGTAAAAGAAGAAAAGGGTATTAAAAATGATGATGAAGAAAAGGTTAGAAAACTTAAAAACACCCAATATGATATATTAAGTAAATTGAATGTGAAAAGCAAAGAAAATTTAAAACATGAAGAAATTCAAAAAGAAGAATTACAAGATTTAATAAATACAATAACCCGTAAAGATGAAAAGGAAGATGAATTGGATTTATTTGAAAATTTAAAATCAGAGAACACAATAGTAACAAAAAGTGCGAAAGAATTAGAAAATTCACTTACACCTGAATTAATCAAAGCAAAAAGCATAGAACAAACAAAAGAACAAGAAAAAGAAAGTAGTTTCTATTCTGATTCATTTACTTTCTCAAGAAAAGACTTTGAAGGAATGAAAGATTTAGATGTAGATCAAGGCTCTAATAAATTAATTACAGGAATAATAATTATGTTAATAATAGTAATATTAATTGTCGGAGTATTTGTATTAGATTCATTCTATAATTTTATTCCATTCTTCTAATTTAGTGTAATAAAAAAATATTAATCATAATATACTTTATTGAAACGAGGGATATATATGATTAATAAACAAAGCATATGGTTCTTAACTCTTTTTAGTTTAATACTTGTATTAAGTGTATATTATATTACAATGCCAAATGAACTATTACTAACTAATAATTCAAAACAAACATCCAAGACTGAAGGTACTATTGAAGAGACTGTTGTAATAGAAGAAAGTGAAATATTAACCGCACTTAGAGTAGAATCTGAAGAACAAAGAACTGCTGAAATTGATGAATTAAATAAAATTTTAAATAATGGAGAAGCAAGCATCGATGATAAAAATAATGCCTTTGAAAAATTAAAAGATATTAATTCAATCAAAGGAAAGGAACAAATTATCGAGAAAAAAATAAAAGATAATTTTAAACTTGATGCTTTTGTAAAAATTGATGATAACAATCAAGTAAGAGTAGTAATTGCAGGAACTGAACATACTATTGAACTTGCAAATAACATTATGAGATCAGTTCAAGAAGAGTTTGATACTAAAATGTATATATCTGTAAAATTCCAAAGCTAACATAAATGTTAGTTTTTTTGGGATTTCATCACTCACTTATATATTTGTAACACATACAATATTATGAGTAAAAATATATACCACCTCAAATAAAGAGGAAAGTGAGGGAAATGATGAGTAAAGATATATTAACCAAAAGAGAAAAAGAAGTATTTGATCTACTTGTACAAAATAAAACTACTAAAGAAATAGCTGAAACATTAAATATAAGCGAAAAAACTGTTAGAAATCATATATCAAATGCAATGCAAAAATTAGGGGTTAAAGGAAGAGCGCAAGCAGTTGTAGAACTATTAAAATTAGGAGAATTAAATATTTAAAACAAGCCGCTTTATTAGCGACTTTTTTCATTTTATAAAATTATATGCATAAAATTAACTAGAGGTGTTAAAATTATGTTAAAAAGAATTTCTATAAGAAAAATAATTTTATCTTCTTTTACTCTATTAGTTTTATCTCTTATATATTTACTACCAAACAATACTAAAGATTTACAAGTTGAACAAACAGAACAATATACAAATCTAAATACAGAAAATATGCATGAAATATATCTATTAGATAGTAATAATTATATTGCAAGAACAACTGTATCATTAGTTGATAATAATAAGACAATTATAGAAAAAGCTAAAGCATTATTAGAATCAATGATAATTGGTGGAAAAAAAGAAAATTTAATCCCTAATGGATTTAAAGCTATAATACCCGTTGATACAAAAATATTAAGTGTAAAATTTGATGATGGAATTTTAAAAGTAGATTTTTCTAAAGAAATATTAGAAATAAATCAAGAATATGAAGAAAAAATGATAGAATCAATTTGTTATACATTAACTAGTATTAAAGATATAAAAGGTATATTAATATATGTTGAAGGAAATATGTTAACAGAACTTCCTAAAAGCAAGAAGTTTTTACCTAGTATTATAGATAGAAGTTTTGGAGTTAATAAAGTATATAATATAACAAATATAGATGATATAATACCTGTAACTGTCTATTATATAAATGAATATAATGATAATTATTATTATGTGCCTGTAACAAAATATGTTAATAATACTAATGATAAGGTGAAAATTATTATACAAGAATTATCTAGCATGCCAACATATCAAAATAATTTAATGAGTTTTTTAAATTCAAATACAAAATTATTAGAATATGAAATTAAGGATAAACAAATGAGATTGGAATTTAATAATTATTTAATTGATAATATAGATGAAATGAATATTTTAGAAGAAGTAAAATATACAATTTCTTTTTCAATAATGGATAATTATGATGTAAATGAGATAATATTTAGTGTTGATAATAAAGAAATTTCAAAAACTGTATCAAAAAATCTTGAATAATCCACAATTTTATTGTATAATCAGTGTATAAATTTTATTTGTGTGCTGATTTGTCCTGGTAGCTCAGCTGGATAGAGCATGCGCCTTCTAAGCGCACGGTCAGGGGTTCGAATCCCTTCCAGGACACCACTTTAGATAATAAACTCGAATTTTATTCGAGTTTTATTATACAAAAATTTATGTTATATTATTTGTAGGTAGTGATTTTTATGTTTAAAATTATAGAACAACAAATAAAAGACAATGGATATGATAATCATATTTATTTTGGATTAACTGATGTAGAAATATATTGCTTAAAACAAATTTTAAAAAAAGATTATGGATATATAGATCTTATAATTAATTTTGATGATTCAAAAAAATTAAGTCAATTAATTAATTCTATTCCCAAAAATTTAAATCATGAATTAATAAAAAGTATTATATATGAGCAATATATAAATTATAAAATATTAAAAGCAGGAAATATTAGTGATGAAAATATTGGAATATCTACTAATGAACTTGAAAACATATTATTTAGTGATAATTTTGAAAATTTTAGAAAAATAGATTTTATTTTGTATATGACTTTAGAAAAAGAATTAAAGAAATTAAATAAAAAAACAAGATTACATTTATTTTTAGATGATGTTAATGATATTTTATTACAAATAAAAATTAATGATTTAATATATTCTCGTCAATCATTAATATTAATGGTATATACAGTTAAAGATAAATTAATAACTCATACAACTAGTAATAATAGTTTTATAGAAAGTCCACATGACTACAGAAGTTTTTATAAAAATAAAGAAAAAATTTTAAAATAATAATAAATTATTATTAAACTTAGTATTTATGTTAATAATAATACTGGGTGATAATATGAATATTTTATTTACAGGCGCAGTTTCTGGAATTGCAAATAGTGTAGTTAATGAATTATTAAAATTTAAAAAATATAATATATATTTAACAGTAGAAACAGATACTCAATTAAAAAATGTTAAAGAAAAATATAAAAATAATCCAAGAGTAAGTTGTTTTAAATTAAATGTTACAAATGTACATGATAGAGAAAAACTAAAAGATTTAAATATTGATATACTAGTAAATAATGCCGCAATTGGATATGGTGGTTCAATTGCAGAAATACCAATGTCTAAGGTTAGAAAAAATTTTGAAATTAATGTTTTTTCTACTTTTGAGATAATACAAATTGTTTTAAAAAACATGATAAAAAAAGGTAAGGGTAGAGTAATAGTTATATCATCAATTGCTGGTATTATACCATTTAATTTTTTAGGTAGTTATTCAGCAACTAAATCAAGTGTTACTACACTTACCACAACATTAAAAAACGAAATGAAATTAATTAATAAAAATATAAAAATAGTTTTAATTGAACCTGGACTTTATCATACAGGATTTAACCAAGTAATGTTTGAAAATAAATATGATTGGATGATTAAAGAATCTTATTTCAAAGAAAATTTAGATAAGATAAATAATAAAGAAAAATTAATGCTTTCAATTATGGAAAAAAGAAAACTAGACTCAATAGTTAATAAAATAGTAGAAGCAATAACAACTAAAAATCCAAAATTTATTTATCGGGCACCATTTACACAAGCTATGACTTCAAAAATATATGATTTATTTTTTAGATAAAATTAAAAACTAAGATTGAAAAAAATCTTAGTTTTTAATTTTTATAAGGATAGTAATAATTATTTTTTAAAATATAAATATATATTGACAATATATTAGATAAAAAGTAAAATCATAGTATGGAGAATGGAAGTGGTAAAATGGTAGATAAAATAAATAAAAGAAAAAATATGAGAAATAAAATCATTTTATCAATTCTAGCCCTATTGATAATTTTTGTAACTTTTTTAAGTATGTCATATGCATATTTCAGTACATCTGCTATGAGTGAAGAACAAACAGTTACAACAGGAAATTTATCATTAAAATTTGATGATAATACAAGTATAATAAGAAATGAAAATATATATCCAATATCAAGAAGCCAGATATTAACAGATGCTACAAAAAAAACATTTACTATTATTAATACAAGCGATACTGATATATATACAATTTTAATTTTAGAAGAAATGAATCTTCCAGATGAATTAAGGAATGTAGATTTTAGTTGGGCATTATATCAAAATAATGTAATGAAGACAACGGGAACATTTAATATATCAAAAAATTCTGACAAAGTATTTTTAACTAATTTTGAACTATTAAAAGAAGGATTATCAAAAACTTATGATTTATACATTTGGATAGAGGAAAGTGGTGTGGCTCAAGATTCAATGCAAGGAAAACTTTTTAATGCTACAATTGTTGTAAATGGCCTTGGCACTCTTGGTAAAAATACTGTAGCAACTGTAATAAAAAGTAAAAGTACTCCAAATACTACATTACCAAATTTTACAACCCCATCAGTTAATAATGGATTATTCCAAACAAATACAAATACTTTAAACAATCAACCAACATATTATTATAGAGGTAATGTTACAAATAATTATTTATCTTTTGCTGGACAATTATGGAGAATAGTTAGAATTAATGAAGACGGTTCAATTAGATTAATTTTAGAAACAAATATAGGAAGCAAAAAATATAGTAGTAATACAACATGTAATTTAAGTAATCAAACAAATTGTACAACTAACTATCAAATTAGTAATATTAAAACAATATTAGATAAATGGTACTCTACTACAATTAAAGCTAATTCTAATCTAGATAGCAAAGTTGTAACCGGGAAATTTTGTAATGATACATCAAATACTTTTGTTGATAGAAGTGCTAGTCCAACGTTTGATTGTACTAATGTAATAGAGTCAAAAGTTGGAACAATTAGTGCTGATGAAGTTATTTATTCTGGGGCACTATATAACTCAGCAAGTAATACAACATATTTAAATAACAATGCATCATTTTATACAATGACATCTAGTTCAAATTCACAAGTCTATATATGGAATAATAGTAATACATCACTTACAAATGATGCAAATATATTTGATTATTATGATGTTCGACCAGTAATAAATTTAGATTCTACTACAATAATAACTAGTGGAGAAGGAATAATTAATGATCCTTATATAGTAAATTAAAAGACAATCGTTTGATTGTCTTTTAATTTAATTCTTTTATCTTTTCAACATTTTTAAAATTCAATTTAGCAACTTTATTAAGTTCATCAAATCCAAATTTTTTAACAAACTTAACACCAAATTCATCAACTAAATTAGATGCACCCTTAGGTAAAAACATATCATATTTTGCTCCTAATTTTTCTAATTCAATTAAGAATGTATATCTACTAATTAATGAACCACATGCAACTGCAAGATTTTTATCTTCAGCTTTAGTCATAAATTCAATATCTCGAACAACATTTTCTTCATTTTTTAAATATTCATAGTATTTTCTTGGATTTACAAATTGATCCAAAATAATATAATCATATTCTAAAACATTGTTTTTAAGTTTATATAAAACCTCATTATGTAATAAAGCTTTAAAAGTATTCATATTAATTTCACTAGAATACATTGTATTGTATTCTTCATTAGTTAGAATAGCACTTTCATATTTAATCTTTTTCATGATTTCAGGCACAATTTTTAAAATAGTTTCATCACTCATTTTTTTAGAATCTTTAACTCCTAAACTTTCTAGAAATGGAATATCTTCTTTAGTAACATAAGAAGCTGTTACAACAATAGGGCCAAAGAAATCTCCAGTACCAACTTCATCAGATCCTATTGAAGTAATATTATAATAATCTTTTACAGTTTTTTTAGTATCAGTAATTTTCTTTTCTTTTCTACCCTTAATATATGTACATCTTGGATAATTACTGCAAGCGGTAAATTCTCCATATTTTCCATTTCTAATAACTAAATTATGACCACATTCAGGACATATTTCACCAGTTTCAGTTGGTGGAACTTTTTTTTGTTCTTCAGTATTTTCAATAGGGTTTAAATGAGCTTCTCTTTGTTTCCAAAGCGATGCATCAATATCTGCACTTATACCTTGAAACATAGCTTTACCTGATTCATATAAAGTAATTACAGTATCAGCATCATCTGCTTGAAATATCGCATAAGGGGGAGTTTTTTCTCTTCTTTTAAATGCATATTCTCTTATCATCTCTTCTTTTATTTGATCACTAACTTTTATTACAATTGTTTTTTGTTTTGATTTCATAGTAATTCCTCCTGATATTATTTTATCATAAAATCTTTATTTTTTCTCACAAATATAATATACTAATAATATAGTTAGGAGAGTTATTATGAATATAGTAGATGCAATTATAATTTTAGTACTTTTAATGGGTGCAGTATTAGGATTTAAGAGGGGTGCAATAAAAACTTTAGTTTCATTTATTGGATTAGTTATAGCTTTAGTTTTAGCTTTCTTTTTAAAAAATCCAGTTTCGACATTTATGTACGAACATTTACCATTCTTTGATTTTGGTGGAGTATTTAAAGGAGTAAGCGTATTAAATATTTTATTATATGAAGTTTTGGCTTATTTTCTAGTATTATCAATTTTATTTATAGGTGTTAGATTATTAAGTTTTGTTGCCAATATAATAGAAAAGGCTTTAGATTTTACAATTGTACTTGGAATACCATCTAGAATAATAGGAATATTTGTAGGATTTGTTGAAACATATATTTATGTATTTATAATTTTATATGTACTTGCATTACCAATGTTTAATATTGGAATATTAAATGAATCAACATTAAAAAATCGTATTTTAAATAATACACCGATTTTGTCAAATACAGTAGGTGGAACTTTAGATGCTTTTGTTGATGTATATGATTTAAGTAAAAAATATGATACTTCTTCAAAAAATGAGTTTAATCAAGAAGCCTTAGAGGTATTGTTAAAATATAATATTACTACTGTTGATTCAATTGATAAATTAATTGAAAAAGAGAAAATTACAATTAATAATATAGATAGTATTTTAGATAAATATAGATAGAAAAATTTTAATAAAAATATAGAAAAATAATTAAAAAATTAAAAAAGTAATGGAAATATATAAAGTTTTGTATTTAATTACTTGACTTTATTATGAGAGGAGAAATAATATGAGTTTAATACATTTTAATAATGAAAATTTTGATGAATTAATAAATAACGGTAAAGTTTTGGTAGATTTTTATGCGAATTGGTGTGGACCATGTAAAATGATAAGTCCAATTTTAGAAGAAATTGGTATTGAAAAAGATGATGTAATTATTGTTAAAGTAGATGTTGATAACAACAGTGATTTGGCAACTAAATATGGAGTAATGAGTATTCCAACCATGATTCTATTTGAAAATGGAAAAGAGATAAATAAACATATAGGCTTTTTACCAAAAGATGAAATAATAAGTTTAATAGAAAACAAATAACAAAGGATTTAATCTTCCTTTGTTATTTTTATATCATTATTAATATTATTTATTTTATTTATTATTTCATTAATTTTATTAGAATCTATGTTAATTTTAAAATTAATTTTTTCATTAAAAGATTTTTGAATTTCAAAATCTCTTAAAATATATTCAATATCTTTTAAAGAATCATATGAAAATTCTAATTTTAAAGTTTTATATTCTATATTTTCTATAATTATTGACTCTCTTATAGTTTCACTAACTGTATTAGAATAAGCACGAACTAATCCACCTGCACCAAGTTTTATTCCACCAAAATATCTTACAACAACACATAAAACATTATTTAAATTGTTTTTCTTTAAAACATTCAAAATTGGAATTCCCGCTGTTCCACTTGGTTCACCATCATCACTACATTTTTCATAGTTTTTAAATATATATGCATAACAGTAATGATTGGCTCCTTTATAATTTTTTTTTAACTCATTCAATTCATTATTAATATCTAATTTATTTAATTTAATTAAGCAAACTATAAACTTTGATTTATTAATAACATATTCTTTTATTACATTTTCTTTTATTGTATAATTCATACGTATCACCAACACACAAAATATATAATAAACTTTACAAAAAGTCAAATAAGGTATATAATATTACGTCAAAGGGGAGAGGTATAAGTGAAAGAGGATAATGAAAAAAAAAGAAGTTTATTTAATAAAATTAAGAAATATATCCCTAATACAATAACAGCTGGTAGAATAGGAATGGCAATGGGATTTATTGGTTCATTTTTAAAGGGGAATATGAGTAGTGCAGTTACTTTATTTGCTGGAGCAAGTATTTCGGATGCAATAGACGGACATTTAGCCAGAAAATGGAAAGTTGAAAGTAAATTTGGAAAATATTTAGACCCTTTAGCAGATAAATTATTAGTAGGAAGTGCATTATTATTATATGGTACTATAAATCCTATGATGTATATTACTTTATTAGGCGAACTTTCAATTGCTGGAGTGAATATACTATCATTAATAAAAAATAAAAAAGTTGATGTAAATAAAGCAGGGAAGATGAAAACCGTTTTGCTTATGACAACTGTTAGTTTAGCACTTTTATCAACACTATTTTATAATGTGACATTTAACAAATTAATAACTTTTTTAACAATGATTAATATACCATTTCAAGGATCAACTTTTGCTGGATATGTAGAACAACTATTTAAAGTAAATAAAGATGAATGTAATAATAACAATAAAAATATAAATGAAATTAATAATAATAACGAGTTAGAAAATACTAAATCTAAAACTAAAAACAAAGAATTAGATAGAAAAAGTAAAATTGAAAAATTAAAAGAAGAAAGAGAAAAATTAATTGGTAATAATATTGAATATGAAGAGCAAAAAGTTAAATTTAAAGGAAATGTAAAGAAAAAGTAACAACTAAAACTAATAAATAATGTAAAAAAATTAACAAATTTATACTGTTAATTTTTTTTATAAGTGTTTTTTGCTTCTTTTTGTTTAAAAAGTATTTAAAATAATTAAAATTTGTTGTATAATTTGATATATAATAGGTAATTATAGTAGGAGGTACATATTATGGTTTGTAAAAAGTGTGGTAATGAATTAACAGACGGAATTAATATATGTCCATTTTGTGGGGAAGGCTCAAACCAAGAAAAAACTAAAACTCCTGAAATAAATTCTTTTATTAATGATTTAAACAATTTAAAAATTGATATTAACAACGAAAAAGAAGATATTGAAGAGAATAAATTAAGTGCAACTTTAAAAGATATTCAAGAATTTACCCAAGATTTAAGTAATTTAAAATTTGAAATTGAAGAAGCAGAAAAATCTAATGTTTTAGAAAATGATGATTCAAACATTTCACAAGAAAATATAAATGAGGTTACACAAGATTTAAGTAATTTAAAATTTGAACTTGATGAATTAGAAAGAGAAAAAATCTTAAATAATAATATAGAAAATAATGTTAATAAAATAAATGAAGGTTTAGATAATCTAAAATTTGATATAGAAAATTTTAAAGAAGATTCAGCATATGTTTTAGATGAAGTTAAAGTTGAACCTCATGTAATTGAGCAAGAAACAGATAATTTAATAGAGGAAAAAACTCCAGAAGTTTCTAGTGATTTAAAAACTAATGTAGAAATAAATAATATCGATATAAATGAAAATGGTAATGAAGATGTAAAAAAATTAGACATTAACTCTGAGTTGCAAATTGAATTAGAAACTTTACCAGAAGAAAAAGTAGATGCAGAAATTTTTGAAGAACAAACACCAAACGATTCAGAAGAAATAGCTGATTCAGACTCAATTAAAATTCTTCCAGATATAGATTTACAAGTTCTACCAAAGTTAGAAGAATTACGAAATGATATTAGTGAGCCAAAAGAAAATACGGATAAAAATAATTTAAACGATTTAATAAATGATTT
Organism: Bacilli bacterium; assembly: GCA_017435465.1. Lineage (GTDB taxonomy): Bacteria > Bacillota_I > Bacilli_A > RF39 > UBA660 > JAFSEX01. Next base: position 244,193 of record JAFSEX010000005.1, read on the forward strand.
AAAAGGGATAAAAATAGAAGACTCAAATATTGATGAAACATTACAAAATTCTAATATTGAAAATTTACAAAAAATTAGAGAAGAAGAAGAGAAGAGACTAAATATCTATGATTTGGTAAAAGAACTTAGAAATATAAATGTTGAAGGTATTAATTCTGTTCCTAAAACTGAAATTCCTATAATTCCAGAAGTTTCAACAATAGAAGAAGAACCTAAAGTAGAGAAAAAATTTGAAAATGATTATTTATTTAAAACTATACCAGAAGATATTGATAATAACGAAGAAAATGTGGTGCCAATTGAACAAGAAGAGGTTGATATTCCAGACATAACTTTACCACCGCTTCCAGAGATTCCAGAAATTCCTCAAATATCAAAATCAGATGATTTAAATAATGAAAAAACAAATGAATCTTCTAAAATAAATGAACAAGATAATTTAATACATCCCGAAGAAAGTGAAGTAGAAGAAAATACAAACAATATTGATGATATTAAAACTAATGAAGAAACTATTGTAGAACAAGAAGAAATTGATATTCCAGAAATGACTTTGCCGCCATTCCCAGAGATTCCAGAAGTTCCTGAAATACCAGATAATTTAACTGATTTTATAGAATCTACTGAAGAAAATGAAGAACATAAACAAGAAGTTTTCATAAATAATAATTTAGTAGAAACTCAAGAAGAAATAAAAGAAGAAACAAGTGTAGTAGATAAGGATTTACAAAAAAAAGATAGAACATTTATGATTGTATTTATTATAGTCGCAATAATAGGTATTGCTTTAGCGATCTATCTTGGATATTTATTAAGTCAATAAAATTTAAATCAAAACTATAAAAAGACAAAATAATCTTTGTCTTTTTTTTATACTATTTTTGGTGATGATATGAAGATATATTTGGATATGATTTTTTTACTTAATTTTATATTTGATTTTCTTTTATTAGTCGCAACATCTCTAGTTTTAAGACGTAATGTAAAATTTAAAAGACTAGTATTAGGTGGATTAGTAGGTGGTTTAAGTATCTTTGTTTTATTTATGCAAATTAATTCATTAGAATTATTTATACTTAAAATTATAATAAGTATTTTAATGTCATTAGTTTCATTTGGTTTTAGAGATATAAAATTTACATTTAAAAACTTATATTACTTATATACAGTAAGTATTTTACTTGGAGGATTTTTATATTTTTTAAATGTAGAATTTAGTTACAAACAAGAAGGATTAGTATTTTATCATAATGGATTAAGTATAAATTTTATTGTTTTGATAATACTTTCACCAATAATTATTTATACATATATAAAACAAGGTATAAATTTAAAAAATAATTATTCTAATTATTACAATGTGGACATATATTTAAAAGACGGAACTATAAAAAATTTTAGTGCATTTCTAGATACTGGAAATAAATTATATGATCCATATAAAAAAAGACCAATTATTTTAATATATGATAAAAAATTAAAATTCGATTTTAATTTAGATAATACTTTATTAGTCCCGTATGATGGAATTAATAGTCATGGGCTTCTAAAATGTATAATACCAGAGAAAATTTATATAAAAGGCATTGGTGTTAAAACTAATGTTTTAATTGGTATATCAAATGAAAAAATTGATATAGATGGAATTAATTGTATTTTACACACTAAATTATTGGAGGCTAACTATTAAAAGTCAAGTACTTTTTGATAGAAAGTTATAAAATGGAAATTATCCCATGCCAAAAGACCTCAAAAAAACAATTTTTTTTTGAAGTTCTAATAATAATTTATTTATTCCAATTTCCTTTTGACAAGCAGAAATATTTTAAATATTTATAAGTCGTATTAATTATCGTTTTTCAAAAATGAAAAACAATAATTAAACTCCAACAAAGGATAAAATATTTCTTTGCTTGTAAAAAGTTTTCTCGGCATAAATTAAATTATTTAAGTAAAGACGGATCAAATTGGATATTTCTAGTTTCTAGGGTGTAGATAACTCTTATAAGTTTTTTACACACATGTGATAAGGCAACTCTATGACATTTACCCTCAGAACGTTTCTTGTAGTAATATTCATAGAATGTATGATTGTTCGCAATAACAACTAAAGCAACATTCATTAAAGCATGCCTTAAATATCCAGACCCGCGTTTAACCATTTTTCCTTTTGAGGACATTGTACCGGATTCAACTATTCCTGGTTCTAAACCAGAAAAAGCTAACATTTTGTTAGAGTTAGAAAATCTTAAAATGTCTCCAAATTCTGAAATAATGGTTGCGCAAGAAATATCACCAATTCCAGGAATAGAAAGAGTTGGTGGATTAAGTTCTTTGATAATTGTAGAAATTTGTTTATCTATTGAATTAATTTTAGAGTTAATTTCATTGTAAAGATTAAGAATTATTTGTAGTTCAAGTTCAAATATTTCATTAGATTCTCCAATAGAATTTTTTGCCAAATCTTTTAATTTAATAAATTTTGCATAAGAAAATCTACCGTGAGAAGTCTTGTTAAGAGTATCAAAATCTCTCATATTAGCTATTTTTTCAGTAGTTTTATACTTTTCTAAAATATATAGTGATGTAATACTAAATCTATTACTAAAGAAAGGTTTAAACTCAGGAAATATAACATCTAATATGTTAGTCATTTGAACCATATATTTAGAGCGTTGTTTAACTAGAGTTTCTCTTAATCTAGTTAGTGACTTTATTGAATATTTATGATAAAATAGTTTCGAATTTGGTTTATATGGAACAGACATAAGTTTTTGACAAATAACGGTTGCATCAACTTTATCAGTCTTAGTTCTTCTTAAAGATAAAGATTTATAAAATTCTTTGACTAAAAGAGGATTAAATTCCATAAAAGAAAAATTGTTCTTTTCTAAGAATAATTTCAAATTCAAACCATAATGTCCGGTGGCTTCTAATCCGATACGGACATTAGAATTATCATAGGGTTTCAATAAGTCTAAAAACTGTTGGAATCCTTTTTTGTTATTTTCAAAAGATAAATTTTCTACAATAACTTCACCTGTATCATTACAGATGAAACAATCGTGTTTGTATTTTGATATATCTATTCCGACATATATCATATACATGCACCTCCTTAAGATTAGTTTTTTGCACTGATATGTTTGCCACATGATCTTTTACTTTGTAACCTCGCTGAACCTATAAAACATCTAAAGTGTTAACTAACTAATCAACAATAAAAAATAAAAAATCTGTGGTTTGAGCCTCCAAAAACAGTCTAAGCCGTAATAATATGGGGACAAATCCACAGTGCGATTCTTATTATAACACATAATAAGAAAATATAAATAGAAAGGAATCAATCTGTGGATTAAACTCCTAAGATTGATTATACGAGGGATAAATATGTTACAAAAAATTAAAGAATTATTTAGTAAATTATTTCAAAGAAAAAATCATGTGTTTTTTCTAGGTAGCACTGATGCACTTCCTGCACCTTTATCTAAAGACGCGGAATTTAAATATTTGAAATTAAAAGAAGAGGGAGATATTAAGGCTAAGGAAAAACTAATTGAACATAATCTAAGATTAGTAGTCTTTTTAGCAAAAAAATATGAAAATACTAATATTGATTTAGAAGATTTAGTAAGTATTGGTTCGATTGGTTTAATAAAAGGAATTGATACTTATAAAACTGATAAAAATATTAAACTAGCGACATATGCATCAAGATGTATTGATAATGAGATATTAATGTTTTTGAGAAAAAACAAACGTAAAAAAACAGAAGTTAGTTTTGAAGATTCCTTAAGTTTTGATGCAGAAGGTAATGAATTACATTTAGAAGATGTATTGGGTACAGAACCAGATATAGTGACAAAACCTTTAGATGAAGAAGTTAATAAAACATTATTAAATGAAGAACTTAAAAAATTAAATGAAAGAGATAGGCAAATAATGATTTTAAGATATGGATTATTAGGATATGAAGAAATGACTCAAAAAGATGTCGCAGAAAAACTAGGTATTAGTCAATCATATATTTCAAGAATAGAAAAAAAGGTAATTAAAAGACTTAAAAGTATCGTAAAAATATAGGAGGCTTTATGAAAATAGGAATACCAAAAGCTTTAATGTATTATAAATATGGTTACTTATGGAAAAAATATTTTGATTACTTGGGAATTGAATATATAGTAAGTGAAAATAGTAATAAGAATATAATAGAATTAGGAAAAAAACATTCGACTGATGAAACATGTATTCCTTTTAAAATTTATATGGGACATGTAAATTCCTTAAAAAATAAATGTGATTATATATTAGTTCCAAGATTTTTAGGTGAAAAAAAAGATAGGATAGATTGTATTAAATTTAATTCAATTTATGATGTTGTTAATAATAGTTTTGATAATTTAAATTTAATTGAATATAATATTGATTATACTGAAAATAAATATGAATTTTTAGAGTTCATTAAATTAGGTAAAAAATTAAATAAAAAAACTATTGAATGTTTTTTTGCATATAAAAAAGCAAAAAAAAAATATTTAAAATATAGAAAACAACAAGAAGAAAAACAAGAACAATTAATTAAAAACAGTAATAATAAAAAAATATTGTTACTTGGACATAGTTATAATTTGCATGATAATGTTATTGGAAAACCTATTATTAAAATTTTAAAACAATATGATATAGATATTATTTATTCGGACTTTCATAATTCTAAAAAAGATAATTCATCTAAAATTAGTGAAACTCTATATTGGACATCTAATAAGGATTTAATTAATAGTTTATTACACTACAAAGAAAAAGTAGATGGAATAATAATATTAACTGCTTTCCCCTGTGGAAATGATTGTTTAGTTAATGAATTAATTATTCGCAAAACAAAAGATATACCACTTATCAACATAGTTGTTGATGAATTAAATTCTGAAGCAGGACTTGTTACTAGACTAGAAAGTTTTATAGATATAATTGATGAAAGGAGAAATATAAATGAAAAAAGTAATAAGTTTTCCAAATCTAGGTGATTATTATGTTGTTTTTAAAAATTTTTTAACTAGAACTTCTAAATGTGAAATTATGGTACCCTTAAAATCTACTAAAAAAACTTTAGAACTTGGAAATAAATATGCACCAGATTTTGTATGCCTTCCTTTCAAATATACACTGGGTAATTTTATTGAATCTCTAGATAATGGAGCTAATGTACTTATTCAAGCTGGTGGCGGATGTAGATATGGATATTATGCAGAAGTTCAAGAAAAAATATTAAGAGATTTAGGTTATGAATTTGATTATATAAATTTTACTAATAAAGGTGGATTTTCTTTTTTCAAATTTTATAAAGGTTTAAAAAAGTTAAATAAAAAATTAAATATATTTAAATTTGCTTATTATTTATTAGTTGCTTTAATAACAATTATATATATGGATAAATTAGATAAATTTATAAGAAAAAATATATCTTACGAAATTAAAAATGGTATTTTACTTATGATAAAAGGAAAATTTTTAAAAGATATTGATAATAATTTTTCTGTTTTAAAAATTAGAAAGTTATATAGAATAACGTTAAATAAGTTAAAAGTAAATATAAATTCTAAACAAAAAGAAGTATTAAAAATTGGAATTATTGGAGAACTATTTTCTTTAATGGAACATTCTAGTAGTTATAATATAGAAGAATTTTTACTTAATCAAAATATAGAAGTTAGAAGATATACTGATCTTACTTGTTTGCTTATAACTAAAAGATTTCAAATAAAAAACATATTAAAGAAAGCAAATAGTTTTACGAAGTTTTTTCAAGGTGCGGATGCTACTCCTAATATAAGTCATTCTATAGATATGGCAAATGAAGGCTTTGATGGAATAATACATATGAAACCTATGAGTTGTTCTCCTGAGATAAATGCAGTACCAATTTTACAAAAGGTAAGTAAAAAATATAATATACCTGTTTTATTTTTAACTTTTGATTCACAATATGCAAAAGGAGCAATAGATACCAGAATAGAAGCATTTATTGATATGTTAAAAATGAGAAAGGAAAATATAAGTGAAAGATAAATATTATTTGGGTGTAGATATAGGTTCTATTTCAACAAAAGGTGTAATAATTGATAGTAAAGATAGAATAGTTGCAAGTGATTATTTATGGACCGAAGGTAATCCAATAGAAGCAGTAAAAAATTTAATTAAATCTTTATATGAACAAGTTAAAGATAAAAATATAAATGTTGTTAGCGTTGGCACTACCGGCTCTGCACGATATCTAATAGGTAAAATATTGGGTGCTAGTGTAGTTAAAAATGAAATAACTGCTCATGCAATTGGTACAATGAATAGAGTTTCTGATGTAAAAACTATAATTGAGATTGGTGGTCAAGATTCAAAAATTATTTTAATAGATAATGGAGTAGTAATAGATTATAATATGAATACTATATGTGCTGCAGGTACAGGAGCTTTTTTAAGCAGTCAAGCAAAAAGATTAGGTGTAGAAATTGAAGACTTTGGTAGTATTGCCTTAAAAAGTAAAAATAGTCCCAAATTATCTGCAAGATGTAGCGTATTTGCAGAATCAGATTTAGTACATAAATTACAAATGGGATATAAAAAAGAAGATGTTATTAAAGGTTTATGTGAAGCAATAACTTCAAACTATTTAAATAATGTTGCAAAAGGAAAACAAATAAAAAGTCCAATAGTATTTCAGGGTGGAGTAAGTAAAAATATTGGAGTAAAAAAAGCTTTTGAAGATAATTTGGGAAAGAAAGTAATTGTAATAGATGATGGACATCTAATGGGGGCTTTAGGAATTGCTTTAATTGCTAAAAAATCCAAACTAGAAAAAACTTTTGATTTTAATATAAAAGATGTAAAATTTAAAACAATAGGAAGAGAATGTTCAAAATGTAGTAATAATTGTGAAATAGTAAATGTATATAAAGAAAATGAAATAATAGATTGTTATGGAAATAAATGTGAAAGAGGGGTCATGAGTTATTAACTCTTCTTTTCATTTTGAAAAAAACATTTATTTTTTCGATAAAATATGCTATTATGTATTTATAATAGAGAAGTGAGGTTATTAAAATGAATGAAAATCCAATTGTTCCTGAAAATAATAACAACATGGAAAATTCAAATCTTCAAAATGAAGAAATCATCGACGATTTAAATCCAATAAAAAATACGAATCTCAATGTTGTACCTGAAAATACAAAACAAATTACATCAAGTATTAATAATAATATGAATTTAAATAATATGGGAATCCCTCAAACACAAAATTTTTCACAATATAATAATATATCTACTCCCATGACAAATGTACAACAAACTCCAAACACACAAAATATGCAACCAAATACAATGAATAATCCTATTATAAATAATGAAATACCTATAATGGAAAATCAAAATTCCATTTCATCAGCCATTTCACAAACTGAAACAACAAATATAACTAGTAATAATAATACTATGGAAATGCCAAAAGAGACTCCTAAAAAAAGTAAAAAAAATTTAATAATTGGCCTAGTAATAGTTGTTTTAGTTGTTCTTGTTTTAGTGTTTGGATTCTTTTATATGAGAAATCCTAAAAAAATATTTTCAAGTAATTTATCTAAAATGTATAATAATCTTCTAACTTTACAAAAAGAAAACAAAGTATTGTCAAATATTTTAAACAGTAAAAAAGTAGGAATGACATCAAACATTCAAATAAAATTAAATGATGCTCAAAATATTACTAAAGATTTTAGTAATATAGGATTTAGTTTAGATTATAGAGAAGATAAAGATAAAAAAGAAGGTTATTTAGAAATAGATTCAACATTAACAAATAAAAAGCTTATAAGTTTAGAAACAATATTAAAAGATAATAAAGCATATATAAAATTAAAAGATGTTATGGATAAATATTATTTTACAGAATATGAATTTATTAGTATTTTAAATAATCAAAATAATGAAGATTATGAATATCTATTAAATATTTTAAAAAAGCATATACTAGATAATTTAAAAAAAGAAGAACTAAAAACTAAACAAGTAACTGAGAAAATAAATAATAAAGATGAAAAACTAGAAAAGATTTCTCTTGAAATAAAAGAACAATTATTAAATAAAATTGCTTTAGGAGTTTTAGAAGAAATTAAAAAAGATGATAAAGCAATAAATATTATTCTTAATATTTTAGAAGGTTCTGAAATTAATAAAAACGATTTATTAAAAGAAATTGATGGAATAATTACTAGTATTAAAGAAACAACAACTAATGAATTATTATTTACATATAGTATATATGCTAAAAATCATAAAGATGTATTAAAACAAGAATTAAATATGGAAAACAATATATTTGAAATTTATAATTATGATAATACTATTGAAGTTAAATATATTAATATATTAATGACAAATTGTATTAGTAACCAAAGTAATATAATGATTAATTGTATAGATGATGAACCAACAGAAACTGTTCTTTTTCAATTTAAAATAATAGGAAACGAAACTAATGGTGAAATAACAGGATTATTTAGTACTTTATCTATAATAGGTAAATATACAAATGATTCAGTAGACTTGACTCTTAGCGATAGTTCGAGTTCAACTGAAGCTAATTTGAAAATTAATTATAATGATAATCAAATAAGTAATACAGAATATCATTATGATATGGATATTGGAGTCTCTATTTTAGAAAATAATAGGGAAATGCTAAAAGCTGAAATAAATATGGATAGTAAAATATCTTCAGATATTGAAATTCCAACAAGTAATACATCAAATAGTAAAGACATATATCAAATGACAGATGAAGAACAAAATGAAATAATGACTAAAATAATGAGCATTCCAGTAATTCAAGAATTAATTATGAAATATTCATAAGATACAATAATGAATTTAAAAATAACAAAACTAAAAAACTGTTTTGTTATTTTTTGAAAATTGTGTAAAGCAAATTCAGAAAATAATAATTTAATCTTTAATTTTATAAAATTATATGATAAAATAAATTATAGTATAGATATGGAGGAATTATCATGGCGCTAGATAAATTTAAAAAATTTTTTAACGGGGAAGAAGAAGTAGTTAATCAAACTACAGAAGATGAATATTATGAGGATGCACAAGATGCCTTAAAAAATGTGGTTGGTAATGGAAATAAGATGATTTTGCTTGAGCCACGAGCATATTCAGAATCTCAACAAATTGCTGATCATTTAAAAAAGAGAAACTCAGTTGTAGTAAATTTAAAAAGGGTTACTCCAGATCAAGGAAAAAGAATTGTTGACTTTTTAAGTGGTACAGTTTACGCAATAGGAGGAGACCTACAAAAACTAGGTACAGGTATATTTTTATGTACTCCAAAAAACATAAATGTTGAAGGAAAAATTACTGAAGAAGCAGAAAAAGAGGAAAAAGAAGAGAAACCTAAGAAAAAACAAGAAAAAGATTTTGATTTTGAATGGTAAAACATTGATTTTATAAAAATAAAATGATAGAATATTAAGACGTAGTCGGAGAGGTGTTAATATGAAAAAGTTTAAACGTTCCCTTCGTGGCTATAATACAAAAGAAGTTAATGCTTTTGTAAATGAAGTTGTAAGCCAAGTTGAAATTATGGTTAATCAAATAAAAGAAAAAGATTTAAAAATACAAGCATTAAATGCAAATCTTTTAAAATATAAAAATATGGAAGAAACTCTAAATAAATCTATAGTTATGGCTCAAGAAACTTCAGAACAAATGAGAAGAATGGCGCGCATTGAAAGTGAAAATATTATTAGTGATGCAAAGAAAAACGCTAATAAGATTGTAAATGATGCATTAACTAGAGCTTCAAAAGTTGAAGCAGAAACTGCTGTTCTTAAGAAAAATATAAATATATTTAAAACAAGATTAAAAAATATTATTGAACAACAATTACAAATGGTTGATGATATGGATAATATAGATATTTAAAACAAATGATAGAGACGGTATTTTAATTTAATTTAAGCGAGTAGGGATTTTGGTGTAAGCCTATAATATAAATTAAAATATAGATCACTCTTGATGTGTCTTTCTGATATTAGGAAAGAACCTTATACTAGGTTACAAGTATCTAAGTGTATGATAATAATCATAAACTAAGGTGGTACCGCGGGAAAATCTCGTCCTTAAATTTTTAAGGACGTTTTTTTATATAGTAAAGGAGGTAGTTATGACAATTTTTATAAATATTTTAATACTAATAATTGGATTTGTTTTTCTGATTAAAGGTGCAGATATATTTGTTGATGGTGCATCTTCAACAGCAAGAAACTTTAATTTATCTAAAATGTTGATAGGTCTTACCATTGTAGCATTTGGTACAAGTGCGCCAGAATTTGCAGTATCTTTAAAAGCGATGATTAGTGGAAGCAAAGATATGGTATTAGGAAATGTAATAGGCAGTAATATATTAAATATTTTATTAATTTTAGGAATATGTAGTATTATTAATCCATTAAGAGTTAAAAGCAATACTGTAAAAAAAGAATTACCAATAACACTTATGATTACAGTATTACTTGCAGTATTATTTGTAGATAATTTATTTGATGTCAATGTGGTAAATCAAATAAGTCGTAATGATGGAATCGCAATATTATTATTCTTCATGATTTTTATTTATTACCTATTTTCAATTATGCGAAATAAAGTTGATGAAGATGAAGAAGAACCACCAAAATATTCAATGATAAAATCAATAATTTTTACAATACTAGGAATTGTTGCTGTAATAATAGGAAGTGAATTAGTTGTAACTAGTGCAACAACACTTGCTAAAAGTTTTGGAGTGAGTGAAAGAATTATATCACTTACAATAGTGGCGTTTGGTACATCTTTACCTGAACTTGTTACATCTATTATTGCTACAATAAAACGTGAACAAGATATTTCAGTTGGAAATATAATTGGAAGTAATATATTTAATATTGGTATTGTTTTAGGTTTACCAGTTGCACTATTTGGTGGAATAATTCCTATAGAATTTAGTTATCTAGATATTGTGGGATTAATTGTTTCAGCACTATTATTATTTATATTTGCTGGAACAGGATATAAAGTTACTAAAAAAGAAGGTTTAGCAATGCTTGTAACTTTTATAATATATTATACATGTATTTTAATTTAGGAGGGATTAGGGATGAAAAAGAAAAAACAATTAAATGTTACAAAACAAAATATGAGGGAATATGGCTTTACCGATGGATATTCAGGTAGAAAATCACAAGAAAATGAATGGATAAGAAGATTGGTTAAAAGAAAAATGAATACAACAGTAATTAAAGAATATATCGAATCATATAGGACTGGATACAAAGTTGGACAATATACTTTAAACGGTTTAGATAATACTAAAATTAAAGATGGTGAAGTATATTATAATAATCAATTAATTAATGAAAAAGTTGGTGATAATGAAATAAATCAAAAAATAAAATCATTAACACCGAAAAAAAAGAAAGAAGGAAAATAATTATGGATTATAAAGATACATTATTAATGCCTCAAACCGATTTTCAAATGAGGGGTAATTTACCAGAAAATGAAAAATTACAAAGACAAAAATGGGATGAAATGGATTTATATTCAAAAGTAAAAGAAAAGAATAAAGGAAAAACACCATTTGTATTACATGATGGGCCACCTTATGCGAATGGAAACATCCATATTGGTCATGCAATGAATAAAATTTTAAAAGATTTTGTTAATAGATATAAGATGATGAGTGGATATGATATAACATTTATTCCAGGATGGGATACTCATGGACTTCCTATTGAACAAGCAGTTACTAATAGTGGTGTAGATAGAAAAAGTATGAGTAAATCTGATTTTAGAACACTATGTGAAAAATATGCTTATGAACAAATTGCTAAACAAGATGCTGGATTTAAAGAATTAAATGTTATCGCAGATTGGGATAATCCTTATATAACTCTTAAAAAAGAAATGGAAGCAAGACAAGTTGAAGTATTTGCGGAAATGGCTAAAAAAGGATTAATCTTTAAGGGATTAAAACCAGTTTATTGGAGTCCATCTAGTGAATCTGCACTTGCTGAAGCAGAAATTGAATATAAAGATAGAAAAGATCCATCTATATTTGTTGCTTTCCCAGTATCAAAAGGAAATGACAAAGTTAATGTTGGAGAAAACTTAGTTATATGGACTACAACTCCATGGACTCTACCTGGTAACTTAGGTATTGCAGTAGGTGAAAACTTTGACTATGCTAAAGTAGAGGTTGATGGAAAAATATATATTATGGCTAATGATTTAGTTGAATCTCTAGCTTTAGAATTCAATTGGGAAGACTATAAAATAGTTGAAACTATTCCTGGAACATCATTTGAGGATGTAGAATATCAACATATATTTATGGATAGAACTTCTCCAGTTGTGATTGGATTTCATGTTACACTAGATGCAGGAACTGGTTTAGTACATATTGCTCCTGGATATGGTGCAGATGACTTCATTATTGGTAAACAATATGATTTAGGTTTAATCAATGGAGTTAATGATCAAGGTTACTTAACTTTAGAATCCGGTGAATTTGAAGGATTATTCTTTGAAGATGCTAATAAGGCAATTACACAAAAACTTGATGAACTGGGTGTATTATTAAAATTAAAATTTATTAAACACTCTTATCCACATGATTGGAGAACAAAAAAACCAATTATATTTAGAGCAACACCACAATGGTTCTGTAGTATTGATAAAATTAAAGACACATTGTTAAATGAAATTGAAAATAATATTAAATTCCATACACCATGGGGAAAGAAAAGATTATATAACATGATCAAAGATCGTGGTGATTGGTGTATTTCAAGACAAAGAGTTTGGGGAGTTCCAATTCCAATATTCTACAATGAAGATGGTAGTGAAATATTAGATTATGATGTAATGATGCATGTCGCAAATCTATTTAGAGAACATGGTTCAAATATTTGGTTTGAGAAAAATGCCAAAGATTTACTTCCAGAAGGGTATACAAATGAAGCTAGTCCAAATGGAAACTTCACAAAAGAAGAAGACATTATGGATGTTTGGTTTGATTCTGGTTCTACTCATACAGGAGTATTAGTTGAAAGAGGACTAGAATACCCAGCTCATATGTATTTAGAAGGTTCAGATCAATATAGAGGTTGGTTTAACTCATCATTAATTACTGGGGTAGCCGTATATGGAAAAGCACCATATAAAGAATTAGTATCTCATGGATTTGTACTTGATGGACAGGGAAATAAAATGTCTAAAAGTTTAGGAAATACTGTTTCACCAGCTGATATGGTTAGATTACATGGTTCAGATATATTAAGATGGTGGGTTGCTTCAACTGATTATACAGAAGATATTAAAATTGGTGATGAATTAATTAAACAAGTTAAAGAAACATATAGAAAAATAAGAAATACTTATAAATTTATGTTAGGTAATTTAAAAGATTTTAATCCTGAAACTGATTCAATAAAATATGAAGATATGTCATTATATGATAAATATATGATGAATAAATTAAATGAATTTACTAATGATATATTAAATGCATATAATGAATATAATTTCTCTGAAGTATATAAATTAACAAATAATTTTGTTTCAACAACATTATCTAGTTTCTATTTTGATTTTACTAAAGATATATTATATATTGAAGCAAAAGATTCATTATTAAGAAAAAGTGTTCAAACAGTTATTTATAATATTTTAAGTAATGAAATTAGTCTTCTTGCACCATTATTACCATATACAAGTGAAGAAGTTTATAATCTATTACCTGGTAAAAAAGAGTTAAGTGTTCACTTAACAGATATGCCAGAAGTTATTGAATATTCTGACAGTAAAGAATTAGATGAATTATTTGACTTGTTCTTTGATTTCAAAGAAGTTGTTTATAAAAAACTTGAAGATATACGTAATGAAAAAGTTATAGGATCAAGTCTTGAAGCTGAAATTAAAGTAAGTACTAATGATAAATATAATTTATTAAATGAAAAATTAGGTGATTGTTTACATCAATTATTAGTTGTTTCAAAAGTTATATTTACAGAAAACAATAAAGAAATTGAAGTTTCAAAAAGTAATGGTGAAAAATGTGATAGATGTTGGAATTATGTAGATGAACTTCATGATGGAATTTGTAATAGATGTAATAGTGTAGTAAATAAATAATTTAACGGGTTTTAATAAACCCGTTTCCTTTTTAGTGTTAAGTTATATATTATACTGTGGAGGTAAGTATGTTTAAAAATGAAGGAATAAAAATTTCTATAATGAGTATTATTATAAATGTTATTTTATCAGTTTTTAAATTTATTGCGGGTGTTATTGGTAAATCTAGTGCGATGATTAGTGATTCTGTTCATTCTTTATCTGATATAATTAGTACAATAGTTGTAATAATAGGAATTAATATATCAAATAAACAAAGTGACGATTCACATCAATATGGACATGAACGATTTGAAGCTGTTTCTGCTTTAATTTTATCAATGATACTTTTATTTACTGGAATATTTATTGGATATGATGGAATAGTAAAAATAATTTCAGGTACTGATCTTGAAATTCCAACAACAATTGCTCTTATTGCGGCAATTATATCTATTGTTGTAAAAGAAGTTATGTATTGGATAACTAGAAAGGTTGCTAAAAAAACTAATTCTAGTGCATTAATGGCTGATGCATGGCATCATAGAAGTGATGCATTATCTTCAATAGGTAGTTTAATTGGAATTGTATTCTCTATTCTTGGCTTTCCAATATTAGATAAAATAGCATCCCTAATAATATGTTTATTTATTCTTAAAGTGGGATATGATATTTTAAAAGATTCAATTTATAAATTGGTTGATAAATCTTGTGATGAAAAATTAATAACAGAAATGAAAGAATTGATTCTAAAAACTGAAGGAGTCTTAGAACTTGATTTGATTAGAACAAGACTGTTTGGAAATAAAATATTTGTTGATGTAGAAATAAGCGCAGATAAAAATTTAACTTTAGAAATGTCACATAAAATAGCTGATAATATTCATGATGAAATAGAAGAAAAATTTCAAAATGTTAAACATTGTATGGTACATGTTAATCCAAAATAGTAAAAAAGTATGAAAATCATTGATTTTTTCATACTTTTTTATATAAATTTCAAAAAAAAATTGCAATTTCTAAAAAAAATGTTAAAATATAGGTGTAAAGGGAGTGGTTTAAATGGTTAAAAATAAAAAAAGTTTTTTTAACTCAGATTCAATTGGTGTACTACTTTTAGTATCATTGACTGTTTTTGCGGGTTACATGGGGTGTAGTCAAAGATTTTTAAGTGATATACAAGAAGAAAAAGTAACAACAAATAGTAAAAATTATAATAGAAGTAGTTATAGTGATTATGATTATGATAACGATGATGATGAATACTATAATAATTATGAAGATTATTATTGGAATTATAATGATTATGATGACTATTATTATGATGATACATATTCTTATAATCAAAATTACGATGATTATGGTTATAGTTATACAGGATATAAGAATTATGATGATGAAGGATATTATGATTATGATTATAACTATTATAGAGACACTAACAAACCATCAATTCGTATTAGTGCATTTAATGTAATTTATCAATATGAAAGCTTTGATCCATGGGAAGGTATAAGTGCTAGTCATTCAAAATTTGGAGATGTAACAGATATAATTGAAATTGTTCATAATGATCTAGATATTAATATTCCTGGTCAATATTCAATTGTATACAAAGCATGTAATTATCCTGGTTCTATTTATTGTAGAACATTAACTAGACAAATTACAGTTAAACAAAAAGAAGATCCAAATTACTATAATACAAAAGCACCCGTATGGGAAAAAGTAAAGGACAAATCTTGTTCAGTAGGAAGTACAAGTTGTAGATCAAATAAAATTGCAGAACCAACTGCAACTGATCCATACTCAAAAAGATCACTTGATGTAACTTTAATAGAAGGTAATGTTGATATTTACACACCGGGAACTTATGTTTTAGTATATTATGCAGAAACAGAAAATGGTATAAGTGGAACAATTACAAGAATAGTAACAATAGAAGATACAAATAACAATTATGACGACGACTATGATGATTATTATGATAATGATTATCAACAAAGAAAATATATAGATAATCATTATTCAGAATACTATGATGATGGAACATATCGTGGTACATTAAATCCAGATTACAGTTATAATCAAATAAGTAAATATATTCAAGATTATAAATGGACTAATAAAGTTTATTATACTTATAAATGTAGTAACTTAAATGGTTATGGAATCAATGGATGGGAATATATTTCAACAGATACATCTGATGACCACCCAACTTATGAATATAATATTGGAAATTTTAGTGGTACGTTAGAAAAAGATGATTTTTATTGTGTTCCAGGTCAAGGTTGTGAAGAAGATGTAAATAGACAACTTGGTACTTGTAGTAATCTTGGTGAAACAAAACAAATTACAAGAACTTGGGTAGGGATTTATTCAGGATATGTATATACAAATGAAGAAGAAACATACTCTGGATATGTATATAGATATAGATAGAATTATTCTAAAAACGGAAAGAAAAATTAAAATTTTTCTTTCCATTTTTTTGTATTCCAATTTTTTCCAAATTTCTAAAACTGTTGATAGAAAAATCTTGACTCGGGGGGGGAATGTTATATACTTATTATGATAATTGTGGATAATTATCAAAAATTGTCATTTTTATAAATTATTAAAATAAAGGAGTGTGAAGTACAAGATTATAGTATTAAAAATATTGGTTGAATAGTATTATAATGGAGGTAAATATGAGTAAGAAAGTAAAAATAGGATTAATAATAGGAATTATCTTTTGTATTACTATGATTGTTACAATTCTTTTGGTTTCAAATAATAAATCATATACTATTAAATTTGATAGTAATGGTGGAACTGCAATTGAAAATCAAATAGTAAAAAAAGGTGATAAAATTGTTAAACCAATAGATCCAACAAAAGATGGATATAAATTTGAAGGATGGTATTTATATGGGGATAAATACTATTTTGACAAAGAAGTAACAAAAAGTTTTAAACTAAAAGCAAAATGGATAAAGCAAGATGATGCAGAAAAAGTAACAATAACATTCGATACTAACGGTGGATCAAAAATAAGCAGTATTGAAATAACAAAAGGTGAAAAATTAAATAAGCCAGCTGATCCAACAAAAGATGGATATGTCTTTATTGAATGGCTATTAAACAATAATTCATTTAATTTTGATGTAGAAATAGTATCAGATATTAAATTAGTAGCAAGCTTTAAAAAATTAGAAGAAGATACATTTACAGTAACATTTGATTCAAAAGGTGGAAGTAGTGTTGCAACTCAAACAGTAAAAAAGGATGAAAAATCATTAAAACCAGCTGATCCAACACGTGATGGATATAAATTTAATGGATGGTATTTAAATAATAAAAAATATGATTTTAATACAAAAATTACTGGCAATATTACATTAATTGCAAAATGGACTTCAACACAAACAAATAATCAAACACAAAATAATACTCAAACTAATACGCAAAAACCTGCTGAAACTCCACAAACACCACAAGTTGTAAAATATAATGTTGTTTTTCATAGTGATGGTGGAAGTGCTGTATCAACGCAAGTTGTAACTGCAGGGGCAAAAGCAACTAAACCAGAAAATCCTACAAGAACAGGTTATAAATTTGTGGGTTGGATGTTAAATGGTGGAGCATATAATTTTAATACACCAGTAAATAATAACATAACACTTACTGCAGCTTGGGAGCTAATTCCTGTACCAGATGTATATACAGTTAAAATGGGATTAATTGATGGAGATGAAACATCAACAGAAAGAAAAGTAATTGTTTATAAAAATAATATTGAAATAACTGCAAGTCAACTAATTAATCAAGATGGAAGAGTAATTGGTGGATATGTTTCATCACTAGGAGCAATAAGAGTAAATAAATCACAATATGAAAGTGCAACAAGTTTGAAAGTAAAACTAAATGACGGAACAACAGTGAGTGCAAATAAGGGGTAGAAAAGGAGTAAAAAATGAAAAATAAAATAATAAATATAGCAATAATTATATTATCAATTTTCTTTGTTAGTAGTACTGATGTTTTTGCATTAAATCCAGTTTCAGTATCAGTTCATGATATTGAAGCAGATACATATGTTATTGGAACACACATGTTTGATACAAATAGAACATATTTATCAACTGAAGATATCATGTGGGCTGCAAGAACAATAGATACTGATAGTAAAGATGACATGATAATCTATTATAAAGATTTTAATAATGAGTGGATTAATGGTAGAACAGGAGAAGAAATTACTGTTCCTTCAACATTTGAAATTGAAGAAATAAATGGAAGCAAGGCAGATTCTGTTAGTATATTTTACATAGAAGATAATTCTAATTATTCAATAATTGATCAATATTTATATACAAAAAATGATTTAACAATTATTCCAGACAGTGATAAAAATTATACAATTAATTTTAATGCATATAATTTTGAAAACAAAACATATGATTTTAATTTTGTATGTAAATCGGATAACGAAACAAATCTTGATTTAGGTACTATTCCAACAACTATTGAAATACTTAATGGGGAATTTGCATTACCAATAACTGTTAGTCAAAATGCAAAAGAAGGATATTATTATTGTGAAATGACTTTAGGTGATAATAAATATAATGATTTTGGTATTAACATAGGACAGTCTGAACATATTTTTGAAGCAGAAGCATTAGAAATATATACTAATGATGAAAATTATAATGAATTTGCTGAAACTTTTTATCCAAAAGAATACAATACATTTGAAGTAGAAGAAGAGTCATCTTGGAGTTATGATCAATTATTCTTTTTCCTTAATCCATTTATTGATGAAGGCGTATATAATGTAGAAATATCAGCAACTAAAAATGGAAAATCAGTAGAATTAAAAGATGTTCCAACAAATATTAATATTGACTATTCAAAAGTAAATGGATTTTCAATAGATTTTGTTGATAAAATTACTGAAGGTAACTATACAATTGAAATAACTATTGATAATATTACAGAATATTTTTATTTAAAAGTTAAAAAACCAGTTAAAGTAGAATTAGAAACGTTATATAATAAAACTGATGGCTACTATATTGAAAATGGTAACATAATAACAAACGAAAAAAATAAAACTTATACTGCAACCTTCAATACAACTAATCTTTCTGATGGAACCTATAATATTAAAAATTATATTGAAGCAATGAGTGTTGGGTTATCACAATCATTAAAAAGTGATTATAAAGTAGAGGTTAAAGATAATAAATTTACATTTGATTTTGTAATACCTAAAACTCTACCAGAATGTGATAGTTATTATATTGATCTAAAATTAATGGATGAAAATAATAATGAAATTAGTGAATTTATAATAAATCCTTTTTCAATTAACGGTAACAAATCAACAGGATTAAAATTTACAAGTTCTGAAGAATGTGGAAATCCTTTTGGTACTGTGTGCTTATCTGGAAGAAATGAAACAACTGGTGGTGCAATAATAGAATTGAATTTTGCAACTCAAAAATGGGTAAGTGGTTTTGAAATTTATAGTTCAGATACTGAAGACGGACAATATACATTACTTGCTGACATTAATGATGGGTTCTATCATGCAGAATTAGAAAATGAACAATCATGGGGAAATATAGAAGTTGAGGTTCCATTACAAGGAACAAAATATTTCAAAGTTATTCCATACATATTAGATGATAACGATAATAAAATCTATAAAGAAGAATCAAATATTATAGATTATACTGATGAAATATATTCTTGGATTGGATTTAAACGAAATCCATATGGAAGTGATATAATTGTTTCATATGATAATGAACATAATGCGACAATAACTATTGAATCATCAATATCAAAGAATGATTATATTGATGGATATATTATTTCAGAATCAGAAGATAATGGTATTAGTGGAACGTTAATAAAAAAATATGAAATTGACAAAAATATTACTTTTAATGAATATAATATGTCTAAAGAACAAGTTCAAGTTACAATTCCTAACGGTGAAACAAGATTTTATATAATAACACCTTATATAAATATTAATGGTGAAGAAACAATTTTAGATTCACCTTATAGTATTAGATATGAAAACATTAATCAATAATAATTAGATTAAACAATTACGGAAATTCCGTAATTGTTTTCTTATCGTAGTCTACTAGACAAAATCTTAATTTTATAGTATAATCTTAAAGCATTTGATTGAAAGGGGAGTTTATTCAAATGAAGAAAACAAAAATTATATGTAGTATAGGTCCAGCAACTCAAAGTTGGGAAAATTTTAAAGGATTAGTAGAAGCAGGAATGAATGTTGCTCGTATTAACTTTTCACATGCAACAATAGAAGAAAGAAAATTAGATGAAAGTTTAGTTAAAAGAGCCCGCGAAGAATTAGGAGCAAATATTGCAATATTATATGATACAAAAGGACCAGATTTAAGAACTTGTGAATTTGAAAATGATAGATTAGAATTAGTAGAAGGCAAGACAATTAGAATAGTTGAAGATGATGTTGTTGGAAACAGTGAAAGAATATCATTAAATTATAAGGGTGTATTAAAAGATTTAAAAGTTGGATCAATTATTTTATTAGACGACGGTTTTTATAAATTAGTGGTAACATCAATGGAAAACGATGGAGTTACTTGTGAAATACAAAATTCTGGCGTTATTAAAAGTAGACGTGGAGTTTGTATGCCAGGTATAAAATTAGATGTTCCATACATTTCAGAAAAAGACGAAGAAGATATTAAATATGCTTGTGAAAATGATGGGGATTATCTTGCTATTTCATTTGTTAATAGTAAAGAAGATATAAATCAAGTTAAAGAATTATGTGCGAAATATGGTAAACCAAATATGCCAATTATTTCTAAAGTTGAAACTCAATATGCAATGGATAATCTAGAAGAAATCGTTGAAGCTTCAGATTATATTATGATTGCTCGTGGAGATTTAGGAATTGAAACCGGTGTAGAAAATTTACCATTATATCAACAAATGATGATAGATTCATGTCATGCACATAGTAAGGGTGTAATAATGGCAACACAAATGATGTATAGTATGAAAACTAATATACGTCCTACAAATGCTGAAGTTACTGACGTTTCACATGCTGTTTTAGCAGGTTGTGATGCAATCATGACTAGTGATGAAACAACAATTGGTAAATATCCAATTGAAACAATTAAAACAATGTCTACAATTTGTGAAAGTGCTGAAAAAATTACAAAATATAATTTAGATGATTATAAATTAAGAGGGACAGAAATTCATAATACAATAGCCAAATGTGCAGTTGAAGCTACAAAAGATTTGAAAGTTAAAGCAATAGTTGCATCAACTCTAACTGGAAAAACAGCATTAGATATCGCATCACTTCGTCCAGATGCTTTCATAGTTGCGACTGTAACAGATGAAAAAGTTGCACGTAGCCTAGCATTAAAATGGGGAGTATATACAAATCTTGTTCCAGTATATGATGACACTGATGATATTGTAAATGCAGGTATTAAATCAGCAAAAGAAATCATAAACTTAAAAGAAGAAGATTTAATAGTAATTGTTGGTGGAGCACCAGCAAATGCTCATACTAATTTTATGAAAATAGAAAAAATATAAAAAAGAGGGATAACATGCAAAAACAAAAACATGATGTAGTAATTAATAATGAAGATTTAAAATATATGAATTTTGTTATTTCTAACTTAAGCGTTAGATTTGTTAAAGACTATATTAAAATAGAAAAATTGATACAAAATCATATGGCAAATAAAATTTCATTAGATGAATATTCAAAAGAATACAAAAATATTATTAATGAAAGTAAGATGCAAATTAAATCTTTCTCTAATAACTTTAAAGAATTATATATTATGAATTTAATTAATAAAAAAATTAAAAATAAATCAATAAATTTATATGACAATGTAACATTTGATAATATTTTATTTGGAATTATTAATTCATTAAAAATTAATATGATTTCGTCAAATGTTTTCAATTCTGTTATTGAATATGATATTAATGAAGTGCTAAATAAATTTAATAATAGAAAAGTAAATTTGTTGATATCTGATGAAGTTGATATCCAAAATAAACAATATATGAAATATGTTGAAAATAAAATCAATAATTATGAAAAAGGTATTCAAAAAAGTAAAAAGATGTAAATAATTTCTTTATTATACATCTTTTTTTTGATATACTTAATTTAGTATTAAGAGGGTGTTTAGGATGCAAAATAAGCTAATGGAATTACTAAATAATATAGGTTTAGAAAAAGAATATATAACATTATTTAAAAATGCTTCAATAAATAAAATTTTAATTAATAAAGAAAAAATGACTTATAAAATAATCGTTGATATAGAAGACAATGTTGATGATGTTATTACTAATAGAATAATAAGTTTATTTAAAGAAAAATACAATAATATAAATGATGTAAATATTGAATATAATATTTTAAAAGTTAATGAACAAATATTTGAAGAAGAGCAAAAAGTAATTAAGGAAACTAAAAAAATAGAAAAAAGTGAAAATGATACAATTATTTTTGGAAGCAGAATAGATGGTAATGTTACTAGAATAGATAATATTTCGGTTGAAAATGAAAATGTAGTATTTGAAGGATTATTATTTGGTGTTGATTATTTTGAATCTAGTAAAAGCGATTTTAAAATAGTTACATTAAAAATTACAGATTATACTAGTAGTATTTATGCTAAAGTATTTTTTAATGATAAGGATGAATATAGTAATTTTAAATCTAAAATAAAACAAGGTAATTGGTATCGTATTAATGGATTTACTAAAAATGATATGTATGCAAAGTGCTTAGTTGTAAATGTACGTGATATTGAATCAATTCCATCAAAAGATGAAATAAGAATAGATGATGCAGATGAAAAACGTGTTGAATTACATGCACATACATTTATGAGTCAAATGGATGGATTAGTTAGTCCAACAAATCTTATAAATAGGGCACGTGAATTTGGTCATAAAGCAATTGCGATAACTGATCATAATGCAGTACAGGCTTTCCCAGAAGCTTATAACAATGCTAAGGGTATGAAAGTAATATATGGTGTTGAGTTAAATTTAATAGATGATAATGTTGATATGGTATTTAGAGAAGATGATAGTCCATTATTAGATAGTACTTATGTTGTATTCGACTTTGAAACAACTGGATTTAATGCGGGTGGAGTAGATCAAATAATTGAAGCAGGCGCAGTTAAAATTTGTAATGGTGAAATTATTGATAAATTTGATGAATTTATTAACCCTGGAAAACCATTACTTCCTAAAATTACAGAATTAACTGGTATTACAGATGAAATGTTAAAAGACAAAGATGATGAAGAAACTGTAATCAAAAGATTTATTGAATGGACAGGAAATTGTCCAATGGTTGCGCATAATGCTAAATTTGATGCATCATTCTTAGAAGCTTGTTATAGAAAATATAATTTGGGTGAATATAAAAATGTTTTAATAGATACTTTAGAGTTATCTAGAGTTATGGATAGTAACTTTGCAAGACATAGTCTATCTGCACTTGTAAAAAGGTATGATATTCCATTTGATGAAGAATCTCACCATAGAGCAGATTATGATGCTGAAGCAACTGCACTTATTTTCCATAAAATGATTAAAAGATTATCAGATAGAAACTTAGAAAAAATTAGTGATATAAAAACTATTGTTGAAAGTGATGATATTCATAAATTTGGTAACATTTATCATATAAACTTACTTGTTAAAAATAAGGAAGGACTTAGAAACTTATTTAAAATAGTATCATTAGCAAATACTAAATATTTATATAAAACTCCTAGAATTTTAAGAAGTGAAATTAATAAATATAGAGAAGGACTTTTAGTAGGTAGTGGATGTGTAAATGGTGAAATATTTATGCAAGCTAAAAGTAAAAGTGATGAAGAACTTGCAAATCTTATGGAATTCTATGATTATATAGAAGTTCAACCATTAACTGTTTATGATCATTTAGTCCAAACTGGAGATTTTTCTAATACTTTAGAATTAGAAGAAAATATAAAGAAGATTATTAGAGTAGGTAGGCAAAAAGGAAAAATTGTTGTTGCAACAGGTGATGTTCACCATTTAGACCCTAAAGATAAAATTTTTAGAGAAGTTATTATTACTCAAAAAACTCCTGGTATTGGTGGATTTCATCCTTTATATAAACCTAATACTATTAAGAATGTTCCATCATTTCATTTTATGACCACTAAAGAAATGTTAGATAGTTTTTACTTTATTGATATTGAAATACGTAGAGAAATTGTTATTGAGAACACTAATAAAATTGCAGATATGATTGAAGAAGTAGAAATTATTAAAGATAAATTATATACTCCTAAAATGGATAACAGTGATAGTCAAGTTAAAGAAATGGTATATAATCGTGCCCATGAAATATATGGTGAGAACTTGCCAAAAATTATTGAAGAACGTATTGAAAAAGAATTACAAGGTATTATCGGTGGAGGATTTGACGTAATTTATTTGATTGCAGAAAAACTAGTTAAGCGTTCTAATGATGATGGATATTTAGTTGGTAGTCGTGGTAGTGTAGGTAGTAGTTTTGTTGCAACTATGATGGGAATTACTGAAGTTAATCCATTACCACCACATTATATATGTCCTAAATGTAAGAAAAGTATATTTGAAGAAAATGGTATTGAACTTGGTTCTAAATATTTTAGTGGGTATGATTTGCCTGATAGAGTATGTGGGTGTGGGACTCAAATGAAAAAAGAAGGACACGATATGCCATTTGCAACATTCTTAGGATTTAATGCAGATAAAGTTCCGGATATAGATCTTAACTTCTCTGGTGAATATCAGTGGAGAGCTCATGATTTCACTAAAGAAATGTTTGGTGAACATAATGTATTTCGTGCAGGTACAATTGGTACAGTAGCTGAAAAAACTGCATATGGTTTTGCGAAAGGTTATTGTGAATATAATAATATTGAACTTCCACCTGCAGAAATTGAAAGATTAGCAATGGGGTGTACTGGAGTTAAGAGAACAACTGGTCAACATCCTGGTGGTATAATTGTTATTCCAAAATATATGGATATATTTGATTTTAGTCCATATCAATATCCTGCAGATGATGCAACTTCTAGATGGTATACAACTCACTTTGATTTCCATGCAATACACGATAATGTATTAAAACTTGATATACTTGGACACGATGATCCGACCGCACTAAAAATGCTTGGAGATATTACTGGAGTTAATCTAGAAGATATTCCTTTTGATGATAAAAAAGTATTAAGTATTTTCTCATCACCTAAAGCTTTAGGTGTTACTAAAGAACAAATTATGTGCGAAACTGGTACTTTAGGTGTTCCTGAATTTGGTACTAGATTTGTTATAGAAATGTTAAAAGATACACGTCCTACAACTTTTGCTGAACTTGTTAAAATTTCAGGATTATCACATGGTACTGATGTATGGCTTGGTAATGCAAAAGATTTAATTATTAACAAAATCTGTGAATTTAAAGATGTTATAGGATGTCGTGATGATATTATGGTTTATTTAATGTATCATGGATTAGAACCTTTAGATGCATTTAAAATAATGGAGTTTGTAAGAAAAGGTAAGGCAAGTAAAGATAAAGAACAGTGGGAAATTTATAAAAAGTTAATGCAAGAGAAAAATATCGAAGAATGGTTTATTGATACTTGTCATAAAATAAAATACATGTTTCCTAAAGCCCATGCTACTGCATATGTTATGATGGGTTATAGAGTAGCTTGGTTTAAGGTGTATAAACCTATTGAATATTATTCAACATATTTTAGTGTAAGAAGTAGTGATTTTGATATTGAAACTATGATTGCAGGTTATGATAAAATTAAAGAAAAAATATTTGAAATAACTAACAAAGGTTATGATGCAACTAATAAGGAAATTTCTATCATGGGTGCTTTAGATATCGCACTTGAAATGACTGCTCGTGGATTTAAATTTGGAAATATTGATTTAAATAAATCAGATTCAACAAAATTTATAATTGATGAAGATAGAAAAACTTTAATTCCTCCATTTAGAGTTATTGATGGACTAGGAGATACAGTTGCTAAAAAAATAATTGAAGAGAGAAATCAAAGACCTTTCTTAAGTATTGAAGATTTGCAAGTTAGAGCTAAAATATCTACTACTACTATTGCAAAAATGCGCTCAATGGGAATATTAGATAATATGGATGAATCTAATCAACTTAGTTTATTTTAAAACTTTACAATTTTGTAAAGTTTTTTATTTAAAAAAAAAAGTATTCATATAATAAATAATTGTAATATATAATGTGACTATTTAAAAATTAAAAATGGAGTGGATAATATGGATTATTATGATGAAATAAAACAAGAATTAATTTCAAATGAAATAAATAAAAAAATAAAAGATTACGGAAAAAATAAATATGAATTACAAAAATATTATAATGTCGGAAAACTATTGTTAGAGCGTTATTTAAAGAAGTTGTTAACTTCCTTTCTTAAATAAATATTAACATGCTATTGGAGATATAGCAAGTAAAAGTTAACTAATATTATTTCAAAAATGGAATAAGACTTAATATTTTAATTAATATCATTTTTCTTTTTCTAGGAAATTATTTCATTATTCCTAGAAATTGTATAGTTTAAAAGTAAAAAATAAATTTCCTTTCTAACTGATTTATTTTTATTTTCAGTTCAAAAGGGAATTTAATTATTTAACAACCGACAAGATAACCGACAAGATATAAGCAAGACGATTGAAATTATTTTTATTGTTTGATATAATAAGATTATGTTAGGAGTGATATAAATGGATAAATATCAACCACCTTTTGAAATATCTAATAAGATGTTAGATTTAGTTGGAAGTATAATGGAAAAAATAGGACAATTAAACAATTATAGCGATTTAAATAAAATGCCTATTTTAAGAAGAAATAATAGGATTAAATCAATTCATTCTTCATTAGCAATTGAAGCAAATTCATTAACTTTTAATCAAGTAAAAGATGTTATTAACGGTAAGCTAGTTATTGGTGAACAAAAAGAAATACAAGAAGTTAAAAATGCTTATAAAGCGTATGAAATGATAAAAGAAGTAAATCCTTATAAGATTAAAGATTTATTAAATATTCATAAAACTTTAACTTATTTAACTGTTGAAGAATCTGGAGTATTTAGAAATGGTGCAGAAGGAGTTTTTGATGAAAATAACAATTGTATTTTTGTTGCTCCTAAACCTGAGTTTGTAGAAGGATTAATGAATGATTTATTTTCTTGGATGAAAGAAAATAAAGATAATATACATCCATTAATATTATCATCAATATTCCATTATGAGTTTGTATTTATACATCCTTTTAGTGATGGTAATGGAAGAACTGCTAGGTTGTGGCAAAATATAATATTATCTAATTGGAAAGAAATTTTTGAATATGTTCCGATTGAATCACAAATTAAAAAATATCAACAAGAATATTATAAATCAATAGATACTTGTAATAAAAATGGAAACTCAAAAGTATTTATAGAGTTTATGTTAACTATGATAGATGAAGTATTGGAAGATTTAATAAGTAGTACTCAAAATGAAATAACACATATTAATGCTTATGTTAATAAGTTATTAAATGTAATGGATTATAATATACCAATGAGTTCTAATGAAATAATGGAAAAGTTAGGATTAAAATCAAAAGAATCATTTAGAGAAAATTATTTAAATCCAGCATTAGAAAATGGTATTATTAAAATGACTCTACCAGATAAACCTACCAGCAAAAATCAAATGTATTATAGAGATTAGTTATTTACTATTACACTACAAAACTTAAATTTTGTAGTCTGATTGTAGGTAAATATATAAATATGTGATTTTCAGTATACAAGGAAGTAGTGAATTAAATGAAAATAATAAATATAGCAAGTAATAATTCAGTTTGGAGAGGCCAAGATTATTATAAAGAAAAGAAAATTAAAAAGTATAAAAAGATAAGTGATTATGAATATGAAGCTATTGCTTTAGGCAGTGATAAAAACAATTATAATGTTTTTCTAGATATAGAACATCCTAGAAAATCAAAATGTGATTGTTCTCACGCAAAAGACAAAAGAATAATATGTAAACATATTGTTGCACTTTATTTTACAATATTTCCTAAAGAAGTTGATACTTTTCTAAAAGAAGTAGAAGAAGCACAAAATGAATATGAAGATTACAAAGGTAAACTATATAATAAAACTTTAAAATATATTAATAAAATGTCTAAAAAAGAGTTAGAAGAATCTTTAGTTTATATATTAAATATCTCTCCAGATTGGTTTTATGACAAATTTGTTAGAGAGTATGTTGGTTTTGATGTAGATTAAAAAAGTTTTGCAATCATAAGTATGCAAAACTTTTTGTATGTTAAGATTATTATAGTTAATTAATCAATAATTTTTTCAAAATTAAATAATTCTGAATCAAAAAATTCTTTTAATGTTATATTAAATATCTTACATATTTTATAAATATTTGTTGAACTTGGATTGTCTACTTTTACTTTATCACTACAGTTGTCTAATGTAAAGTATAACTCTATTGACACCTGTTGAAAACTTTTTCTTGACTTGGGGGAATATTATATACTAAACTTGAAAATTGTGGATAATTATTAATTAATTATCAAAAAAGGAGTGAAAAAATTTATGGAAAAGAAAAATACAGGGTTAATAGTTTTAGTTGTAGTTTTAAGTATTGCAATATTAGGACTTGGTGGATTTATTGTTTATGATAAGGTATTATTTAAAGATTCTAATATTGAAAATGTAGATAAAAATGAATCTTATATGGAACAAAATAAAATTGTAAAAAAGACTGAAAAATTGATAAGTAACATTCCATTAATTCATAAATATGAAGAAAAAATCACTGATTTTAACGCTATTGATAATTATGATAAAATAACGCTTGCTGTTGATTATATAGCACGAAATGAAAATTCAAAAATTTATAATTATAGCGATAAAATAAGTGTAGAAAAAATTAATAATACTTTAACAAAAATATTTAATGATAAAATTTCTTTTGATAATGAAAATATTATGTGTTGTTATTCTGATGAAGTTTTAGAACACTGTCATATAACATACGATGAACAAAATAACCAATATATTAGTGGTACAGGAGAACCACATGGATATTCAGAAACATATGCTTTTTATAATAAATTAATAAATTTTGAAAAAGTTAATAATACTTATGAATTGACTTATATTTATTTGTTTGATGAAATAGGGGATAGTCCTAGACCTATAGGGTCAGAGTTATATACTACATATGTAAACAAAAATAACCCATATATTGAATTTTCACAAAGTGATTATGATAAAATGTATGATATATATAATAAAACAGGTAAAACTGAAATAGAACAAATAAAAGAAGTAGTTGCAGAAAAAATAGAAAATCTTGATAATTATAATGAATTCCCAAAATATAAATATATAGTAGAATTGGATAATAACGATAATCCAAAACTAGTAGGATATGAATTTATAGATGTTAAATAACATATTAGTAAAAGTGTTTTTTCGACACTTTTTTTAATTTAAAACAAATTTTTATAAATTTTATGTTATACTAGTATTACATAATAGGAGGTATACTTTTAATGGATGAGTTTGTAGAGGGTAAAAATTATAAATTAAGTATCATACATCAAGACCACTATGGTAGAGGTATCGCAAAGTTTAATAGATATCCAATCTTTATACCATATACATTACCGGGAGAATTAATAGAAGTTAAAATAACAAAATCAAAGAAAAACTTTGCGGAAGGACTACCAGAAAAATTAATAACAGTTTCTAATAATAGAGTTAAAATTCCATGTGAAAATTTTTATGTTTGTGGTGGTTGTGATATTATGCATCAAAAATATGAAGATGGACTTAAAATGAAAAAAAGAAATTTATTAGAAATTTTATATAAATTTGGTAAGATTGATGTGACAAAACTAAAAATAAATAATGTTGTTAAGTGTGATGATATTTTTAATTATAGAAATAAAGTAACGTTTCATGTTAAAGATAATAAAATTGGTTTTTATAAAAATGAAACCAATGAATTAATTAATATTGATGAATGTAAAATAATTAATGATAAATTTAATAAAATTTTAAAATATATAAAAAAACATTTATCTGATAGCGGAATAACTGAAATCGTTATGAGATATGGTACATATACTGATGAATTAATGATTATATTTAAATCTAATAAAAATATTGATGAACAATTTATTAGAAATTTAGTTAAATTAAATAAGAGTGTTAAAAGTATTTATTTACTTAAAAATTCAAAATATAAATTAATTTATGGGGAAAAATATATTCATGAAAATTTGTTAGATAAAACATTTAGAATTAGTCCTGATTCATTTTTTCAAGTTAATACTAAACAAGCGGAGAAAATGTTTTCTAAAGTTTTAAAATATATTAATAGTGATGATAAAAATATTTTAGATTTATATTGTGGAATAGGTGTAATTAGTTTAATTATTAATAATAGTAGAAAAAATATTATTGGGGTTGATATAGTTAAAAATGCGATAGAAGATGCGAATGTGAATAAAGTTTTGAATAATGCTTCTAAAGTGGAATTTGTCTGTGAAAATGTATCAAATATATTGCCAGTAATAAAAAGGGCAAAAAAAGATTTAGATGTTATAATTTTAGATCCACCAAGAACTGGTATTGATAAAAATAGTGTTAATATAATCAATGAATTATTGCCAAAAAAATTGATATATATTTCATGTAATCCAGTTACTTTAGCACGTGATTTAAAAACATTAAAAGAAAATTATAATGTTGAAGAAATAACTCCGTATGATATGTTTCCTATAACTCATCATATTGAAACTGTTACTTTATTAACTATAAAGGAGAATTAATGGAAGAATTAGTAAATATTGAATTAAAGAAATATTTAAAGAATAATATACTAAAAGAATATGAACTTAATGATTCAGGTCATAATATAGATCATATAAATTTTGTTTTAGAACGTGCATATGAACTAAGCAAAATATATAATATTAATTATGACATGTTATATACTATTGTTTGTTTCCATGACATAGCATGTCATATAAATAGAGAAGAACATGAAATTTTATCTGCTAAAAGATTATATAATGATGAATTTTTAAATAAATATTTCAATGAAAAAGATATGTTAATAATGAAAGAAGCGGTAGAAGACCATAGAGCATCATTAGAATATATTCCAAGAAATATATATGGAAAAATATTATCATCAGCTGATAGAAAAATTGGTGTTGATAATTATTTGCATGCGTCTATAGGATTTAGTATGAAAAAAAATCCTGAAAAAACTTTTGAAGAATTAATTGAAGATTCATATCAATTTGCTATAAAAAAGTTTGGAAAAGATGGATATGCAGTAAAAAAGATGTATGTTAAAGATAAAAAATATGAAGAATTTTTAAAAGAAATTCAATATTTAATCGATAATAAAAAGGAATTTATTAAAAAAGCACAAAGTGTAATAAATAAAATAATAAACTTTATTGGTAATATAATATTTTTATGTTATTATATTAATGGAGGGTGAAGGTAATATGAATGAAAAAATAAAAAATATAGTTGAAAAATTTAATTTTGAAGGCAATCCAGTTAATATAGTTGAAAATAGTCAAGGAAATATTAATTCAACATATATGATAACTTTAGATAATAATCAAAAATTTCTTATACAAAAAATAAATTCATATGTATTCAAAGAACCATATGTAGTTATGAGAAATATCGATTTAGTTACAGAACATATTAAGAAAAAATTAAGAGAAAATAAAGATACAACTCATAAAACACTAAATATTATAAAAACAAAAGATAATCAAAATTTATTTACTTATATAAATGGTGATGGTGAAAAAGAATATTATAGAGCATATGAATTTATTGATAATTGTATATCTTATAATAATTTTGATGAATGTAAAATTTCTAAAGAAAAAGCAGCTTATAATGCAGGAAAATGTTTTGGGTTTTTTCATAAATTATTGAGTGATTTTCCTACTAGTATGTTAGTGGATACAATACCAGATTTTCATAATACTCCAAAACGTTTTAATGATTTATTAATGAGTATTGAAAATAATATAACAAATAGAGCATTTAGACATTCTATTGAAATAATTGATTTAATATCAAAAATAAAAGAATGTTCTATTATATGGGATTCTCTAGGAAAAAACATTCCTGTAAGAGTTACACATAATGATACCAAATTAAATAATATTTTAATGGATAAAGATACTAATGAAGGTGTTGCAGTAATTGATTTAGATACTGTTATGAAAGGTTCAGTATTATTTGATATTGGGGATGGAATACGTTCTGCTTGTTCTAATTCTTTTGAAGATGAATTAGATCCAAATAAAATATTTTTAAATTTAGAAATAACTAAAAGTTATTTAAATGGATATTTAGAGGAAATGGGACCTTATTTAGAAAAAGATGAAATAACTTATATAGGACTTTCAATAAAAACTTTGACATATGAGTTAGTTTTACGTTTTTTAACAGATTATATAAATGGAGATATTTATTTTAAAATTAAATATCCTGAACACAATAAAGATAGATTTATGAATCAATATATTCTATTAAATGATATAAATAAAAAGATGGAAGAGATAGATGAATACGTAAACACTTTATATAAAAAACAAAAAAATAATCAATATATAAAAAAATAATTCAAGGCAAATCCTTGAATTATTTTACTATAGTACCAATTTTATCTCCATTAGAAGCTTTTAATAAATTTCCTTTTTTGTTTACATCAAATACTAAAATAGGTATTTGATTATCCATACAAAGAGAAGTCGCAGTTGAATCCATTACATTTAATTTTTTATTTAGTACATCAATATATGAAATTTCATTAAATTTAATTGCAGTTTTATCTTTTTTGGGATCTGCACTATAAATTCCATCAACATTAGTTGCTTTAAAAATAATATCTGCATTAATTTCTGCAGCTCTTAGTGCTGCGGCAGTATCAGTTGAAAAAAATGGATTTCCAGTTCCACAACCAAATATAACAATTCTTCCTTTTTCTAAATGCCTTGTAGCTCTGTTTTTAATATAAAATTCTGCAATTTGTCTCATTTCAATACCAGTTTGAACTCTAGATTCAACGTCAACTTGTTTAAAACCTTCTTGTAAGGTTAGTGCGTTCATTGTAGTAGCTAACATGCCTATATGATCTGCTGTGCAATGATCCATATCTTTATGACATCTTCCTCGCCAAAAGTTTCCGCCACCTACAACAATTGCAATTTCATTTCCAGCATCTTTACATTCTTTAATTTCTTCACAAATTTTTAATACTGAATTAAAATCAATGCCTTTACCGTCATCACCAGATAATGTTTCACCACTTAATTTAATTAAAATGCGTTTACCCATTAAAAAGTACCTCCTATATTATTAGTATAACATATTTATTAAATTAAAACACTTGACTTTTAATCCATATTTTAAATAAAATTATAATAGGTGGTGTAAATATGAAAACAGTAGTAATAACTGGTAGTGCAAGAGGTCTTGGATTTGAAATGGCAAAACTATTTAAAAAGAAGAATTTAAATGTAATTATTAGTGATTTAAATGAAGAAAACTTAATTAGAGCAAAAGAAGAATTAGATAAAATAAAAAGTAATTCAAAAGTAGAACAATGTGTTTGTAATGTTACAAAATACAATGATATTCAAAACTTAATTAATTTTTCAAAAGAAAAATTTAAAAAAATTGATATATGGATTAATAATGCGGGTGTTAATCAACCTGAAAAAGCAATTTGGGAATTAACTGAACAAGAAATAAATATGGTTTTAGATGTGAATTTAAAAGGTGCGATTATTGGATCCAAATTAATTATGGAAGAAATGATTAAAAATAAAAGTGGTGCAATTTACAATGTAGAAGGATATGGGAGTAATGATGCTAAAATGTTAGGTCTTTCAATTTATGGAACATCTAAAAGAGCAATAACATATTTTACAGAAGCACTTGCTAAAGAATGTGAAGAAAGAAATACAGGAATAATTGTTGGTAAATTAAGTCCTGGAATTATGATTACCGATTTTATTAAAAATGCCTTAGGTGATAAAGAAAAAATTAATTTGTCTGAAAAAACTAAAAAAGTTTATAATATTTTAGGGGATTATCCGGATGTAGTCGCTAATTTTTTAGTAAATGGTATTTTAAATAACAAAAAGAATGGCGCAAAAATAGAATGGTTAACAAATAAAAAAGCAGCATGGAGATTTATGACTGCTAGATTCAATAAAAGAGATTTTTTTAAGAAGTAAATCTAGAAAAAGATTTACTTTTTTTGTTGACAAAACTTATAATAACGTGTACTATTGTATTAGTTAAGTAACACAATATAGAAAGGATAGATTATGAAGTTTGATTTTGATAATAATATACCAATATATATACAGTTAGTTGAACAATTAAAAATATATATTATATCTGGTAAATTTAAACCAGGTGATAGGATGGCATCAGTACGTGATTTAGCTTTTCAAACAAAAGTTAATCCTAATACGATGCAAAAAGCATTAGTAGAACTAGAAAATTTGGGATTAATATATACAGAAAGAACTAATGGAAAATTTGTTACTACTGATGAAAAATTAATAAAAAAATATAGGAATGAATATGCTAGTAATTTATCTAAACAATATTTTTATAATATGAAAAATATAGGAATTAATGAAAAAGAAGCAATTGAGTATTTAAAAAATATAGGAGGGAATAAATAATGGAATTATTAAAATGTATTAATTTAAATAAAAGTTTTGGAAATAAAAAAATCTTAAAAGATATTAATTTTACTATTCCAAAAGGAAAAATAATTGGATTACTTGGAAAAAATGGAACAGGAAAATCTACACTAATAAAATTAATTAATGATTTACTAACAATTACTTCTGGTGAAATTTTAATTAATGGTGAGTCTATTGGAGTTGAAAGTAAAAAAATAATTTCGTATTTACCAGAGAGAACATATTTAGATAAATCGATGAGTGTTGATGAAGTTATCACATATTTTAGTGAATTTTATGATAATTTTGATGCAAAAAAAGCAAGAAAATTACTTAAAGATTTAGATTTAGATACAACGCAAAAATTATCTAAAATGAGTAAGGGAATGCAAGAAAAAGTTTGTTTAGTTTTAGTTATGAGTAGAAAAGCTGACCTTTATATTTTAGATGAACCTTTAGGTGGAGTTGATCCTGCTACTAGAGATTATATTTTAGATACAATTTTATCTAATTTTAATGAAGGAGCATCAGTAATTATTTCAACACATTTAATTTCTGATATAGAAAGAATATTAGATGAAGTAATTTTTATTGATGATGGTAAAATTATTTTAACATCTAGCAGTGATGAATTAAGAGAAAAGGAAAATGCATCAATAGATGAAGTGTTTAGGAGGATGTTCAAATGTTAAAGAAATTATTAAAATATGATTTAAAATATATGTTTAAAGTTGTAGTAATCTTTTATGGATTATCATTAATCTTTGCTTTGTTAACAAGAATATTTTTAAATATAGAAAATTCATTTATTATGTACGTAATTGGACAAATATGTAATGGATGTATGATATCAATGTTATTTAATATTTTAATTAATAACTTAATGCGTTTATGGGCAAGATTTAAACAAAATTTTTATGGGGATGAATCTTATTTAACACATACTCTTCCTATAGATAAAAAAACATTATATTTATCTAAAATGTTATCTACAATTATTACTTTATTTACAAGTTTTGTAGTAATTGTATTAACAATCTTTATAGCTTATTATTCTAATGATTTTGTTGATATGGTTAAAAATATGTTATTTCCACTTAGTGATGCATATAATGTTAATATAGTTCTAATTATCCTAGCATTCGCATTTATATTATTTTTAGAAATTTTAAATATAGTACAAGTAGGATATACAGGTTTAATTTTAGGACATAGAAAAAACAATTTAAAAGTATGGTTATCAATTGTATATGGATTTATTGCTATGACTATTAGTCAATTATTTGTTCTACTA
The DNA here is from genome assembly GCA_017435465.1 of Bacilli bacterium. GTDB lineage: Bacteria > Bacillota_I > Bacilli_A > RF39 > UBA660 > JAFSEX01. The sequence goes on from JAFSEX010000005.1 coordinate 280,600, forward strand.
ATATTATTTGTTATCGCATTATTTAATAAAGATATATTAAATTTAATCTTTACTAACGAAATGATTAGTATAGAATCTACTAAAATAATTATTTATTTATCTATTGTTTTATATACGTTTATAATAATAGTTGAAAATTTTATAAATATAAAATTATTTAAAAAAGGTGTAGATGTTGATTAATTTTAAAGTATTTTAAAATAAAATTAAATATAATATATATTGAGAGCTAATTTATGTAAAATTTATCATTATTGATAAATTTTTTTCGATTTTTAAAATTATACGTGTTATAATACAGTATGAGGTTTAATAAAATTTAAAATACATAAATTATAAGAAAGGGTGATAATATGTTAGAAATAAAAAAAATCAGTAAAATATATGAAACTGATGGTTTTAAGCAAAAGGCATTAGATAAAGTTAGTATAAACTTTAGAAATAATGAATTTGCATCTATTTTAGGACCTTCAGGAAGTGGGAAAACAACTCTTTTAAATATTATTGGCGGTCTAGATAAATATGATTCAGGAGACTTGATAATAAATGAAGTTAGTACTAAACAATATAATGATAGTAATTGGGATTCATATCGTAATCATAGAGTAGGATTTGTATTCCAAAGTTATAATTTAATTTCTCATCAATCTATTTTACAAAACGTTGAGTTAGCGCTTACTTTATCAGGTGTTTCAAAAACAGAAAGAAGAAAAAGAGCAAAGAAAGTTTTAAACGATGTTGGACTTTCTAAGCATATTAATAAACTTCCAAATCAATTATCTGGTGGACAAATGCAAAGAGTTGCGATTGCGCGTGCCCTAGTAAATGATCCAGATATATTACTTGCAGATGAGCCAACTGGCGCACTTGATTCTGAAACAAGTAAACAAATTATGGAATTGTTAAAGAAAGTTGCTAAAGAAAAACTAGTTATAATGGTAACACATAATCCAGAACTTGCTTATGAATATTCAAATAGAATTGTTAAATTAAAAGATGGTCAAATAATTGATGATTCTAATCCATATGATGGAAAAGAAGATACAAAAGAAGCATTAGAAATAGAACAAAGAAAATCTAAAAAGACAACAATGAATTTAAAAACTGCTTTAAGTCTATCTTTAAATAATTTGATGACTAAAAAAGGTAGAACTATTTTAACCGCTTTTGCAGGTTCGATAGGTATAATTGGAATTGCTTTAATTTTATCATTATCTAATGGACTTAATAGTTACATTCAAAGAGTAGAAGAAGATACTCTATCTTCATATCCATTATCATTAGAAAAAACAACTGTAGATAGTTCAGTTATTATGCAATCATTAATGGAATCAAGTAAGAATTCAAATGCAAAAGATGATAAAGTATATTCAAATAATATAATGACAGATATGTTAACATCTATGGCTAAAGAACAAAATGTTAATAATTTAAAGGATTTCAAATCATATATTGAAAGTGATAAATCTAATATTAAAGATTATTTAAGTGATTTAAAATATACATATAATTTAAATTTAAATATATATAAATCAGACTATTCAGAAAAAATTGTTCAAGTAAATCCTAGTACAGTTTTTGATAGTTTAGGTTTAGGTGACACAGGAAATTCTGAATTTGGTGTAGCTTTTAATAGTATGGGAGAAATCAATTCATGGACTGAACTTACAAATAATAAAGAATTATTAGATACACAATATGATTTAGTATCCGGTAAAATGCCTGAAGCTTATAATGAAGTTGTATTAGTAATGGATCAAAATAATCAAGTTAGTGATTATGCGCTATATTCACTTGGTTTATTAGATCAAAGTGAATTAAAAAGTAGTATGAAAAAAATAATGAGTGGAGAAGAAATTGAAAAGAAAGAAATGCTTGAATACAATTATGAAGATATAGTTGGATTAAAATATAAATTAGTTTTAAATACTGATTATTATGAAAAACAAAATAATATATGGGTAGATAAATCAGATGATGAAGCATATATGAAAAATGTTTTAGATAATTCGGTTGATATTGAAGTTGTAGGTATTATTAAAATAAGTGATGAATCATCACTTACTACAACAGGTGTTATTGGATATACTAAAGAATTAACTGAATATACAATAAATAAAATAAATGAAAGTGAAATTACAAAATTACAAAAAGAAAACCCAAATGTAAATGTATTTACAGGATTAGAATTTTCTGACAACGCAACTTTTGATATGAATAGTCTAACTATGGAACAAAAACAATATTTAGCATCACTTTCTAAAGAAGAACTTGCTAAAGTAGTTTCACAATATACAGAAAATGCATCTTCTACTTATGAAACTAATTTAATTAAATTAGGAATAGTTGATTTAGAAGATCCACAAACAATTATGTTATATCCTAAAGATTTTGAAGCAAAAGATGAAATAACTAATATTATTTCAAAATATAATGATTCAAAAGAAGAAGAAGATAAAATTATGTATACTGATATTGTTGGTGTAATGATGGATTCAGTTACAACAATAATAGATGCGATTAGTTATATTTTAATGGCATTTGTAAGTATATCATTAATTGTATCATCAATTATGATTGCGATAATTACATATATTTCTGTAATTGAAAGAACTAAAGAAATTGGTATTTTAAGAGCAATTGGTGCAAGTAAAAAAGATGTTTCAAGAGTATTTAATGCGGAAACATTTATTGAAGGTTTATTTGCTGGTATATTAGGGATTGCAGTAACACTACTTTTAAATATTCCAATTAATATAATTATTAAAAATATTACAGGAATTAGTGGTGTTTCCAAACTTCCAGTTGGAGGAGCAATCATCTTAGTAATAATTTCAGTAGTACTTACATTAGTTGCAGGATTAATTCCTTCACGTATGGCAAGTAAAAAAGATCCAGTTATCGCACTTAGAAGTGAATAAAGATAGAATAAATTTCTATCTTTTTTTGAAAAAATATATACATATTGCTATAAATATAATAAAATTAAAGTAGATTGATAGGAGGTATAATCATGAAAAAAAGATTATATAAAATAGAAAAAGGTAAAAAAATATTTGGAGTGTGTGGTGGTATTGCAGAATATTTTGACATTGATCCAACTGTTGTTAGATTAATATGGGTACTTTTAGTATTTTGTCTAGGTACAGGTATTTTGGCATATTTAGTTGCGGCACTTATAATGCCATATAAAAATGAGATTGATTAAGAAAAGAGGTAAGTAATATGAATAAGATTAGTAATTTATTATGGGGAATTATTTTGATTGTTATAGGAATTATTTTTGGATTAAATGCACTTGATATAACTGATATTAATGTGTTCTTTGCTGGATGGTGGACATTATTTATAATTGTTCCATGCTTTATTGGTTTATTTAAAAATGAAGATAAATCTGGAAATTTAATAGGTCTTATTATTGGTTTATGTTTGTTTTTAGGATGTCAAGATATACTTAAATTTGAACTTATTTGGAAATTAATGATACCATTTATTATAGTTATGATAGGTTTATCACTTATATTTAAAGATACAATTAATAGTAAAGTAAAAAAAGAAATTAAAAAATTAAATAAACAAGAAGGTAAGGAATATTATGCGACTTTTGGAGGGCAAACATTAGATTTTTCAAATGAAGATTTTGATGGCTGTGAATTAAATGCAGTATTTGGTTTTGTTAAATGTGATTTAAGAGAAGCAAAAATTAATAAAGATACAGTAATTAATGTAAGTTCTATATTTGGATATACAACAATACTTGTTCCAAACAATATAAAAGTTAAAGTAACATCAACTCCAATTTTTGGTGGAGTATCTGATGAAAGAAAACATAAAAATAAAGATTCTAAAATTACTTTATATATAAATGCAACTTGCATGTTTGGAGGAGTTGAATTAAATGATAAAGACCCAGAAGTTGATTAAGTATTGTGCGATTGTCTTCGCAATTTTCTTGGTGTTTAATATTATTTTAGGAATTATGTATGGTGTAAATTCTATAAGTAATATTTTTGATGATAACGAAAGTAATGTTGGAAATTTAAAAGATTTAAATATTAACTCTAATGTACAAGTCTTAAATGTTGATGTATCAAGTGTTAATATTACTGTAAAAGAAGGTAATAAATTTAAAGTAGAAACAAACAATAAAAATATTAATTATAAAATAGATAATAATAAATTATTTATTACTGAAACAAAATACAACTGGTTTAATAGAAAAGATAGTAGTGATTTAATTATATATGTACCAAGTCATCTTACTTTTGATAATGTAATTTTAGAAAATGGTGCAGGCAAAATTAATATTGATGAATTATATACAAAAAGATTATATTTAGATTTAGGTGCAGGAAAGGTTAAAGTAAATAATTTAACAGTTTTAAATGATACTGAAATCGATGGTGGTGCTGGAGAAATAAATATTACAAACTCTAAAATAAATGATTTAGATTTAGATATGGGAATAGGTAAATTATCTTTAACTTCTAAAATAATTGGCGATAGTGAAATTGATGCAGGTGTTGGTGAACTTAACTTAAATTTAATTGGTAGTTTAAATGATTATAAAATTAAATTAGATAAAGGAATAGGTTCTGCAAGTATTAATTCTGAAAAAATGAGAAGTGAAACTTATTATGGTACAGGATCTAATCTAATTGATATCGATGGTGGAGTAGGTAGTATTAATATTGATTTTGTAAATTAATTATGAAAATAATATTTTTAGGATTATCAAATAAAAAAGATTTATTGCCTTTTGATGAAAATACTAACCCAGGAAAAATAATAAATGAAATAATAAATAAATTAGATGACGAATGTTTAAAGTTGAATTTAGTACAATATGCACCTCTTGATAAAAACGGTAAATTAAGATATCCGAATAAAAAAGAAATTAATAATTCTATTCCCATATTTTTAGAAAAAGTAAAATCTTTTAATCCAGATTTAATAATTGGGTTGGGAAACATTGTAAAAAATGAAATAAGTAGAATTGAATCTTTGGAAAATAAAGTTATATTTAAGAAACATCCATCATATGTATTTGTATACGATAGAAAAAATCTCAATAATTATATAAATGATATAGTAGATGATATTAATAAATTTAGAAATATAACATTCTTTAATATAGGGAATTAGTAATTTTACTAATTTCTTTTAATTTAATTGACATACAATATAAAAAATGATAGTATGAATTTAATTTGTGAGAAAACTGTTGTGAGTGAGGATATAGAATATGGAATTAGTTGATATTTACAATAATAAACATGAAAAATTAAATTATACAAAAGGTAGAAAAGAATTAGTTGATGGATAATTTAGATTATCTTGCTTTGTTTGGATAATGAATGATAAAGATGAAATATTAATTCAACAAAGATTGGCAACTGCTAAAAATTGTCCTAATATGTGAGAAACTGCATCAGGTGGAGCAACTAGGAATAGATGCTGATAAAAAAGATATAAGATTTATTGGTTCTTATGCACGAATAAATGATTTTGTTGAAGTATATTTATTAAAAAGTAATGTTGATATCAAAGATTTAAAACTTCAAGAGAATGAAGTTCAAGCTGCAAAATGGGTTTCAATAGATGATTTTGAACAATTAGTTAAAGATGAAAAAGCAAGTGGTACAGGATTTAATGTTTTTAAAGATTATTATAACAATTTTTATAATAGATATTTAGTTTTTGAAAATGGGAAACCAGTATTTAAAAACTAAATATATAATTTTATGATTTAAAATAATGAGGTGAATTATGAATATTTGTTTCGTACATGAAGAATATCCTGAGGAAACTAACTTTGGAGGAATTGCTACTTATCAAAAAATAATGGCAGAAGAATTAGTAAAACAGGGAAATAAAGTTTTTGTAATATGTAGAGGTTTAAGTGAAAATAAGGAATATATTGAAAATGGAGTCAAAGTATTTAGAATATTTGTTCCAAAAACTAAAAATCAACTAAAAGATTATATTAGATATAGAAAAAGAGTCGCTGAAATTCTTAATTCGTTGCAAGAAAATAAATTAATTGATATTATTGAAGTTCCAGACTGGGGAGCTGAAACTATTTATTTCGAAAAGAAAAGGAAAGTTCCGCTAGTTGTAAGACTTCACACCCCATTAAAGGTATGGCTTAAGTATAATAAAAATGATTTTGGAAGAGTAAAAGATCTTTTATTAAAATGGGAAGAAAAAATGTTAAAAACTGCAAATTTAGTTACATGTTGTTCTGAAATTTTAAAAAAAGTAATAGTAAAAGATTTTAAAATATCCGATTCACAAATAATTGTAATTCCTAATCCTATTAATACATCAGATTTTTTCAGAGATAATTTAATAAAAAAAGAAAATAAGTTAATTTTTGTAGGTAGTTTAGAAGAACGAAAAGGTTTATGTGTATTAGCAAAAGCTTTAAATATTGTTTTTGACAATTATCCAAATTTAAAAATAGAATTTATTGGTAAAGATACTAAAAGAAATAGTCAAAATATTTCAACACAAAAATTAATTTATAATACTGTTAATGAGAAATACCATAATAACCTTGTTTTTGTTGGACATGTTCCGAATAAAGATTTAAACAAATATTTAAACTCATCAAGAATAGGTGTTTTCCCATCTCTGTTTGATAATTTTCCTTATGTTGTCTTAGAATCAATGTTAATTGGATTACATATTGTTGGAAGTTCAAATTCTGGAATGGTAGAAATGTTAAATGATAATACTTCTATATATGAAACTGGTAATTACAAAGATTTGGCTAATAAGATAATTAGAAAATATAAATTAAGTTTAAAACAAAAAATTAGCAAAAATAATATTGATAGAGCAACAACAATGTATAATCCAATTAAAGTATGTAATGAAATGAAAAAATTATATACAAATACTATCAAAACTTACAATGCATATGATGTAACTTTAGATGAATTACAAATAGTATTAAACAATATATGTTCTGATAAAATATTGTCTTTTAAAAGAGAAAATGGTGGAGTTGCTAATTTAGTATTTAGAGTAATTACTAAAAATAAAAAGTATATTATTAAAAAGTATTTATATAATTATGATTTTAGTTTGTCAAATGAATTATATAAAAAATATGAAGATGCAAATATTCAACATTTAAAACCAATTAATAACAAAATTATATTATATAAATTATATAATTATAATATTTTTGAATATATGAAAAATAATAAAGTTTATAAGATAAAAATTAAAGATTTTGAAAACATTTTATGTTGTGATAGAAAAACAACAATGACGCCATCACTTATTACAAAATGTCAAAAATATTATACTTTTTTAAAAAAATGTAACTTTTTTGAAGGAATAAAAAAGGAAGATGTAAAATTTGTAATTAATAACTATAACAAATTAAAAAAAATAAAAATATTAAATGAACAATATTTAAATCATGGTGATTTATCAAAAAGTAACATTTTAAATGTGAAAAATAATAAATATATTATTGATTTTGATGAAGTGATTGTTACAACTCCTTTATATGATTTTGCAGTTGTTGTTATAAAAAATTTCTGTAAAAATGGAATTTTAAGTTTAACAAAATATAATAAACTTAAAAAAGAAATTAAAAAGAAGTTACCTGAATACAAAGATATTGATTTTAAAAATATTACAAAATTTTATTTGTGTAAAATTCTTGTTGAAAAATTTTATTTGCACCAAAAAGCGATAATAAATTTAAATTCTAAAGAACAAAAAAGAGATAACTATAAAAAATATTTAAAATTACTAAAGAAATTTGAAAAAATATGCTAAAATTGTTTGGGGGTAGAAATATGGATTTAAACAATAAATGTATTATTGCAATTACAGGTCCATCAGGTGCAGGTAAAACAACACTTGGTGATATTCTTTTAACAAGACAAGAAGTTTCAATGCCACGTCATTGTACTACGCGTTCAAAAAGAAATGATGACAGAAAAGATTTTTATAGATATCTAAAACACGAAGAATATAGAAAATTGTTAGAAAATAATGAATTTTTAATTTCATCAGGTGATGGTCCAATTGTTAAAGAAGAATTTGGAAATTTTTATGGGGTTTTAAAAAAAGATTGTGCTGATGCATGGTTAAAAAGTAATGTTATCATTTTATTTGTATCATATAAAGATGTGAATACTTTACTTTCACTAAAAGAAAGAGGATTAGATGTTGATATAATAAATTTAACATTTGATAATATAAAAAATGGTGTTAGAAATCGTTTGGAAAATGATATATCAAGAAATCATACAGAACAAGATATAGCAAATAGAATAAATTGTGCATTAGAATATGAAGAAAAATATGGTAAAGCATTAAAAATGTATGCAAAAACAATTGTTTATACTGATATTTTGGATATAGAACAAACATATCAAAAAGTCTGTAAGGTTTTAGGGTTCAGGAAAAAAAGTCATGAATAATATAAATGAAAATGAAAAATTTACAGAATATCTTTCTCATTTATGTAAAAATATTGATTCCGTTATAGAGAAAGATATTTATAAAGAATATGCAATAAAGCAAAAACTTTATGCGTTATCATCATTCATAGAATTTCTAAAAGCAGGTGCTTCTTTGGATGTTTTACCAATTGAAAATGAAAAAGTAACATTTATCATAAATATAGAATAAGGAGAGTTTGAAATGGAAGAATATTGGGATTTATATGATAAAAATAGAAACAAACTTGATAAAGTTGTAAAAAGAGGGGAAAAATTGCAAGATGATGAGTATCATCTTGTAGTTAATGCTTGGATAAAAAATAGTAAAAACGAATTTTTAATAACACAACGTTCTGAAAACAAATCACACCCTTTAATGTGGGAATGTACTGGAGGATCTGCATTGAAAGGTGAATCTTCAAAAAAAGCTGCATTAAGAGAAATAAAAGAAGAATTGGGAATAAATGTAGATGAATCTACGGGAAAGTTAATTGGTACAACACTAAGATATTATCCAAACTGTCCAGATATTTTAGATGTATGGGTATTTGAAAGTGATATAGCAATTGATTGTATAACTATACAAGAAGAAGAAGTAAATGATGCAATGTGGGCAAGTGTAGAAAAAATTAAAGAATTACATGATGAAAATAAGTTTGAAGCAAATGCATTTTTTGAAGATGTGTTAAAGAATTTATCTGAAGATATATATTACATTGGATTTAATGCTAATAATGCCATATGTAATGATTCATTCTTTAAAGGATCTATTACATTGTATCCAACAAAAGAAAGAGGAAACATATATTTTTCTGATAAAGTACTGTATGATACCAAAAGTAATGATTTTATGAAAACATATAAATCATATGTTTATAAAACAGCAAAAAAGATTCAAAATGCAAATGTAAATGCAAAATTTATATGTTTTAATGAAAAAATTAGAAAACTTTGCTCTGATATGAATGACATAAATATAATAAGAAGTAATGATCCGGAACTAATAGATTTTTTAAACAATAAATTTAGAACTCGTGATTTAGTAAAAGATATAGTTCCAATTTTTGATTATTATATGTTAAATGAAAAAGAACTAGATTATCAATTTATAAAAGAAAAATTGAATAGCGATAAATTTGTAATACAAGCAGAAACAGGAGCAGGCGGAGATAGTACATATTTAATAACAAATGAATCGGATATGAAACTGTTAGATAATACTTCTAAAAAGTATTGTGTTTCAAAATATGTTAAACATTTGCCATTAAATGTAACTTTAATTGTTGGTCAAGATGATATTATTTTATTACCACTTTCCGCACAATTAATTTTATTAACAGATAATAAATTTAAATATGTTGGTGGAGATTTTGATTATATAAAAAAATTAGATTTTTCTATAAAAGAAAAAATAAATATTTATAGTTTAAAAATTGCAGAAAGAATAAAAGATAAAGGTTATCGTGGTATTTTGGGCATTGACTTTGTTTTATGTGAAAATAATGAAATTGTGTTTATGGAAATAAACCCTAGGTTTCAATCTTCATCTTTTTTAATTAGTTTATATCTTGATAAGAATAATAATACAAATATTGCAGAACTACATTATTTAGCAATGACAAACAATAAATTAAAATCAATCAAAATGGACAAAATAAATCAAAGTTTTGTTAATTGTAATATTATCGAAAATTTTGATAAACTTTCTAATTTTAAAGAAATAACTAATGGCTATTTTAAAGATAATTTATCATCAAATTATAGAAAAGTTTTTGATAGATCTATTTTAGATGAATATGATTTTGAAAAAATATAAAAATATGATATAATATTAGACAATTTTGAAATATATCTTTTGAAAAGCGGTGATTATAATGGAAGAAATTCAAATAGAAAGAGAAAAATTAAAAACAGTCTTAGAACAATTTAAGGAAGTCATAGAAGATTATGATCTTAAAATTGGTGCTTTACCAAGAATGTATGGCCAAAATCCAGATTTACTTGCTAACTTCCTAAGTATGTATACCAAAAAACTAGAACTTCTTAAAAAGACTTCAGATAAACCATATTTTGCTAGAATTGATTTTAAAGACGATAATTCTCAATCTGTGGAACAATGTTATATAGGAAAAGTTGGAGTTTCAGATCCAGATAATAAACTTATTACAGTTGACTGGAGGGCTCCTATATCATCAATGTATTATGATAGTAATGTGGGTAGGGCATCCTATATTGCTCCAGGAGGGGAATATACTGGAGAATTACTTATCAAAAGACAATATGATATTGAAAATGGAATTTTAAATAGTTACCAAGATGTTGATACAGTTTCAAATGATGAGATATTAAAACCATATTTAGGGGTAAATGCTGATAACAGACTTAAAAATATTGTTTCAACAATTCAATCAGAACAAAATGAAATAATAAGAGAAAAATTACTTAAAAACATAATTGTACAAGGTGTGGCTGGTAGTGGTAAAACAACAGTCGCTTTACATCGTATAGCGTATCTAGTTTATAACAATATTAACAATATTAAACCAGAACAATATTTAGTAATTGGACCAAATAAATTCTTTGTAAATTATATATCTGGAGTATTACCGGATTTAGATGTAAACAATGTTAATCAATTAACTTATGATGAAATAATCCAAGAATTATTAAATGAAAATTTTGAATTGTTATCAGATGAAAATAAATTAATAAAATCAATTAATGATCCAGATAAATTATTCTTCGAAAAATTAAGAGTATCACTTGCATATAAAAATGCTATTGATAAATTTTTGAAAGATTTTGATAAAAATGTAGTTCCAAATATAGATTTCAATATAAAAGATTACAAAATTATTCCTAATAATATCATTAAGAAAATTTATGATGAAATTGAAAATGATTCAATAATAGATTATAGTGTTTTTTCAAAAAAAGTTGATAGAACTTGTTTATTATTAGGAAAATATATACAAGACAATTATGAAACTATTAGTTCTAAAATTAGAGAACAATTTTACAAGAAAATTGAGAATATGCCTAAAAGTGATATTCAAAAAGAAAGAAAGAATTTAGAATATGTTGAAAAAGAACTTAGAAATAATTGTAATCAAAGTTTAAAGAAATATTTCTCAAAAGCTAATCCGAAAATTTTAAATTTATATATAGAATTCTTGAAAAATATAGAAAATTATATTTCTGTTGATGATTATAAAATAAGTGAATATAGTAAAAAAATCATTTCTAATATAAAAAGTAAAAAAGTTGAATTTGAGGATTTAGCAGCACTATTATATTTGAAATATAGAATAAGTGGTTCAAATAGATTTGATAGAATAAGACATGTTGTTGTCGATGAAGCACAAGATTTTGGTGAATTTAATTTTTATACATTAAAGAAATTAATGCCACAATCTACATTTAGTATTTTTGGAGATATTGCTCAATCTATATATCAATATCGTGGAATTAATAATTGGGATAATGTAATAAATAATACATTCTCAAATAACTGTGATTTAAAATATTTAAGAAAGAGTTATAGAACAACAACAGAAATTATGAATAGTGCAAATAATATTACAGAACATATTGGACTTAAAACTGCTGAACCTGTAATAAGACATGGTATAGATGTATCATATAATAATTGTAATGATGATCAAATTGATACAATCTCAGAATATATTAAAGAATATGTTGAAAAAGGTTATTCATCAATTGCCGTTATTTGTAAAGATAAAAATGAAGCTGATAATATAAATAACAGTTTAAAACAATATAATATAAATATTGAAAACATTACAGATTCTGATACTGAGTATAAAGGTGGAATATGCACAATAACTAGTTATCTAGCAAAAGGTTTAGAATTTGATGGTGTTATAATATCAGATGCATCAGAAAGAAAGTATAGTTCTTCAAAAAGTATAGATATGAAACTTTTATATGTATCAATGACAAGACCACTTCATGAATTACGTATATTATATAGTGGAGAATTAACTAAGGCATTACAAGAAGATTTAAAAAAAAAAGTAATTACATAATAAAAGAAAAAAAATTCTGTTAAATACAGGATTTTTTGTTTTTGTGATATAATTTATATATAGTAGGTGGATCAAATGAATTGTACAAATGAATTTTTAGTAGAAAAAGAAAATACATTATTTAATTATTTATTAGAAAATATTAAAAATAAATCTAAAAATAATATTAAATCATTATTAATTAATAAATGTGTTTCAGTAAATAATATAATTATTACAAATCATAATTTTAAATTAAGAAAAAACGATAAAATTGTTATATATAACAAACAAATAAGAAATAAATTTTATAATATAAATATAATTTATGAAGATAAAAATATAATAGTTATTGACAAACCATCAGGGTTACTTCCAATTGCAACGGAAAAAGAAAAAAATATAACTGCATATAAATTAGTAATGGATTATTTGAAACAAAAAAGTAAAAATAATAAAATATTTGTTGTACATAGATTAGATAAAGATACATCTGGAGTTTTAATGTTTGCGAAAAACGAGAATGTTAAAAATTTATATCAGGATAATTGGAATGAGTTAGTTAAAAAACGTGAGTATTTAGGAATTATTGAAGGGAGTATAAAAAATAAAAGTGGTACAATTAAAAATTATTTAAAAGAAGATAATTTTAATAAAATGTATATATCAGATAGTAAAAATGGAAAACTTGCAATTACACATTATAAAATTTTAAAAACAAATAAGAAATTTTCACTTTTAGAAATTAATATAGACACAGGAAGAAAAAATCAAATTAGAATACATATGAGTGAATTTCTTAAACCAATAGTAGGTGATAAGAAATATGGCGCAAAAACTAATCCACTAAAAAGACTAGGACTTCATGCATATATGTTAAAAATAATTGATCCATTAGATAATAAAGAAAAAGAATTTGTTTCTCCAATTCCAATAGAATTTATTAATTTATTTAAATAAATAGGTATAAATATCTATTTATTTTTTTGTTTTTAAAATCTTTTTAATTTTTTGTTAAAAACACATTGACAAACGATTGTGTTTTTAATATAATGTTAATAACAACACAAGAATTTTTATTTTTAAGATATGTTATTAATAATTTGTTAATAAGAAAGGATGAGGAAAATGAAAAATAAAAATTTAGAAAATTATGAACAATTATTAATTAATGTAGATATGGTTAATGGATTTGTGAAGAAAGGTGCAATGGCGGATATAACTATATCAAGAATAATACCAGAAAATATTAGACTAGTAAAAGATTTTTTAGCAAGAGAACAAGGGGTTATCTTTATAAAAGATACTCATAATAAAGATTGTAGAGAGTTTAAAAGATATCCAATACATTGTGTAAAAGGAACAAAAGAAGCAGAACTTGTTTCAGAGTTAAAACCTTTTGAAAAGGATGCATTAGTTTATGAAAAAAATTCAACAAGTACAATATATGCACCTCATTTTATAAATGATATAAACAAAATGAAAAAGTTAAGAGAAATAATTGTAACAGGATGTTGTACAGATATATGTGTTATGAACTTAGTTATTCCATTACAAAATTATTTTGATCAATTAGATAGAGATGTAAATATCATAGTACCTAAAAATGCAGTGGATACTTATGATGCACCAAATCATAAAAAAGATGAGTATAATGAAATGGCATTTAAATTTATGGAACAAGCAGGAATTCAATTAGTAAAAAAATATGAAGGAGGAAACAAATATGGAAAATAAAACATTAATGACTGATTATTATGAATATACAATGGCACAAACATACTTTGATTGTGGAATGAAAGATACAGTAGTTTACTTTGATATATTCTTTAGAAAAAATCCATTTGAGGGAGGATATACAGTAAGTGGTGGTTTAGATGAAATAATAAAATTTATTCAAAACATTAGTTATTCAGAAGATAAAATAGAATATCTAAGAAGTAAAAAATGTTATAGTGAAGAATTTTTAGAACATTTAAAAAATTTAAAATTTGAAGGGGATTTATATGCAATACCAGATGGTACACCAGTATTTCCTAATGAACCAGTTATTACAGTAAAATGTGATATTATAACTGCCCAAGTTTTAGAGACTGCACTACTTACAAACTTTAATCATGGAAGTCTAGTTACAACTGCAGCAAAACGTATTACTACTGAAGCAGGTAATATTCCTGTAATGGAATTTGGAGCAAGACGTGCACGTGGAGAGAATTCTGCTATTGAAGCAAGTAAACATGCATATATTGGTGGATGTGTTGGAACATCTAATACTGAAGCAGGTATGCGCTATGATATTCCTGTAATGGGAACAATGGCTCATTCACTTGTAACTGCATTTGATAGTGAATACGACGCATTTTTAGCATATGCTAAATCAAATCCAAACAACAGCGTTTTCTTAGTAGATACTTATGATACTTTAAGAAGTGGTATTCCTAATGCAATTAAGGTTGCAAAAGATTATTTGATTCCAAATGGATATAAATTTAATGGAATTAGAATTGATAGTGGTGATTTGGCTTATCTTTCTAAAGAAGCAAGGAAAATGCTTGATAAAGAAGGTTTTATAAATACAAAAATTTGTTTATCAAATGGATTAGATGAACATACAATTGGTGAATTATTAAAACAAGGTGCAGTAATCGATAGTATTGGTGCAGGAGATAATATTGCTGCTTCTAAAGAAAGAGTTGGAGGCGTTTATAAATTAGTCGCACTTGAAAAAAATAATGAAATTATTCCTAAAATTAAAGTTAGTAATGATAGTATTAAAACTATTAATCCAGGATATAAAAAAGTATATAGATTCTATGATAATAAAACAGGTTATGCACTAGGTGATGTTATAGCCTTAGCAGACGAGATAATTTCTAATGATGAATATACATTAATTGATCCAGTAGATAATTGGAAAACTACTACTATAAGTGATTATACAGCAAGAGAATTACAAGTACCAATATTCAAAAATGGAGAATTAGTTTATGATAATCCTACATTAAAAGAAAAACAAGATTATTGTAAAAAAGAAATGGAAAGTTTATATCCAGAAGTAAAAAGAATAACAAAACCACATGGATATTATGTAGATTTATCATTAAAATTATTAAATCTTAAAAAAGAATTAATTGAAACACATAGAAAAGAAGCTGCTAAAATTAAGGTGAAAAGTTTATGAGAAAAGAAAAGCTAGAAGAATTAAAAAGTTATATTGAAAAGTTTAAAACAATAAAAAAAGAAGAAGTTATCAACGATAAAAACTTTTTACAAATTAAAAAAAATAAATACTATTTAAATAATGGTAAATCAATAATTAGAGAAGAAATAGTAAAAAATAATAATAATGGAAGTGCCGCAATAATTTTACCTATTACTAAAGAAAATAATACATTATTAGTAGTTGAGCCTAGAGTTTTAACTAGTAGGGGTGTAGGAATTAGTTTTCCTGCTGGATATATTGAAAAAAATGAAAAGCCAATTGAAGCAGCAAAAAGAGAATTAAAAGAAGAAACTGGATATGTACCAGAAGAAATTAAATTACTTACTAGTTTCTATCAAGATGAAGGATGTTCTAAAGCTTTCAATCATGCTTTTCTAGCACTAAATTGCGAAAAGAAATTTGAACAGAATTTAGATAAAGATGAATATATTAAATATTTTGAATGTACTTATGATGAAGCTTTAGAACTATATGATATGGGATATATAAGTAGTGCTAATTCAATTATTGCTCTTGAAAAATCTAAACAATATGTAAAGAAGAAAGGAAATTAATTATGGAATTTGATGTTAAAAAAGAAACTAATAAAATTATAGAATTTATAAGAGATTATTATAAAAAAAATAACTTAGGAGGAGTAGTACTTGGAATAAGCGGTGGTAAAGATAGCGCAGTAGTTGCCGCATTATTTACTCGTGCCTTAGGTAGTGAAAATGTTATAGGTTTAACTCTACCTTGTCATTCAAATAAAACAGATAGAACTGATGCTAAAAAAATTAGTGATTACTATGGATTTAAATTATATAATTTTGATCTTACAAATACTTTTAACTCATTTAAAAATGAATTATCTAATATAGGAACTTTTACAAATGAAGTGGTTGATAGTGATATTAATTTAAAACCAAGACTTAGAATGGCAACACTATATTATTTTGCTGCATTATTTACAAAATTAAATAATAAACCATATTTAGTTGCAGGAACATCTAATAAATGTGAATTATATGTAGGATACTTTACTAAAGGTGGAGATAATGTGCATGATATTAGTGTTTTAGCTGATTTAACAGTAGATGAAGTAATTAAAATAGGAGAATATCTAAATGTTCCAGAAGATGTACTTTATAAAAAGCCAAGTGATGGACTGTCTAATCAAAGTGATGAAGAAAAATTAGGAGTTAAATATAGGGATATTGAATTATATATGAAAGATGAAAAATTAGTTGATGAAAATACTGCGCAAAAAATAAAAAGATTACATAACGCAAATCAACATAAATTTTATATACCAACTTATAGAAAAGAGAGTGAATAATATGAAAATAGGTGTATATGTAGGTAGTTTTAATCCAGTACATATTGGTCATAAATATGTTATGGATTATCTATTTGATAATAATTATTTAGATAAAATTATTGTAATTCCTACAAAAGAATATTGGAATAAAACTAACTTAGTTGATATTAAACACAGAGTTAATATGTTAAAGTTTTATGAAAATGAAAAAATTATAATTAATGATTATCTAAATGATTATGAATACACCTATGAAATTTTAAATGTTTTAAAAAGAGAAAATCCAAATAATGAATTATATTTAATTATTGGTGCAGATAATATAGAAAAATTTCATTTATGGAAAAATGTAGAAGAAATTTTAAAACATAAGGTTATCATTTTAAATAGAGATGATATAGAAATTGATAAATATGTTAATAAATTTAAACAAAAAGATAATTTTATCATTTTAAAGAATTTTGAGAAAATTGATATTTCTTCTACTGAAATTAGGAATAATATTGATGAAAAATCTAAATATTTAGATTATAATATTTATAAATATATTAAATCTAAAAATTTATATATATAAATGTAATCATATTATTATATTTTAGGATGTGGTGTTATGCGAAGGAATATAAAAAAAATAAAATTATTTATTAATAATAATGATAAATCAAGAGAAGTTGCTGAAACTTTTGAAAAAAAACTTATAAATAATGGATTTATAATTTGTGATAATGATTTTGATTTGGCAATCGCAATTGGTGGAGACGGCTCTTTCTTAAGAATGATAAAAGAAAATAATTTTAATAGTGATATTTATTATGTAGGAATTAATGCTGGAACGCTTGGTTTCTTACAAGAAGTAAAAATAAATGAATGTGATGAATTTATCAATGATTTAAAGAATAATAATTTTAAAGTAGATTATATTGGAGTTCAAGAAACTAATTTATATCGTAAAAATGAATGTTCTAAATTTTATTCTTTAAATGAAATTGTTATTCGTGATAAAGATTTAAATACTACAAAATTAGAAGTAAAAATAGAAGATGATAAATTAGAAGATTTTATTGGTGATGGTCTTCTTATTAGTACTTCAATAGGTTCAACTGCATACAATCTTAGTTTTGGTGGAAGCATTGTATATAATTCATTTCATACTTTACAAATTACTCCAATTGCACCTTTAAATACTAAAGTTTATCGTTCGCTAGTTAATTCTCTAATAATACCTGATAATAAAGAAATTGTTTTAATTCCTAAAAAAGAAAATAAAAATTTAATTGTAACTATTGACGGAGAAAATAATATATATGATAATGTTGATTGTATTAGGACTGTTATAAAGGATAAAAGAATTAGGTTTTTAAGATTAAAACATTACAATTTTCCTGAAAAAATTAATGAGAAATTTTTAAATGATTAGGTGATAATATGTTAGGTTCAATTATTGGTGATATTGTTGGTTCTATTTATGAGGTTAAGGAAGTAGAAGCAATTAAGAATGGTGTTGATAAGAAAAGAAGTTATGAAGAAAGAATTAAAATTTTAGATAAAAACATTCCTTTGTTTAGCGATGAATGTAGTTATACAGACGATAGTGTTTTAACAACAGCGATTGCTGATGCAATTATAAATAATAAAGATTATGAGACTTGTTTAAAAAATTATGGTTTAAAAGAATTAGATTTAGGATTAGATAAATATGGTAGAAGTAGATTTGGCTCTGGATTTGTAACTTGGTTAAAAGATAATAAACAAGGCAATAGTTATGGTAATGGTAGTGCGATGCGTATTGCGCCTATTGGATATTTATGTAACAGTATTGAAGAAATAAAAGAAAATGTTATAGAAGCTACAATTCCAAGTCATAATCATGAAGAAGCGCTTATTGGCGCAGAAGCAGTTGCGGTAACTATTTATATGGCACGTAATGGATTTAACAAAGAAGAAATTAAAAAATATATTGAAGATAATTATTATAAATTAAATTTTGATTTAGAAGATTTACAAAAAAATTATAGATTTAGTAGTAAATGTTCTACTTCTGTTCCACAAGCACTTTTTATCTTTTTAGAATCAAATGATTTCGAAGATTCTATTAGAAAAGCTATTTCGATTGGTGGAGATTCTGATACCATTGCGTGTATTGTTGGAGCAATTAGTGAAGCATACTATGGAATTGATGAAAATATAAAATGTGAAGCAAATAAATATATACCAAAATATATTAAAGATATTTTAAATCAATTTTATTTAAAATATGAATTCTTAAATTTTATGAATGAACAAGAATTGTTTACTACTGATTTTCAAAAATATGTCAAGAATAAAATAAAAATTTTAGATGAGCCTATTGAGGATGGATGGTATTCATGTTTTCCAATTGTAAAAAATGATATTTTAGTTGATATTAAAATGTTAGTTCCTAAATTAAAAGATGAAAAAACTTTGCTTGTAAATATTCATGAATATATGCATGCTATGGAATTGTATGATAAATTAGGAACCGTTTATGTGGATAATGATATAGAATATGAGAAGAATGCCAAAAGCTTAGAAAAACAATATTTAAAAAGGAGAAACAAAAATGGATGATAAAATAAGACTGATTATTGATAAATTAACTATTTTAAATAAAACTATTTCAACTATGGAATCATGTACAGGCGGGTGTCTTGCAAATGCAATAACTAATATTGAAGGTGCAAGTGAAATTTTAAAATTTAGTGCAGTAACTTATTCTAATGAATTTAAAATTAAAATGGGAGTCAATAAATCTACAATTGATAAATATTCTGTTTACAGTATAAATGTTGCTCGTGAAATGAGTAAAGCTATAAGCGATTTCACTAATTCAGATTATGGAGTTGGTATAACAGGTAAATTAAATAGAGTAGACAAAAACAATCCATTTGGCAAAGATAATATAACATTTGTAAGTATCTATGATAAACAAAATGATAAATATTATACATTAATTATTGAAGCAACAAAAGAATCTAGAAGTGAAAATAAAGTTTTAATAATTGATAAAATAACTTCATTATTATTACAAATTATATAAAAAATTTAAATTTTAGAAGCATTTGCTTCTTTTTTTTACAAATATATTATGAGATTAAAAAAGGAAGGAATGTTTATAATGAAAAATGTAATAATATTAGGTTCACCAAGATCAGGCAAAAGTACTTTTGCAAAAATGATACTAAAAGAATTTTCGAATTATAATATAATTCAAGAGGATGTTATTGTACATGCTTATATAAAATCTTTTTTTGAATTATGTGAAGAAAATGATGAATATGATTATATAAGTACACGGGATATTACAAATATATCACATAATTCACTTCAAATAATATTTGATTATTCAATTTATTCAAATCCTAGTTTGAATTTTATTTTTGATGGTATGAATATTCCATTAGAAGAATTAGCGAAATATAATAAAGAAGATACTATTGTATTAGTTTTTGGGTATCCGAAAATTACAATAGAAGAAGGATTACATAATATTAGAAAATATGATACAAAAAATGATTGGACTTATATTGAACCGGATTATAGAATTAGAATGTTATTTAATAACTGTATTAGGGAAAGTAAAGAACAACAAGAAAAGTGTAGAGAATTAGGAATTAAATTTGTTGATACTTCTAAAAAT
The DNA here is from genome assembly GCA_017435465.1 of Bacilli bacterium. GTDB lineage: Bacteria > Bacillota_I > Bacilli_A > RF39 > UBA660 > JAFSEX01. The sequence continues at coordinate 301,280 of JAFSEX010000005.1, forward strand.
AGAGAACAAGTTTTAAAAGATTTATTTGAATGGATAAAACAAAAATTATAGAAACATAAATCTCGAACTAATAAATAAAATTAATTAGAAAGAGAGATGTTATATGAAATTAAAAAATTTATTTTATTTGTTTTTTCCCTTAATAGTTGGCGGAATTATTGGTGTTTTAACATCAGGAAGTATAGAATATAGTGAATTAGTAAAACCACCATTATCACCACCTAGTATATTATTTCCAATTGTTTGGACTATTATATATTTACTAATGGGTATTTCATATTATCTTATTAAAAATAATAGTTATAATAATACTATAGAATCAATAGTTTATTACGCACAATTATTTGTTAATGCTTTATGGTCAATAATATTTTTTGTATTTGAATTAAGATTTTTAGCTATTATATGGATTATTCTATTAGATATATTAGTTATATATATGATTTATTTATTTTATAAAAAATTTAAATTATCAGCATACTTAAATATCTTATATCTTATTTGGATCTTATTTGCAACATATTTAACAATTGGTATATATATTTTAAATTAAATCCCAAGAATTTCTTGGGATTTTTATTGTTAGTAATTTTATAACATGATATAATCAAAATATATAAAAGAGGTGGAAATAGTGGAAAAAATTTATAATAGCGAAGAAGAATTTTTAAAAGATTATGATTCTAATATGTTTGAAAAACTGTCTATGACTACAGATATTGCAATTTTTAGTGTATCAAACAAAGAACAAAATAATTATAGAAAATTAGGAGAAAAAAAATTAAGTGTATTACTAATTAAAAGGGATAATTATCCTTTTAAAGATAAGTGGTGTTTACCTGGAGGATTTCTAGATGTAAAAAATGAAACATTAGATGATAATGCAAAAAGAATACTTGAAAATGAAACAAATATTCATAACATTTATATTGAACAATTATATACATTTAGTGATTTAAATAGAGATCCTAGAATGCGTGTAGTTAGTACTTCATACATGGCATTAATTGATAAAAATAGATTGAATGATAAACTAAAAGAAAATGCTTCATGGTTTGATGTAAAATATACTAAGAAAAATAATATTATTGAATTTGTACTTACTAATGGAAAAGAAATAATTACCTTTAAAATTAAACAAATCTTAAAAGAATTAACTACTGATAGATATAAATATACAATTATGGAAAATAATGATTTAGCTTTTGATCATCCATTAGTTATTATTTCTGGAATAGAAAGGCTTAAAAATAAAATAGAATACACAGATATTGTATTTAACATGATGCCAGAATATTTTACATTAGGGGAATTACAACAAGTATATGAAGTGATTTTAAATAAAGAATTGCTTGATCCAGCATTTAGAAGAATAATTGCTGATAAGGTTACAAAAACTGATAAAGTTAAAACTGGTGGTGGTCATAGGCCTTCCGCACTATTTAAATATAATGATAAAGGAGAATAGATAATATGAAATTAAATGGGAAAATTGCTGTTGTAACAGGTGGAGCTATGGGAAATGGCTTAGGAATAGTAAAAGTATTTTTAAAATATGGAGCAAAAGTTATTATTTTAGATTATAGTGAAGAAATAGAAAAAACAATCAATAATTTAAAAAATGAAGGATATAATGTTGATGGTTATTTAGTTGATATTAGAAATAAAGATAAAGTTAATAGTATTGCAAATGAAATTAAAGAAAAATATGGACATGTTGATATATTAGTAAATAATGCAGGTGTTTGTAAATTAGAAACATTTGAAAAAATGGATGATGAATTACGTGATTTCCACTTTGATATCAATATTAAAGGCACATGGAATGTAACTAAAGCAATATTACCACTAATGAAAAACACTAAAGGTTCTATTGTTAATTTATCAAGTGTGACAGGACCAATGGTTGCTGATAGTGGTGAAGTAGCTTACGCAACTACAAAAGCAGCATTAATTGGATTTACTAAGAGTCTTGCTATTGAATTAGTTAATGATAATATTAGAGTTAATGCTATAATGCCAGGATATATCATGACACCAATGGTTGAGAAAATGGCAATAGAGACAAATGCAGAAAATCCAGATAGTGTTGTAAATGGTATTGCACTAGGTATACCAATGAAAAGACTTGGTACAATTGAAGAATTAGGTGAACTTACTGCGTTTTTATCAAGTTCTGAATCAAGTTATATAACTGGACAAGGTATCGTTATAGATGGAGGGTCTACATTACCAGAAACTATAACAATGGGTGTTTAAATTTTTAATTTTATGATTGATTTAATTAAAAAGAAATGTTTAATCATGTTAAATATTTCTTTTTTTTGCATAAATAACATATAAATTAATAGGTGAGTTTATATGTTGAATATTAAAACAAATTCAAAAAAAGTAAAAAAAGGAGATACTTTTGTTGCAATAAAAGGACAAAATTTTGATGGGCATGATTATATAGATGATGCGATTAAAAATGGAGCAGATACAATTATTTGTGAAAAAGGTAATTATTCTGTTAAAACTGTTATAGTTGAAAATACTAAAGTATTTTTAAAAGAATATTTATATACCAATTATTATGAAAATATTAAAGATATAAAATTAATTGGTATAACAGGAACAAATGGTAAAACAACAAGTTGTTATCTATTATATCAAGCCCTAAACAAATTAAATTTAAAAACTGCATATATAGGAACAATTGGTTTTTATATTGAAGATAAAATTATTGAATTAGAAAGAACAACTCCAGAGCTTATTGATATATATGATATGTTATTAGAATGCAAAGAAAAAAATATTGAATATGTTGTTATGGAAGTAAGTAGTCATGCTCTTGAATTAGAAAGAGTAGATACTCTAAATTTTAATTATGGAATCTTTACCAATTTAACTAGAGATCATTTAGATTTTCATGAGTCTTTTGAAAACTATGCAAAAGCTAAAAGTAAATTATTTAAAAAAATAAAAAAAGATGGATATGGAATAATTAATATAGATGATAAAAATTATAAAAATATAATAAATGTTGATACTAATAATATATATTATGGATTTAAAAATAGTGATTTTAAAATTATAAATTATAAATATGATAGTTTTAAAATGTTTTTTAATGTGTCAATTAATAGACAAAAATATGAATTTGAAACAAATTTATTAGGAAAATATAACATTTATAACTTAATGAGTGTTATAATTGTATTAAATAAATTAGGTATACATATTGAAAAAATAAAAAATATTGTTAAAAATTTAGAATATCCAAAAGGAAGAATGGATACTATAAAATTTAATAAATCTTTAATTATTGTAGATTATGCACATACTCCAGATGCAGTTTTTAATGTTATTAGTTGTGTTAAGGAATATACAAAAGGAAAAATCTATAGTATAATTGGTTGTGGTGGAAATAGAGATAAAACTAAAAGAAAAATGATGTCTTTTTATTCCACAATATTATCTGATTATGTTATAATGACTTCAGACAATCCAAGAAATGAAGATCCTTTGTCTATAATTTGTGATATGACAGATAATCTTGTTAAAAATAATTATGAAGTGATTATAGATAGAAAAGAAGCAATTGAAAAAGGTATGGATTTGTTAAAAGAAAATGATGTATTACTAATTTTAGGAAAAGGTCATGAAAATTATCAAATTATTGGTGATAAAAAATATTATCACGATGATAAAAAATGCGTACTAGAATATATAGATAGGGTGAGTTAAATGTTATTACTAACTAAAACAGTATTATCAATAATGTTAGGATTCTTACTTGCAACATTATTAGGACTTGTTTTAATACCATTATTAAAAAAATTAAATGTAAAACAAAGATTAAGTATATATATGGAAGATGCACATAGAAAAAAAATGGGAACTCCAACAATGGGAGGATTAATTTTTTTAATTCCAACAGTTCTTACAACGCTTATTTTAAACTTTATGGGTAAAATAGAAATAACTACAAATCTTTTAATTATTTTATTTGTATTAGTTGGATATGCAATTATTGGTTTTTTAGATGACTATCTAATTATTAAAAGACATAATAATAAAGGACTTACTGAATTACAAAAAATATTTGGACAATTAATAATGGCTATTATTTTCTTCTTTGTTTTTATGAAAACAGGTGGGGAAACATCCTTAGTAATATCAACTTTAGGTATTAATATTGAAATGGGATGGCTATATGGATTATTTATATTATTTGCATTAGTTGCAGGTAGTAATGCAGTTAATATAACTGACGGATTAGATGGACTTGCTGGAGGATTGTCCGCAATTGCAGGCATTGCTTTTGGACTTATTTCATTTAGTGCAGGTTATGAAGATATTGGTATTTTCTGTTTTATCCTTTGTGGATCATTACTTGGATTTTTAGTATTTAATACACATCCTGCAAAAGTATTTATGGGTGATACTGGTTCTTTAGCACTTGGAGCAGTACTTGCTTCAATTGCGATACTTATTCGTAGAGAACTTACTTTAATAATTGTTCTTGGAGTATTTATAATTGAAACTTTATCAGTAATTTTACAAGTAATTTGGTTATATGTATTTAAGAAAAAATTATTTTTAATGAGTCCACTTCATCACCATTTTGAAAAACTTGGATGGAGTGAAGTAGATATTGTAAAATTGTTTTGGGTAGTTGGATTCATACTTAGTATGGCTGGTATATTTTTCGGAGTATGGTTATAAGATAGATTTTTCTATCTTTTTCTTTGCAATTTTTTAAATTTATGGTAGAATAGTACCCCATTAAGGGGTGAACTAGAATGATAGAAGGGAAAATGCGCCAATTAAAGGTTGATGGAATTTTAAACGAACATAACATTACTCCATATATTAATATTACGAAAATGTTTGAAAATAATGACAGGGTATGTATTGAACACGCTACAGGTACTGGTAAATCTTTTCTAGCGCTTCAATTAATATATGATAATCCTGAGAAACAAATATTATATTTAATACCAAAAAAAGGGATTGGGAATCAAGTTGAAGAACATATTTCATCTTTAAACGATAATGCAAGACAAGAATATTTTAAAAATTTAAAAATTCAAACATACCAATCATTATTAAATATGACAGATGAAGAATTAGCAAATTTAAAAGTAGATTATTTAATTGTAGATGAATATCAACATGTTATTGCGACCAAATGGAATTTAAAAATTCAAAAAATTATTGATACACATCCAAATCTAAAAATATTTGGGATGAGTGCAACATCAAAAAGAAATTTCGGAACACTAAATGAAATAGATGTTTCACAATTATTTTTTAATGATAATGTTGCCAGTAGATTAACTTTATCAGATGCAATTTCAAAAGGAATATTAAAAGCACCTCATTATGTAAGTGCCATATATAATTTTGATGAGGACATTGATAGAATTCAAAGGAAAATTAATGAAAGAAATTATAATGAAAAAGATAGAAATAACTATAATTCAATGCTTGATAATGTAAGAAGAAGAGTTAATGATGCCTATTCATTTAATGATATAATAAAAAAATATATAAAACTAGGTGGAAAATATATTATATTTTGTCCTTTTGGGAAAATAGATGAAATAATTGAAGATTCAAAAAATTGGACAAAAACATTTTTAAAAGAAAAAGATATAGTTAGATATTGTGTTTATTCAAAACAATCTCCAACAGTTAATAAATTAAATTTTGATGGATTTTACAATAACAGTAATCCATTACAAACTAAATTCATGTTTGCGATGGATATGTATAATGAAGGAATACACGTTCCAGATATTGATGGTGTAATAATGATGAGACCTACTAAATCAGATATAATTTTCTATCAACAATTAGGTAGAGCATTAGCGTCAAACAATAATAAAAATCAACCCCTTGTAATAGATTTTGTAAACAATTTATACTATATTAATAAGTTAAAGGAGAATGTAACAAAAAACAAAAATGAGTATATTCAAAATAAAAATAATCAAGATAAAAACAATGATAATATATGGTTTGATATTGATGTGAATAATATAGATATTTTAAAATCATTATCTAAATTAGAAAACTCAATTGATTTATCACATAATAATAAAATTTTAGAATACATAGAATTATTGAATAATGGTTATATACCAAAAAAATGTGATAATATAAATAAATTTAGTAATGGAAATATTATTGGATATTTTTGGGATGATAATAAAGATAAAATAAATGAAATACTATTTAATAATATGACATTTGATATTGGATATGACGTCGCTAAAAAAGTTGTAAACCAATATTTTACAAAGAATAGCTTATTTTCTGAAAATAAAATTGATGAGTTTATAAATTTATTAAATAATGGATATATTCCTAAAAGTTTTGACAGTGAAACAAAATTTAGTAACGGATTACCAATAAATCATTTTTGGATGGGAAACAAGCACCAAATAAAAGAAAGATTAAACAATGATTTACGTTACAAATCTAATTATGAAATTGCAAAAAAAATTGTAAATACAAAACTCTTAGATAAAAATTCAGATTTAATTGAATTAATGAATCAAGGTTATATCCCTAAAAGTTTTGATGATAAAACTAAATTCAGTAGTGGTGAAACAATTAAAAGATATTGGACTGATCATAAAAAACAAATATTAGATTTATTAGATAATGATGAAATGTATAAAGAAGGATATGAAGTTGCAAAATATTCTTCAAAAGGAATTAATGTTTTAGAAATTAAAAAAATTATTGAAAGTTTAAATAATGCTTTAAAAAAAGATATTAATATTAGTGATAAAGAAATTAAATCTTATTTAAATAAAAATAAAGAAATAATAATAGATATTTTATATAATGACCCTAATTATGAAAAAGGTTATGATTCAATAAAACAGTATTTTACAAATATTAAAATTGATAAAATTGCAGAATATATAGAATTTTTAAATCAAGGATATATTCCTAAAAACACGGATAAAAATAAAGTTTTTAGCGATAAAAGTATAGTTAATAAATTTTGGGAAAAACATAAAGAAAAGATTAAAAATAAATTAATGATTGAACCAATTTATGAAAAAGGATATGATCTTGCAAAACAAATTATTAAAAATAAAGAAATAGATAAAATTGCAGAATATATAGAACTTTTAAATAAAGGATATATTCCTGTATATCGTGATTTAGAAACAAAATTTAGTAATGGAGATATAATTAATTATTTTTGGTCAAGTCATAATAATAAAAGTAAAATAGTTGAAAGATTATTTAGTAATATAAAATATGGTGAAGGTTATGATGTTGCTTTTACAACTATGTTTGAAGTATTGCCTGATTTAAAAGATAGATGTTCTTCAAAAACATATATTAAGAAATATAATTTATAAATGTTCTAATTAAAACTTGAAATGACAATTTGTCATCTCAAGTTTTATTTTTATCATTATCACATATTTAAAATCATAATTTATTGTTTCTTCTAAATAAGTTTTTAAAAATTTTTCTTTTTTCTTTTGGTAACTCTAAATTATTTTTTTCTAAATTAATATTGAATGGATTAATTTCATTATTTAATGATAATTCTTCTTTTAAGATTGTAATATCATTTAATGGATTGTTTTGCCAATCAAGACTAAAAATTTTACTTATCCATAATTCATATAAATATTCATCATTAATTTTTATATTATATTTTACTTTAGTTTTAATTAATTCTAAAAGTTCGAAAAGTTTTTGTTGTCTTAATCTATATTCTTGTTTTGATTTTTCATATTGATTTTTCATTTCATTAGTATACATATATTCTGGTAAATATGCTGGCATAATAATATCTGCACATCCTAATTTATTTTTTAGGGATAACTCAAATGGTAATGCTTCTAATCTATAAATAAATTTTTCTTTTGTGCCATCGGGTAAATTTTCCCATTTATACATAGTTAAATATTCAATTCTCATAAAATCACCCATTGATATTTATTATATCACAATTATATTAGTTTTAATCACTATTTTTGAAATCTAGAAATATTTAATAATATTCCCATACCAACCATAGTTATAAGTAAACTAGAACCACCATAACTTAAAAAAGGAAGAGTTACACCTGTTACGGGAATTAATCCAACTACAACCATTAAATTTAAAATAGCTTGAAAGGATAATTGGAAAATCATTCCAAATCCTAAATATTTTCCAAATAAATCTTTGGAATTTAAAGATATTTTAATACCTCTATATATAATAGTTAAAAATAGGGTACTAACAATTATAATACCTAAAAATCCAAGTTCTTCACTTATTATCGAAAATATAAAATCAGTTTGGGGTTCAGGTAAATAAAAATGTTTTTGAATTGAATTACCCAAACCCATACCAAGTAATCCACCTGGACCAATTGCGTATAGTGATTGAATAATTTGAAAACCAGTACCCAAAGGATCTTTCCATGGATCTACAAAAGATAAAATGCGAGCTAGGCGGTAGGGGGCCGCAATAATAAGAGCAACAACACCAATAATTCCAACAACCCCAATCTTCATAAAAAATCCCATTTTAACTCCACTAACAAATAACATACAAACAATAGTCATAACAATAATTGTTCCAGTACCAAAGTCTGGTTGTAACATAATTATCCCAAAAGCAAGTAGAGTAAGACCAAGTATTGGAAAGACACCCTTTTTAACATCTGTAACTAACTTTTGATTTTTTTCTAAATATTTTGCGGTAAAAATTATTAATGCAAGTTTAGTAAATTCACTAGGTTGAATCCCAAAAGGACCAATACCAAACCAACTTCTCGAACCATTTCTAACACTACCAATACCAGGTATTAAAACAAGTATTAAAAGTAGAAAACATACTCCTAGTATTAAATTAGCTTTACTTTTATATTTATTATAATCAAATTTAGAAATTATAAGCATTAAAACAATTCCAACAATTAAGAAAAGACTTTGACTTTTTAAATATTTAAAAGAATCTTGAAATTTATATTCAGCCCAGATACTTGATGAAGAATAAATCATTAACACACCAAACAAAGATATTATAATTACTGCAAAAAATAATATTAAATCAAAATTTATTTTTTTTAATCTCACAAGTATCCCTCCTATATAAATTTTATTTTATATAAAAGAAAAAAGAACTACTTAGTTGAAACCAAGTAAATTAAATGTTAAAATTAATGTGTAAAGTAGGTGGTTTATTTATGAAAAAGAAATATATAATTTTGGTTGTTTCATCATTATTTTTGTTAGTTTTAGGATATTTTGAATACAAAATTTTTAATCTATATTATTATGATACAAATGATATTATGGAAGAACAATATGTGAATTTTCTAAACAATTTAGAAAATAAAAATACAATTACAATCAATACAAATTTAAATGTTGATGATTACTTAACATTTAAAAATATTAAAATTAGAAATGATTTTGAAGAATTTAAAAAAATCGATGAATCAAATGATGTACTTGAATATGTAAAATATGTACTATATGATGAAAATGAAAAAGGACAAGCCGGTTTTGTTTTTGGTATTTCAGATACATATGTAAACATGTTAAAAGAAGATGTTAGTGTATATGGTAGTGATATTAAAAAAATTAATGATAGTGGACTAGAAGAATTTTTTAATGAAAATAATATTAATAATGATATAGAACTTTTTGAATATTTAAAAAATAATAAAGATGTTAAAAATAATATATTTACTAGTGTTAAACAAATGAAAAATAATTATACAATTCATTTGTTATCATCAATTGCATTTCCATCATTAGAAAACTATACATTAATTGAGGGGGATTATGTTGGATATATATTCAACTCAAATAAACTTAAAGAAGTTAATATTATAAAAAATAATAAAAGATATATATTTTCTTTTATTAATCTTGACTACTTTAATGAAAAATACATAAACGAATTATTAAATACTGTAATAATTGATTAAACATATTTATGAAAAAATAAAATTATGATATAATTTATAATATATGAGGGAGTAGTTAACGTAAGAATACGTAATAAAGTCAACAATCTCGATTAATGAATCTGGCTTTATTTTAAATAACGAGACTTATTTTGTAAAAGTAGTTTTGCAAAATTAAGTCTTTTTTGAAAGGTGGAATAAAAATGTTTTACAATAAAGAAATTGAAAAAATAGAAAAAGAACTTAAAACCAGTTATGACGGTTTAACTGATTCTGAAGTAAAAAAAAGAATAGAAAAGTATGGTAAAAATATATTACCAAAAAAGAAAAAAGATAGTGTAATTAAAATATTTTTTAGAGAATTTAAAGATCCAATTATAATACTATTATTATTTGCCATAGTTGCATCCCTAATAGTTGGAGAAGTAGTTGATGCTCTTGCGATATTCTTCATAGTAATAGTTGATATTATAATGGGAACATATCAAGAAAATAAAGCTAATAATACTGCGGAAGCTTTAGAAAAATTAGTAAAAGTCAAAACTAAAGTAGTTCGAAACGGAAAAGTTGTTGAAATAGATTCTTCTGATTTAACTATTGGAGATTTTGTATTATTAGAGTCTGGAGATAAAATTTCAGCTGATTTAAGAATAGTAGAAGCACATAATTTAATGGTTGATGAATCAATATTAACAGGTGAAAGTGTTCAAGTAAATAAAAATAATTTAATAATAGAAAAAGAAAATGCAGCCATAACAGAACAAAGTAATATTTTGTTTTCTGGAACAAACATTGTAACAGGTAGAGCAAAGGCAATTGTAATAGGCGTTGGACTAAATACTGAAATTGGTAAAATCGCAGATAGTATAAATACTACTAAAGAAGAAAAATCTCCATTAACAATTCGTGTTGAAAAGTTCTCAAAACAAATAAGTATTTTAGTTTTAGTGGTTGCGGCAATAATTACTGTATTGCTAATTATGAAAGATGTACCCGGTCATGAAATTTTCTTATCTGTAATTGCACTTGCAGTTTCAGCAATGCCTGAGGGACTTCCACTTGCGCTTACAATGGCTTTAACAATCGCATCAAATAAAATGTCTAAGAAAAATGTAATTGTAAGAAAATTAAAATCAGTTGAATCTTTAGGTAGCTGTACAGTTATTGCTTCTGATAAAACAGGTACCCTAACAGTAAATGAACAAACTGCCAAAAAGATTTTGCTTCCAAATAATTACGAATACGAAATAACTGGAACAGGATACGAATTAAAAGGTGAAGTAATAGGAGAAAATATTGAATATGCTAAAGAAATTGCTTTATATGGAACTTTAAATAATGAGGCAAGTATCAATAATGATAAAAGAATAGGTGATTCAATAGATATCGCGTTCTTAATATTAGGTAAAAAAATGAATATTGATATTCATGCAATAAAAACTCTAGAAATTATTCCATATGAATCAGAAAACAAATATTCCGCAGTATTCTATGAAATGGATGGAGAAACATATTGTACTGTAAAAGGCTCACTAGAAAAAGTAAAAGAATTTTGTAAAAATATTAATTTAGTAGATTCAAAAATTGATAGTGATATATTAGAAAATCAAAATGAAAATCTTGCAAAAGATGGATATAGAGTAATTGCGATAGCTAATGGAAAAGTTACAAAACAAGAAAATTATTCTGAAAAAGATATTAAAAATTTAACATTTATGGGAATGGTTGGATTTATTGATCCAATAAGAAAAGAAGCTGTTACATCAATAAATGAATGTAGAAGTGCAGGAATAAAAGTATTAATGATTACAGGAGACCATCCATTAACTGCGTTTTCTATCGCAAAGGATTTAAAACTTACGGATACTTATAATGAAGTTACAACAGGTGATGAAGTTAGTATCTATTTACAAAAAGGTAAAAAGGAATTTGATGAATTTGTTTCAAAAAAATGTATTTTTACTAGGGTAACCCCATTACAAAAATTAGAAATTGTAGAATCTTTAAAAAGACAAGGTGAATTTGTTGCAGTAACTGGTGATGGTGTTAATGATGCACCTGCCCTAAAAAGTGCAAATATTGGAATTGCAATGGGAAGTGGTACAGATATAGCTCGTGAAACTGCAAATATGATAGTAATTGATGATAACTTTAAATCAATAGTTGCTGGAGTTAAAGAAGGAAGAGTAGCGTATGCAAATATTCGTAAAATAACATTTTTCCTAATTTCATGTGGACTTGCTGAAGTATTATTCTTTTGTTTATCAATAATTTTTAACCTACCAATGCCTTTAGTCGCAATCCAACTTTTATGGCTTAATGTTGTAACAGACGGTATTCAAGATTTTGCTTTATCTTTTGAAAAAGGCGAAAAAGGTATTATGAAGGAAAAACCAAGAGATCCAAAAGAACCTTTATTCGATAAACACTTATTTCAAGAAATCATTGTTTCTGGATTAGTTATTGGCATTTTAGTATTTATGGTATGGTATTATCTAATAACCAAAGTAAATATGGATGTTAATATGGCAAGAGGTTATATAATGGCCTTAATGGTATTTATTCAAAATATTCATGTGTTTAATTGTAGAAGTGAAAAAAGTTCTGCATTTAGTGTTCCTGTTAAAACAAATAAATTGATTTTAGTGGCTTTTTTAAGTTCTATAATTTTACAAGTTATAGTAATGGAAGTTCCAGTAATGTCTAAATTTTTACAAACTGTTTCAATACCATTTATAAATTTAGTTTATTTATTCTTATTAGCACTAATAGTTTTAGTAGTTATGGAAATATATAAAAAAATAAAATATAGATCGAAAAATAAATTAAAATAAATGCTTTAGTAGTAGGTGTGAATTAATATGAAAAGGATTTATAATAGAATTAAAAAAGGAATTAAGGAAAGTGATAAAACAACTTTAACAGTTTATATTATTTTAAGATTATTAGTTATCTTATGTATGATAAGAGAATTATTCCATGGAAATATAGAGAATGCTTTATTATGTATTTTATTACTTATCCTTTTCTTATTTCCTGCTTTCGTTGAAAAAACATTTAAAATTGATTTACCTGGTGTTTTAGAAGTAATAATATTAATATTTATATTTTCAGCAGAAATACTAGGTGAAATAAATAATTTCTATGGAATATTTAGTAATTTTGACGATATACTTCATACATTGAATGGATTTTTAGCCGCAAGTGTTGGATTTTCGCTTGTATATTTGTTAAATGAAAATATTGAATCATTTAAATTATCCCCAATTTTTGTAACTTTAGTAGCTTTTTGTTTTTCTATGACAATTGGTGTTGTATGGGAATTTTTTGAATATGGAATGGATGTAATTTTTAAAACGGATATGCAAAAAGATAAATATGTATATAATATAAATACTGTAGAATTAGATCCTGAATTTGATAATAATGTTGTATCAATTGAAAATATTAATAAAATAATTGTTTATGACAAAAAAGGAAATATTTTAACAAATTTAAATGGCTACTTAGATATTGGACTACATGATACTATGAATGATTTGAAAGTTAATTTTATTGGTGCTTTAATTTATAGTATATTTGGATATTTATATATTATAAATAAAGAAAAATATAAATTTGCTGGTAGATTTTTAACAAGAAAAAAGGTATAAATTAAACTCTTATTTCATAATATTTCTTAGGTGATATTATGGCAGAAATAGATGAAGTAAGAAATAGAATAAAAAATAAAAGTAAAAACAATTTAAAAACTCAAAAATTAAATTTTAAGAAAAAATATGTAAAACCATTTTTATACAAATTTTTAATTTCACTGGTTTTAGTTTTAGGAGTATTAATTATTACTAAAACCAGTGATGAATATAAAGCAATAATAAAACAAAATGTATATGAAAAAAATTTTAGTTTTGCAAAAGTTAATACTTTATATACAAAATATTTGGGTTCTGTATTACCATTTAAAGATTTAAAACTATTTCAAAAAGAAGTTAAAACAACTTTTAATGAAGAATTAGTATACACAGAAATTAATAAATATAATGATGGAATAAAATTAACTGTTGAAGAAAATTATTTAGTTCCAATTCAAGAAAGTGGAATGGTTGTATTTCAGGGTGAAAAGGAAGGATATGGAAATATAGTAATTATTCAACAAACAAATGGTGTAGATTTATGGTATGGAAATTTAAATACAGTAAATGTTAATTTATATGATTATGTCGAAAAAGGGAAATTACTTGGTGAAGTAAGTGGTAACGAATTATATTTAGTTTACCAAAAAGATGGAAAGTATGTTGATTATAAAGAATATATTAAAGAAAATTAAAATTCATCCTATATTCTTTTTTTTCGCATTTATATCTGCGTTTACTGGTCTATTCAAAGAATTTTTAGTATTTTCATCTCTTATATTTTTTCATGAAAGTGGACATATTATTACATCAATATTTTTTAATTGGAAAATAGATTCTATAAATTTTTATCCATATGGCGGAATGATAAAATTTAATGAAAAAATAAATAAACCAATTAGTGAAGAAGTAATTATTACAATATCTGGTTTATTATTTCAATTAATTTATTATTTTATAATAGTTATGTTATATAATTCATATAAAATTTCAGATTATACATTTATACTATTTAAAAATTATCACTATTCAATATTCTTTTTTAACTTAATTCCAATTTATCCATTAGATGGTATAAAATTAATTAATTTATTGTTGTGTAAAAATTTTTCATTTAATTTTTCACATATTTTATCTATTATAATTTCATACATATTTATAATAATATTTATGATATTCTCATATACTAATTCATTATCTATGAATACACTTTTAATGATTTCATTATTAATTAATAAAGTAATAGAAGAACATAAACAACATAAATATTATTGTAATAAATTTATTTTTGAAAGATATTTGTATAAATTTAATTTTAGAAAAACTAAAATTATTGATAATCAAAATTTGAATAATATGTTTAGAGATAAAAAGCATATTTTTAAATATAAAAATGAATATATTACTGAGAATAGTTTGTTGAAGAAAAAGTTTAAAAGATAAATTGCTTGTAAAAATACACTTTTTGTGGTATTATGTATATGGATGAAGTTTACTTCATAAAATAAAAAAGGAACATTCAACATGCCAGTGTTGGGTGAACCAAATAGATTTGTTATCACCTAATTCATTGGTAAATTGTACCCCATAAAATGGACACGATAGTGGTATAATTTATTTATTAATTGGATTGGTTTGAAGAAGATGATTTCTGTATTGTACAGGACTCATCTTTTTTAAATTCCATTGATATCTATAATTATTATAATACTCTATATATTTATTTATTTCAATTTGTAATTCTTCAAAAGTTTGAATTCTTTTAAAATCTATTTCATCCTTCATATGACCAAAAAAAGATTCTTGTGGCGAATTATCCCAACAATTTCCTTTTCTAGACATCGATTGTCCTAAATTCATTTCTTTTAATAAAGATTGAAAAGTTGGACTGGTATAATGACTACCTTGATCTGAATGAACGAATGCATCTTCTGGTATTGGAACTTCTTTTTGTTCTTTTAAATCCCACATCGTTTTTAAAACAAAATCTAAATATAAATTAGTTGATAATCGAAATGCCATTATTTCATTAGTTGAAGCATCTTTAATTGTAGAAAGGTAAGCTCGTTTATAAAACCCATAAGATAAATATGTAATATCTGTTAATAATACTTTTCCTGGTTTATCTTGTTTAAATTCACGATTAAGTTTATTTTCTACAGTTCTATGTTCCAAATCTTTCTTTAACATTTGTTTATAAGGATTAGCTTTTCTAATTGGACATATAATATCATACTTTTTCATTATTCTTCTAATATGTTTTAAATTAAAAATTATATTATCTTCATTTTCAAGAGTCATTTTTATTCCTTTGGCTCCTTTTTTATATCCATGTCTATTATAAGCATCTAAAATAATATCTTTATCTTTTTCATCTTGTTTTTCCTTTTCATCTCTATTTTTTATTGATTTTTCACTAAAATAATTGTAATACCCACTTCTAGAAACTCCAGATAATTCACATAAATATTTTATTTGTCCATGTTCTTCATATTCATCAACAAGTTCTTTTATTATATTATAGACCTGACTTGTATATTTTTTCACCCCTTTCTTAAGGCCTGAACTTTTTTTAAAAATTCATTTTCCATTTCTAATTGATTAACTCTCTTTTGTAAATATTTAATATCCTCTAATCTTTTTTTCTTTTCTTCATCAGTTTCTTTTTGGATAGGACGATAACTTCTTTTACTAAAAGTAGGATCATTTTTAGCTTGTTTTTTCCAATTTCTTGTACATACTTTGATTCTTCTTTTTCCTACAACCAAAGGATTTAATCCATTTTCAGAAAAAATTTGTAAATTACCTTTGCCTTTATTAAATTGTTAATGGTAATATAAGAATGTACAAAAAATGTAATATAAAAATGCACAAAATTGTACATTCTTTTTGTTATACTGAAAGTATAAAATGGAGGTATAACATGAAAGAATTAAATAAATTAAAACAGGAGTTAATGATAA